>JAUNGI010000021.1 GCA_030524525.1 Lachnospiraceae bacterium
ATATGCCTTGAAAATACAGGGTTTACAGAGGGTTGAATAGATAAATTAGAATTTAACGATATAAACTATTCTCCTGCTTGACAACCCACATAGAGTGTAGTATAGTATAATTTTGGTTAGCGGTCTATAACAAAAAGACCGCTTTCCTTTGGACAGGGGGTTAGCAAAAACTAACCCAGAAAAAGAGAATACAGTGCATAAGTGCTTAAGTGCATCCATGCCAAAAAGGAACGCCGGGTGCGGAAAGGAAACGTTACATATGTTTATCAGCTTAAAAAATGCGGTGAAAAAATACGGAACAGGCGAAGCCGAGGTATACGCTCTTGACCATGCGTCGCTGGAGCTTGCGGAGGGAAAGATCTGCGTTATTCTTGGTCCGTCGGGTTCCGGAAAGAGCACGCTTTTGAATATGTTGGGCGGGCTGGATACGTTGGACGACGGGGAGCTGACGATCGCGGGAAGGCGGGTAAGCGGGCTTTCCGGCGAACAGCGCACGGATTATCGGAAGGAGGATGTGGGCTTTGTGTTCCAGTTTTATAATCTGATCCCCGATCTGACCGTGGAGGAAAACATCGAGGTGGTTTCGGATATATCGGTCAAACCGCTCGATCTGGAGGAGGTGCTGGACGCGCTCGATATTGCAAAATACCGGCGGCGCTTTCCGAAGGAGCTTTCGGGCGGACAGCAGCAGCGGGTCGCGATCGCGCGTGCCATGATCAAAAATCCCAAGCTGCTGCTCTGCGACGAGCTGACCGGGGCGCTCGATACGAAATCGTCCCGGAGCGTGCTTCGCTTCGTGGAAAAAATGAATTCGCAATTCGGCACGACCGTGGTGATCATTACGCATAACGAGGCGATTGCCGGCATGGCGGATCAGGTCGTGCGCCTGAAGGATGGTCAGGTGGTGGAAAACTGTGCCAACGAACGGAAGCTCCCGGCAGCCGAGCTGGTGCTGTAGAAGGGGGAAGAAGGAAAATGAAGCTGAACAAACGGTATCTTCGCAGCATCCGGGAAAATCTTTCCTTTTACCTGTCCGCCTCGGTATTGACGGCGGCTACGCTGTTCCTGTTTTACATGTTTAACATTGCCGGAAACGCAATTTTGGAGTTCTCCGAGGACTTTTTCTCGGAGCATTGCTTGGAGGACGCCAATTTTACCACCTATCTGCCGATCTCCGACGAGGCGATCGCCGAGCTGGAACGGGAATACGACGTAACGCTTGAGCGGGAACGCTTCCTCAATGTGGAGACCGACGGCGTTACGGCAAGAGTCTTCCGGAAGACGGAAAAAATCGACCTTTATGAGGTTACGGTTGGAGAGGATATCCGAAACGACGATGAGGTCCTTATTTCCGAGGGCTATGCGGTTAAGCAGAAGATCGCTCTCGGCGACACGTTAAACATCGGCGGCGGGAGCTATACGGTCACCGGATTTTTTCAGCGCCCGGATTATTTATATATGCTGGAAAACGAGGACGACAGCTATAAAAATATTACAAGCTTTTATCTGGCGTATATGACCGACAGCGCCTTTGCCAAGCTTGGCGAGAGCGGCAGTCGGTATCTTGTGCGTTATTCGAAGGACAACAGCGTGGAATTTCGCCGCGCCGTTTACGAGACGTACGCGCTGAGCGGCTACACCTCCCGCGAGGAGAATCCGCGCATTGCCATGGTGGATTCGCAGGCAGAGCTGTTTATTGCCATGTCATGGCTGATTCTCTGCATTCTTCCGCTGATCGCCGTGGCGCTGGTCGGCATCATTATCGGCCGTAAGGTGAAAAGCGAGCAGCGCATGATCGGCACGCTCTCTGCGATGGGCTATAAAAAGGGGCAGCTGATGCGGCATTACGCGGGCTTTGCCGCGCTTCCGGGCTTGGCGGCGGGCGTGTTGACGGCGGTTCTTTCGGCAGTCTGCGCGCAGCCCTACAGCGAAATGGGACTTCAGGACTACGAGCCGATGCGGGTACACGGGCATTTGCAGCCCCTTGTTGCCGCGCTCGGTATTGTGATCCCGACGCTTATGTATGTGGCGGCGGCGCTTTTGGCTGTGCGGAGGCTGCTGAAAAAGGATACGGTCCTGCTGCTCGCCGCGAACGCCGACGCTTCGGATAAAAAGAGAAAGCGGATTTTGGCGGACAAAAAGCTGTCCTTTCGAACAAAGTTTGCGATTCGTTCCCTGCTCGGAAATCCCGCGCGGGGTATGGTGGTGCTGCTCGGCGTCTTTTTGGGGTCGTATATCGTGCTGCTCAGCTTTGCAATGTTTGATTCCATGAAGACGACGGTAGACGACGCCTCGGAGGCGATCGGAAGCTATGAATATCAGTATTTGCTGAACGAGCTTGGCACGGAGAATCCCTACGGAGGCGAGGGGCTTCTTGTCGCCGGCTTGGAATCGGAGGACGGGCACGCCCTGTCGCTGTTTGGGACCGATGCAGACAATCCGTACCTGAACTTCCGGGACGAAAACGGCAGGGAGGTCGATATCGGCGACGGATATTATATTTCCACGCTGACCGCCGCCGCTACGGGCTGGCAGACCGGCGACCGGGTCGCGCTGTACAATCCGCTGACCATGGAAAAAAGCGAGATCATTATCGGCGGCATCTTGGAAAATGATGTGATGAAGGTTATTTATACTTCAAGAGAAAACGGGGCGGAGCTTTTGGGACTGGAAAGCGGCGTTTTCAACGCGCTGCTCAGCGACACGGAGCTGGAGCTTCCAAGCTCCGTGTTGGTGCAACAAAGCCGTAAGTCGGATCTGAGCGATCAGATCGACACGGTCATTGACCAGATGGGAATCCTGCTTTATCTTCTAATGGGGCTGGGCATTATTATCTGCATCGCCTCCGTCTATGTGGCGGTCAATATGATGGTGACGGAAAACCGGAGCAATATTTCCATGCTCAAGGTGCTGGGATACCGGGATCGACAGATCGACCGGATCGTGCTGAGCGCCAATCATATCTTTTTGCCGCTGGGGATTTTGCTGAGCGTTCCGGCGACCTTTGCGACGGGCAAGCTATACTTTACGATGTGCGCCGATATGCTCTCCATGCTGATCACCACGTCGGTCGCGCCCAGAAGCTACCTGCTGACGATCGTGCTGACGACGGCAAGCTATGCGGCGTCGCTGGCGCTTGTTCGGCGCAAGGTCAAGCGGATCGATCTGGTGGAAAGCTTGAAGGATAATCGGGAGTAAGGAACTGCGTCGCCGGAGCGACCCGCCGCAGGCGGAGAATCTCGCAGGCGGAGAATTTCGCAAGCGAGATTCTCTGTTCTGCGCCTACTCCTTCTTGGAAAAGTACACCGTATAGGTTTCGTCCTGAAGCTCATAGAGCGGCTGAAACGTGAAATTCTGCGGCTGTCTGCGCGTCACATAGCAGCTCTGCTTCCACGGAAACGTACCGTAGGTATGCTCGGTCCGGGGGGAAAGAATCTCCTCCGGCTTCTCAAAATCCCCGGATAGTCCGCAGTCGCGGTCGATCCGTCCCGCAAGCACGATGGGACCCTCGGTGACTGCCGCAAGCTCCGGCATATCCGGCAGGGGCTCCATGGAAAGCCCGCAGGGAAGGAGCAGGGAAACGGAATCGTTCGACCAGCGCCTTTTCAGATTCAGATAGCCGTCGGCGACCGCGGCCTTTTCTTCCGCGCCGTTGATCCGGCAGACGACCTCGCCCTTGACCCAGCCGGGAATGCGGAAGGAGAGCGTAAAGTCGGTCGGCTCCGGGCAGGCGACGTCAAAGCGAAGCGACCATCGGGAGCTGCCGCCCTCGCTGCGCTCGTCAAATAAGATCTGTGAATTGTAGCTTTTCATATCGGTCGTCTGCGTGATCCGGACGTCCGTGTCCTCCACGCGAAAGGAGAGCCGGGAAGGGATGTACTGACTTACCACAAGGCGACGGTTTTCTTGGTCTTCCCAGTAGATCAGGTCGGGGTAGAGCGTCTGCGCCTGCACCATCGTCCCGTGACAGCACCAGAAATCATGCCGCCTGCTTCCCCATTTCTTGCGGCTTCCCGCCGAGAGCGGAAGAAAATAGGTCGGCATTCCGGTCGAAGCGTTCTGCTGCGCCAGAAAACCGTTGTAAAGACAGCGCTCGATATAGTCCGCATAGGTCGTATCGCCCGTCCAGCGGTACAGGTACGAGGCGGTGCGAACCATATTGTAGACGGTGCAGAACTCTTGGGTGTTTTCGCCAAGAAAGCGGCCCTGCTGAAACGGCGGCACCCAGAATTCGCCGGCGTTCTGACCGCCCGTGCAGTACATGCCCCGGTCGGTCACGGCGTTTTTCCAGAACCGCTCGGTGCGGCGGCGCCATTTCTCGTCTCCCGTAATTTCATACAGCTTGGCGGAACCGTGGGAGAGCGGGATGCTGGCGTTCGCATGGTCGTTCGTCAGCGCGTCTTCTCCGGCGTCCAGCGTCCGGAACATTCCGTTGTCTGCGTACCGTTCGGCAAGCCGCATATATTTTTCTTCGCCCGTAAGCTCAAAAAGCTCCGCCCATAGCTCCAGCATTCCGCCCTGCTCGCCGCCGTAAACGGCGGAGGGATTGCGGCTCTGCATTTCGTCCGTCCAGCGCACATACCAGTCGCTCAGTCGGCTTACGATATCGAGCGCCTGCCGGCTTCCGGCATATTTGTATGCGTCGGTCAGTCCCATAATCGTCTTGTGCATGACATATTGGGGCGACCAGATATAGCGGTTCTCGGCAAGCCGGCGAAAATATTTTTCGGGAATGGGGCCGACCCATTCGCCGCCGTTCTGTTCTTGGCAAAGGGCAAGCTCCGACACGATATGATCGAGCTTCGCCTTCAGCTCCGGATCGCCCTCGGACGCGTAATACGCGGAGGCGGCGGAAAGCCAGTGACCGAGAAAGTGTCCCCGGAGCTGGCAGGTGGGAGCTTCCCAGCCCCAGTGGAGACGGGCGCTCTGCGGATCTGCCACGACCTGCAGACCGGGCATGAGAATACCGGCTTCCAAATAAAAATTTTGCAGCAGACACTGAGAGTCCAGTTCCATAAGATAATTTCTGTTGACGTCCATCCGTTCCCGGAAAAGTCCCGGCAATACGGTCACCTGTTCCCGATTGATTTTCTTTAACATTTTCTCCTCCATAGCAGAGCAAATTTTAGACGGCGGGCTGCGGCAGGGCGCGGCTCGCGTTCTATATGCCCATTATAAGGAACGATCACGGAAATGTCGGTGGACAAAAACCGATAAATGATTTGCAAATCCGAGAAATTTATGGTATTGCTTTAGATAGCGGGAAAATCGTTTTTGGAGAGGGGATCGGGATGGAAAACGGAACGAGGTATTTTTATGTCTGCGATAAAAATTTGCCGGAGTTTTATGTCTGCGGCAATCTGATCAGCGAGGGCGGCTTTGTGCATTGCCGGCGGCGCTTTGACTGCAACGTGCTGATCTTTGTGCTGGAGGGGACGCTGCCGATCACCCAGTCGGAGCGGCGGCTTGCCGTCTCGGAGGGGCAGTATGTTTTTCTGAAGGCGGGGGAGGAGCATTACGGCCATCGGGCGGCGGAGGGCAGGCTTTCCTATATGTGGGTGCATTTCGGGAGCGGAACGGACTGGGAGACGGGCGGCGGAGAAGCGCTGCCGGGGAGCTTTTCCTACCTGCTGCCCGAATGCGGGACCGCCGAAAATTTGCGGCGCGTGGGGCTGCTTTTTCATCAGCTGCTGGACTATTCCAGACAGGAGGAGCTGTACCGCAGGGAGCTGCTTTCCTGCTCGCTGAGTCTGCTGCTAATGGAGCTGACGCAGGAAGCGCTTGACGGTGGAAAAAAGGCGAAGCCCGCCGCATCGCCGGTCGTTTTTGCGGCGGCGGAGTGGATCAAGTCGAACTGCCACCGACAGCTTTCCGTTTCGGAGATCGCCGAGGCGGTTCATTACAATGCGGAGTATCTCTCCGCGCTGTTCAAAAAAGAGACCGGGCTTACGCTGATCCGATACCTGAACCGGACGCGGATCGACGTAGCGAAACGGCTTTTGCTGAGCGGTTCCATCAGCATAAAGGAGGCGGCGTATTCCTGCGGCTTTACCGATGAGAAATACTTTATGAAACTGTTCAAGCGGCTGGAGGGAATGACGCCGCTGGAATATAAATCCGCTTTTTACAAAAAATAAGCCGCGTCTTTACTGTCCGAAAAAAATGTGCTACAGTAGGGTACGGTCGTTCCGAAAAAGGGACGCAGGACGAAGGAGAAGCGAACGACGATGAGCAAGAGCAGAAGACTGCAAGGCGACGGATTGCAAAGCAAACGCTTGCCTTGTAAGCGTTTACCCGGCAAACAGCGCATTATAGAGGATATCCGGTTTTTCTTACTTTTGAACTGCGGTCTTTTCTTTACCGCGCTGGGAATTGCACTATTCAAAACACCAAATCATTTCGCGTTTGGCGGGACCTCGGGTATTTCGATCATTCTTTCCACGCTGTTCCCGAAGTGGAACGTGGGGATCTTCATGTGGATTGTGAACGGTATCTTGGTGCTGCTCGGGTTTCTTTTCCTCGGCGTCCGCTCGATGGGCTGGACGGTCTATTCGTCCTTCGCGCTGTCGTTTTATGTGAGCCTCTGCGAATGGCTCTGGCCGCTTGCCTCGCCGATGAGCAGCGATACGTTTCTGGAATTCTGTTTTGCGGTCATTCTGCCGGCGGTGGGCAGCGCGATCGTATTCAACGTGGGCGCTTCGACCGGCGGGACCGATATCGTGGCGATGATCCTGCACAAGCACACGAGTTTGGAGATCGGCAGGGCGCTGATGCTGAGCGATCTGGGCATCGTGGTGATCGCCGCAGGGCTTTACGGCGCGCGGGTGGGGCTGTACTGCATCCTTGGGCTGATCCTCAAATGTACGGTCGTGGACGGCGCGATCGAGAGCCTGAATCTGCGGAAGGTCTGCACGGTCATCAGTCAGAAGCCGGAGCAGGTCGAGAAATTTATCATTCAGGAGCTGCACCGTTCGGCGACCGAGCAGACGGCGTACGGCGCATACACCAAGCACGAGGAGCGCGTGCTGATGACGGTTCTGACAAGAAGCGAGGCGACGCGGCTTCGTATTTTTCTGAGGAAAAACGACCCGCAGGCGTTTATGACGATCGTCAACAGCAGCGAGATCGTCGGCAAGGGCTTTCGTTCTATCTGAGCAGGGAAGGTGAGGAGCTTATGAAAAAGACATATACAACACGGATGCCCGATCAGGTGGGCGCGTTCTTGTCGGCAAGCGAGATCATTTCCTCGCTGGGGCTCAACATTACGCGCGTCAGCTACAACAAGGCCATTGATCTGAACACGCTCTTTCTGGAAGTGGAGGGCGGGGAGGAGGCCATTGACCGTGCCACCGAGCTGCTGACCGAAAAAGGCTATATTCTGGATATGACCGAAGTCGGAAACGTGATCTTGGTGGAATTTCTTTTGCCGGACGTGCCGGGAGCCGTGCTTCCGGTGCTGCGGCTCATTCACAGCTATCAATTCAATATTTCCTATATGAGCTCGCAGACGGACGGAAGCGGCGTGCAGCATTTCCGTATGGGCTTGTTTGTGGAAAACAACGGAAAGGTTTCGGACTTTTTGCAGAAGGCGACGCTTCTGTGCAAGGTGCAGGTGCTGGAATATACGCAGGGCGAGCGGCTTTTGGACAATACGGTGTTTTATGTTTCCTTTGCGAACCGCATTGCGGAGCTGCGGAAGCTGGATCAGGAGCAGAAGACGGATCTGATCGTGCAGTCCAACCAGATCATGGAGAATCTGCGCGAGCGGCCTAAGGCACAGTTCAAGACGTTTGAATATCTGCGGCGCTTTGCCGAGCAGCTTTCGCTCTATCACGGCGACGCCTTCGAGCCGCGGGTGACCCGCTATTCGCTGCCGGACGGCGTGAACGCCCTTTTGCTTGAGCCTCCCTGCGGAAGCAACGTCTGCGTGCTGGAACGGCAGGGGAAGCTTGTGGTCGTGGACGGGGGTCTGTACAGCTATCAGGCGGAGACGCTTGCGGCGCTGCAGGCGGAATATCCCGACTTTTTGGAGCGGGAGCGTTATCTGATCCTGACGCATGCCGACGTCGATCACTGCGCGCTGAACGATTTCTTCCCGCAGATCTACGTCAGCCGAAGCTGTGCGGAGAATTTTGTGCGGGAGCTTGAGGGAAGGGAGTGCTGGCGGGAGAAAAATCCGGTGCACGCGCCCTATGCCCGCATCAGCAAGGTGCTTTCGGGCTATCATCCGCCGGAAAAAGAGCGGCTCCGGGTGATCGGCGGGCGTTCGCCGGAGGCGGAGGCGCTGCTGGAGCCCATCGGGGAGCTGTCCCTTTGCGGTATGGAATTTCAGGTCTATGAGGGCGCGGGCGGACATGTGCCCGGAGAAATCGTTTTTGTGGAACGCAGATTGCGAATCCTGTTTACCGGAGATATTTTCATCAACGTAAAGGACCAGATCCCGCAGCAGCAGAAGTTCAACAAGCTGGCGCCCTATCTGATGATCTCCGTGGACACCGATCCGGAGCTTGCAAGGCGGGAGCGGGAGGCGATCTTTTCGCTTTTGGAGCCGGGCGAGTGGCTGCTGTTCGGCGGTCACGGAGCCGGAAAGACCGTCGTGATCCCCTAGCGGGACAAAAGCCCCGCCCCGTCATTCGAGGGAGATCGACGCAATATCTTCAAAGGCGACGCGCGTTGCGACCACCTGTAAGATCCGGCTCGTCTCCTCGATCTTCGCCACCATGCCGGTCAGCTTTCGGTATTCGCCGCGGCAGAAGTAAACCACCGTGACCATCTGCCCGACCGTAAGCTGCCGCAGCCTGCGGTCCAGCTCTTCCGCCATATCCTCGGTCAGCGTGACCGGCGGAACGACGACGCGCTCCTTGGCTGCCAGAGCGGCTTCCAGACCGTGAACGGCGGAGAAGGGCATGAACTGTTTTGCGCGCTCGGCGATCTCCATTTTGGCTCTCGGTTTACTTGCCACTTTTATGTCCTCCGATCTGGTGATTGCGTTCCTGCGTCGTGGCGGCTTCTTCCAGATTCATTCCTTTCAGGATCGCATTTTTTCCGAATTTCTTTTTGATGCCCAGCAGCGCGGTCTGGAGCTTCCGGCTGCGTTCCAGTTCCTCCTGATCCCCGAAAAAGCTGTACTGCCGATATTCCTCCGGAACGATATGGTTGCAGGTGACGGTGACGCGCCGCACCGGATATTTGGGATCGACGATGCGGTCGTAAAGCTCGGCGACTGCCGGGATCAACACGATATCGGCGTTCGTTTCGGCGGGAAGCGAGGCGGTGCCGTGCGCCGGTTCTTTGTCCAGCGAATTTGAATAGCCGACCTGTAGGGTGACCGAGTTCGTAATTACGCCGCGCTCCACCATTTCCAGACAGAGCAGATCCGTCATTTCCTTGACGATCAGCCGCCCCTCGTCGAACGCATAGTCCCGCATCAGCACCTGACCGCTGCAAAGGCAGTTGGATTTCGGACGGTAATTTTTTATGTCCGCGATCGTCGTCGGTTCGCGCCCCCACGCATGGTCGATCAGCAGCTCGGCGTCGATCCCGAACAGCCGATAGAGAAAGTCCTCGTCGGTCTCGGTGATCGCCTGCATCGTGTGGATGCCGTATTTGGCGAGCCGGGCGGCGGTTCCGCGCCCGATGCGCCAGAAGTCGGTGAGAGGGCGGTGGTTCCAAAGCGTTTTCCGATAGCTTTCCTCGTCGAGACAGCCGATAAAATCCGGCGAATGCTTGGCGGTAATGTCGAGGGCGATCTTGGCAAGATACAGATTCGTTCCGATGCCGCAGGTGGCCCTGACGCCGGTTCGCTCCAAAATTTCGGACATCAGGCATTTTCCCAGCTCCTTCGCGGTCATGCCGTAGAGCGCGAGATAGTGGGTCACGTCAAGAAACGCCTCGTCGATGGAATAGACGTGGATATCCTCCGGCGCGATGTATTTGAGATAGACCGCGTAGATCTCGGCGGCATAGTCGATATAGAGCTGCATGCGGGGCGGCGCGGTCACATAGGAAAGGTTTTTGGGGATCTCAAAGACCCGGCAGCGATTTTTTACGCCGAGCGCTTTCAGGGCGGGCGATACGGCAAGGCAGATCGTTTTGTCGCCCCGTTCCGGGTCCGCCACGACCAGCTTGGCGGTCATGGGGTCCAGTCCCCGTTCGACACATTCGACCGACGCGTAGAACGATTTCAGGTCGATGACGAGATAGCTGTGCGTTTCCATACTTCCTCCAATAGCGGAGCCTGTGCCTGCGAAGCGCCGCGCCGAGAATCTCATATTCTCGGCTGCGGTCACCGGCGGCCTGTGCTCCGTTACAAATAGTTTTGATGGTACCCCGTCGCCGGTGCTCCGGAATGGGGATCAGAATGAAAAAGGGCTGCGCCCGACGGCACAGCCCTTTGATAAATCCTATCCTTAAGCGATCTTGTTTACCGCAATCGTCAGTCTGGAAACTTTTCTTGCAGCATTGTTCTTATGGATAATGCCCTTAGCCGCAGCCTTGTCGATTGCAACTACCGCATCCTTCAGACAGGTAGTAGCCAAAGCCTTGTCGCCGGCAGCCACGGCAGCGTCAACTTTCTTTACTAACGTCTTCAGTTTGGACTTGATGATACGATTTCTTAACGTCTTCGTCTCGATCACTAAGATTCTTTTCTTAGCGGACTTGATATTTGCCATCTTGCACACACCTCCCGATGAATACTGGTTTTTGTTCTTCGCATGAATTGTGAACAAAGATCCGGACACGGACGTTCCTTGCACACAGACAGTGCTATTTTAGTACAGCCTTCGGAAGATGTCAATTCTTTTTTTGAGATTTTTCCGTTATTTTTCCCGTTTTGGCTTATACTATCATAAAATAATAGGGAGCCGGAGGAAAACGAATGAATACGCATACGGATCTTGCCATAGAATTAAAGGAACAGCTGGAAGAAGCGGTGTCGGACGCCGGCGGCTATACGTTCGAGGAGCATCAGGAGGCGGGCGGACAGATCCGCATTTCCCGCGTGCAGATCACAAACGAGGTGGGGGAGCGGCAGTTTGGAAGAAAACGGGGGACCTACATTACGATCGAGGTGCCGCAGATGCATCAGGCGGGCGTTGCGCTTCATAAGCGTATCGTCTCCTGCGTCGTGAAGCAGATCCGGAGCACCGCGATCTGGGATCAGCCGGACATTCTGCTGGTGGGGATCGGGAACCGGGACATCACCTCGGACGCGCTGGGGCCGTGTACGGTATCCGCCACCTGCGTGAACCGGCATCGCAACCTTTTGATGAACCACGCGGCAGCGTACAACGTGAGCGCCTTGGTGCCGGGGGTCATGTCGCAGACCGGCATGGAATCGCTGGACATCATCAAGGGCGTGATCTCCCAGACCCATCCGAAGCTGCTGATCGTTGTGGATGCCCTCGCTTCGCGCAGTATGCACCGGGTCAACCGCACCATACAGATCAGCGACACCGGGATCGCCCCGGGATCGGGACTGAAAAACTACCGGCTTGTGCTGGACAAAGAAGCGCTTGGAATTCCGGTGCTGGCGATCGGCGTGCCGACCGTCGTAAGCACCGTGACGATCCTTGCCGACATGCTGGAAGGGATCGCGGGCGGGAAGTGGAAGGACGAGATCCTTGCGTCGCTGCCCGAGAATTTTTCCGAAAACGGTTCGGATATGTTTGTGACAACAAAGAATATAGATGAGGAAATTCAATGCTTAAGCCTTATTCTTTCGCACGCTATCGAAGAATGCTACGGACTCACCGGAGCCATCTGAAATGGCTCGGAGGGCTTGTTCTGGGATTTTGCGCGTTCCGGCTGCTGCTCTCTTTGGCTTCGCCGGCATTCGGCGTCGTTTCGGCACTTTCCATGGCGCAGAGCGGTCTGTTCTGCTATGCCAGAGAGGATGTGCGGGAAACATGGATCTCCATCGTTATGGAGGAGTCCTTTCGGGAGCGAAGTCTGAAAAATACGGGATATCAGGAGGAGACGGTTCTGGAGGTTGACGATACCCATTCGGAGGAGGACGGATTTCTGGTCTATGACGGCAAGAAAAGCGTGCTGTACATTCGTTCCTCGGACGGGAACGAGGACGTTTCGACGGGACTGACGGAAGGGCTTCTTGGGGGAGGCGAGCAGCTGGGGCAGAACGAAGGGAGCGCGGCGGCGCTTGCCGGTACGCTTTCGTTTGCGGAGCTGCGCTCCAAATATTTTGTCGTCGATCCGTCCACAAGCTTTCCGGAGGGGATCGTCGATACGAAAACGCTGCTGACCACGGACTTTCGTCTGGAAAAAAGCAAGGAGCCGCAAATTCTGATCTTTCATACGCATTCCTCCGAGGGCTATGCGGACAGCCGGCCGGGAGAATCCGCCGATACGGTCGTCGGAGTCGGCGAATATCTGACGGAGCTTTTGGAAGCAAAGGGCTACTGCGTGATCCACGATACGAGCCGTTACGACGTGAAGGACGGCGAGGTCAACCGGAACGTCTCCTATACGCAGGCGCTCAAGGGACTCAAGCAGACGCTGACCGAATATCCGAGCATTGAGGTCGTGATCGACCTGCACCGGGACAGCGGCGAGGCGCGGGTCACGACGGTGAACGGAAAGCGGACGGCGCAGGTCATGCTGTTCAACGGGCTGAGCCGCACCGACGAAGGGCCGATCGAGCATCTGCCAAACGAAAACCTTCCGCTGAATCTGGCGTTCAGTTTGCAGTGCAAGCTGATCGGAGACGCAAAATATCCGGGCTTCCTCAAGCGGAATTATTTGAAAAGCTACCGCTACAACATGCATCTGCGCGCAAGGGACCTGCTGATGGA
Organism: Lachnospiraceae bacterium; assembly: GCA_030524525.1. GTDB lineage: Bacteria > Bacillota > Clostridia > Lachnospirales > Lachnospiraceae > ISDg. The sequence continues at coordinate 12,813 of JAUNGI010000021.1, forward strand.
GGTGGGCACCGGAAACAATACGGTGGCCGAGGCATATGCGGCGATGGAGCCGTTTTCCGAAATTCTGGATTCCGTTTTAACGGGCGGCGGAGAGTGAGCGCGTTTTCTCAAAGCCGTGGATCCAGTCGGATTTCAGATAATAGACCAGATAGATCGCCGAGCTGATCGACCATGTCAGCGGATATGCCCAGTAAATATATTGGATTTCATGTACAAAGTGCATCATGACCGTGATATAGACGATCCGCAGCACGCACCAGACCGCCAGCATGATCGCCATGGGAACGACGGCTTTTCCGGCTCCGCGGCAGATCCCGGCAATGCAGTGGGAAAAGGCGAGCAGGAAGAAGAACAGCGCCACCGTCCGGGCCTGACGCGTTCCGAGCGCCACCACCTCCGGATCGTCGTTGAACATACGGATCAGCTGGGGCGCAAGCAGAAAAATACAGACGCCGATCAGCTCCGCCAGCGTGATCGAGGTAAGGATGCCGAAGGAGGCTCCTTTTTTTGCGCGGTCGTACTGCTTCGCGCCGAGATTTTGTCCGATAAACGTGGTCAGCGCCATGGAAAAGCAGGTGATCGGCAGAAAGGCGAAGCCTTCGACCTTTGCGTAGGAGCCGTAGCCCGCCATGGCGTTGGTGCCGAAGGAATTGATATTGCTCTGTACGATGACGTTTGCCAGCGCGATCACGGAGTTCTGCACGCCGGTGGGAAGCCCGTAGCGGATGATCTCCCGCAGCATGCCCCCGTGAAAGCGGATCTTGCGGGGGACAAGCCGGTAGACGTCCTTTGTTCGGAGCAGATGCACGAGCGCCAGCAGGGCGCTGACGGTTTGGGCGATGGCGGTGGCGACGGCGGCGGAGCCGACGCCCATATGGAAGCCGCCGATAAACAGCAGATCGAGCGCCACGTTCAGCAGCGAGGAAAAGATCAGGTAATACAGCGGGCGGCGGCTGTCGCCGACGGCGTTCATGATCCCGTTGAAAATATTGTACATCACCATCGAAAGACCGCCGCAGAAATAGCAGCGGAAATATACGATGGAGCCGGGAAGCACTTCCGGATCGGTCTGCATCCACTCAAGGATCGTCGGCGTCGCCGCAATCCCGAAGATCATCAGCAGCGTTCCCGCCGCGAGACCGAACGCAACGTTCGTATGGAGCGCCCGCGACACCTTTTCATAGTCCCCGGCGCCGAAATAGCGGGAGATCACCACGCCCGCGCCCATCGCTACGCCGATGAACAGACTGGTCAGCAGAAAGATCAGCGTTCCGGAGGAGCTGACCGAAGCCAGCGCTTCTTTTCCGAGAAAGTTTCCGACGATCAGCGAGTCGATCGAATTATATAACTGCTGGAATACCTGACTGAGAAAAATCGGAAACGCAAAGGTCAGGATCGACTTTTTGACGTCTCCGGTCAGCATCTTTTGATTTACGGACATGCAGAGCTTCCCTTCCGACACGTTTTTCGTATCTTTTTTGTGTTTTGGCGCGTTTTGACGCCGTCCCTTCATTTTAATCCAAAGCGGCGAACGATTCAAGAGGGGAACCTTGTGAATTTCCGTCGAAAAAGAAGCAGAAATTCGATTGGGAGTAGGAATGCAGGGAAAAATGTGCTAAACTGTACGAAAAGCAAGCGGCATTCGGAACCGGGAGGTGTGAAAATGAGAAGAAAACGCTTACTGATTTTGGGCGCCGCCCTGTTGCTGTTTCTGCTGTTCGCATATTACGAGAACAACCATTTGGTCGTTACTTATTACGAATATACGGATGAAAAGATCACCGACGCGCTGGACGGCTTCCGGATCGTCCAGATCTCCGATCTGCACAACGCTTCTTTCGGAAAAAACAACAAGCGGCTTGTGAAAAGGATCGCCGAACTGGAACCGGATCTGATCGTGCTGACCGGCGATCTTGTGGACAGCAACTTTACGAATATCGACAAGGCGATCCGCTTTGTCCGGCAGATCACGCCGCTTTGCCCGGTTTATTATGTGACCGGAAACCATGAGCTTTTGCTGGAGGAGGACGAGCGCGCCGAGCTGTTTGAAAAATTGGAGGCGGCGGGAGTCGTGCTGCTGGACGACCGGGCGGAGCGGCTCTCGGTCAACGGGGAAAGCGTGACGCTGATCGGTCTTGCGGAAGAACATCTGGAAGGCTGGACGCTTTGGAATCTGACAAAAACGCTCGATCCGAACGAGCTTTGGATTTTGCTGGCGCACGAGCCGCAGTATCTTGCGGGCTACGCCGAGGAGAAGGTCGATCTCGTCTTTGCCGGACATGCTCACGGAGGGCAGTTCCGGCTTCCGTTTGTCGGCGGGCTCGTGGCGCCCGGTCAGGGCTTGTTTCCGAAATATACGGAGGGCGTTCATAGGGAGGACGGCACCTCGATGGTGGTGAGCCGGGGGCTTGGCAACAGCATCGTTCCGCTGCGGTTGTTCAACGACCCGGAGATCGTGGTGGTGGATCTAAAAAAAAAAATGCTGTGGGAAGGGGAAGGAAGCGGCGATGGGAATGCAGAAGCTGGCGTTTATTGACAAAGGGAAGGAATTCGACTGGGGGAAGACTTCCGGCGACTATGCGAAATACCGCGACGTTTACCCAAAGGAATTTTACGAAAAGATCGTTGCGCGCGGGCTGTGCGTATCCGGACAGAACGTATTGGATCTGGGAACCGGTACCGGCGTGCTTCCGAGAAATCTGTATTCCTACGGGGCAAGGTGGACGGGGATCGACGTAGCGGAAAATCAGATTTCAGAGGCGAAGCGGATGGCTTCCGAAGCAAAAATGAGCATTGATTTCTTTACAAGCGCCGCGGAGGATGCTGCGTTTCCGGAGAATACTTTTGATGTGATTACGGCGTGTCAGTGCTTTTGGTATTTCGATCACGAAAAGCTGATGCCAAACCTTGTCCGGATGCTGTGTCCCGGCGGGAAATTGCTGGTTCTGTATATGGCGTGGCTGCCCTTCGAGGACGAAATTGCAGGAGAAAGCGAAAGGCTGGTTTTGAAATACAGTCCCGATTGGTCGGGCGCAGGGGAAACACGGAAGCCGGTTTGGCTGCCGGATAACGCGCAGGATTTCTTTGAAACGGTTCATAAGGAGGAGTACGATATTATGGTTCCGTTTACAAAGGAAACATGGCACGGAAGGCTGCGGGCATGCAGAGGCGTCGGGGCGTCCCTCACGGAGGAGGAATTGAAGCGGTGGGATCGGGAGCATCGGGAACTGCTTGACCGCGTCGCCCCGGAACGGTTCGAGGTTCTGCATTATGCGGCTATGGCGGAGCTGCGGTCTCGGAAATGCAAATAAAAACGCGGCGCGGGTTTGCGGTTGCAAAGAAAGGATTCGTGCTTTATAATAACGCTTGCAGAAGCGGAGATCCGTTCAGACATATACCGTCAGACTTAATATAGCGGAGGAAACACATGGCAGGTTTTGACCAAAAGAAAATCAGAAATTTTTGTATTATCGCACATATCGACCACGGAAAATCTACGCTGGCGGACCGGATCATCGAAAAGACCGGGCTTTTGACCAGCCGCGAGATGCAGGCGCAGGTGCTTGACAATATGGAGCTGGAGCGGGAGCGCGGCATTACGATCAAGGCGCAGACCGTGCGCACCGTTTATAAGGCGAAGGACGGGGAGGAGTACGTCTTTAACCTGATCGACACGCCCGGGCATGTGGATTTCAATTATGAGGTGTCCCGCAGCCTTGCCGCCTGCGAGGGGGCGATCCTCGTTGTGGACGCGGCGCAGGGCATTGAGGCGCAGACGCTGGCGAACGTCTATCTGGCGCTCGACCACAATCTGGAGATCATGCCGGTCCTGAACAAGATCGACCTGCCCAGCGCGGAGCCGGAACGGGTCATGAACGAGATCGAGGACGTCATCGGGCTGGAGGCGCACGACGCGCCCTGCATTTCCGCCAAAATGGGGCTGAATATCGACGAGGTGCTGGAACAGATCGTTACGAAGATCCCGGCTCCCGGCGGCGACGCCGCCAATCCGCTTCAGGCGCTGATCTTTGACAGCGTTTACGATTCTTACAAGGGCGTGATCATTTTCTGCCGTATCAAGGAGGGGACGATCACGACGAACACCCGGATCCGCATGATGGCAACCGGCGCGGAGGCCGACGTGGTGGAGATCGGAACCTTTGCGCCGGGCAAATTCCTGCCCTGCGAGGAGCTTTCCGCGGGCATGGTCGGCTATATTACCGCCAGCCTGAAAAACGTTAAGGAAACGCAGGTCGGCGATACCGTGACCGACGCGAGACGGCCTGCGGCGGAACCGCTGCAGGGCTATAAAAAGGTGCATCCGATGGTTTACTGCGGCATGTATCCGGCGGACGGGGCAAAATATCCCGATCTGCGCGACGCGCTGGAAAAGCTGCAGCTCAACGACGCGGCGCTGCAATTTGAGCCGGAAACCTCGGTGGCGCTCGGCTTTGGCTTCCGCTGCGGCTTTTTGGGGCTGCTGCATCTGGAAATTATTCAGGAGCGTCTGGAGCGGGAATACGGTCTTGATCTGGTCACCACCGCGCCGGGCGTCGTTTACCGCGTATATAAGACCGACGGGACGATGCTGGAGATCACCAACCCCTCGAACCTGCCCGATCCTTCGGAGATCGAGCATATGGAGGAGCCGATCGTCAGCGCCGAGATCATGGTGACGACCGAATTCGTGGGGGCGATCATGAAGCTCTGTCAGGAGCGGCGCGGCGTTTATCTCGGTATGGAGTATATGGAGCAGACAAGAGCGCTTCTGAAATATGAGCTTCCGCTCAACGAGATCATCTACGACTTTTTCGACGCTTTGAAGTCCCGCTCCAAGGGCTACGCTTCGTTTGACTATGATCTGAAGGGCTATCAGCCCTCGGAGCTTGTGAAGCTGGACATTTTGATCAATAAAGAAGAAGTGGATGCGCTGTCCTTTATCGTTCACGGAGAAAGTGCGTACGATCGCGGGAGAAGAATGTGCGAGCGGCTCAAGGAGGAGATCCCGAGACAGCTGTTCGAAATTCCGATCCAAGCGGCGATCGGCAGCAAGATCATCGCCAGAGAGACCGTAAAGGCGATGCGCAAGGACGTGCTTGCGAAGTGCTACGGCGGCGACATTACCCGAAAGAAGAAGCTTCTGGAAAAGCAGAAGGAAGGCAAAAAGCGGATGCGTCAGGTCGGCAACGTGGAAATTCCGCAGAAGGCGTTTATGAGCGTCCTGAAGCTGGACAGCGACGACTAGACCGGGAGGACGGCGTGGAACTGTATCTGCATATTCCTTTTTGTGTGCGCAAATGTCATTACTGCGATTTCCTTTCGTTCCCGACGGACGGGGCGGCGGCCGACGCTTACCTGCAGGCGCTGCTGCGCGACGTCCGGGAGGCTTCCGCCCTGTACGGAAACGAACCGGTCCGCAGCGTTTATTTTGGCGGCGGCACGCCGTCGCTTCTGCCTGCGGACGCTCTGCCGGGGCTGCTTGCCGCCGTCCGGAGCGCTTTTTCGCTGCGGGAGGACTGCGAGATCACCGTGGAATGCAATCCGGGAACGCTTTCGGAGGAAAAGCTTTCGGCGTACCGCCTTGCGGGCGTCAACCGACTGAGCATCGGCGTACAGTCGGCGCACGACGCGGAGCTGCGGCGGCTCGGACGCATCCACACTTGGCGGGACGCGCTTGACGCGTTTGACATGGCGCGCCGGGCGGGCTTTCGGAATCTGAGCGCCGACGTAATGGCGGCGCTTCCGGGGCAGACGCTTTCGGACTATGAGGAGACGCTGAAAAGGGTGATTGCCCTTTCGCCGGAGCATATTTCCGCCTACGATCTGATCGTGGAGGAGGGCACCCGCTTTGCCCAATGGTACGAGGAACAGCCGGAGGCGTTCCCGGACGAGGAAACGTCGTGCCGGATGTACCGGCGGACCGTGGAGCTGCTTGCCGAGGCAGGCTATCGGCAGTATGAAATTTCCAACTATGCAAAGCCGGGCTATGAAAGCCGTCACAATTACGGCTATTGGAGCAACGAACCGTATCTCGGGCTTGGGCTTGGCGCCAGCTCGTATGTGCCGCCTCGCCGCTTCCGCAATACCTCCGATCCGGAACAATATCTGCGGGCAAACCGGATCGAGGAGGAGGTCGTTCTGACGGAGCAGGAGCAGCGGGAGGAATTTTTCTTTCTCGGACTGCGGCGGACGGCGGGAATTTGCCGGGAGGAATTTGCCGCTCGCTTTCCGGGGGCGGATTTTTCGCCCTATGAGCGGACGCTTCTGCGCTTTGCCGAACGGGGGCTTGTGACCTGCCGGGACGGTCGCTTCGCGCTGACCGTGGACGGGATGCTGGTATCGAACGCGATCTTTGCGGAGCTGGGGCTTGCCGGGGAGCTGTTATAACCTGACGTATCGCTTTCAATAAAAAAATCGAATCGAGGTGACCGTATGAATCCGATCCTTTGCTCCACGGGCTGTCTGATCGGCCGTCCCAACGGAAGGAATATCCGTCTTCTGGAGTCCTGCATCGACCGTTTGGAATGCGACGGCTTTGAATTTATGCTCTACAGCGACTGGTACGAGCGTCTGCCGGAGATCACGGCTTATCTGAAATCGCTGCCGACGACGTTCCCGACGCTGCACTGTGAAAAGCATATCGGGGAAGCGCTGAGCAGCGGACTTCCCGAAGATCGGGAGGAGGCGTTTCGCCGCTTCCGCTTAAACTGCGAGCTGGCGGAGGCGCTTGGAAGCGAGCGGCTGGTGCTGCATCTTTGGGACGGTTTGGCGTCCGATTCGCACATCGAGCGGAATCTGGAAGCCTACGGACGGCTTTGGGAAACGGCGGGGGAGCACGGACTGGAGCTTACGGTGGAAAACGTTGTCTGCAGCCGGCGCGATCCTTGGGCGCATTGGCTTGAGCTTTTGGAGCGCTATCCGGACGTCTCGTTTACGTTCGATACGAAGATGGCTGCCTTTCACGAACAGCTGGAGCTGCTGTACCGTCCCGAAAACGCTTGGGTCGGACGGCATGTGCACCATCTGCATGTAAACGATTACGGCGGCGGGTATAAGGATTGGGCAAATTTGAAGACGCTGCATATCGGACGGGGAAAGCTGGATTTTGCTCCGTTTTTTGCGTGGATGCGGCAGGAGCACTACGACGGTTATCTGACGGTGGAGGCGACGTCGTTCGGGGCGGACGGCTCGATCGACTTTGAGAGCCTGAATCGGAGCATCCGGACGATTCGGGGATATATGGAAGGAGAACGGTAGGCGATGGGATGTCTGGGAAATTTTTTGTGGTTTGTGTTCGGCGGCTTTTTTACGGGGCTGAGCTGGTGCGTTGCCGGAATGCTGTGGTGTATTACGATCATCGGAATCCCGGTGGGGCTGCAGTGCTTTAAGCTGGCGTCTCTCTGTTTCTTCCCGTTTGGCAAGGAAGTGACGTACGGCGGCGGGTTCGGCTCGTTTCTGCTGAATCTGATCTGGCTTTTGCTGTCGGGCATTCCGTTGGCGCTGTCGTCGGTTTTCTGGGGCTGTCTGCTCTGCGTTACGGTCGTCGGAATTCCCTTCGGCCTGCAGCAGTTCAAGATCGCGAAGCTTGCGCTGATGCCGTTTGGAGCGGTCGTTTCCGAAAAACCGTGATCCGTTGTCGGAAACTTTACGGGAAGCATCCCGCACTTGATGAAAGAATGTGCTCCGGCGCATTCTTTTTTCTTTTTTTTCATAAAAAGAGTGTTGACAAACACCGCAAACGGTGCTATTTTATGTACAGATGTTAGCACTCGGTCGATTTGAGTGCTAATAAAGCAGGAGGGAGACCGTTGGATCTAAGTGAACGAAAACTGAAAATTCTTCAGGCCATCATTCGCAATTATCTGGAGACGGGCGAACCGGTGGGTTCCAGAACGATTTCGAAGTACACGGATCTCAATCTGAGCTCCGCGACGATCCGGAACGAAATGTCCGATCTGGAGGAGCTTGGGCTGATCGTTCAGCCGCATACCTCGGCAGGACGCATCCCCTCCGACAGCGGCTATCGTCTTTACGTCGATATGCTGATGCGGGAAAAGCAGGAGGAAATGGATCAGCTTCAGGTCGAGCTGAACGCCAAGTCGGAAAAACTGGACACCATCCTGAAAGAGGCGGCAAAGCTCTTGGCGAACAACACCAATTACGCTTCGCTGATCACGACTCCGCAGTACCGTTCCCGGAAGCTGAAATTTATTCAAATCACGCAGGTGGATGCGGAAAATCTGCTGGCGATCATCGTACTGGAGGGAAACGTCATCAAAAACAAGATGATCTCCGTTTCCCAGCAGGTGGACGCGGACGTGGTGCTTCGGCTGAATCTGCTGCTCAATTCTTCTTTGCAGGGACTGGACCTGCGGGAGATCAATCTGGGGATCATCCAGAAAATGAAGGCGGATTCCTCCGGCTATGCGGCGTTGGTGGGCGATATCCTCGATGCGGTGGCGGAGACGCTGGAGGAGGAAGAGGTACAGACCTATACCAGCGGCGCGACGAACATTTTCAAATATCCGGAGCTGAACGATTCCGAAAAGGCGAGTCATCTGCTTTACGCGCTGGAGGAAAAGAAGCAGCTCACGGAGCTGATGTACAGCGAGGGAAACAACGAACGCGGAATCCAAGTCTATATCGGAAACGAATCGCCGATCGAAGCCACGAAGGACTGCTCGATGGTCACGGCGACGTACCATTTGGAGGACGGGGTATACGGAAAGATCGGAATTATCGGGCCCCGGCGAATGGATTACGAAAGGGTCGTGCAGGCGCTGCAAAATCTGATGCAGGAGCTGGATGAGATCCTGAAAAAATAGTGCGAGATCACATGGAGGAATGATATGGATACAAACAATCCCGAAATGGAACGCGAGGAAGAAATATTGAACGGGACCGAAGCGACGGCGGAGGAAGTCGAAACGGAGGCTCCGGAAACCGAAGAAGCCGCCGAGCCGGAGGCGGAAACGGAAGCCGAAACCGAAACGGACTCGCGTCAGGACAAAAAAGAAAAAAAGAAAAAAGAGAAAAAGGATAAGAAGGATAAGCGCGACGAACAGATCGCGGAGCTTCAGGACCGGGTGCTTCGGCAGCAGGCGGAATTCATCAATTTCCGGAACCGGACCGAGAAGGAAAAGACGCAAATGTTTGAGGTCGGCGCAAAGAGCATTCTGGAAAAGATCCTGCCGGTCGTAGACAATCTGGAACGCGGTCTGGCAATGCTTTCGGAGGAACAGCTTCAGGAACCGTTCGCGCAGGGAATGGATAAGATTTATAAGCAGCTCATGCAGACGCTGACCGATCTGGGCGTGACGCCGCTCGACGCAGTCGGAAAGGAATTTGATCCGGAGCTTCACAACGCGGTCATGCATGTGGAGGACGAATCCCTCGGAGAGAACGTCGTCGCAGAGGAATTGCAGAAGGGTTACCGGTACCATGAAAGCGTGCTTCGGCACAGCATGGTCAAGGTGGCAAATTAAGTTGCATCTCAGATGAAAATCAGGATGATAGATTAAAATAAGACATGGAGGTAACGATTATGAGCAAGATTATCGGTATTGATTTAGGAACGACCAACAGTTGTGTCGCCGTAATGGAAGGCGGTCAGCCGACCGTTATCGCAAATGCGGAAGGCGCAAGAACGACACCGTCCGTTGTCGCATTCACCAAGAACGGAGAGCGTATTATCGGAGAGCCGGCAAAGCGTCAGGCGGTTACGAACGCCGACAAGACCATTTCCTCGATCAAGAGACATATGGGCACCGATTTCCGGGTAACGATCGACGACAAGAAGTATACGCCGCAGGAGATCTCCGCAATGATTCTTCAGAAGCTGAAAGCGGATGCGGAAGGCTATTTGGGCGAAAAGGTAACGGAAGCCGTGATCACCGTTCCCGCCTACTTCAACGACGCGCAGCGTCAGGCAACGAAGGACGCCGGAAAGATTGCCGGTCTGGACGTAAAGCGGATCATCAACGAGCCCACGGCGGCAGCCTTGGCTTACGGTCTGGACAACGAAAAGGAACAGAAGATCATGGTATACGACCTTGGCGGCGGTACGTTCGACGTTTCCATCATTGAGATCGGCGACGGCGTTATCGAGGTTCTGGCAACCTCCGGCGACAACCGGCTGGGCGGCGACGACTTCGACGAGCGCGTGACCCGCTATATGATCGACGAATTCAAGAAGGCGGAGGGCGTTGACCTTTCGAGAGACAAGATGAGCCTGCAGAGATTGAAGGAAGCTGCCGAGAAGGCGAAGAAGGAGCTTTCCTCCGCAACGACGACCAATATCAACCTTCCGTTCATCACGGCGACGGCAGAAGGGCCGAAGCATTTCGATATGAACCTGACGCGCGCAAAGTTCGACGAGTTGACGCACGATCTGGTTGAGAGAACGACGACTCCGGTACAGAACGCGCTTCGCGACGCGGGACTGACCGCTTCCGATCTGAGCAAGGTGCTTCTGGTCGGCGGTTCCACCAGAATTCCCGCCGTACAGGAGAAGGTAAAGATGCTGACCGGTCATGAGCCGAGCAAGACCCTGAACCCGGACGAGTGCGTTGCGATCGGCGCTTCCATTCAGGGCGGTAAGCTGGCAGGCGACGCGGGCGCAGGCGACATTCTGCTGCTGGACGTTACTCCGCTTTCCCTGTCGATCGAGACGATGGGCGGCGTTGCGACCCGTCTGATCGAGAGAAATACCACGATCCCGACGAAAAAGAGTCAGGTGTTCTCCACCGCAGCGGACAATCAGACCGCCGTGGACATCAACGTCGTACAGGGCGAGCGTCAGTTTGCAAGGGACAACAAGAGCCTTGGACAGTTCCGTCTGGACGGAATCCCGCCGGCAAGAAGAGGCGTTCCGCAGATCGAGGTTACGTTTGATATCGACGCGAACGGCATCGTAAACGTTTCGGCAAAGGATCTCGGAACCGGACGCGAACAGCATATCACGATCACCGCGGGCTCGAATCTTTCCGACGCGGACATTGAAAAGGCGGTTAAGGAAGCCGCCGAGTACGAGGCGCAGGACAAGAAGCGGAAGGAAGCGATCGAGACCCGGAACGATGCGGACTCGATGGTATTCCAGACCGAGAAGGCAATGCAGGAGGTTGGCGACAAGCTGGATCCGACCTTGAAGAGTCAGGTGGAAACCGATCTGAATTATTTGAAGGATCTTATTGCCAAGACCAATCCCGAGGCAATGAGCGACGGCGAGGTTGAGGACATCAAGGCAGCCAAGGAACGCCTGATGAATTCCGCACAGCAGCTGTTCCAGAAGATGTATGAGCAGTCTCAGGCAGGCGCGCAGGGAGCGCAGGGAGCCGGTCCGGATATGGGCGGCTACCAGCAGGGAACACCCGGCGACGACGACGTCGTAGACGGCGAGTACAGAGAGGTTTAAGCATAATACGAAATCTTGGGGCTGGCTTTTTGGTCAGCTCCTTTCGTGGTTTTTCCGATCATTGCACAGGAATGGAGAGTATAAACGATCATGGACGAAAAGAGAGATTATTATGAGGTCCTGGGGGTCAGCAAAACGGCTACGGACGAGGAGCTGAAAAAGGCGTACCGCAAGCTGGCGAAAAAATACCATCCGGATACAAACCCCGGCGACAAAAATGCGGAAATGAAATTTAAGGAAGCCAGCGAGGCTTATTCGGTCCTGAGCGACGCCAACAAGCGCGCGCAGTACGACCGCTACGGGCACGCCGCCTTTGAGCAGGGGGGCGGCGGCGCAGGCGCAGGCGGTTTTGACTTTAACGGCGATATCAACGATATTTTCGATATGTTCGGCTTTGGCGACATGTTCGGAGGCGGCGGCAGGGGCCGCAGCAGCAACGGACCCAGAAGCGGAGCGAGCGTTCGGACGTCGATCCGGATCTCGTTTGAGGAGGCGGTATTCGGCTGCGAAAAGGACTTGGAGCTGAACGTGAAGGACGTCTGCGCTTCGTGCAACGGAACCGGCGCGAAGGCGGGGACGAGTCCGGAAACCTGTCCGAAATGTAAGGGCAGCGGTACGATCCTCTACACGCAGCAGTCGTTTCTCGGGACGATCCAGAGCCAGAAGACCTGTCCGGACTGCCGCGGTACCGGAAAGATCATCAAGGAAAAGTGCCGGGACTGCTATGGCTCCGGCTATGTGACGAACCGGAAGACGATCAAGGTGTCGGTTCCCGCCGGTATCGACGAGGGACAGAAGGTGCGCATCCGCGATATGGGCGAGCCGGGCATCAACGGCGGCGAGCGGGGCAGCCTGCTGGTCGAGGTGCATATCGGCCGGCATCCGTTTTTGCAGCGGAGCGGCTACGATCTGTATTCGACCGCGCCCATCTCGTTCGCACAGGCGGCGCTCGGCGGCGAGGTGCGGATCTCCACGATCGACGGAGACGTGATGTATTCGCTGAAGCCCGGAACACAGACCGACACGAAGGTCCGGCTCCGCGGAAAGGGCGTGCCGTATCTGGAGCGCGCAAGCGTCCGCGGCGACCACTATGTAACGCTTGTGGTGCAGGTACCTACGCACATGACGAACGAGCAGAAGGAGCTGCTGCGCCAGTATGACGACGCGATGAACGGAAAAACGCCTTCTCCGGAGCCGGAAAAGGAAAAAGAAAAGAAAAAGGGAAAGTTTTTCGGAAAATAAAGGAGAACGCGGATGAAGTGGAAAAGCATCAGCATCCATACCACAAGGGAAGCGGAGGATATTCTATGCGGCATCCTCTGCGACCTTGGGTTTGAGGGCGTCGAGATCCGGGATTCGGCGCAGCTTTCGGAGGAGGACCGGAAAAAGCTGTTTATCGACTTTCTGCCGGAGGTGGACGAGAGCGACACCAGCGCTACCGTGACCTGTTATCTGGAGCACGACCGATCGGCGGAGGACGCCGTCGCCGCCATTCGGAGGGAAACGGAGGACTATGCGGGGCTTGTGGATTTCGGCGAGCTTTCCTTTTCGGTCTCGGAGACCGAGGATGTGGATTGGGTCAATAACTGGAAGCAGTATTTTCATGCGTTCCGCATCGACGACGAGATCGTGATCAAGCCGACATGGGAGGACGCGGGCGAGTTTTCCGATTCGGACATGGTGGTTGCGATCGACCCCGGAACCGCCTTCGGAACCGGCTCGCACGAAACGACCCGGCTCTGCATTCTGAACCTGAAAAAGTATCTGCGCCCCGGCGACGGGCTGCTTGACGTCGGCTGCGGCAGCGGAATTCTGACGATCATCGGAAGAAAGCTCGGCGCGGGACTGTGCAACGCGATCGACATCGACCCGGTGGCGGTGCAGGTGGCGAAGGAGAATACGGAGATCAACGGACTGCCTCTGTCGGGCTCGGACGTTCCCTGCGCGGAGGGCGAGGGCATCACCTATGTCTGCGGCGATCTGATCTCCGACGCGGCGCTGCGCGCTACGTTCGGAAGCCGCCGTTATCCGGTGGTTGTCGCCAACATTTTGGCGGACGTCATCCTGCCGCTTTCGGAGGTCGTGGGCGAGCTGCTGTGTCCGGGCGGGATCTTTATCAGCTCCGGGATCATCAACACGCGCGAGGCAGAGGTGCGCGAAAAGCTCGAAGCCGAGGGCTTTGCCGTTTTGGAGATCTGCCGTCAGGGAGATTGGGTCAGCATTGTGGCGAAAAAGCCGGAATGAAACCGGAGCGAGGGGATCATGTCAAGATTTTTTGTGGAACGCTCGCAGATTCGGGGGGATCGGATCTTCCTTGAGGGCGGCGACGTCAATCATATCCGGAACGTGCTGCGGATGCGCGTCGGAGAAAAAATTGAAATTTGTGATGGACAGGGCACGGACTATGATTGTATAATAGATGCGTTTCCGGAGCGGCAGGCGGTCCTGCGGATCGTTTCGCAGCGGGCTGCCTGCGTGGAGCTGCCGGTGCGGCTCGTGCTGTATCAGGGACTGCCGAAAAGCGACAAGATGGAGCTGATCGTCCAAAAGGCGGTGGAGCTGGGCGCGGCGGAGATCGTTCCGGTGATCTGCAAGCGCTCGGTCGTTCGGCTCGACGACAAAAAGAAGGAAGAAAAAAAGCGGGAGCGCTGGCAGACGATCGCCGAAAGCGCCGCAAAGCAGTCGGGCAGAGGAATGGTTCCCGCCGTGGCGGCTCCCATGACCTTTTCGGAGGCGGTCAAGCGGGCGGCTTCCGAGGGGCGCGTCCTGCTTCCGTACGAAAACGCGGAGGGCATGAAGCCGACGCGGGAGGCGTTTCTTGCCGCCAGCAGAGGCGGAACGACGGCGATCTTTATCGGTCCGGAGGGGGGCTTTGACCCTGCGGAGGTTTCGCTCGCCGCCGAAGCCGGAGCAAAGATCGTCAGCTTGGGAAGGCGGATCCTGCGGACGGAAACGGCGGGGCTTGCGGTTTTGTCGGCTCTGATGCTTTTGTGCGAATGCGCCGAAGCGAAAGAAACAGCGGAGGAAGGTTGACGCATGGAGGTTTATTTGGACAACGCCGCCACCACAAGGGCGGCGGAGCCGGTGGTGCAGCTTATGGAAAAGGTGCTCCGGGAGGATTACGGCAATCCCTCTTCCCGTCATCAAAAGGGCGTGGAGGCGGAGCGCTACGTTTGTCAGGCAAAGAAAACCATCGCCAAGGCGCTGAAATGTCTGGAAAGCGAGATCGTTTTGACCTCGGGCGGAACCGAATCCAACAATATGGCGCTGATCGGCATGGCGGAGGCGAACAAGCGGGCGGGAAAGCATATTATCAGCTCCTGCATCGAACACGCTTCGGTCTATCAGCCGCTGCTGTTTCTCGAAGAACAGGGCTATGAGGTCACGTTCCTTCCGGTGGACAAAAACGGGCTGGTTCGTCCCGAAACGCTGCGCGCCGCCCTGCGGCCGGATACGATCCTCGTTTCGATCATGATGGTGAACAACGAGATCGGCGCGGTGGAGCCGATCGAGGAACTGGCGAAGGTCGTTCACGAGACGAATCCCCGGACGCTGTTCCATGTGGATGCCATTCAGGGCTTTGGAAAGCTTCCGATCTATCCGAAGCGGATCGGCGTGGACGCGATGTCCGTCAGCGGGCATAAGCTGTTCGGACCGAAGGGCTCCGGCTTTTTGTTTGTACGGGAGCGGGTGAAGATCCGTCCGTATCTGTTCGGGGGCGGACAGCAGAAGGGCATGCGCTCCGGAACGGAGAACGTGCCTGCCATTGCCGGGCTGGAACGGGCGGTCGCGCTTTATCTTGCGGAGGCAGAGGAGCGTCGGGAAAAGCTGTACGCGCTCAAGGAGGCGTTCGTTTCCAAGGTGTCCAAGCTGCCGGGCGCGCAGGTGTTCGGCATTTTTTCCGAGGAGAACGGGACGCCGCTTGCGGAGCGGCTTCGGCGGACGGCGCCGCATATTGTGAGCGTCGGCTTTCGGGGCGTAAGAAGCGAGGTGCTGCTCCACGCGCTGGAGGAGAAGGGCGTTTACGTTTCCTCCGGCTCGGCGTGCTCGTCCAACCATCCGGCGATCAGCGGAACGCTTTCGGGCATCGGCGTGCCTGCGGAGTATCTGGACGCCACGCTTCGGTTCAGCTTTTCGCACGAAAATACGCCGGAACAGATTGATTATGTGATTTCCTGCCTCTCGGAGCTGCTGCCGGTGCTTGGGCGTTTCCGCCGGGGATAGGAGAATAGGGAGGCTTAGACTGGTTTGAAAGAGAACAGATATCGCGCTTTTTTGATAAAATATGCGGAGATCGGCTTGAAGGGCAAGAACCGCTGTTTTTTTGAGGATTGTCTTGTGCGCCAGATCCGCAATAATTTGCGGGGGCTCGGCGAGTATCAGGTGACGAAGGAGCAGGGGCGCGTCTTTGTGGAATGCCCCGAGGACTTCGACTACGAGGACACCGCCGCGGCTTTGCAGACGGTGTTCGGCGTCGCTTCGTTCAGTCCGGTCGTGATCATCGATACGACCGAATGGGAGGCGCTCTGCCGGGCGGTGGGCAATTATGTGGAGGAATTTTTCCCGGAGAAAAATTTCACCTTTAAGGTGGAGTGCAAGCGCGGAAACAAGGAATATTTTATGACCTCTCCGGAGATCTGTGCCGAGATCGGCTCGTATCTTCTGAAGCGCTTTCCGGAGCTGCGGGTGGACGTGCATCATCCCGACCGCTATCTGACCGTGGAGGTCCGGAACCGGGCGTACGTTTATTCCGAAGTCGTTCCCGGCCCCGGCGGTATGCCGGTGGGCTCGAACGGAAGGGCGATGCTGCTTCTGTCCGGCGGGATCGACAGTCCGGTGGCGGGCTATATGATCTCCAAGCGGGGCGTGTATTTGGATGCGGTGTATTTTCATGCGCCGCCCTATACGAGCGAGCGCGCCAAGCAGAAGGTCGTCGATCTGGCGCGCATCATAAGCGCCTATACCGGCCCCATTCGGCTTCACGTCGTAAATTTCACGGAGATCCAGATGTATATTTACGAGACCTGTCCGCATGAGGAGCTTACGATCATTATGCGCCGCTATATGATGCGCATTGCCGAGACGATCGCAAAGGAGAGCGACTGTCTGGCGCTCGTCACCGGAGAGAGCATCGGGCAGGTGGCGAGCCAGACCATGCAGAGCCTGCAGGCGACCAACGCGGTCTGCACGCTGCCGGTGTTCCGGCCGCTGATCGGCTTTGACAAGCAGGAGATCGTGGAGATTTCGGAGAAGATCCGCACCTATGAAACGAGCATTCTGCCCTACGAGGACTGCTGCACGATCTTTGTAGCAAAGCATCCGGTCACAAAGCCGGTCGTTCGCATCATTGAAAAATCCGAAAAGCTGCTTGCCGAAAAGATCGACGAGATGGTACGGACGGCGCTGGAAACCAGAGAGAAGATCGAGGTTTCTTTTTATGAGGAGTAAGGAGGAACAAAGGGTCTCGCTTGCGAGATCCTCCGCCTACGGCGGGCCGCTTTAGCGCCGCGGTTCTTTTCCGCCGCGGTACGATCCTCAGCGAAAAAAAAACGGAGAAGCGGATGTTTCCGTTTCTCCGGGGTACTGCATACGGATGCGGCGGGAGCGTCGGGCTTCCCGAAAGGCTTCGGCAGGAACGCTTAATCCATGTAAGGCTTCAGCGTCTCGAGGATCTTGTCCATTTCCTTGTCGTTGTGGATGTTCAGCGTGATCGGCTTGGACAGATCCAGACTGAAAATTCCCATGATCGATTTGGCGTCGATGACGTAGCGGCCGGATACCAGATCAAAATCGGAATCGAATCTTGTGATATCATTTACGAAGTTCTTTACTTTATCAATGGAATTCAGTGTAATAGATACGGTTTTCATGCGAAATCCTCCCTAAATAGTATTCTGATTACTATACTAGCCCGCCGAAAAATAAAAGTCAATATTCAAATCCTTTTTTTTCGTCGGTTCGCGAAAAAATCTGCATAACGGAGGCACATTTATGCAAAATCATATGGAAAATTTGAGGATCGCCTACCTGTCTCTGGGGTGTAAGGTAAACGCCTATGAGACGGCTTCCATGCGGAACCAGCTGGAAGCCTGCGGAAGCCGCACCGTGGGATTCCGGGAAACGGCCGACGTGTATCTGGTCAACACCTGTACGGTAACGAATATCGCCGACCGGAAGTCCCGGCAGATGCTGCATCAGGCAAAAAAACGGAACCCTGCCGCCGTCGTCGTTGCGGTGGGCTGCTATGTGCAGGAGTTTTACAAAAATCACGAGACCGACGAAACGATCGACCTGCTGATCGGCAACCGACGCAAGCATGAGGTCGCGGAAATTTTACGGGCGTATTTGGAGGCAAGGGCAAACGGGCGGGACTTCCCCCGGCTCCATGTCAGCGACGACAGCGCGCTGCGGACATACGAAGCGATGGAGCCGGCGGCTGCGGATGCCAAGACGCGGGCGTATATTAAGATTCAGGACGGCTGCAATCAATTTTGCAGTTATTGTATGATTCCCTTCGCGAGGGGAAGAATTTCCAGTAGAGATGCGGAGGACATTCGGAGCGAGATCACCCTGCTTGCCGAAAAAGGGATCCGGGAGTTCGTTCTGACCGGCATCCACCTTTCCTCCTACGGAATGGACGACGCGTCGCCGAGGGAGCAGCAGGCGCTTTGCCGGGAGGACGGACGGCAGCCTTTGCTGGAGCTGATCCTTTCGCTTGCGGCGCTGCCCGGCGTGGAGCGGCTCCGCTTGGGCTCTCTGGAGCCGAGGATCGTCACCGAGCCGTTTGTGAAGGGGCTTGCGGCGGAGCCGAAGGTCTGCCCGCATTTTCATCTTTCCCTACAGAGCGGCTGCGACGAGATCCTGCGCGCGATGAACCGAAAATATACGACGGCGCAGTA
Organism: Lachnospiraceae bacterium; assembly: GCA_030524525.1. Classification (GTDB taxonomy): domain Bacteria; phylum Bacillota; class Clostridia; order Lachnospirales; family Lachnospiraceae; genus ISDg. The sequence continues at coordinate 31,125 of JAUNGI010000021.1, forward strand.
TTTGGAATGCTGTCGTCTGCTGCGGACGTATTACGATCAGCCTGCGATCACCACCGATCTGATCGTCGGGTTCCCCGGAGAGACCGAGGAGCAGTTTGAAGCTTCGGCGGCGTTTGCCAAGGCCTGCGGCTTTGCCCAGATGCATGTCTTTCCGTTTTCGCGCAGACGAGGAACGGCTGCCGACCGGATGAGCGGACAGGTGAGCGAGGAGGAAAAGCGGAGGCGGGAACGCCGGATGCTGGCGGTCGCCGCAGAGCTTTCCGAAGCGTATCGGCGGGAGCGGATCGGCAGACGTACGGAGCTTTTGACCGAGGAGACCGTGACCGTGGATGGCAGGGCTTATTGGGTCGGACATTCGCTGGAATATCTGCCGACGGCGGTTCCGGCGACGGCGGACACGGCGGGAAATCAGCGGATCGCCGTGGAAATCACGGGGGAAAACGTCGGCGAATATGTCTTGGGAAGACCGACGAATGCTATTGCTATTTCAAAAGAGATGCGATAAAATAAAATGGATGGATTATGAGGAGGAGCAATGCTATGCAGGAAAATCAGGGGACACAGTATTTCAAGGTAGAAAACCGGCCGGAGCAGTTTGTTCGGAACGTGATCGACACGGTCTATGTGGCGCTGGCGGAAAAAGGCTATAACCCGGTAAGCCAGATGGTGGGGTATATCATGTCGGGCGATCCTACATACATTACCAGCCATATGAACGCCAGAAGCCTGATCGCCAAGGTGGAGCGGGACGAGATCATTGAAGAGCTTCTGAAGGATTATATCAACCTGCATTTGAAGTGAGGAACGTATGAAGCTGATGGGATTGGATTACGGCGCCGCAACGGTGGGAGTCGCCGTAAGCGACGATCTGTTCTTGACCGCACAGGCCGTGGAGGTCGTTCGGCGGAAGCACGAAACCAAGCTGCGGCAGACGTATCAGCGCATCGAGGAGCTGATCGCGGAGCGAGGGATCGACGCGCTTGTGGTGGGCTATCCGAAGCATCTGGACAACTCCGTCGGAGAACGCGCCAAGCTCTCGGAGGAGTTTGCGGCGGCGCTGCGGCGGCGAACCGGGCTGCCGGTCGTGTTATGGGACGAGCGGCTGACGACCGTGATGGCGCATCGGATCTTGGATGCGGGAGAGGTCGGGCAGGAAAAAAAGCGGAAGGTCGTAGATCAGATCGCTGCGGCGATCATTTTGGAATCCTATATGGATTATCTGAAGGGACACGAGGAAGCACGAAAGGAATTAGAGGACAAGATCAGTGAACGAAAAGGAACCTACCATTAGTTTTGTGACGGAAGACAACGAAACGGTACTGTTTACCGTGATTTCCGAGACCCGTGTGGGCGGGGTGAATTATTTGTTGGTCGTAGAAAACGAAACCGATGAAGAAACGTATATTTTGAAAGAAACCTCCGAAGAAGGGTCCGATATCGTTTATGAGATCGTATCGGACGATAAGGAGCTAAGAATTATTGCAGACGTCTTTGAAGAACTGTTGGAGGACGTCAGAATCGAGTAAAGAGAGGAATTTTATGAAACAAAAAAGTACAAGTCGAACACTAAAGATTATCCCGTTGGGAGGCTTGGAACAGATCGGAATGAACATTACCGCGTTTGAATACGGAGATTCGATCGTGGTGGTGGACTGCGGGCTTGCGTTTCCCGGCGACGATATGCTGGGGATCGACCTGGTCATTCCGGACGTGACGTATCTGCGCGACAACCTGAGCCGGGTCAAGGCGTTCGTTATTACGCACGGACACGAGGATCATATCGGCGCGCTGCCCTATATTTTGAAGCAGATCCCGGTTCCCGTTTACGGGACGCGGCTGACGCTGGCGATCATCGAAAACAAGCTCAGCGAGCATGTCATGCCGTACGAGACGAAGCTTTGCGTCGTAAATTACGGGGACGTTGTGAAATTTGACGACCTGTCGGTGGAATTTATCCGGACGAATCACAGCGTTGCCGACGCCTGCGCGCTGGCGATCTCCTGCGCGGCGGGAACGGTGATCCATACGGGCGATTTTAAGGTGGATTTCACGCCGGTATTCGGAGAGACGATCGACCTGCAGCGGCTCGGCGAGCTGGGGAAAAAGGGCGTGCTGGCGCTTCTGTGCGACAGTACGAACGCATTGAAGCCGGGGCTTACGATGTCGGAAAAGACGGTCGGGAAGACCTTCGACAATATTTTTATGGAAAATCCGAATCACCGGATCATTGTCGCCACGTTCGCCTCGAACGTTGACCGCGTCCAGCAGATCATCAATTCGGCGGAAAAATATCACCGCAAGGTGGCAATAGAGGGCCGTAGCATGGTCAATATCGTTTCGACCGCGTCCGAGCTGGGCTATATCCGCATTCCGGACGGTCTGCTGATTTCGCTTGAGGAGATCAAAAACTATCCGGACGAGCAGATCGTGCTGATCATGACCGGCAGTCAGGGCGAGCCGATGGCGGCGCTTTCGAGGATCGCGGCTTCCACGCACCGGAAGGTTTCCATTCAGCCGGGCGACGTTGTGATCATCAGCTCCACGCCGATCCCGGGAAACGAAAAGAACGTTTCCCGCCTGATCAACGAGCTTTCGATGCTGGGCGCCACGGTCATTTTCCAAGACACGCATGTGAGCGGTCACGCCTGTCAGGAGGAGATCAAGCTGATCTACAGCATCGTCAAGCCCAAATATTCGCTCCCGATCCACGGGGAATACCGGCATCGGATCGCGCAGAAGGAGCTTGCGTGCCAGCTGGGAATGGCAAAGGAAAATATTCTGATCATGAAGTCGGGCGACGTCGTCGAGCTGAACCGCCGAAAGGCGGCGATTACCGGCAGCGTGCCGGCAAGGGGCGTGATGGTGGACGGTCTCGGCGTCGGCGACGTGGGCAACGTGGTGCTGAAGGAACGGCAGTATCTGTCGGAGAACGGCATCGTGGTTGTGACGATCGCTCTCGATACCGTGGAGCATCTTGTTCTCAGCGAGCCGGAGATCATTCCGAGAGGCTTTGTCTTTGTGAAGGAGGCGGAGGACCTGCTCGAAAACGCAAAGCAGGTTGCGGAGGAGACGCTGGATCGCTACGTTTCGGACAGCCATTTTGATGTGAATCGCGTGAAAAACGAGATCCGCAACAACCTGATGGATTATTTCTGGAAGACGATCAAGCGCCGGCCGATGATCCTGCCGGTCGTTATGGATATCGAATAAGCAAAAAAGCGGAGGCTTGGGATGAAGAAAAGAGCGTCGGAATCCAGCAAATTTATACTGAAAATGTCCAACGGACTGATCCGCCTGTTTTTTGACGTGCTGCTCTATGTATTCGTCAGCATTGTGATCGTACAGTCCTGCCGGTATGCTTATGATTTTTGTTATCAGGTCTTTGGTCCCGTGGCGGTCGCCGAGGAGGACGAGGAAGGCAAAGAGGTGGAGTTTTATATTGCCTCCGGCGATTCGACCCGGGAAATCGCCAAAAAGATGGAACGCAGCGGTCTGATCAAAAACGATTTGGCGTTCTATATCAAGGCGAAGCTGAACGACGCCAACATCCAGCCGGGAACCTATGCGCTGAACACCTCCATGACCTACGGCGAGCTGCTCGAAACGATATCGAGTCTGCCGGCGGCGGGGACGGAGGAAACGCCGAAATGATCGCTACGATGCTGCAAAACCCTCATATTTCCGAGTATCTGCTCTCGCTTGAGCCGGATCTGCCGGAGTATCTGGAGGAGCTTCGGGAAACGGCGGAGGCGGCGCAGGTCCCCATCATCCGCCGGGAGGCGCAGGCGCTGCTTCGGTTTCTGGTCGATCTGCGCCGGCCGGAACATATTCTGGAGGTCGGGACGGCGGTGGGTTTTTCCGCCTGCTATCTGAGCGAGCTGGCGCCCCGGGCGTCCATCACGACCATCGAGAAGGTGCCCGCCAAGATCGCGGAGGCAAAGAAAAACTTTGCCCGCTTCGGAAAAGAGCGGATCCGTCTGCTCGAAGGAGACGCGGCGGACGTCCTGCGGGAGCTTTCTGCCCGGAAGCAGGTCTATGATTTTGTGTTTCTGGACGCGGCCAAGGCGCAGTACGGCGTCTACCTTCCGTATCTGTTCTCCATGCTTGCGGAGGGCGGTCTGCTGATCACGGACAACGTGCTTCAGGAGGGCAGTTTGGCGGATTCCAAATTTACGGTGACCCGCAGAAACCGCACGATCCATATGCGTATGCGGGAGTACGTGGGGCAGCTGTTCGCATGGGACGGTCTGACCTCCGTGCTGCTTCCGGTTGGGGACGGCATGGCGCTTTCGGTCAGAAGGACAAAGGAACGGGAAAACGGTGAAAAACGGAATGAAGAATAGAAAAAAGCCGGAGCTGCTGATCCCGGCGGGCAGTCTGGAGGTCTTAAAGGTCGCCGTTCGGTTCGGCGCCGACGCCGTGTACGTTGGCGGAGAGCTGTACGGGCTTCGCGCGAAGGCGAGGAATTTTTCCAAAGAGGACATGCGGGAGGGGATCGCCTTTGCGCATGCGCACGGGAAAAAGCTGTATGTGACCGCCAACATTACGGCGCACAATCGGGATATTCCGGGCATCCGCGAATACTTTTCGGAGCTGTCGGAGCTGGGGCCGGACGCGCTGATCATCTCCGATCCCGGCGTGTTCCTGCTTGCGCGGGAGATCTGCCCGGAGATCCCGGTGCACATAAGCACGCAGGCAAACAACGTCAACTATATGACGTATCGCTTTTGGCGGGAGCAGGGAGCCGTTCGGGTCGTAAGCGGACGCGAGCTGTCGCTTGCGGAGATCGCCGAGCTGCGGGAGAACATTCCCCCGGAGCTGGAGATCGAGACCTTCGTTCACGGCGCGATGTGCATCTCCTACAGCGGAAGGTGTCTGCTCTCCAACTATATGACCGGACGGGACGCGAATCAGGGCGCCTGCACGCATCCGTGCCGCTGGAAGTATTATCTGATGGAGGAGAGCCGTCCCGGAGAATTTTTCCCGGTGGAGGAAAACGAGAGGGGAGCGTATATATTCAACTCCAAGGATCTGTGCATGATCTCGCATATCCCCGATCTTGTGAACGCCGGGATCGACAGCTTTAAGATTGAGGGGCGTATGAAGACCGCGCTCTATGTGGCGGTGGTGGCGAGGACCTACCGGAAGGCTTTGGACGATTTTTTCGAATCCCCGGAGCGATACGAGGAAAATCTTCCGTGGTATCGGGAGGAGATCGGCAAATGCACCTATCGGAGCTACACGACCGGCTTCTTTTACGGAAGGCCGGGGGCGGACGCGCAGGTCTATGAGGACAATTTTTATAATAAAGAATACGTTTATCTGGGACTGGTTTCGGAGACCTCGGACGGCTTTGCCTGTATCGAGCAGCGCAACAAGTTCTCGGTCGGCGAGGAGATCGAGCTGATGCGGGCGGACGGAACGAATCTGGCGGCTTCGGTGCTTGCCATGCGCAGCGCCGAGGGCGAGGAGATCGAAAGCTGTCCGCATCCGAAGCAGAAGATTTTTGTAAGGCTTTCCGCGGATGCGCAGCCGTACGATATCCTGAGAAAAAAAGGCTCCTGATGGAAAAGCAATTTTTCTGTCCGATTCGCATAATCTGTTACATCTTGGAATCTGGAGTCTTGTGTGAAAGCATTCCCAAAACCTCTGGCAGCCGAGGAGGAGGCAACCGTCATTGCCGACTTTCGAGCCGGGGACCCGAAGGCGCGGGACATCCTGATACGGCATAATTTGCGTCTTGTAGCGCACATTGCGAAAAAATACGGATTTCCCGAAAGGGATATGGAGGACTATCTGTCCATCGGAATCATCGGGCTGATCAAAGCGATCGACACCTTCGACGACGCCAAGGGGATCCGCCTTGCGACCTATGCGTCCCGATGCATCGAGAACGAGATCCTGATGGCGATCCGGGGAAACAAAAAGCAGAGTCGGGAAGTGTATCTGAACGATTCGATCAGTAATGATAAAGAGGGAAAAGAAATTCATCTGCTGGACATTATGGAGGAGCCGCAGGAGGATCTGAGCGAGCGCTTTGTATTGGCGGACGACATCCGGGCGCTTCGCGAGGCGATGGAGGAACAGCTTTCGCCGAGGGAGCTGGAGATCCTTCAGCTTCGCTACGGATTTTCCACCGGAAGGGAATGTACCCAGCGGGAGGTCGCCGGCCGATTTGGCATCAGCAGAAGCTACGTCAGCCGGATCGAAAAAAAAGCGATTGCGAAGCTGCGCAGCGCATTGGAAGAAAGGAATCGGAAAACATGAGAAGATTAGGAAAGACGGTCGTTCCGCTGCTGCTGATTCTTGTTCTGGCAGTCGGATGCCAGCAGAACGGGAGCGGGAAAAACGAGGCGACACAGCCCGCCGGGATCACGATCCTGCCGACGCATACGCCGACCCCATGGGCGACGAAGGAGCCGGCGGTTCATCCGGTCACGGCGGATTCCTATCTGCTTGCGCCGCAGCTTTCCGGAAGCTACGAAGCGATTTGGGACGCTTACGAGGCGATCCCTTTGGAAACCGTGGTCAGGGGAAAGGGAAGCACGAAGGCGTCCTATAAGTTTGTCTGGGCGGAGGATACCGTTTATGTACAGGTGCACGTTACCGACGCGACGCCCGACGTTTCCGGCTCCGATTATCTGAAAAAGGATTCGGTCGTTTTTTATCTGAATGAAAACGGCGAAAAAAATGAAGTCTATTCCATTGGGGACTCTTACTGCGCGGTAGACCGCGACGGGACGCTCTATCTCGGCACGGGCTGCGACGGGGACCGGTTCCGGGCGGTCTGCTACGAGGAGCTGGATGAGAACGGAGAGAGCGTCGGCTATTACGCGGAGGCGGCGCTTCCGCTGCTCACCGTTCGCGGGAAGGACGGTTTGACCATCGGCTTTGACGTGCGCGTAAACGACGCGCAGGACGGAAGGCTGGCGTACGCGCTGCAATGGTCCGACGGCAGCTCGCATACCGACGTGAATCTGCACGGCGTGGGGCTGCTGACCTTTGGGACGGCGGAAGAAAACGAAGGAGAGGGCGAGGAAAGCGATGAAAGCGAAGAATAGATCAAACCGGATTTCTTTTTATCTTGTGCTGCTGGTCGGGATGCTGCTTGCCGCCGTTCTGCTCCAGACGACTGCGCGGAAGGCGTTTGCGGACCCGGAGGAGGGAGAGCCGTCGCCGACTGCGGAGGCGACTCCGACGCCGGAGCCGACGCCCACCGAGGAACCGCTGCCGACGGCTGCGCCCACCGAGGAAGCCACGCCCACGCCGACGCCCGAAGAGGAGGTCCCGACGACTGCGCCCGATCCGACCGCCGCGCCCACGGAGGGCGTGACGCCGACGCCTGCGGACGAAACGCCGACGCCGGTTCCGAGCGTAACGCAGGGTCCAAAGCCGACGAACGGTCCGACGGCTACGCCGACGCCCACCGTGGAAGCCACGCCCACGCCGACTCCCTATGCCATTGTCATTCCGCCGGACAAGGAAACGCATTACAACGTTAAGGAAACGAAAAAAGCCGCCAACGTATCGGCGCTTCCGGCGGTGAACGTGGACGGAGCCGCAGAGGAGCTTTGGAGCTGGTATTCGCCCGTGGCGCTGGAAAATACGGCGTGGGGAGAATCCGGCGCGTCCGGTTCGTTTCAGATCCTTTGGACAAAAAGCACGCTGTATGTTCTTGTTCGTGTGACGGATACTACCTACGACGTTTCTTCGGAGCTGTTTTCCCGAAAGGACTGCGTCGAGGTGTTCCTGAATGAGAACGGAACGCTTCCCGCGGAATACGGGGCGGGAGATCAGCACTATCTGGTGTCCCGAAAGGGAGAAATCAAGTACGGCAGCGGCGGCGATGAAGCCGGCTTTCGCGCGGCGGTTTCCGAGACCGAGGACGGCTATCTTGTGGAGATGGCGATCCCGTTCCAGACGATTCAGGCGTCGCAGGGGACGGTGATCGGCTTCGACGTGCGGATCAACGATTCGCAGGGGAAGGGAAACCGGGATTATATGATGCAGTGGAGCGACACCTCCATGCGGACCCATGTGGATCTGTCGCAGATCGGGACGATAACGCTGCGGTAGCCGAGAGGAAAGGAAAGCATGATCAGTTTATTGAGTCCGGACAAGCCTTTGTCCTATAAAGAGGTTGCGAGTCTGTCAAAGCCGGAATTTATGGAAGATCTGAATTTGGACTATCTGATCGACCGTATCGTGACGCAGCGGGAGGAGCCGGAGCTCCGTCCGTATTTTTACTGGCTCTCCCCGGATTTTGAAACGAGCCGTTACCGGCAGGAGGTGTGTCAGGATCTGCGCGATCCGGCCATCCGCGAGACCCTGTCCGAGCTGATCGCGGGCATTTCGACCGCAGTGCGGTATTTGCAGTATTCGGAAACGGTTTCGGCGTCGGCGCAGAAGTGGAAATGGCGGCTGGACGCGATCCTCACCTATTATCAGGCGATGGAGGATATGTGCGCCCGCTTTAACGCGAACCCGCCGAAAGCCAAGGCGTTCTATGCGCTTCACGAGCGCTTTTTTGAGGTTCTCAGCACGCAGGAGGTGCAGAAGCTGCGCGCCAAGTCCCAGAGCCTGAATCAGGAATTCCTGTCGATGCGGTACCATATTACGATCAACAAGGATCGCGCCACATTTACGTTTCAGTACGACGATACCGATTACTGCTTCCCCATCCGGAACGCGTTCGAACACGGCAATGCGGATCCGGCTCCGGTCTACTTTGAAGGAAGCCCTTTTTCCTCCGGGATGGAGATCTCACCGCTGGAGGAATTTGTTCTGAATCAGTTTTATAAAAAGAACCGTGTCCTTTTCCGCGATCTGGAGACCTTCTGCGGCATCCGGCGGGAGATCGTCACGCAGGAAACGCTGGATATCATTCGGGAGATCCGCTTTTATCTGGCGGTCACGGAATTTGAGGAGCAGCTTGAGGAAAAGGGCTTTCCGTTTACCGTGCCCCTGCTCGTGAAGGACAAGGAGCTTTATCTTGACGACTGCTACGATGTGGCGCTTGCCGTCCATCATGCGGAGATCAAAAAAGAAGTCGTTTTCAACGACATTATGAAAGCCAATTTTGAAAAGGCTATCATTGTAACAGGCCCCAATCAGGGCGGAAAGACAACTCTTGCCAGAGCGTTCGGACAAGCTTTTTATTTGGGAATGATGGGCTTTCGAGTGCCCGGACGCCTGGCAAAGCTGCCATTCGTCAATCAAATATATACGCTGTTCTCCTGTGAGAACGTCGGGCTTAATGTGGAAAGCAGGCTCCATACGGAGCTGCAGCGCATTCGGACGATGTTGGAGGAGATCGGAAACCGCAGTATCGTCATCATGAACGAGCTGTTTACGTCTGCGCCCACAATGGACGCGCTCTCGATGAGCCGGGCTTTATTGCAGACGCTTTTGAAGGGCGCGCACGCGATCTGCTTCTGCGTGACCCATACCTATGAGCTGGCGTGCGACTCCGAAGATTATGTCAGCCTTGTGGCGACGGTCGTGGAGGACGGGACCTTCCGAAGGACCTTCCGCATCGTCCGCAAGGAAGCGAACGGGATCGCGTTCGCCAATTCGATCGCCGACAAATATAAGCTGAATTACAGCCATATCAATTACCGGATTCAGAAGAACGGATAACGAGGAACAGGATGAAAGTATATTTGTTAAATCCAAAAGACAGGAACAGCTATGAGGATATCGCGCCGTTTCGCAGCGATCTGTTCGACGACTTTCAGCTCGATCCGATCCTGCAGGTCATGGCGAAGCACGACCGGTTCGTCTATCAGGCGTGCCGGCGGATCCTTCTGGAGCCTCTGACCGATACCGAGGTGATCCGGTACCGGCAGGAGGCGATCCGCGACGTGCTGGAGAACAAAAAGAGCATCCTCGACCTTTATGTAACGGTTGCCGAGGTCGTTACGGATCTGAGCAATTTTAAGGACCGAATGAAAAAGCGCGGCAATCCGTCGGCTGCCATTCGGGTGATCGACTCCATCGAGATGCTGGATATCCTTGCGCTCGGCTTGGAAAAGCTCAAGGCGGAGATCACGAATACTTACGGGCATTTTCACTCCGGAAATTTTCGGGAGTTTTACGATACTTTTTTGCAGGAATTTGATACGAATTTCATGCAGATGATCCATCAGAAGCGCCAGACGCTGCAGGCACTGCAGGTGGGCGGGGAAATCCAGATCAGCGCCCGGCTCGGCGCCGGCTTGAAGAGCGAGCGTTTTTTGGTGAACTCGGTTTCGGAATATCAGAGCAAGCACAAATTTGACAAGATAGAATCGCTGTTTTCCACGCTGATCAAAAAGGACGAGATCCGCATCAGCTTTGACGACCTGAAGCTCTCTGCGGATTGTAAAGAGCTGGAAAACGCCGGGCTTCTGCATATCTCCAATTATTTCGATTCCTTTTCCAAGACGATCCAGAGGCTGTTTGACAGCCTGCGGACGCAGCTTGCCTTTCTCTACGGCTGCGCCAATCTGCATACGCATATGTCGGGCATGACGTTTCCGATCTGCTTCCCGGAATTTGACAAGAAGCTGCAAAGTCCCATGGCGATCGGGCTGTACGACCTGAGCCTTGCGGTCCAGACGCTTCGGATGCCGGTCGCCAACCAGCTTCCGGACGGGGAGGTGTCGCTGTATTTGATCACCGGAACCAATCAGGGCGGAAAGACCTCGTTCCTTCGGAGCGTGGGGATCGCGCAGCTCATGGCGCAGTGCGGTCTGTTCGTACCCGCAAAATCGCTGCGGACGGGGGTTTACCGCGGGATCTTTACGCATTTTATCCGCAACGAGGACATTACGATGACCAGCGGCAAGCTGGAGGAGGAACTGTCCCGACTGAGCAAGATCATCGACCATATCAAGCCGGGGGCTTTGATCCTGCTGAACGAATCCTTTGCCACAACGTCGGAGCGGGAGGGGGCAAACATTGCCGAGGAGATCGTCCGGGCGTTTTACGACAACGGGATCACCTGTTTTTTTGTGACGCACATTTATGCGTTTGCGAAAAAGGCATACGAGGAAAAGTGGGAGCGCACACAGTTTTTACAGGCGGAGCGCTTGGAAGACGGGACGCGGACGTTCCGGATGCTGCCGGGGGAGCCGAGCAGCACGGGCTACGGAATGGAGCTGTACCGCCGAATGGTGGGCGAGCCCGAGCTTTTGGGGTAACGCGAAGAACGAGTTTCCTCATAGAAGAACAAAGAATCTCGCTTGCGAGATTCTCCGCCTGCGGCGGGCTGCGCAGCGGCACCTTCCTCTCCGCCGCAGTGCGATCCCCGCGGAGCGTTTTTTGTTTCATAGGACGCATTTTCCTATGAAAGAACAAAGAATCTCGCTTGCGAGATTCTCCGCCTGAGGCGGGCTGCGCAGCGGCACCTTCCTCTCCGCCGCAGTGCGATCCCCGCGGAGCGTTTTTTGTTTCATAGGACGCA
>JAUNGI010000004.1 GCA_030524525.1 Lachnospiraceae bacterium
GGGGTCCTGTTTCTGGATGAATTCCCGGAATTTCGCCGGGCGTCGGTGGAGGCGCTGCGCCAGCCGCTGGAGGAACGCCGGATCCTTGTTTCCCGGCTGTACGGCAAGGTCGCCTATCCCGCCGGGTTTCTTTTGGTGGCGGCAATGAACCCCTGCCCGTGCGGCTATTATCCCGACCGGAACCGGTGCCGCTGTACGGCGGAGCAGATCCGGCGCTATCTGGGCAAGATCAGTCAGCCGGTGCTGGAGCGAATGGATCTGTGCGTGGAAATGCCGGAGGTGTCTTTCCGGGAGATGCGGGAAAAGAACGCCGCCGAGTCCTCGGAGAGCATCCGCGGACGCGTAAAGCGTGCGGCTGCTCTTCAAAGGGAGCGCTATGCCGGAACAAAGCTCCGCTATAATTCCGAAGCGGGGCAGCGGGAGCTGGCGCAGTTTTTCCGCCTGTCCGACGCCTGTCAGCGGCGTTTGCAGCAAAGCTATGAAAAACGGCGGTTCTCGGTGCGTTCCTATCACCGGATGATCCGCGTGGCGAGGACGATCGCCGATCTGGACGGCTCGGAGGCAATCGAAGAACGTCATATGACGGAGGCGATCTGCTATCACGGAATGGACGCCGTCTATCGGGAGGAGCTGCGCTAGCTCTATGCAGAGCGAAAATGATGAAAAATGAGGAGGTACGGCGTGGCGGATCGTTATCAAATGTGGCTTTGTTCTCAGATACAGGAACCTTCCGTTATTTCCGCGCTGCTTGCGCGTTTTGGAAGCGCGGAGGAGCTCTTTCGGCGACGGCGCGAGCTTCCGCGTCTGTCCGTTGTGCCGGAGCCGCTGCGGGCAAAGCTTGCCGACGCGGCATGCGACGCGGCGCTGGAAAGGTTGGAGCAGGAACGGAACCGCTGCCAGATCAGCTTTGTCTGGAAGGAGGAGCCGGGGTTCCCGAAGCGGCTTCTGCCGCTTGCGGACTGTCCCTACGGGCTGTTTTATCAGGGAGCGCTGCCGGACGATGCCCGACCGGCGCTTGCCGTTGTCGGAGCGCGGAGCTGCGGGCACTACGGCGCGGAGATGGCGCGCTGCTTCGCGCGGGAGCTGGCGGTCTTGGGCGTTTCGATTGTCAGCGGTCTGGCTATGGGGATCGACGGGATCGCTCACCGGGCGGCTCTCGACGCGGAGGGAAAGACGTACGGCGTGCTGGGGTCGGGCATCGGAACGCCCTATCCGAGGGAGAACTGGAGCCTGTATTATCGGATGCTCGACGAAGGAGGAGGCGTGCTGTCGGAATATCCCATGGGCGCGCCGGCACTGAAATATCATTTTCCCCGGCGGAACCGGCTGATATCGGGACTGTCGGACGGCGTTCTCGTGGTGGAGGCGAGAGAAAAAAGCGGGACCCTGATTACCGTTGACCATGCGCTTGCGCAGGGCAGAGAGGTTTATGTTCTTCCGGGAAGGCTTACGGATGTCGGCAGCGCCGGCTGCAACCGGCTGATCCAGCAGGGGGCAAGGCTCGTACTGTCTCCGGAGGAGATCGCGGAGGATATTCTCCGGACGTATTCGCCGTCTGCCGCGGGAGCGGCTGCCCCGCCGGAGAGGGAGCTGCTTGTAACGAGGGAAACCTCGGGGACTCCGGAGCCTCGGGCAAACCATAAAAATGAAAAAAATACTCTTGCATCCGATGAAAAAATAGTGTATGCTTGTCTGCGTTTAGACCTTAAGCATTTCGATGCAATCGTTGATGAAACCGGGTATCGCCCCTCGGAGCTGGCAGGGATTCTGCTTTCGCTTGAGACGGGCGGATGGATTTCTCAGCCTGCGCCCAACTATTATGCTGCGGTTTATCAAAAGTAACGGTTTCGGACGTGGATCGCCCGAAGACCGTATGGAGGGCAGTCATGGCAAAAAATCTTGTAATCGTCGAGTCGCCTGCAAAAGCAAAGACCATTAAAAAATTTCTGGGAAACAACTACGAGGTTGTCGCTTCCGGCGGTCATGTCCGGGATCTGCCGAAAAGCACTTTGGGCGTAGATATTGATAACGACTATGAACCGCATTATATTACGATCCGCGGAAAGGGCGACGTGTTGGCGTCGCTTCGAAAGGCGGCAAAAAAAGCCAATAAGATCTATCTGGCGACCGACCCGGACCGGGAGGGCGAAGCGATCTCGTGGCATTTGAAGCAGCTTCTGAAGCTGGACGACAGCAACTCCTACCGGATCACGTTTAACGAAATCACGAAAAACGCGGTCAAGAATTCCATCAAGCAGGCAAGAGAGCTGGATATGAATATGGTGGATTCGCAGCAGACCCGCCGGATCCTCGACCGGATGGTGGGCTACCGGATCAGTCCGCTTCTCTGGAGTAAGGTAAAGCGGGGCTTGAGCGCCGGACGGGTCCAGTCCGTGACCCTTCGTCTGGTATGCGATCGGGAGGAGGAAATCGCCGCATTCGTTCAGGAGGAATATTGGACTCTGAACGGGGCTTTTTTGCTTGAAGGTGTAAAAAAACCGTTGGAAGCCGCATATTATGGAAAGAACGGGAAAAAGACCGAGCTGAAAAACGAGGCGGAGGTAAACGCGGTCCTCGCGGAGCTTGCCGGAAAAAACGGCAGGGTGCAGGAGATCAAGCGCGGCGAGCGGCACAAAAAGCCGGCGCTGCCCTTTACGACGAGTACCCTGCAGCAGGAGGCCTCCAAGACCCTGAACTTTTCCACGCAGAAGACGATGCGGATCGCGCAGCAGCTTTACGAGGGCGTGGACATTAAGGGACACGGGACCGTGGGTCTGATCACCTATCTGCGTACGGATTCGACGCGTATCTCGGAGGAGGCGGATCAGGCGGCTAAGCAGTATATCCGGGAGCAGTACGGCGAGGCTTACGTCGGCAGCCGGGAAGAAAAAAAGGAGAACGGGAAGCGGATACAGGATGCCCACGAGGCGATCCGTCCCACTTATCTGGAACTGACGCCCGCGCAGGTAAAGGAGCAGCTGAGCCGGGAACAGTTCCGTTTGTATCAGCTGATCTGGAGGCGCTTTGTGGCGAGCCGGATGGCGGACGCCGTTTACGAGACGGCATCCATAAAGATTGCCGTAGGGGAACATGAGTTTCATGCCGCGTCCTCGGCGGTAAAATGGGAAGGCTATCTTTCGGTTTATTCCGACGAAGAGGATAAGGTCGGAAAACGGCTGGGGCATTTGCCGGAAAACGGAACGGAGTTTGCTTCCGCCGAATTTCAAAAAGAACAGCATTTTACGCAGCCGCCCGCGCATTATACGGAGGCTTCGCTCGTTAAGACCATGGAGGAGCTTGGGATCGGCCGTCCGAGCACCTACGCGACGACGATCACAACGCTTCTGAACCGGCGCTATGTCGCAAAGGAAGGGAAAAATCTGTTTGTGACCGAGCTGGGCGAGGCGGTCAACAAGATCATGAAGGAAGCGTTTCCCAGCATCGTGGAGGTGGACTTTACCGCCAACATGGAGCTGCTGCTTGACGGCGTGGAGGACGGCAGCGTGGCGTGGAAGCAGATCGTGCGGAACTTCTATCCCGATTTGGAGGCCGCGGTAAAGCAGGCGGAGACCACGCTGGAATCCGTTAAGATCGCGGACGAGGTCACGGACGAGGTCTGCGAGCTCTGCGGACGGAATCTGGTCGTTAAATACGGACCTCACGGAAGGTTTTTGGCGTGTCCGGGCTTCCCGGAGTGCAAAAATACCAAGCCGTTTTTGGAGAAGGTCGGAGCTGCCTGCCCGAAGTGCGGGAAGGAGCTTGTGATCCGCAGAACCCGGAAAGGAAGAAAGTATTTTGGCTGCGAGGGCTATCCGGAGTGCGACTTTATGTCGTGGCAGATGCCGAAGACGGAGGAAGAAAAAGCATGAGCGTACAATTACTGGACAATACGCGGAAGCTGAACCAGCTGCTGCATAATAATCCCAATTCCGGAAAGGTTCTTTTTAACGATATTTGTCGGATCCTTTCCGACGTGCTTGCTTCTCATGTTCTGGTGATCAGCCGGAAGGGAAAGCTTCTCGGTCTGCACAACCTTTCGGGCGGCGAGCCGCTTCGCCAATTCCTTCCCGAGCAGGTGGGGGCGCATATTGACGGACTGCTGAACGAGCGGCTTTTGAATATTCTTTCTACAAAAGAAAACATGAACCTGCTGACACTCGGCTTTGAGGGCTGCGGCGAACAGTATCAGGCGATGGCTGCCCCAATCGAAATTGCCGGCGAACGGCTGGGAACGCTGTTTTTGTACCGGCTGGGCGCGCCCTATACGATCGACGACATTATTCTGAGCGAATACGGAACCACGGTCGTGGGACTGGAAATTATGCGGTCCGACGCGGAACAGTCGGCGGAGGAGATCCGCCGGCAGCAGATCGTTCGCTCCGCGCTGGGAAGTCTTTCCGTGACCGAACTGGACGCGGTAAGGCATGTGTTCCGGGAGCTTTCCGGAAAAGAAGGAATTCTCGTGACGAGCAAGGTGGCGGATCGGGCGGGGATCACCCGTTCGGTTATTGTCAACGCGCTTCGAAAGCTGGAGAGCGCCGGGATCATCGAGTCCCGATCCTCGGGCATGAAGGGAACGTATTTGCGGGTCCTCAATCCGTTTCTCCTTTCTGCTTTGGAGGCGTTCGGGCAGGAAACGGCGCTGTAACGGCCTTCCGAAAAAAACACGGAAAAATCACGGAAAAGGCGAGGGAAAAGCCAAAAAATCACTTGTGTATCGTTCTGCCGTGTGATATAATCATTACGGCAAAAAGCACGTATTCGGGTTCGAGGCCGGTGCCTACGGGTCGCCAAGATGACCGATACGGAAGAAAAAACCAAATGGAGGAAAGAAACAATGAGTGTTATTTCAATGAAGCAGCTTCTGGAAGCCGGCGTACATTTCGGCCACCAGACAAGAAGATGGAACCCTAAGATGGCTCCGTACATTTATACGGAGAGAAACGGCATCTACATTATCGACCTGCAGAAGTCGGTCGGCAAGGTAGACGAAGCCTACAACGCGATCAAGGATATCGTTGCGAACGGCGGCAAGATCCTGTTCGTGGGAACCAAGAAGCAGGCGCAGGATTCCATTAAGAGCGAAGCAGAGCGCTGCGGCATGTTTTATGTAAACGAAAGATGGCTTGGCGGTATGCTTACCAACTTCAAGACCATCCAGTCCAGAATCAAGACTTTGAAAGAGATCGAGAAGATGTCTCAGGACGGCACCTTCGACGTGCTTCCGAAGAAGGAAGTCATCCAGCTGAAGAAGGAATGGGAAAAGCTGGAGAAGAACCTTGGCGGAATCAAGGAAATGAAGGAGATTCCGGATGCGATTTTCGTAGTAGATCCGAAGAAGGAAAGAATCTGCGTACAGGAAGCTCATACGCTTGGTATTCCGTTGATCGGTATTGCAGATACCAACTGCGATCCGGATGAGCTGGATTATGTGATCCCGGGCAACGACGACGCGATCCGCGCCGTTAAGCTGATCGTTTCGAAGATGGCGGACGCCGTGATTGAGGCAAATCAGGGAGAGCAGCTTACCGATGCGGAGGCGGAGAGCGAAGAGGCTGAAACCGAAGAAAACGAGGAAAGAGAATAACAACGAACGACAGAGCGGTACCCGGCAATCGGGCTACCGCCTCTGTGGTTCTTTGAATAATGGAGGACAATTATGGCAATTACTGCTTCGATGGTAAAGGAACTGCGCGAAATGACCGGCGCAGGCATGATGGACTGCAAGAAGGCTCTGAATGAGACCAATGGAGATATGGACGCCGCGGTAGAGTTTCTGAGAAAGAACGGGCAGGCAAAGGCGGAGAAGAAGGCGGGCAGAATCGCTGCCGAGGGACTTTGCCGCGTTGCCGTTGACGGAAACGCAGCGGCGGTTGTAGAAGTCAACTCCGAGACCGACTTCGTCGCTAAAAACGCGGAGTTTCAGGAGTTTGTTGAAAATGTGGCGAGTCAGGCGGTAAAGAGCGACGCTGCGGATGTGGACGCTTTCCTTGCGGAGGCATGGATCGCGGACGGCAGCATGACCGTAAAGGACGCTTTGATCGCCAAGGTCGCTAAGATCGGTGAGAATCTTTCGATCCGTCGTTTCAAGAAGGTCGTTGCGACCGAGGGCTGCGTTGTGACTTACGTTCACGGCGGCGGTCGGATCGGCGTTATCGTAGAAGCCAAGACCGACGTTGTAAACGACGCCGTTAAGGCGGCGATGTCCAACGTTGCGATGCAGGTTGCCGCATTGAGCCCGAAGTATGTTTCGGATGCGGATGTGGACGCGGAATTCCTTGCGCATGAGAAGGAGATCATCCTTGCGCAGATCATGAACGATCCGAAGGAATCCAGCAAGCCGCAGAAGGTGATCGACGGTATGGTTGCCGGACGGCTGAAGAAGGAATTGAAGGAGATCTGCCTGATGGATCAGATTTACGTTAAGGCAGAGGACGGAAAGCAGACTGTTGCTCAGTATGTCGCTCAGGTGGCAAAAGAGACCGGCGCGGCTTTCAGCATAAAGAGCATCGTTCGTTTCGAGACCGGCGAAGGTCTGGAAAAGAAGGAAGAAAACTTTGCGGAAGAAGTTGCAAAGCAGATGGGACTGTGATCCCGCACAAACTTCGAGCAGAAAAGAGAAGCGCCGTTCCTTCGGTCAGGAGGGGTCAGGAAGGCGACGGTATTCCTTTTAAGCGATAGGACGGTCGGGAGAATTGCTTTGCTCGCGGCCGACCATATCCGGTCGGCTTTGATACAGGAAATCAAAGCTGCCGGAAAACTACAGAGAAAGGAAGGAAGCAGACATGAAACAATTTGAACAGTGGAATGGTTTCGAAGGAAGACTCTGGAAAGAAGGCGTCGATGTGCGCGACTTCATTCAGAATAACTACAAGCCCTACGATGGCGACGAGTCGTTCCTTGCTGGACCGACCGATGCAACCAATAAATTGTGGGGCAAATTGCAGGAGCTGCAGAAGCAGGAGCGGGAAAAAGGCGGCATTCTCGACGTTGAGACCGAAGTCGTTACCTCTCTGACTGCATATGGCCCGGGCTACATTGATGAGTCCATGAAGGATCTGGAACAGGTGGTTGGTTTACAGACCGATAAGCCGTTAAAGCGTGCGTTTATGCCTTACGGCGGAATCAAGATGGCGGAGCAGTCCTGCACGACGTACGGCTATCAGCCGAGCGAGAAGCTGCACGAGATCTTCACAAAGTATCATAAGACACATAACGACGCGGTGTTTGATATCTATACGCCGGAGATGCTGAAGGCGCGTCACACCCATATTCTGACCGGTCTTCCGGATACTTACGGACGCGGTCGTATCGTCGGCGACTACCGCCGTGTGGCGCTTTACGGTATCGACTATCTGATCGAACAGAAAAAGAAGGACTTCGCGGGAACGCAGCGTCCGGGAATGCGGGAGGACACCTTCCAGCTCAGAGAGGAGATCGCCGAGCAGGTTAAGGCACTCAAGGGCATGAAGGAAATGGCTGCCATCTACGGCTATGATATTTCCGAGCCGGCAAAGAATGCGAAGGAAGCCGTACAGTGGCTGTATTTCGGTTATTTGGCAGCGATCAAGACCCAGAACGGCGCGGCAATGAGCGTTGGCCGTGTATCGACCTTCCTCGACATTTATATCGAGAGAGATCTGGCAAACGGTACCCTGACCGAGGAGCAGGCACAGGAACTGATCGACCATATGGTCATGAAGTTCCGTATGGTAAAGTTCGCAAGAATCCCGTCCTACAACGAGTTGTTCTCCGGCGACCCTGTTTGGGCTACGCTTGAGGTGGCAGGTCTTGGCATGGACGGACGTCATCAGGTAACGAAGAACGACTACCGTTTCCTGCATACGCTGGAAAACATGGGACCGTCTCCGGAGCCGAACCTGACCGTTCTTTACTCCAAGAGACTGCCGGATAACTTCCGGAAGTATGCGGCATATATTTCCATCAAGACGAGTTCGATCCAGTACGAGAACGACGACGTTATGCGTCCGGTTTGGGGCGATGATTACTCGATCTGCTGCTGTGTATCCGCAACGGAGACCGGCAAGGAGATCCAGTTCTTCGGAGCTCGTGCAAACCTCGCAAAGTGCCTGTTGTACGCGATCAACGGCGGCGTGGACGAGAAATTCAAGGATAAGAAGACCGGCGAGCCGATCCAGTGCGGTCCGGCATATCGCCCGATCACTTCCGATTATCTGGATTACGACGAAGTGCTTGCAAAGTACGACGACATGATGACTTGGCTGGCAAGACTGTATGTCGAGGTGCTGAACTGCATTCACTGGTCGCATGACAAATATTACTATGAGGCAGCCGAAATGGCTCTGATCGATACCGACGTGCGTCGTACGTTCGCTACCGGTATCGCAGGCTTCTCCCATGTAGTTGACTCGCTTTCCGCGATCAAGTACGCGAAGGTAAAGGTAATTCGTGACGAGAAGACCGGCTTGGCTACCGACTTTGAGATCGAAGGAGATTTCCCGAGATACGGAAACGACGACGATCGTGCGGACGATATCGCCGTATGGCTGCTCCGTACGTTTATGGGCAAGATCCGTTCCTGCTGGACCTACCGCAATTCCGAGCCGACGACCTCCATTCTGACCATTACCTCCAACGTGGTATATGGCGAGGCAACGGGAGCGCTTCCGGACGGAAGACCGGCATGGGAGCCGCTGTCGCCCGGTGCGAACCCGGCTTACGGCGCAGAGAAGAACGGTTTGGTTGCTTCCCTGAACTCGGTTGCAAAGCTTCCTTACGAAGAGGCATTGGACGGAATTTCCAATACGCAGACGATCAATCCGGGCGCTCTCGGTAATACCGAGGAGGAGCGTGTTGAGAATCTGGTGAACGTCATGGACGGTTATTTCGCACAGGGCGCGCATCATCTGAACGTCAACGTATTCGGAACCGAGAAACTGATCGACGCGATGAATCATCCGGAGAAGCCGGAATATGCGAACTTTACGATCCGCGTATCCGGTTATGCCGTTAAGTTTATCAGCTTGACGAAGAAGCAGCAGCTGGATGTTATCGCAAGAACCTGTCATGAGAGGATGTAAATGGAGAACGAACAAAGAATAGGCTACGTCCATTCTTTGGAGTCCTTCGGAGCTGCGGACGGACCGGGCGTCCGGTATATGATCTTTATGAGCGGCTGCGCAATGCGCTGTCAGTTCTGTCATAATCCGGACACTTGGAAAATTGGCGCAGGCACTCCCTATACGGCAGACGAGCTGCTGAGCAAGGCAATGAGATACCGCTCTTACTGGGGAAGTAAGGGCGGTATTACTGTCAGCGGGGGAGAACCGCTTCTGCAGATCGACTTTCTGCTGGAGCTGTTCCGAAAGGCAAAGGAGAAGGGCATTCACACGGCGATCGACACGAGCGGAAATCCTTATACGACCGCGGAGCCGTTTTATTCCAAGTGGAAGGAGCTGATGAAGGTCACCGATCTGGTGCTGCTTGATATCAAGCAGATCGACAACGAGGAGCATCGGAAGCTGACCGGCTTCGGAAACGAAAACATTCTGGCGCTGGCGCGTGAGCTTTCGGATTGGAACGTTCCGGTTTGGATCCGGCACGTGCTTGTTCCGGGCGGAAGCGATCGGGACGACTACCTGCAGCGGCTGGCAGACTTTCTGGCGACGCTTTCCAACGTGGAGCGCGTGGACGTCCTGCCGTATCACACGCTGGGCGTGTTCAAGTGGCAGAACCTTGGCATCCCGTATCCGCTGGAGGGCGTGGAACCGCCGACCAGAGAACGAGTGGAAAATGCGGAACGGATCTTGAAGGTTTCGGAGTATAAGGGATTTGGAATATAATTATGAAGCATAAAAAGAGCCTGTTAGAGGATTGGATTTCCTGACAGGCTCTTTTTTGTGCATTTTTTCAAAGAAAATGGAACTATTTGGAAACCAAAACGGATAAATCTGTTTGTTTTTTGCACAAAGGACGGAAAGAAAGAAAATTTTATGTGCAAACTGCAAAAAATGTTAAAAAAATGTGTGGAAAAAGTGAAAAGGCTATTGCCTTTTTTTTTTATGTATGGCATAATGTAACCAATGGCAAAAAAGTGAGGAATTTGCCATTGACATTTGTGCAAAGTCACAAATGAAATAAAAAAAGTGAAGGAGTGTTAAGTTATGAAGCGTGTAACAAAGCTTTTGTCGCTTGGACTGGTTCTTATGATGGTCGTAGGAATGCTGTCTGCATGCGGCGACAAGAAAGACGAAAACGCCGACGGTGCTACCACGGGCGGTAAGGTCCTGAACATTCGCGTTTGGAACGACGAGTTCGCAAAGAGAATGAGAGACCATATGCCGGGCTACACCGTAACCGACAAGGAGAATCCGCTGGGAGGCGGTATGCTTGGCGACGTTAAGGTCGTTTTCACTCAGGTTGAGAACAAGGGAACCGCTTATCAGGATGCTTTGGATGCAGCTCTTGAAAAGCAGGGAGATGCAAAGGACGACGAGAAGGTGGATATCTTCTTGGTAGAGGCGGACTACGCTGCAAAGTACATCGAGTCCAGCTATGCTCTTGACGTACATACCGTTGGTCTTACCGACTCTGACCTTGCAAACCAGTATCAGTACACCAAGGATGCCGTTACGGATTCCAATGGCGTGCTGAAGGGCGTTTCTTGGCAGGCATGCCCGGCAGGTCTTATCTACAGAAGAGACATTGCCGAGAAGGTGCTTGGCACGGACGATCCGGAAAAGGTTCAGGAAGCCGTTAAGGATTGGGCTACCTTTACCGCAACCGCAGAGACCATGAAGGGTGAAGGCTATGCAATGGTTGCCGGCTATGACGATACGTTCCGCGTATTCTCCAACAACGTAACTTCCAAGTGGGTTGTTGACGGCAAGCTGAACATTGACGCACAGCTGAAGGCTTGGGTTGATCAGACCAAGGAGTTCACCGACAAGGGCTACAACAACAAGGCTTCCCTTTGGGATGATAACTGGTCTTCGGGCTTCTATCCGGAAGGAAACGTATTCTGCTACTTTGGACCGGCTTGGTTCATCGACTTCTCCATGAAGGCAGAGGCCAGCAAGAGTGTTGCCGCACAGGGCGGCTGGGGACTTGTTGAAGGTCCGCAGGGCTACTTCTGGGGCGGTACCTGGATCTGCGCAGCGGCAGGAACCGACAATGCTGACGAGATCAAGGACATCATGCTGGCTATGACCTGCAACGAAGAGGTAATGACCAACATCGTTAAGAAGGACAACGACTTTGCAAACAACAAGGCAGCAATGGAAGCTATGGCTAAGACCGACTACACCAGCAAGGTGCTTGGCGGACAGAACCCGCTTTCCATCTTTGCCGCTGCTGCAAGCAACGTTGAGCTGAAGTACATCTCCACTTATGATCAGGGCTGCAACGAGTCCTTCCAGAAGGCAATGAAGGACTACTTCGACGGCGTTTGCGATTATGAGACGGCATTGACGAACTTCAAGAATACGATCAAAGCAAAGTATCCGGCGATCACCGTAGAATAATCTACATACTTTCGGGAAATCTCCGTACGGAGATTTCCCGGTATTTCCACTGCAAGACACGACTTCACAAATTTTCAAAAAGGACATTTCCGGAGGTAAACTATGGCAGATACAAAAAAAAGCCAGAAGCATCGTTCGGTGACAAGGGGGAAATGGGGCATTATCTTTTTGCTCCCCTTCGCGCTCGCGTTCTTTGCTTTTCAGCTTTACCCGTTAGTTTCAACGATATACAACAGCTTTTTTAAGAATTTCCGAGACGGTCTGACCCAGGTGGGACCGGAATTCATCGGTTTGGAAAACTTCAAAACGCTCTTTCAGGACGGTTTGCTTTTGAAGTATGCCGGAAACACCCTGATCATGTGGCTGATCGGCTTTATTCCGCAGATCCTGATCTCGCTTCTGTTGGCGTCTTGGTTTGCAAATCACCGGCTCCGCATTCGGGCGGCGGGATTTTTCAAAACCGTGATCTACATGCCGAACCTGATCATGGCGTCGGCGTTCGCAATGCTGTTCTTTGCGCTGTTTTCCGATATCGGACCGGTCAACGCCGTTTTGGAAAGCATGGGCTTCGGAACGTTCCGTTTCTTCTCCAGCGTTTGGGCAACGCGGATCTTGGTCGGCTTTATGAACTTCCTGATGTGGTTCGGAAATACGACGATCCTTCTGATGGCCGGTATTATGGGAATCGACCCCGCGCTCTTTGAGGCTGCGGAGGTGGACGGCGCAAGACCGGGACAGATCTTCCGGCAGATCACGCTGCCGATCCTTCGTCCGATCCTGCTTTATGTAATGCTGACCTCGATGATCGGCGGTATCCAGATGTTCGACGTGCCGCAGATCCTGACCGACGGCTACGGCAGCCCGAACACGACCTCGATGACTTTGATCATGTACCTGAATCAGCATATGTACAGCAAGAACTACGGAATGGGCGGCGCCCTTTCGGTGATTCTGTTGATCATGACTGCGATCCTGAGCCTGCTGGTGTTCAAATTCATGGTAAAGAAGAAGGAGGACTGAAGCGATGGCAAGAAGAAAAGTACATGTTTATGACGAAAAGGGCATTAAGGAGTCGATGGGCTTGACCGGACGGCGGATCATCGCCCACACCGTTTTGATCTTCCTGTCGTTGCTCTGCCTGTTTTGGTTCTATATGCTGTTTATCAACTGCACGAGAACGAACGCGGAGATTTCAACGGGGTTCAGTTGGCTCCCCGGAACCAACTTTATAAAAAACTGGACAAACCTGAAAAACGGCTCCATTGATATTTTTACCGGTTTGCGGAACAGTGCGTTTATCGCTATTGCGAGCGCCGCGTTTTGCGTATACTTTTCCACGCTGACGGCGTTTGCGATCCATGCGTACAACTTCCCCGGAAAGAATGCGATCTATACCTTCATTCTGATGGTCATGATGATCCCGACGCAGGTAACGTCCCTCGGCTTCGTAAAGCTCTGCCGTGATATGGATCTGGAGAGCAGCTTCCTTCCGATCATCCTGCCGTCCATTGCGGCACCGGTTACGTTCTTTTACCTAAAGCAGTATATGGACAGCTCGCTGTCGCTCTCGCTGATCGAGGCGGCGCGCATCGACGGTTCTTCGGAATTCCGTACGTTCAACAAGATCGTGCTTCCGCTGATGAAGCCGGCGATCGCGGTACAGGCGATCTTCACGTTTGTATCGAGCTGGAACAACTACTACGTACCGTCCCTCCTGCTGACGAAGGAAGAAAAGAAAACGCTCCCGATCCTGATCGCACAGCTTCGTGCGTCCGACTGGCAGACGTTTGATATGGGCAAGGTCTACATGTGTATCGCCTTCTCCATTTTCCCGGTCATTATCGTTTACCTGCTTCTTTCGAAGTTTATTGTGGCGGGCGTAGCGCTTGGCGGTGTAAAAGAGTAAAAATAATTAATATTACAGGCTCCGGAGTTTTCCGGAGCCTTCGTTTTTATAATTGATTTCCCTGCCGTCCTGTGCTACAATGCTATTTGACGACAGGCGTATTTTGTATACGTCAGAATGGGAGGAAATACATGGCAGCTTATCAGCGTGTTTTGCTCAAATTAAGCGGCGAAGCCTTGGCGGGAGAGCAGAAGACCGGCTTTGACGAAGCGACCTGCATTCAGGTGGCAAGACAGATTGCCGAGCTGACCGCGCAGGGGATCCAAGTGGCGATCGTGATCGGCGGAGGAAACTTCTGGAGAGGCAGGAGCAGCAAGACGATCGACCGGACAAAGGCGGACTCCATCGGGATGCTGGCAACGGTCATGAACTGTGTTTACATGTCGGAGATCTGCCGGTTCTGCGGGATGAAGACCCGGATATTTACGCCGTTTGCCTGCGGAAACGTCAGCGAGCTGTTTTCCAAGGATCAGGCGGTCGGCGCCATGCGGGAGGGAGCCGTTATTTTTCTGGCGGGCGGCACGGGACACCCGTATTTTTCCACCGACACGGCGACCGCGCTTCGCGCCATCGAGCTGGAGTGCGACGCCATTGTTATGGCAAGAGCCGTTGACGGCGTTTACGACAGTGACCCGAAGACCAATCCGAATGCAAAGAAATACGAAACCGTGACCTATCAGGAGCTGCTCGATAAGAAACTGGCGATCCTTGACCTGACGGCGACGGTTATGTGTATGGAAAATCATGTGCCGACGCTTGTATTTTCACTGAACGAAGAAAACAGTATTATCAACAACGTTTCCGGAAAGCTGACGGGAACGGTTGTAACCGCAGAGTAGAAGCGAGGGAGAGAATAATCATGAACGAATTATTGACACCGTTTGAAACAAAGATGCAGAAATCCAGAGAAAGTCTGAAGGAGGAATATGCCAATATTCGTGCGGGGCGTGCGAATCCGCATCTGCTGGACAAGCTGAAGGTGGATTATTACGGAATGCCGACGGGCTTGCAGCAGGTGGCAAACATCTCGGTTCCGGAGGCAAGAGTTATTGTGATCCAGCCTTGGGAGTCCAAGATGATCCGGGAGATCGAAAAGGCGATCTTGGCGTCCGACCTTGGACTGACTCCGAGCAACGACGGCAAGGTGATCCGCCTGATGTTTCCGGAGCTTACCGAGGACCGCAGAAAAGAGCTTGCCAAGGACGTAAAAAAGAAGGGCGAGAACGCGAAGGTCGCCATGCGGAACATCCGCCGCGACGCAAACGACGCGATCAAAAAGGCGGGAAAGGCCGACCTTTCGGAGGACGAGGTAAAGAAGCTGGAAAACGAGGCGCAGAAGCTGACGGATAAGTATATTGCGGAGATCGACAAGCTGATCGACGACAAGACGAAGGAAATCATGACGGTTTAAGAAAACAACGGGGCGTAGACAGAAGACGGATACGCCCTGTTATGTTAGAGAGGAGCCGGGGCAGCCCGGAAATCGTATGGCAGAACAAAAGGAATATCGCGTCCCGCAGCATGTGGCGATCATTATGGACGGAAACGGACGCTGGGCAAAGAAGCGTTTTCTTCCCCGCAACGCCGGGCATGCGCAGGGAAGCCGGGTCGCGGAGCAGATCTGCGAGGACGCTTACAATCTGGGGATCAAATATCTGACGATCTACGCGTTTTCAACGGAGAATTGGGTACGTCCGAAAGAGGAGGTGGACGCGCTGATGAACCTTCTGCGGAAATACATGAAGGATTCCATTGAACGAAGCGGAAAAAACAATATGCGCGTCCGGGTCATCGGCGATATTCGCCGGCTCGACGAGGATCTGCAGCAGAGCATCCGTCGGCTGGAAGAGGTTTCGGCGGACAACACGGGACTTTGCTTTCAGGTCGCCATCAATTACGGCGGAAGGGACGAGATCCTGCGGGCGGCAAAGCGTATGGCGCGGGATGCGGCGGACGGAAAGATCTGTCCGGAGGAGCTGACGGAGGAGCAGTTTTACGGTTATTTCGATACCGAGGGCATTCCGTATCCGGATCTGATGATCCGCACGAGCGGCGAGTGCCGCACCTCCAATTTCCTGCCGTGGCAGCTTGCCTATTCGGAATTTTACTTTACCGACGTCCTCTGGCCGGATTTCAACAAAAAGGAATTGCAGAAGGCGATCGAATATTATAACCACAGAGACCGTCGGTTCGGCGGCGTATGAAAGGTGCGTAGGAAAATATGTTTTGGACAAGATTACTGAGTGGAATCGTTTTGCTGCTGCTGATGTTCGGCGCGATCTTTTTCGGCGGGGACGTGCTGTATGTGCTCATTCTGGCGACCTCCTTGATCGGGATGTTTGAGCTTTACCGGGTCTTTCACATACAGAAGACCGTTCCGGGAATTCTCGGCTACCTGACGGCGTGCGGCTATTTTATCCTTCTGCGCGAGGATCTGCTTTCTTATGCGCTGTTTTTGCTGGCGGGCTTTTTGCTCGTGCTGATGACCTGCTATGTGGTGGGCTATCCGCGCTATTCCATCAAGCAGATCACGGCGTGCTTCTTCGGCTTCTTTTATGTGCCGTTCCTGCTTGGCTGCATCTACCAGATCCGCCTGATGCGGAGCGGCGTATACCTTGTGTGGCTCGTCTTTATCGGCTCGTGGGGGTCGGACACCTGCGCGTATTGCGCCGGAAGACTGTTCGGAAAGCATAAGGCGTTTCCGGTGCTCAGCCCGAAAAAGTCGTGGGAGGGCTGCGTCGGCGGCGTTGTGGGCGCCGCGTTGATCGGCTTCCTTTACGCGTGGATCTTCCGTTCCCACATCCATACGCCGATGGACCCGGTGATCCTCGTGCCGCTTGTGGCGGGCGTTTCGTCGGTGTTCGCACAGATCGGAGACCTTGCCGCCTCCGCGATCAAGCGCGAGAAGCAGATCAAGGATTACGGAACGCTGATCCCCGGTCACGGCGGCATTCTCGACCGTTTTGACAGTGTGATTTTTATTGCCCCGGCGGTATATTACCTTCTGAAACTGTTGGAGAATCTTGCATAAGGGATGAATAAACCATGAAACATTTAACGATTTTCGGTTCTACCGGCTCCATCGGTACGCAGACTTTGAATATTGTTCGCGCCTATCGGTCAGAATTTACGGTAGAAGCGCTGGCGGCAAAGGGCAGCGTGGAAAAGCTCGAAGCGCAGGTGCGGGAATTCGCGCCGAAATACGTCTGTCTCTATGAGGAAAAAGCCGCCGAAGAGCTGCGGCTGCGGCTGCGCGATCTGCCGGTCCGGGTGCTCTCCGGCATGGACGGTCTGCTTGCCTGCGCCGCGCTGCCGGAGACGGAGCTGGTGGTAACGGCGATGGTGGGCATGATCGGGCTGCGCCCGACGATCGCGGCGATCGAGGCGGGAAAGGATATTGCGCTTGCCAACAAAGAGACGCTTGTGACGGCGGGGCATCTGATTATGCCGCTGATACGGGAGAAAAAGGTCGGGCTGCTGCCGGTGGACAGCGAGCATTCCGCCATTTTTCAGTCCTTGCAGGGTCTGCCTTACAAGGGCGCGCTGTCGGAGGGCAACGCGCAGATCGCCCGGATCTTGCTGACGGCGTCCGGCGGTCCGTTCCGCGGGAAGACGCTGGAGGAAATGCGGGGCTTTACGGCGGAGGACGCGCTGCGGCATCCGAATTGGGCGATGGGAAAGAAAATTACCATCGACTCGGCGACGATGGTCAATAAAGGACTGGAGATGATGGAGGCGCGGTGGCTGTTCGGCGTGGAACCGGAGCAGATCACGGTTCTCGTGCATCCCCAGAGCATCCTGCATTCGGCGGTGGAATTTACGGACGGAGCGGTGGTTGGGCAAATGGGAGTGCCCAGCATGGAGCTGCCGATCCAGTACGCGCTGTTCTATCCGGAGCGGAAGCCGATGCGCGGTCACAAGCTCGATCTGTTTCAGGTGGGGGCGCTTACGTTTGAGAAGCCCGATCCGGTCAGCTTTCCGGCGTTCGGGCTGGCGTTTGAGGTCATGCGGCGGGGCGGCAGTCTTCCGACCGTGTACAATGCGGCAAACGAGTGGGCGGTCGCCCGCTTCCTCGCGGGAGAGATGGGCTTTCTCGACATCGGCGAGTGCATTCAAACGGCGGTGGAACGGCACAAAAACATTCCGCATCCGAGCCTGTCGGAGATTCTGAACGCGGAACGGGAAACATATGAATTGCTTGAGGGGAGCAGCAGATAACAGAAAGGACAATGTTGCAAAATAATGAGTAGCATAATCAATATTCTTCTGGCGATTCTGGTCATCAGCGTGGTCATCATTTTCCATGAATTCGGGCACTTTCTTCTTGCCAAGGCAAACGGCATTGAGGTGGTGGAATTCTCTCTGGGAATGGGGCCTCGGATCCTGAGTAAAAAGATCGGAAAGACCCGGTATTCGTGGAAGCTTTTCCCGCTGGGCGGCTCGTGTCAGATGCTGGGAGAGGACGAGGGCAGCGACGAGCCCGGCTCGTTTAACAGCAAAAACGTTTGGCAGCGTATCAGCGTCGTGCTGGCGGGGCCGGTGTTCAACTTTATTCTTGCGTTCGGACTGGCGGCGATCATTATCGGCTATCTCGGCATCGACACGCCCTATGTGGGCGAGGTGGACGAACAGGTGGCGGCGCAGACCGATCTGCAGCCCGGCGATATTATCAAAAAATACAACGGTCACAGCATTTCCATGGGGCGCGAGCTGTCGCTCTACGAGCAACTGGACGGGATCGAAAACGAGACGATCACGCTGGTCGTGGAACGGGACGGCAAGGAGATCGAGCTTTCCTACGAGCCGGTGCAGGCGGCGCAGTATTATATTGGAATCACCTATTCCGTCGATCCCAACACGGAAACGCCGATGACCCTTTCCGGCGTTACAAGGGACGGCGCGGCGGAAAAGGCGGGCTTAGCGGAGGGGGACGTGATCACCGCAGTGGGGGAGCAGAAGATCACCTCCGGAAAGCAGTTCAGCGAATATATGGACGCGCATCCGCTGGACGGCGGGGAGGTCACGCTGACCTACGAGCGGGACGGCAAGGAGAAGACCGTTACGCTGACGCCCAAGTTTTCGGAGTCTTATTCGCTGGGCTTTGCCTACAACGTGAACGGCAGGGAAAAGCAGTCGGCGCTGGGCGTGGTGAAATACAGCGCTCTGGAGCTGAAATACTGGATCAAGGCGACCGTAAAGAGCTTGGGCTATATGCTGCAGGGCAAGGCTTCGAGCGAGGACATCGGCGGGCCTGTCCGCGTCGTCAGCGAGATGAGCGACGTGGTGGAGGAGAGCTACAGCACCGACGGAGCGCTTTTTGCGGCGCTGAACCTGATCAACTGGGCGATCCTGCTGAGCGCCAATCTCGGCGTCATGAACCTTCTGCCGATCCCGGCGCTGGACGGCGGACGGCTGCTGTTCTTTATCATCGAGGTG
The DNA here is from genome assembly GCA_030524525.1 of Lachnospiraceae bacterium. GTDB lineage: Bacteria > Bacillota > Clostridia > Lachnospirales > Lachnospiraceae > ISDg. Next base: position 18,847 of record JAUNGI010000004.1, read on the forward strand.
ATCCGGGGCAAGAAAATGGACCCGAACAAGGAGGGCTTCATCCATTTTGTCGGCTTTGTGCTGCTCATGATCCTGATGGTATTTATTTTCTTTAACGATATCCGAAACCTGATCCACTGATTTTTTGGAGGCTGCTATGCTGCGCAATCATACAAAAACCGTACGCGTGGGAGATCGGCTGCTGGGCGGCGACAATCCGATCCTCATACAATCCATGTGCAATACAAAAACCGAAGACGTTGCGGCGACCGTCGCCCAGATCCATGCGCTTGAGGAAGCGGGCTGCGACGTGATCCGCGTGGCGGTTCCGACCATGGAGGCGGCGGCTGCCGTCCGTGAGATCAAACGGCAGATCCGCATTCCGCTCGTGGCGGACATTCATTTCGACTATCGGCTGGCGATCGCTTCGATGGAAGCCGGCGCGGACAAGATCCGCATCAATCCCGGAAACATCGGTTCGAGAGAGCGCATTTTTGCGGTGGTCGAAAAGGCGAAGGAGTACGGCGTGCCGATCCGCGTCGGTGTGAACTCCGGTTCGCTGGAAAAGGAGATCGTAAAAAAATACGGCTGCGTGACGGCGGACGGTCTTGTGGAGAGCGCGCTGGACAAGGTGCATATTTTGGAGAGCTTCGATTTTGATCAGATCGTGATCAGCATCAAATCCTCGGATGTGCGCATGTCCATCGAGGCGCACGAAAAGCTGGCAAAATGCACCGATTACCCGCTGCATGTGGGGATCACCGAGGCGGGCTCGGCATATGCGGGCAACATCAAATCGGCGATTGGGATCGGAACGATTCTCTATCAGGGGATCGGCGATACGATCCGCGTCTCCCTGACGGACGATCCCTTGGAGGAGATCCGCTCCGCAAAGCTGATCCTGCGGACCCTCGGACTGCGGCAGGAGGGCGTCGAGCTTGTTTCCTGCCCGACCTGCGGAAGAACGCAGATCGACCTGATCGGGCTTGCCAAGCAGGCGGAGGAGCTTGTTTCCCACTACCCGCTGCCCATTAAGGTGGCGGTCATGGGCTGCGTGGTCAACGGTCCCGGAGAGGCAAGGGAGGCGGATCTTGGAATCGCCGGCGGAAACGGCGAGGGGTTACTGTTTCGAAAGGGCGAGGTGCTTCGGAAGGTTCCGGAGAGCGAGCTTTTGAACGAACTGAAGAAAGAGCTGGATAACTATGGACTTTTATAGCGTTTTTTCGGAGCTGCGGGTAGACGGACGGCTGGAACGTGCGTTTGACCGGGTGGAGGTGGCAAAGATCACCTCCTCCCGATCGCATCCGCGCATGGAGATCCGCCTGCAGAGCGACCGCATTCTGCGTCCGACCGATCTGAAGCGAATGGAGCTGGAGCTGAAGCGCCAGTATTTTTTTGACGCCGGAAAGGAGGTCTGCATCGTTCCGGAATATACGCTGCCGCAGGCCGACAGCTTGGAGGCGATGTACCGGACGTGTCAGCCCTATCTCGTGGAGGAGCTGGCGCTTTCCAACCATCTGGACGCCGTGCTTTTGGAGCATCCGGAGGTTTCGTTTTCCGGAAACCGCATGACCGTTCGCCTGACCGATTCCTCGGTGGCGCGTTCCCGCGAGACGAACCTGTCGCAGTTTTTGTCCGCCCGGATGCGTCTGTACTGGAAGCAGGAGGTTCTCGTCGATTTTGAGTACGAAACGCCAAAGACGGCGGCGGAGGAGGGCGCGGACGTCTTTGACTATGAGGAATTTTTACAGCGCATCCGCCGGGAAAAGGCGGAGCGCGCCCGCAAAAAAAACGACGCGGAGCAGGGCGGCAAGCCGAGAGACCTGCAAACGCCCAAGGGCGACCGTCCAGCGCCCGCGCGGAACGCCGAGGAGCGCGGAAAATACCGAAAAAAGCTGCCGGACGATCCCGACATCATTTACGGACGACCGTTCGACGGGGAGCTTACGCCCATTTCCGACATTCAAGACGAGATCGGGGAGGTCGTGATACGCGGCAAGGTCATCAAATACGAGGATCGGGAACTGCGGAACGAGAAGATGCTCCTGAGCATTGCCGTGACCGATTTTACGGACACGATCAGCACCAAGCTCTTTGTCCGGAAGGAGGACTACGAGGAGCTTCGCGGCCGCGTGAAGGAAGGGAGCTTCCTGCGCTTAAAGGGAATGGCGGTCTACGACAAGTTTGACCGGGAGATCACCATCGGCTCCGTGGTCGGCGTAAAAAAAGAAGCGGATTTTACGGTGCGCCGCAAGGATCTTTCGCCGGTCAAGCGCGTGGAACTGCACTGTCATACGCAGATGAGCGATATGGACGCGGTCGTCAATACGAAAAAGCTGGTCAATACGGCGTTCGAGTGGGGACACCCCGGCATCGCCATTACCGACCACGGCGTTGTCCAGTCGTTTGTGGACGCCGCCCATGCGATCGACAAAAAGAAGTTTGCCGACGATCCGGAGAAGCTGGAGCGCTTCAAAAACTTTAAGATCATTTACGGCATGGAGGGTTATATCGTCGATGACGAGGGCGTTACGAAGGACAACGGGGAGCCGCTGGACTTGGAGAACGATAAAGAAGCCATCCGTAAGCTGCGGAGCTATCATATCATTCTTTTGTGCAAAAACGACGTGGGGCGGATCAACCTTTACCGGCTCACGTCCCTGTCCCATCTCGATTATTTTTCGCGGCGGCCGAAGATCCCCAAAAGTCTTCTGCGCAAATACCGCGAAGGGCTGATCATCGGCTCGGCGTGCGAGGCGGGCGAGCTGTTTCAGGCGGTGCTGCACAAAAAGACCGGGGACGACCTGCAGCGCATTCTCGACTTTTACGATTATTACGAGATCCAGCCGATCGGCAACAACCACTTCATGATCCGCGACGAGAATCTGCCGGAAATCACGACCGAGCAGGATCTGATCGAGCTGAACAAAAGGATCGTCTATCTTGCGGAGGAGCAGAACAAGCTCTGCGTCGCCACCTGCGACGTGCATTTTCAGGATCCGGAGGACGAGATCTACCGGCGTATCATTATGGCGGGAAAAGGCTATGCGGACGCGGATCTGCAGCCGCCGCTTTACTACCGGACGACGGAGGAAATGCTGGAGGAGTTCCGCTACCTGCCGAAGGAAAAGGCGATGGAGATCGTCGTGACCAATACGAACCGCATCTGCGATATGATCGAGAAGATCCAGCCGGTGCGGCCCGACAAATGCCCGCCCGTCATTGAAAATTCGGATCAGGAGCTGACCGATCTGTGCTTTCAGACGGCGCACGAATGGTACGGCGAGAACCTTCCGGTGCAGGTGACGAGCCGCTTGGAGAAGGAGCTGAATTCGATCATCAAAAACGGCTTTGCCGTAATGTACATCATTGCCGAACGCTTGGTGAAGCACTCAAACGAGGACGGCTATCTCGTCGGCTCCCGAGGCTCGGTCGGCTCGTCGTTTGTTGCCACCATGTCCGGGATCACCGAGGTCAATCCGCTGCCGGCGCACTATTACTGCAAGCACTGCCATTATTACGACTTCGATTCGGAGGAGGTCAAGGCGTACAGCCAAATGTCCGGCTTTGACATGCCCGACAAGCTCTGCCCGAACTGCGGTAAGCCGCTGACCAAGGACGGGCAGAACATTCCGTTCGAAACCTTCCTTGGCTTTTACGGCGACAAGGAGCCGGATATCGACCTGAATTTCTCCGGCGAGTACCAGAGTAAGGCCCACGCCTATACGGAGGTGCTGTTCGGAAAGGGGCATACGTTCCGCGCGGGAACCATCGGTACGCTCGCGGACAAAACCGCCTTCGGCTTTATCAAAAAATACTATGAGGAACACGGAATACATAAGCGGACGGCGGAGATCGAGCGGATCGTGCAGGGCTGCGTCGGCGTGCGCCGCACCACCGGACAGCACCCGGGCGGCATCGTCGTTCTGCCCCACGGTGAGGAGATCTATTCGTTTACGGCGGTGCAGCATCCTGCCAACGATATGACGACGAACATCATCACCACCCATTTCGACTACCATTCGATCGACCACAACCTGCTCAAGCTCGACATTCTGGGACACGATGATCCGACGATGATCCGTATGCTCGAAGACCTGACCGGTCTTGACGCCAAGCAGATCCCGATGGACGACCCCAAGGTCATGTCGCTGTTTGAAAGCACCGAGGCGCTTTCCGTCCGTCCCGAGGACTTGGACGGCTGCGATCTGGGGAGCCTCGGTATTCCGGAGCTGGGAACCGAGTTCGTTATGCAGATGCTGCGCGACACGAAGCCGAAGAATTTTTCGGATATGATCCGGATCTCCGGACTTTCCCACGGTACGGACGTATGGCTCAACAATACGCAGACGCTGATCGAGGAAAAGAAGTGTACGCTTTCCACGGCGATCTGTACCCGCGACGACATTATGACCTATCTGATCCACATGGGCGTGGAAAACGGAAAGGCGTTCAAAATCATGGAAAGCGTGCGGAAGGGACGCGGACTTACGCCCGAAATGGAAGCGGATATGCTGGCGCAGAACGTGCCGGAATGGTATATCTGGTCGTGCAAAAAGATCAAATACATGTTTCCGAAGGCCCACGCCTGCGCATACGTTATGATGGCGCTGCGGATCGCCTACTGCAAGGTGTATTATCCGCTGGCATATTACGCCGCGTACTTTTCGATCCGCGCCAAGGCGTTCAGCTACGAGCTGATGGCGCTCGGAAAGGACGTGTTCTGGCAGCATTACAACGACTATAAGCGCAGAAACAACGCGGGCACCCTGTCGAACAAGGAGCAGGAGCAGCTGAAGGACATGAAGATCGTCATGGAAATGTATGCCCGGGGGCTGGAATTCCTGCCGATCGACATTTACCGGGTCAAGGCGAACCGGTTCCAGATCATCGACGGAAAGCTGATGCCTTCGCTGACCTCGATCGACGGCTTGGGCGAAACGGTCGCGCAGCAGATCGAGGAGGGCGCAAAGGGGGAGAAATTTTTGTCCCGCGAGGATCTCCAGATACGCTGTCACGTCGGGCAGTCCACCGTGGATCTGCTGGCGGATCTGGGCATACTGGACGATCTGCCTGCAACCAACCAGTTGGATCTGTCAAGCTTTCTGTCGCTTTAATGCGGAAATCGCGGCGCAGCCGAATTCGCCGTGTTGGGGGAGGGAGTCATGTTAGGGATCGTTTACTTATCGGAGGGGCTTGCGCTCGGCTTTTGGCTGCTCTGGCGGCTGCTTCCGGAATATGTTGACGGAAGAAAGCGGCTCGTGCCGGGCGGCAAAGCCTCGTACAATCTGTTTTTCGTGCTGCCGGCGTCGTTCCTTTCCGGGACGCTGCTGCTGGGCTGGCTGACCTATCTGACGGCATGGGCGGCGTCGCACCGGACGGAGCGTCCGCTGCTGTGGGCGGATCGGGTCGTGATCCCGGCGGTTCTTCTGCTTCTCCTTTTGGGCTTGCGGAGGGTTCCGTGGAAGCAGGTGGGAGCCTGTCTGAAGCCGACGAAGGGCAGCCTTCTGTTTTTCGCCTTCTGCCTTGTTTATGCGGGCGTTTTGATGTGCCGGAGCTTCTGGTATGCGGACGGGGTCATCGGCGTGGGAGAGACCAACGCGGGCGATTTTGAAGTGCATCTGAGCATGATCCGTTCGTTTTCGCATTTGGAAAACGTCCCCGCCGATTACACGCTGTTTGCCGGCTCCGATCTGAAATATCACTTTATGTTTGATTTCCTTGCCGGAAATCTGGAATTTCTCGGACTGCGGCTCGATCTGGCGGTCAACCTTCCAAGCATTTTGGGACTTGCGGGGATGCTGACGGCGCTTGCGGGCTTCGGCGTCCGACTGAGCGGTTCTGCGGCGGTGGGCTATCTTGCGGGGATCTTGGCGGGCTTTCGCAGCTCGTTCGCCGTATTTGACCGGTTCTTTTCGCTCGACGCGCCGGTATGGAAAAACCTGCTGGACAGCCGGAAGTTTGCCGGAAGTACGATTTTGGAGGACTGGGGCATTTACAGCCCGAACGTCTATGTCAACCAGCGGCACTTTGCCTTCGGCATGGCGGCGGTCTTTTTGATGCTGATTTTATTTCTGCCTTATCTTGGGGAAGGCGTGGCGAATCTGCGGCGCTATCTGCGCCAATGGCGCTCCCGTGAAAACAGCGGCAAACAGCGTTTTCTTGCGTGGCTCAGAGAGGATGCGTTCCCCTTGGACGCCCACGGGCTTCGGCTCGGCGTTTTCAGCGGGCTGCTTTTGGGCATGGTCGTATTCTGGAACGGGCCTGCCGCGATCGCGTCGCTTCTGATCCTGTTTGTGCTGGCGTTCTTTTCGAGCCACAAGCTGACGTTTGCCTATACCGGGCTGACGACGGTTCTGGCGGCGTTTTTGCAGCTTCGCTTTTTTGCGGACGGCGCGGGGACGTTTTCCGTCCGGCGCATTCACGGCTGGATCCTAAAGGATGTGTCGCTTTCGGGCTATGCGCGGCATTTCGTGCTTTTGCTTGGGCTGGTGCCGTTGCTGCTTTTGTTCTATGCGCTGCGCGGAAACGCCGAAAAACGGCTCCTGCTGGCGGCTTCGCTTGCGCCGCTCGTCTTTGGCTTTACCGTGCAGATGACCCGCGACGTGAACCAGAACAGCAAGTATATGATGCTGACGTTTCTGCTTTTTGCCGTATTCTGCGCCGACGTGCTTGTGGCCGCAGGGCGCTTTCTGCTTGTGAGGATCGCGGAGCATACAAAGCGAGGAACGGCGCGGCGGTTCTCGGCGCAGGCGGCGGCTCTGCTTCTGTTCGTGCCGGTACTGTTTCTGCTGACGGCGAACGGCATATACGATTATTACACGGTCTGCTACAAGAGCACGCCGCCGCGCGCCTATCAGCTAAAGGAAAACGAGGAATTCCTGAACTGGATCGAGGAGAACGTAGAGAAGGACGATCTGTTTTTGTGCGCCGGAAATTATATGTCCCACTTTACCTATGCGGGAGTCGAGCTGTATCTTGGCTATGCGCTCTTTCCGTGGACCGTGGGCTACGATACCGAGGGCCGCAAGGCGGTGCAGGAGCGAATCTATACCGCGCCGAATGTGGACGCGCTCTGGGAAGCCGCGGAGGAGGCGGGGGTCCGCTATATCGTCGTCAGCCCGAAGACCTCCCAGCAGTATGCCGAGAGATCGGCGGACCGGCGGATTTCGGAGACCTTTCCGCTGGCGTTTTCGTTTGAAGATATCAGCATTTACGAGGTTCCGGCTCGGAGACCGTAAGAAAGCGTTCCAGACGCTTCTGCATCCACGCGATGACCGGCCCCAGAAAGAACGCGACCAGAAACGTCACGACGCCGACGACGCTGCCGAGCAGGAAGCCGCCGACCAAAAACGCCGTGTCCCAGAGGATGCGCACGACCTTGAACGAGGGCTTTTTCACATGGTCGGAGATGATAAACGGAACGCCGTCATAGGGCGACATGCCGAGATCCGCCGTCATATACGCGGCGGCGCCCACCAGAAACACCAGCAGCGCCGGCAGCAGCAGCCCGTAGCGCACGGCGGTACTCTCGAAGAAGTCGGCGGGCAGGAGGCGGCTGTAGAGATAGGTGTAGAAATCGGAGAGATAGCCGAGACAGCACATATTGCCGATGGTGCCGAAGCCGATCTTTCCGCGGTCAAAGATCAAAACGATCGTAAAGTTGATGAGGTGGCAGAGCACCTGCGCGGTTCCGAACGTGAGCGGAACGTAGCGGATGATCCCCTGCGTAAAGCAGGTGCAGGGATCGGTGCCCAAGCGCAGCTTCAGAAGCAGGGAGACGCCGAGGGACTGGAGCAGGATGCCGACGATCATGAGGATCAGCCGGTTCTTGAATTTGGGAGGACGCGCAAAGGCGCGCGCCTTGGGCTTTGTCTGCGTTGTATTATGTACCATAGAATCTGTCCTTTCTTGCCGCAGCGTCGGCTGCTTTTTCTCTCCGCAGTGCGGGTGCGCAGGGCGATCCCCGCGGAGGCGTAAAAAAAGTCGGTTTCAAAAGAAAACCGACTTTTTTAATTAACAGCTTGTAGGGGAATCGAACCCCTGTTTTCGCCGTGAGAGGGCGACGTCTTAACCGCTTGACCAACAAGCCATATTTCAACTGCGGTTTTGATAATACCAAAGAAAATCGAAAAATGCAAGCCCTTTTTTGCACTTTTTTGAAAAAAGTTGCGGAGGGATTCGTTGACAAGCAAGAGGGAGACAATTATAATAAGAGGCATTGAGCCGAAAAATATCAAAAACTGCCTGAGGAAAGGTGAAAGATAATGAAAGCATATGGCGAGAACGAATTAAGAAAAATGTATCTGGACTTCTTTGAGAGCAAGGGACATCTCAAGATGAACAGCTTTTCGCTGGTTCCGCAGAACGATAAGAGCGTCCTGCTGATTATTGCGGGGATGGCGCCGTTAAAGCCGTATTTTACCGGTCAGGAGATCCCGCCGAGACGCCGGATCACGACCTGTCAGAAGTGCATCCGCACCAGCGATATCGAAAACGTCGGAAAGACCGCAAGACATCTGACGTTTTTTGAGATGCTAGGAAACTTCTCCTTCGGGGACTATTTCAAGCATGAGGCGATCGCTTGGTCGTGGGAATTCCTGACGAAGGTCGTCGGACTCGACGAGAACCGGCTGTATCCTTCGGTCTATGAGCGCGACGACGAGGCGTTCGATATCTGGAACAAGGAGATCGGCGTTGCAAAGGAGCGCATCTTCCGCTTAGGCAAGGAGGATAATTTCTGGGAACACGGCGCAGGCCCCTGCGGTCCCTGCTCGGAGATCTATTACGACCGGGGAGAGCGGTTCGGCTGCGGGAAGCCCGGCTGTACCGTGGGCTGCGACTGCGACCGCTACATGGAAGTTTGGAATATTGTGTTCACGCAGTTTGACGGGGACGGCAAGGGCGGCTATGAGGAGCTGGCAAGCAAAAACATCGACACCGGCATGGGCTTGGAGCGTTTGGCGGTGGTCGTTCAGGACGTGGACTGCGTATTCGATATCGACACGATGAAGGCGCTTCGTGACCGGATCTGCGAGATCGCAGGCGTTTCCTACGGGACCGACGCAAAGAACGACGTCTCGATCCGTCTGATCACCGATCATATCCGTTCGGTCACGTTTATGGCGTCCGACGGCATCCTTCCGTCCAACGAGGGACGCGGCTATGTCATGCGCCGTCTGCTTCGGCGCGCCGCAAGACACGGACGGCTGCTTGGCATTCGGGGACTGTTCCTCGCCAAGCTTTCGGAGACGGTGATCGCCGAGTCCAAGGACGGCTATCCGGAGCTGGAGGAAAAGAAGGAGCATATTCTGAAGGTGCTGACGATGGAGGAGGAGAAGTTCAACAAGACCATCGACCAAGGACTGGCGATCCTGTCCGAGCTCTGCGGGACGATGAGGGCCTCCGGCAGCACGGTGCTTGGCGGAGAGGACGCGTTCAAGCTGTACGACACCTACGGCTTTCCGATGGATCTGACCGAGGAGATCCTGTCCGATCAGGGCTTTTCGGTGGACAAGGAGGGCTTTGCCGCCTGCATGGAAAAGCAGAGAGAGACCGCGAGAAAGGCAAGAAAAACGACGAACTATATGGGAGCGGACGCAACGGTCTACGACGAGATCGACCCGGCGATCACCACGCGCTTTGTGGGCTATGACAAGCTGACGGCGACTTCAAAGATTCAGGTGCTGACGACCGATACCGAGCTTGTGGAGCAGGTCGTGGAAGGACAGCTCGCCACGCTGATCGTGGAGGAAACTCCGTTTTACGCTACGATGGGCGGACAGGCTGCCGACCATGGCGTGATCGAAATGGACGGCGCTTCCTTTGCCGTGGAGGACGTGATCAAGCTCAAGGGCGGTAAGGTCGGCCATGTCGGCACCGTGACCAAGGGCAGCTTCCAGACCGGAGACGAGGTTACGCTTTCGGTCGATGCCCATGACCGGGCGCTGACCTGCCGGAACCACAGCGCAACGCACCTGCTGCAAAGCGCGCTTCGCCGCGTGCTGGGGCCGCATGTGGAGCAGCACGGCTCCTATGTGTCGGCTGACCGGCTCCGCTTCGACTTCTCCCATTTTTCCGCAATGACGGCGGAGGAGCTGAGCGCGGTGGAGAAGCTCGTGAACGAGGCAATCGCCGACGCGCTCCCGGTGGAGACGAAGGTGATGACCGTCGAGGAGGCAAAGAAGACCGGCGCTATGGCGCTGTTCGGCGAGAAGTACGGCGAAACGGTGCGCGTCGTTTGCATGGGCGAGGATTTCAGCAAGGAATTCTGCGGCGGCACGCATGTGGCGAACACCTCGGAGATCACGGCGTTTAAGATCGTTTCCGAATCGGGCGTTGCCGCAGGCGTACGCCGGATCGAGGCGCTGACCTCGGAGGGGCTGTTCGCCTATTACGAAAAGCTGGAGCGCCAGCTGGCGGAGGCGGCAAAGGCGGCGAAAACCGACGCAGCCGGACTTTCGCGTCGGATCGAGGCGATGAACGAGGAGCTGCGGGGCTTGCAGGCGGAGAACGAAAAGCTGAAGGCAAAGCTTGCCAACAGCTCGCTCGGCGACGTGCTTTCGCGGGCAAAGGAGATCGGCGGCGTTTCGGTGCTGGCGGCTTCGGTTGCCGACGTGGATATGAACGGACTGCGGAACCTCGGCGACCAGCTGAAGGAAAAGCTCGGCGAGAGCCTGATCCTGCTTGCCTCCGCACCGGAGGGCAGGGTCAGCCTGATGGCAATGGCGACCGACGGAGCCGTTGCGAAGGGCGCGCATGCCGGAAATCTTATTAAGGCGGCGGCTGCCTGCGTGGGCGGCGGCGGCGGCGGACGGCCGAATATGGCGCAGGCCGGAGGAAAGGATCCGAACGGCATCCCGGCGGCGATAGAGAAGGCTTACGAGACCGCGGCGGCGCAGCTTGGCGGAAACGCTTAAAAACGATATGCTCCTCATGTGGATAGGCAAAAGGAAACGACTGAAAGCTATCCCATGAGGAGCAAACTTTTATGTGCGGACGTCACGGGCGGATGGGGCAATACAAAATCACCCTATCGGTGTTTTCGCAGAAAGGCGAAATTTTGAAATGAAGAAGCTGTTTTTTGTGTTGGTATTGTCGCTTTTCTTGGCGTAAGCGTTTTGCTTTTTCGCCTGAAAGTTCCAGCGAAAAAAGATGTGGTGATTCTGAGTAAAGACGAAAAAGTCACGCTGGTTTTTGAGCGGATTACGGCGGAGGCTGTTGAAGAACAGTCGGCTTATTTTACTACAATATTTGTTCCGATTTCTGCGGATACGTTTTTCGAGGAATACATCGTTGACCGGGATGATTATGTGTGCTCCTTTACGGATACCATGGAGAAAACCGAAGGGGAAACGGGTTCCTATCTATTGATGAAAAATCATCACTGCTTTTTTGTCAGGCTGGAGGGAGAAAGCGTATCGGTTCAGGAAATGATCGCTGCGTATTACCCGCCGGATCGTTTCTGTGCGCCCGTTTTTTCCGTGCCGTTTCTGATGCCTTCTCTGCCTCACAGTGAAAAAAAGCAGATTCCGTGGGAGGATATGATTCTGGCGGATAATTGGGAAGCCCTGATCGATTTTTATGAATCCATAAATTGGAAATACCAACTGGGGGGAGACGTTTTATATCTGTCCGTATATGAGTCCTGTTCGCCTCGGGATCGTGAAATCTGGTACGATAACGCCGTGAAAATCACGGAAATTTCGAATGGGATAGAGATAGAATTCATTAAGGACGGGTTACCCACAAGCGAATGGTAAGGCTTTACAAAAAAAGTTGTTGACATATAAGAAAATTATGCTAAAATTCTTTATAGTGCTAGTAATACCCGTAACAGTTGTATACGCACAATACACAACTGGAGGGAGGGACAGGTGAGTTTATGTCAAATGTTATCGTAAAAGAAAATGAATCGTTGGACAGCGCTCTTCGCCGTTTTAAGAGAAATTGCGCGAAGGCAGGCATTCAGCAGGAGATTCGTAAAAGAGAGCATTATGAGAAGCCCAGTGTAAGACGGAAGAAAAAGTCTGAGGCTGCTCGCAAGAGAAAGTATAAGTAAGATCACGAATGGGAAGGTTCAGAGTTTTCTGAACCTTCTTTTTTTTTCGATAGCTGCATATACATAAAACGAAAAGAACCGTGGAGATTGTCCATGAAGCGACCGGAAAACCGAAAAAAAAGCGCGGACGAACCGATCTATCGGGAATTCCGGAAGCTGAAGAAGCACCGTAAGGGGCAGGCCGCCCGGGCGAAGGAGGAGCAGAGCGTCGTCTACGAAAATATTCGGAAGACCGAAAAGGGCTGGAAGCACAGCGCCGCGCGCTATACGGAGCGAATGGCGGAGGAGCTGCGGCTGCCGCCCGATATCGTGAAAGGGAACCCGCTTGTGCATCTGCTCGGCAGCAGCCGTGTTGTCGTGGAAAATTATAAAAAGCTGATCGATTATCGGGAGGAATGCATCCGGATCCTGACCGGGATCGGAAGCCTGCATATTCAGGGGGAGCATCTGCGGATCGTATTTTATACGAAGGATGAAATTAAAATTGTCGGTCGGATCAATGGAGTTGAGGTAAAGACGTGAGACGCATCCTTTTGTGGCTGCAGGGCTATCTGATTATTTGTGTAACGGGACGGGAACCGAGGCGGTTCCTGACGCTTCTTGCGGGAAGGGGGATGCTTTTGTCGGGAACGGCGCCGACGGCGGAGCTGCCGGCGAACGGAGAATTCGACGGCTTTCTGGCGCGCGTGCGGCTTTCGGATTATAAGCGCATCGGCGGCTACGCCCGAAAGTGCGGCGTGATCCCGCTTGTCTACCGGCGCGTGGGGCTGCCGTTCTGGCTGGAGCGCGCCCGCCGGTATCGGAGCCGGACTCTGGGGATTCTGCTGTTTGTCGTTTTGCTTTATGTGCTGCAGAATTTCCTCTGGTCGATCCAAATTCAGGGCAATTTCGTTCACAGCGAGGAGCAGCTTCTCGGTTTCCTGCGCGAGCAGGGGATCGCCGCGGGGGTGCGCATGGACTCCATCTCCTGCGAGGAGCTGGAGACGCTGATCCGGACGCAGTACCCGGACATTATCTGGGTGTCGTGCGAAAAGGCGGGCACGCGGCTTAAGATCCATGTGAAGGAGGCGTATCGCTACGCTTCGGCGGAAGCGCCGGAGCTGACGAGCGGCGACCTTGTGGCGACCGAATCGGGCGTTGTCCGAAAGCTTCTCGTGCGCACCGGCACGCCCATGGTGAAGGTCGGGGACACGGTGCAGGAGGGGGACATTCTGATCTCCGGCACGCGGATCGTGACCGACGCCTACGACGCGGAGCTTTCCCGGAGCTATGTGCTTGCCGACGGCGACGTGGAGATCGAGCGCACGATCGAGGACGAACTGACGTTTCCCATGACCGAGGAGGTACGCGAATACGATGCCGACGGGAAAAATCACTATACGCTGACCGTATTTGGACATAAATTGATGAAATATCAATCTAGTATTCCGACTAAGGATTGTGATATAATAACGACATATGCGGAGCTGCGGCTTTTTGAACAGCTCTATCTGCCGGTCGAATGGAGCAAGTCCACCTATCAAAGCTACCGGCTCGTAACGAAGCAGCATACGGAGGAATCCATACGGGAGCGCGCCGGAACCGCTTATCTGGCCTATCTGGAGGAACGCGTGCAGGAGGGCTGCGAAATTTTGGAGGAACAGAGCGAGCTGCTGCTTTCCGAGGAAACGGCGACGCTGCGGATCCGTTTGCGGGTAGCGAGCAGCGGATGCCGGCTGGCGGAGATTCAAAAGGAGGATACGTCCGATGATAGAAACGATGATCAACATTCCGATTGAGCATCAGAAAAATGTATTTGGGGAACTGGACGCCTATGCCAAGCGGATCGAAAAAACGCTTCACGTCACGCTGATCTCCCGCGGAGAGGAGATCAAAATCATCGGCGAGGAAGGACCCGCCGCCAACGCAAGGCGCGTGCTTTCCACCCTCGTGGACTTGGCTGCCAGAGGCAATGCCATCACGGAGCAGAACGTGCAGTACACGCTTGCGCTGATGTCGGAGCATCGGGAGCAGGAGGTGCTTGAGATCGACAAGGAGCTTGTCTGCCATACGATCGGCGGCAAGCCGATCAAGCCGAAGACGCTGGGACAGAAAAGCTATGTGGAAAAGATCCGGGAAAATATGATCGTGTTCGGGATCGGCCCCGCCGGTACCGGAAAAACGTATCTTGCAATGGCAATGGCGATCCAAGCGTTCAAAAACGACGAGGTCAGCCGCATCATTCTGACCCGTCCTGCGATCGAGGCGGGAGAAAAGCTCGGTTTCCTGCCGGGGGACCTGCAAAGCAAGGTGGACCCGTATCTGCGGCCGCTTTACGACGCGCTTTATCAGATCATGGGGGCGGAGGCGTTCCAGAAAAATTCGGAAAAGGGGCTGATCGAGGTGGCGCCGCTGGCGTATATGCGCGGACGGACGCTCGACAACGCCTATATCATTCTCGACGAGGCGCAGAACACGACTCCGGCGCAGATGAAGATGTTTCTGACGCGGATCGGCTTCGGCTCCAAGGTCATCATTACCGGAGACCAGACGCAGAAGGATCTGCCGGCGGGACAAGTTTCCGGTCTGGACGTGGCGATGAAGGTTCTGCGGGACATCGAGGGCATCGGCTTTGAATTCCTCACGAGCCGGGACGTGGTGCGCCACCCGCTCGTGCAGAGGATCGTACAGGCTTATGAGGAATACGAGGCGGCGCAGCAGCGGCGGAGCAGCCGAAAAGCGGAGAGAGCCAAAAGAGCGGATGCCGCCGGAAAAACGGACAAAGCCGATAAAACGGACAAGCCGTTTGAAGGGAGGCGGCAGTCATGAGCGTTCTGATCGAAAAAGAGACCGATACCGAGCTTTCCTTTGACTGCGAGGCGCTGATCCGGGCGGTGGTTTCGGAGGCGCTCGACTATGTGGGCTGTCCGTACGAGGCGGCGGTCAACGTGCTGCTGACCGACAACGAGGCGATCCGCGAAATGAACCGGGAGTACCGTCGGATCGACCGTGCCACCGACGTGCTTTCGTTTCCGCTGATCGAATATGAGGAGCCTGCGGATTTCAGCCGTCTGGAGGAGGAGCCCGAGGCGTATTTCGATCCCGAAAGCGGGGAGCTGCTGCTGGGCGACATCGTGATCTCGCTGGAGAGGATGCGGGCGCAGGCGGCGGAGTACGGACACAGCGAACAGCGGGAGCTGGCGTTCCTTGTGGCGCACAGCATGCTGCATCTGTCCGGCTACGACCATGTCGAGGACGGCGAGCGCGAGATCATGGAAGCGAAGCAGGAGGAAATTCTGCAGAAATTACATTTGACCAGAGGATAGGGATATTGATAGAGAATAAGAAAGCAACCAACCGAAAAGCAAACAGCATCCTGATACAGGGCTCCATTCTGGCGGCGGCGTCCCTGCTCGTGCGGGTCATCGGTCTGATCTACCGCATTCCGCTGACGCGGATTTTGGGCGACGAGGCGATGGGCTATTACAGCACCGCGTTCCAGTTTTACAATCTGGCGCTGCTGCTTTCCTCCTACAGTCTGCCGCTGGCGGTCTCCAAGCTTGTCTCGGCAAGAGAAGTCAAAAAGCAGTATCGGAATTCGCGCAAGGTGTTCGTCTTCGCGCTTGGCTTCGGCGCGGTGGTGGGCACGATCGCCACGCTCGTGGTCTATTTCGGAGCGGACGCTTACGGGCGGCTCAACAAGACCGAGCTGGTGGCCATCCCGCTGCGCGTGCTTGCGCCGACGATCTTGGTCTTTTCGGTTATGGGCGTGATCCGGGGGTATTTTCAGGGACATAACAACATGCTTCCGACCGCGATCTCGCAGGTCGTGGAACAGGTCGTCAACGCGGTGGTCAGCATTCTGGCCGCCATGTATATGGTCAAAAAATATGCCGGAGATCCGGCGGTGGACGCTTACGGCGCTGCCGGAGGCACTTGGGGCACGTTTCTGGGAGCCTGCGCCGCCGCCGTCTGTTTGGTCGTGATCTACGTGATTCAGCGTCCGCTCTTTGCCGCCCTGTGGAGGCAGGACACGAGCGATTACGTGGAGAGCAACCGAAAGGTCATGGGGGCAATTTTGGCGACGGTGCTTCCGGTCGTGGTCAGTCAGACGGTCTATCAGCTTTCGGGCAACATCGACGTGACCGTCTTTCACCGGATCTTGAGCGAACGGGGCTTTTCCGCGTCCGTCCGCAACCAGTGGTGGAGCGTTTACAGCAACAAATACGTGCTCCTGTCCAACGTGCCGGTGGCGATCGCCTCGGCGATGGGCACGGCGATCGTGCCGGGGCTGATCGCCGAATATTCGCGCATGAATTTTGAGGGCATTCGGCAGCGCGTTGCCTCGGCAATCAAATTCAATATGCTGATCGCCTTTCCCTGCGCCGTGGGGCTTTCGGTGCTTTCCGGACCGATCCTGCGCCTGCTGTTTGGCGACGGCAGCGCCCTGAGCGCCCGCATGCTTTCGGTGGGCGGCGTCTGCGTCGTGTTTTTCGCGCTTTCGACCGTTACGAACGGCATCCTGCAGGGGATCGACCGGATGAAGGTGCCGGTGCTCCATTCCGCGATCGCGCTGGGGCTGCATGTGATCCTGCTTTTCGTATTGCTGAAATTTACGCATTTGAACGCCATGTCGCTGGTGCTTGCCAACGTGTTCTTTGCCTTTGTGGTCTGCGTTCTGAACTGGCGCTCCATCCGGAAGTATCTGGACTACCGACAGGAGATCGATCGAACCTTCGTGCGCCCGCTGCTTGCCTCGCTTCTGATGGGAGCGGCGGTGTACGGGCTGCACGCCCTGCTGGCGCATGTGCTCCGTGACAGCGCGGCGACGGTGCTTTCGATCGCAGCCGCGGTTCCCGTCTACGGCGTCGGGCTGCTGCTGCTCGGCTGTCTGACCGAGGAGGAGCTGCGCTCCATGCCGAAGGGAACGACGCTTCTGCGATTGCTGCGAAAACTTCATATCCGGCTCTAGGCGGCGGGTATGAGACGCTCCGTTTTGGGTCATACTTTTCTTATCCTGCCAAAGCAGGGCGAAAGGAGGCACCCGATGAAACGGATGATTTTTGAAGGAGTTCTGGCGGTAGGTCTGATCTTCGGCTTGGGAGCCTATGCTTCCCGGGCTGTGGCGGATGTGAAAAAAGAGGTTTCCCAATACGCCGATACGGCGCAAACGCAGGTGCAGCAGCTTCGCATGACGCTGAACGAGGCGCTCGCCCTGGTTCAGGAAACGCTCCCCAAGCTGGAAACGGCGGGGGGAACGGCCGAAGCCACCGATGAGGCGACGCGGCTCGTCTCCATTGTTTACGATAACAAGGGAGGCTATCTGTACGAGACGGAGGAAGAGCTGCCGGGCTATCTGATCAATCTGAACCGGGAGCAGATCACGAATTTCTACGAGGCGATCTACGGCGATTTTTCGGAAAACGAGGGGGAGGCGGCGATCGAAAGGGCGCAGCTCATTTCGTTTTCACCGGAGATGGTGGTGGTGAAGAAGTTCTGTGAAAAAAACGACCGGCGATTTTTTGTAACGGCAAAGGACGGGACGGTTATCGTCTATTATGAGGACAAGGAAACGCTGTACGAGGATACGGACATTCCGGTGGATCAGCTTTCGCCGGAGGAACAGGCGCAGCTTGCGGAGGGCATTTACGCGGAAAATGCGGAGGAGCTGTTTTCGATCCTCGAATCCTATACCAGCTAGACAATAAGGAGGAAGGGCATGCAGGTGCTTGTGATCGGAGGAGGCGCTTCCGGGATGACGGCGGCGATTGCGGCCGCTGCCGGCGGCTGTCGGGTCACGCTTCTCGAACAGAACCCGAAGCTTGGGAAAAAGCTGTATGCGACCGGAAACGGCAAATGCAATCTGACGAATCTGCGGATGCAGCCGGGGGATTACCGAGGGACCCATCCGGAATTCGCTTGGGAGGCGCTGGCGCGCGTTTCGGTTTCGGACACGCTCCGAAGCTTTGCCGAGATGGGGCTTCCGACCAAGGAGCGGAACGGCTATGTCTATCCGCGATCGGAACAGGCGCAGAGCGTGGTGTCCGTACTGACCTATGAGCTGCGTCGGCTCGGCGTACGGGTGCTGCTTTCCTGCCGGGCGCTTGCCGCAGAGCGGGAGGCGGACGGATTTTTTGTTACGGCGGAGCTGACCGAAGAGAAACGGAAGCTGCGGCTCTTTGCCGACCGGCTCGTCGTTGCGAGCGGCGGTCTGGCGGGGCAGAATCTGGGAACCGGAGAGGTGGGATACGCCGTCTGCCGCGCCATGGGGCACCGCATTGTCCCCACGGCTCCGGCGCTTGTGCAGCTCCGGACTGCGGAGCGCTTTTTGAAGCCCGCCGCAGGGGTTCGGCTGGAAGCCGCCGTTACGTTACATATCGGAAAACGGAGCTATTGCG
The DNA here is from genome assembly GCA_030524525.1 of Lachnospiraceae bacterium. Classification (GTDB taxonomy): domain Bacteria; phylum Bacillota; class Clostridia; order Lachnospirales; family Lachnospiraceae; genus ISDg. The sequence goes on from JAUNGI010000004.1 coordinate 37,264, forward strand.
AAACGGGAGAGATCTTATTTGCCGACTACGGCGTGAGCGGGATCCCCGTTTTGCAGCTGAGCCGCTATGCGTCGCTTGCAGAGTCGGAGGAGCCGCCCGAATTGAGCCTGAACTTTTTTCCGGAAAAAAGCCCGGAGGAACAAAGGGCGATGCTGAACGCGCAGCTTGGCGGCGTTTACGCCTCCGAACGGACGGCGGAGGAAGCGCTTTGCGGTCTGCTGCCGGACAAGCTGCTGCGGGTCCTGCTGGCGCAGGCGGAGGTCGCGCGGGAGCGGAAGGCGTACGAGGTGAGCGAAGCGCAGCGGGAAGCGCTTTTGGCGCTGTTTGGCGGTCTGCGGCTCTCGGTCGTCGGGACGAACGATTTTTCCAAGGCGCAGGTGACCGCCGGGGGCGTGGACGTTTCCGAGGTCCGTCCGGAAACGATGGAGTCGCGGCTTGTTCCGGGACTTTACCTGACCGGGGAGCTGTTGGATATTGACGGAACGTGCGGAGGCTACAACCTTCAATGGGCGTGGACGAGCGGCATGCTGGCGGGAAAAGCCCTTGCCCACGTTCGGGAACGAGGAGAGGCATGATAAAAATACAGCAGCTGAAGCTGCCGCCGGGACACGGCGAGGAAGAACTGAAGGCGGCGGTCTGCCGCGAGCTGCGCATTCGGCCGGAGGAGCTTTTGGAGCTTGCGGTGCGGAGGCGTTCTCTGGACGCAAGAAAAAAAGAAGCGCCGCGCTATTCGTATGTGATCGCCGCAAGGGTGGAAAACGAGGCGGTGGTTCTGCGCAGACTCCCGAAGGATCGGTTCTGTCGGGAGGAACGGAAGGAATACGTCTGCCGGGCGACGGGAAGCGAGCCGCTTGCCTGCCGACCGATCGTTGTCGGGACCGGACCCGCCGGTCTGCTCTGCGGCTATCAGCTTGCGCTGTTCGGGTACCGTCCGCTGCTTTTGGAGCGCGGGAAGCCCGTGGAGGAACGCGTCCGTGACGTGGAAGCCTTTTTTTCCGGCGGGAAATTGCAGCCGGAGAGCAACGTGCAGTTCGGAGAGGGCGGCGCGGGGACGTTTTCGGACGGCAAGCTGAATACGCTTGTAAAGGACCGGGACGGCAGAGGCGCCTATGTGCTCGACCTGTTTGCGCGGATGGGCGCGCCAGAGGAGATCCGCTACATAAACAAGCCGCACATCGGCACCGACCGGCTGCGGGCGATGGTGAAAAACCTCCGGGAGGAGATCGTCCGTTTGGGCGGCGAAGTCCGGTTTGAAAGCCGTCTGACGGATCTGCGGATCGCGGACGGAAGGCTGAACGGCGTCGTTGTCAACGACAGCGAGAGAATCGACTGTCAGGCGCTGGTGCTTGCGATCGGACACAGCGCGCGGGACACGTTTGAGATGCTGCGCCGCCGGAGCGTGCCGATGGAGCCGAAGGCGTTTGCCATGGGCGTGCGCATCCAGCATCCGCGAAGCTGGGTCGACGCCTGTCAATACGGAGAATACGCCGGGAGGCTGCCGAGCGCGGATTATAAGCTGACGCACACCTGCGCGGACGGACGGGGCGTTTACACGTTCTGCATGTGTCCGGGCGGCTATGTGGTGAACGCCTCCTCGGAGGAGGGACGGCTCTGCGTCAACGGAATGAGCAATTACGACCGGGCGGCGGAAAACTCCAACAGCGCGCTTGTCGTCACCGTTACGCCGGAGGACTGCGCGGAGGCGGCGGGAGACGATTCGCCCCTTGCGGGAATGTACTACCAGCGACGGCTGGAGGAGGCGGCTTACCGCGCCGGAAACGGAAGCGTGCCGACCCAGACCTATGCGGATTTTGCCAAGCGCCGCCCAAGCCGGGCGTTCGGAACGGTGCCGCCCTGCAATCGGGGGGCCGCAGCGCCCGCAAATCTCTGGGACTGTCTGCCGCAGAGCATGGCGGAGGCGCTGCTGGAGGGCATCGAGGCGTTCGACCGGAAAATGCCGGGCTTCGCGGCTCCGGACGCGCTGCTTTCCGCCGTTGAGGCGAGAACGTCCTCGCCGGTGCGCATCGTGCGGGACGAGACGACCGAAAGCGCCGTCCGCGGGCTGTACCCGTGCGGCGAGGGAGCCGGCTACGCCGGAGGCATCACCTCGGCGGCAATGGACGGTCTGCGCGTGGCGGAGGCGCTGCTGCGGACATACGCTCCGCCGAGGGCGGAAAACGAAAAGAAAGAGGAAAAACGGGCGGATGCGGGGCGGACGCGGAGCATCCCCCGAAACGAGGGAGCATGGAACGAAAAGAACGAATGAAGGAAAAACAGCGCATCGTCGTAAAGATCGGCTCGTCAACGCTTACGCATGCGGAGACCGGCGAGCTGGATCTGGAACGGCTGGAGAAGCTTGTGCGCATTCTGACGGATTGGAGCAATCGGGGGAAGGAGGTCGTACTCGTATCTTCGGGGGCGATCGCCGTCGGCAGAAAAACAATGAAGCTCGAAGAACGCCCGAAGGAGAAGGCGGTCAAGCAGGCGTGCGCGGCGATCGGGCAGACCCGGCTGATGATGGTCTATCAGCGGCTCTTCGCCGAATACAACAAGGTGCCGGCGCAGATCCTGATGACAAAGCTGACGATGGTGAACGACGAGAACCGGAGAAACGCCCGCGCAACGTTTTCCGAGCTGCTTCGGATGGGCGTGATCCCGATCGTCAACGAAAACGACACGGTGGTGACCGACGAGATCGAATTCGGCGACAACGACACGCTTTCCGCGATCGTGGCGGCGCTGATCCACGCCGATCTGCTGATCCTGCTGTCGGACATCGACGGACTGTATACGGACGATCCGCATAAGAATCCGGAGGCGACGCTCGTGCGGGAGGTCGAGTACATCACCGAGGAGCTGGAAATGATGGCAAAGGGCGCGGGCTCCGACGTGGGCACCGGCGGTATGGCGACGAAGATCGCCGCCGCAAGGATCGCGAACGACGCGGGCACGGACATGGTGATCGCAAACGGCGAAAACATCGGCTGTCTGCGGGAGATTTTGTCGGGGGAGCCGGTGGGGACGCTGTTCTACGCCCACAAAAACCCCCGGTTCCATTTGATCGACTATCTGCTGAAGCCGCCGACGGAAAAGACGTGAAGGGAGAGAGCATTATGGAAAAGAGCCGCATCGACCGCATCAACGAGCTGTATCATAAATCACAGAAGACCGGACTGACCCCGGAGGAAAAGGAGGAGCAGGCGCGTCTTCGCCGGGAATATATCGAAGCCATCCGCCGGAATATGCGGGGGACGCTGGAACAGATCTCGCTGCTCAATCCGGACGGTTCCGTGACCGATCTTTCCGAGCTGCATGCAAAAAAATACCCGGAAGGGGACGGCGGAAGGAAAAACGATGGAAAAAAATGAATTGAGAAGACAAAAAAGAAAGCTGCGGAAAAGCCTTTCGGTGTTCCGCATCCTCAATTACAGCAACCGGATCTATGAAGCCCTGCTTCAGGAGCCGGCATATCGGCAGGCGGACGTGATCCTTGCGTACATGTCGTTCAGCTCGGAGGTCGATACGCGTTTCCTGATCGACAGCGCGCTGAAATCGGGCAAGCAGGTCGCGATCCCCAAGTGCGAGGATAAGGAGACGATCCGGTTTTATTACATCAAAAACAAGGAACAGACCGCGCCGGGAACCTATGGCATTATGGAGCCCACCACCGAGGAGCCGGTGGATCCGGAGGACGGGCGGAACTATCTCTGCCTGCTGCCGGGCGTCGCCTTTGACGAAAACTGCAACCGCCTCGGCTACGGCGGCGGATATTACGACCGCTTTTTGAAGCAGCATCCGCGCGTCGGCCGCATTATGCTGGCGTACGAGCTGGAAAAGACCGAGGAGCTTTTGCCGGACGAGACGGACGTTCCGGCGCAGGTCGTTTTGACCGAGGTTCGGCGCTACAGCCGGGAAGAGAACGAAAATCACGCCGAGGAGGGGGAGCTGGCGCCGTCGCAAACGCTCCGGAATGGAGAATAATATGAACTTGCAAATTATCGGAAAGGAAGCGCGTCTGGCATCGGAGACGCTTGGAAAACTGACTGCGGAGGAGAAGAACCGGGCGCTTGCCACCTGCGCCGCCGCGCTTTGCGAGCGCACGGAGGAGCTGCTTGCCGCGAACGCGGAGGACGTTGCCGCCGCAGGGGAAAAGGGCATGAGCGAGGCGCTGATCGACCGTCTGCGCCTGACCGAAGGACGCATCCGCTCCATGGCGGAGGGGATCTCTCAGGTGTGCGGGCTTGCCGACCCGATCGGAGAGGTCATGAGCGAGAGCGTGCGTCCCAACGGGCTGAAAATCACGCAGGTGCGGGTCCCGATCGGCGTGATCGGCATTATTTACGAATCGCGTCCCAACGTAACGGCGGACGCCTTCGCGCTTTGCCTGAAAACCGGAAACGCCGTTATTCTCCGGGGCGGCAGCGACGCGCTCCGTTCGAATCTGGCGATCGCAAGGGTGCTGCGGCAGGCGCTTTCGGAGGCGGGACTGCCGGAAAATTCGGTTCAGGTGCTGACCGACACGAGCCGGGAGACCGCGCGGGAGTTTATGCGCCTTCGCGAGTATGTGGATCTGCTGATCCCGCGCGGCGGCGCCGGACTGATCCGAACCGTTGTGGAAAACAGCACGATCCCGGTGATCGAGACCGGAACGGGCAACTGCCATGTCTATGTGGACGAATTTGCCGACGAGGAGAAGGCGCTCGCGATCGTCGAAAACGCCAAGACCCAGCGTCTCGGCGTGTGCAACGCCTGCGAGTCGCTGGTCGTTCACCGGGCGGTCGCCGATTCGTTCCTGCCGAAGCTTGCGGCGCGCCTTGCCCAAAAGGAGGTCGAGCTGCGGGGCGACGAGGAGAGCCGCCGCACGGTTCCGACGATGACGCCCGCCACCGAGGAGGACTTTGCCGCCGAATATCTCGATCGGATCCTTTCGGTCAAGGTGGCGGACAGCCTTTCCGAGGCGATCGCGCATATCAATCGCTATCATACGAAGCACTCGGACTGCATCGTGACGGAAAATGCGGAGAACGCGAAGCGCTTTTTGCGGGAGATCGACAGCGCCGCGGTCTATGTCAACGCCTCGACCCGCTTTACCGACGGCTTTGAATTCGGCTTCGGCGCGGAGATCGGCATCAGCACGCAGAAGCTGCACGCCAGAGGGCCGATGGGACTGATCGCGCTGACCTCCTATAAATATCTGATCGAGGGAAACGGTCAGATCCGGAACTGAGCCGAAAGGAAAGAAACAACGGGAGGAGATCGGAAACGCCATGTCAGAGATCAGGGAGGAAGCGCTGGGCTTCGCCGAGCCGGAGGAAAGCGTCCCGCTGCGGGAGCCGGAGCGTCAGTATTATTTTATGGACCGGATGCGGAGCCTTGTCGCCGAAAAGGAGCGGGAGCTTGGGCGAAAGCTTACGATGCATGTGGCGACGTTCGGCTGTCAGATGAACGCGAAGGATTCGGAGAAGCTCTGCGGCATTTTAAGCTATATCGGCTATGAGGAGACCGAATCGGAGGACGCGGATTTTGTGCTGTACAACACCTGCACCGTGCGGGAAAACGCAAACACGCGGGTTTACGGGCGAATCGGCTATCTCGGAGCCTGCAAAAAAAAGCATCCGGGCATGCGGATCGCGCTCTGCGGCTGCATGATGCAGGAAAAGCACGTGGTGGAAAAGCTGAAAAAGAGCTATCGGTTCGTCGATATCGTCTTCGGAACCCACAACATTTACGAGCTGGCGGAGCTGATGTACGAGCGGGAGCAGACCGGCAAGCCCGTTTTCCGCATTCTGGAGGAGACCAAGCAGGTCGTGGAGGAGCTGCCTGCCGTGCAGAAATACGCGTTCAAGGCGGGCGTGAACATCATGTACGGCTGCAACAACTTTTGCAGCTACTGCATCGTTCCCTATGTGCGCGGACGGGAGCGTTCCCGCGAGGCGGCGGATATCGTGAAGGAAGTCGAGCGGCTGACCGCAAACGGCGTAAAGGAGATCATGCTGCTGGGACAGAACGTAAACTCGTACGGAAAGACGCTGGCGGAGCCGGTCTCCTTTGCCGAGCTGCTGCACCGCGTGTCGCTTGTGCCGGGGCTTCGGCGGCTCCGCTTTATGACGCCCCACCCGAAGGACCTGTCGGACGAGCTGATCGCGGAGATCGCCGCAAACGAAACGGTCTGCCGCCATATCCATCTGCCCCTGCAGTCGGGAAGCAGCCGCGTGCTGCAGCGGATGAACCGGCATTATACGAAGGAACAGTATCTGGCGCTTGTGGATCGCATCCGCAGCCGGATCCCCGACGTGGCGATTACGACCGATATTATCGTCGGATTTCCGGGAGAGATCGAGGAGGATTTTCAGGACACGCTTTCGGTGGTGGAGCAGGCGGGCTTTTTGAGCGCCTATACGTTCCTATATTCCAAACGCACCGGGACCCCTGCCGCCGCGATGGAGGATCAGGTTCCCGCAGAGGTGGCGAACGAGCGCTTTCAGCGGCTTTTGCAGACCGTCAACCGGGTCGCTTCCGAACAGGCGGAGAAGGCGGTCGGAAAGACGGAGGAGGTGCTGATCGAGGAGCGGAATCCGGAAAACGGTCTGCTGACGGGACGGCTTTCCAACGGGATGCTCGTGCATTTTCCGGGGGACGCGTCGCGGATCGGCGCCATTGCGGACGTGAAGCTGAACGAATGTCGGGGCTTTTATTATCTTGGGACGCTGGTTTCGTAATTTTTTTACGAACTTCGTATTTCAAGTATTGACTTTTCCGGCTCCATCCCTTATCATTGGTGTGTTAGATTTTTGTAAGTTGAAAATTGAATATAGCTGGAGGTGATCTTTATGCCCACAGGGATTCAAATTCTGATCGCTGTCGTGATCGCCGTTCTGGTTACCGCCGCCTTGGTTGGTTTGATCGTTTGGAAAGCTGCAATTTCCTACCGCATCAAAACCTACGAGGCAAAGGTGGGCTCCGCAGAGGAGCGTGCGGAAGAAATTTTGAAGGATGCTGAAAAGCAGGCCAGAAAAACTGCCGAAACCACGAAAAAGGAAGCCCTTCTTGCCGCAAAGGAAGAAGCGCTGAAGACCAAGAACGAGTTTGACAGAGAGATGAAGGAGCGCAGAGCGGAAGTTCAGCGCTACGAAAAGCGTGTTACCACGAAGGAAGAAAACCTGGACAGAAAGATGGAAGCGCTGGAAAAGAAGGAGTCTCGTATGAACTCCAAGGAACAGGAGCTGGACCGCAAGCTGGCTGACGTAAACGCCAGTTATGAAAAGCAGGTGCAGATCTTGGAACAAATTTCCGGTTTAACCTCCGATAAAGCGAAGGAATATCTGTTAGAGACTGTTAAAAACGACGTAAAGCATGAAACCGCAGTCATGATCAAGGAACTTGAGAGTGCTGCAAAAGAAGAAGCAGACAAAAAGGCAAAGGAGCTTGTGATCAACGCCATTCAAAGATGCGCCGCCGATCACGTTGCGGAAGCGACGATCTCCGTAGTTCAGCTCCCGAACGACGAAATGAAGGGAAGGATCATCGGCCGGGAAGGCCGGAACATCCGGACCATCGAAACGCTGACGGGCATCGACCTGATTATCGACGATACGCCCGAGGCGGTAATTTTGTCAGGCTTTGACCCGATCCGCCGGGAGATCGCGCGGATCGCTTTGGAGAAGCTGATCGTGGACGGACGCATCCATCCCGCCAGAATCGAAGAAATGGTCGAAAAAGCCAGAAAAGAAGTGGATAACATTATCCGTGAGGAAGGCGAGGCGGCGGTTCTCAAAACCGGCGTACATGCCCTCCATCCGGAACTGGTGCGGCTGCTTGGCAAGATGAAGTACCGGACCAGCTACGGTCAGAATGCTTTGAAGCATTCGATCGAGGTATCGCTGCTTTCCGGTCTGCTTGCCGGAGAAATGGGTGCCGACGTAAGGCTTGCCAAGCGCGCGGGACTTCTGCATGATATCGGCAAATCCGTCGATCACGAGGTGGAAGGGACCCATGTTCAGCTTGGCGTCGAGCTTTGTAAAAAGTATAAGGAATCTCCGATCGTTATCAATGCGGTAGAGGCTCATCACGGCGACGTTGAGTTCCGTTCTTTGATCGCCTGCATCGTACAGGCCGCCGATACCATTTCCGCAGCCCGTCCGGGCGCCAGAAGGGAAACCCTCGATACTTATACCAACAGATTAAAACAGTTAGAAGATATTGCAAACAGCTTTAGAGGAGTAGAAAAATCTTTCGCAATTCAGGCCGGCCGCGAGGTTCGCGTTATGGTAATTCCGGAACAGGTATCGGACGACGATATGGTTCTTATGGCGCGCGAGCTTTCAAAGAAGATCGAAGCGGAGCTTGAATATCCGGGTCAGATCAAGGTCAATATGATCCGGGAGTCCAGAGTGGCAGATTACGCTAAATAGCCCTTTGAGAACAAAAAAATGAGCGGAAAGCAGGGAAACTTGCTTTCCTCTTTTTTTATTCTATAGGAAGCGGAGAATCTCGCAAAGCGGGATTCTTAAAAAAACACTTGCCTTTTTCCCGACCTTATATTAGAATGGCAAAGGATTGTATACACGTCTACAATGATCTCATTACAAACTAAGAAAGGGTCTTGGATTATGGCACTTACATTATCGAAAAAAGGGCAGGCGGTAAAGCCTTCCTCTACACTGGCAATTACCGCAAAGGCGAAGGCGCTGAAAGCGGAAGGCAAGGATGTGGTCGGCTTTGGCGCGGGAGAACCGGATTTCAATACGCCGGACAATGTTTGTCAGGCAGCGATACGCGCCATTGAAAACGGCTTTACCAAATATACGGCGGCATCCGGAATGCCGGAGCTGAAAAAAGCGGTCAGCGAAAAATTCGCGCGGGTCAACGGTCTTTCCTATACGCCGGAGCAGTGCGTGATCAGCAACGGCGGAAAGCATGCCCTGACCAACGTATTCGAGGCGATCCTGAATCCGGGCGACGAGGTGATCATTCCCTCTCCGTTCTGGCTCAGCTATCCGGAGATCGTCAAGCTTGCGGACGGCGTTCCGGTCATCGTGCGCTGTACGGCGGAGCAGGATTATAAGATCACGCCGGAACAGCTTGCGGCTGCCTGCACCGAAAAAACCAAGGCCTTTATTTTGAACAGCCCCAGCAATCCCACCGGCATGGTCTACACGAGAGAGGAGCTTGCCGCGCTTGCAAAGGTGATCGTGGAAAAGGATATTTTCGTCGTATCGGACGAGATCTACGAGAGCCTTGTCTATGACGGCATGGAGGCGGTGAGCATCGGCTCCCTCGGCGAGGACATTCTCGCGCATACGATCACCTGCAACGGCATGGCAAAGGGCTATGCGATGACCGGCTGGCGGATCGGCTATACCGGAGCGCCGCTTGCGGTCGCCAAGGTCATGAGCAGTATTCAGAGCCACCAGACGAGCAACCCGAATTCCATCGCGCAGGCGGCTTCCGTGGAGGCGCTGACCGGATCGCAGGATTCGGTGGCGCTGATGAAGGCGGAATTCGACAAGAGAAGAAATTACATTATGGAACGGATCGACGCCATGCCTTATATCCGGGCGATCCGGCCGGAGGGCGCTTTCTATGTGTTCGTCGACGTTTCCGAGACGCTGGGAAAGAGCTGGCGGGAGACCGAGATCGCGGACGTCGGCGTTATGGCAAAAATTTTGATCGAGGAGTATTTGACGGCGGTCATTCCCTGCGCCGACTTCGGGTTTGCCGATCATATCCGTCTGTCCTACGCCATCAGCATGGAGCAGATCCAAAAGGGTATGGATCGCATTGAGGAGTTTTTGAACTGTCTGCGCTAGTCGTCAGAGGACGGGAGGTAGGAAGATGTACAAAATCGGTTTTATCGGAGCCGGAAATATGGGCTATCCGGAGATCAAAGGGGCGGCGGCGCTGCTCGGAGCCGGACAGGTGACTTTTTTTGAGGCGAACGAGGAGAGAAGGGCGTTGGTTGCCAAGGAGCTTTCGGTGACGCCGTCCGCGTCCAATCAGGAGCTGATCGCAAACAGCGAATATGTAGTTCTCGTCGTAAAGCCGCAGGTCGCTCCTCTTGTGTATCCGGAGCTGAAAAAAGCGCTTCACAAGAACTCGAAGATCATTACTTCCATGGCGGGAATTTCCACGGAAACCATCTTGAAGGAGCTTCCGTTTCCGGTTCCGGTCATCCGCTGGATGCCGAACACTCCGGCGATGGTCGGCGAAGGAATGACCTCCATGAGTCTGAACGGCGTGAGCGCGGATTCGGAGGAGGCGCGCTTTGCAAAAAGCCTGTGCGAATCCTTCGGGCGCTGCGTGATCCTGCCGGAGGCGCTGATGAGCGCCGCCTGCTGCGCAAACGGCAGCTCGCCCGCATATGTCTATATGATGATCGAGGCGCTTGCCGACAGCGTCGTGAAATACGGAATTCCCCGGACCACCGCCTATGAACTTGTGGCGCAGACCGTGCTCGGCTCCGCGAAGATGGTGCTGGAGAGCGGCCGCCATCCCGGCGAGCTGAAAGACAATGTATGCAGCCCCGGAGGAACGACCATCGCCGCCGTTGAGGCGCTCGAAGCGAGCGGCTTCCGGAACGCCCTGTTTCAGGCGACCGACGCCTGCTTCAAAAGAAGTGAGGAGCTTTCGTGATATGGAGATCTATAAGCGCGTAAAACGCGAGGTAAAATACAAGGGTACGATCGTGGAAATGTGTCAGGACACGATGGAATTTCCGGACGGCTCCCTGCATCAATGGGATTTTATCGACCATCCGGGCGGCGCCGGCGTTGTGGCGGTGCTTCCGGACGGGAAGCTTCTGATGGTGCGGCAGTATCGGAACGCGCTGGAGCGCGAGACGCTGGAGCTTCCGGCGGGAGGAAAGAGCCGGGGCGAGGACAGCCGGGTCTGCGCGCTTCGGGAGCTGGAGGAGGAGACCGGCTACCGCGCGGGAAACTGCGAGCTGCTAACGCTTGTCTGCACGAACGTCGCGCTGATGAACGAGCAGATCGGCGTGTATCTCTGCACGGATCTGATCCCCGCGAAGCAGCATCTCGACGAGGGCGAATATTTGAACGTGGAGGCATACACCTTGGACGAGCTGCTTTCCATGATCTTTTCCGGAAAGCTTCAGGACGCCAAGACCGTGTGCGGCATCTTGGCATATAAGGCAAAATATCATTCCGCCTAGTCTATTTGCCGTCCTTCGGCATACAATGAAACGGTAAGCAAGGAGTTTCGGAGTATTCGGAAAGGACGGAGTTGCTATGCGGTTTGGAAACTTTCGAAAAGAACCTGTGCTGTTTGCGCTGGTTCTTTTTTTCTTTTGTCTGACGGCCGGAGCGCTGGGAGGGAGGCTCTATATCATCACGATGGGTGCGAAGGCAAAGGCGGCGGTCGTGGCGGAGCTTCAATCGGCGGTCAAGGGCAGCATCCCCTATGCAAAGCTGATCCGCTACTGTATGCTTCGGAACGCGCTTGTGGCGTTCTCCCTGCTGTTTTTTTCGCTCTGCATCGTCGGGCACTGGTACTATCTGTTCCGCATCGGAAAGCGCGGGCTGTTCGTCGGCTTTTTGTTTGGACAGCTCTGCGGGACGTTTGGGAAAAAAGGGATTCTCCTCGGACTGACGTATTATTTCCCGGCATGGTTCTTTTATCTGCCCGTGTATTTTGTCTATTACCGCATCGGCTATCAGCTTTGGCGCGGTTTTTTTCGGAATCCGGAATCCGCCGCCACGCTGCGCGCCTTCTGGCCCTACCGAAAACAGCTTTTGCTCTGGCTTCTTGTCTTTCTGCTCGGCGGGCTTGTGGAAGCCACGCTCGGCAGCCTTCTTTTGCAGGCCGTCGGCGGGAAATTCTGCTAGAAGCGTTTACAAGGGGAGCGAAATCGGGTAAAATCAAAAAAAGGGGGTGTTCGGACAATGCGAATGTACGATCTGATCCAGAAAAAGAAACAGGGAGGCGCCCTGACCAAGGAGGAGATCGGCTTTTTGGTCGGCGGGTTTACGAGCGGGGAGATCCCGGACTATCAGATGTCCGCGTTTTTGATGGCGGTCTGCCTAAAGGGAATGAACGAAGCGGAAACGACGGAGCTGACGCTTGCGATGGCGGCGAGCGGCGATATGCTCGATCTGTCGAGGATCGAAGGGATCCCGGCGGACAAGCACAGCACGGGCGGCGTGGGCGACAAGACCTCGCTGATCGTCGGTCCCCTTGTGGCGTCCGCGGGCGTTCCCGTTGCCAAAATGTCCGGCCGCGGGCTGGGGCATACGGGCGGAACGATCGACAAGCTGGAAAGCTTTCCGGGCTTTTCGACGGCGATCTCCTCCGAGCGGTTTCTCCAAAACGTCAACGAAATGAAGCTTGCGATCGTGGGGCAGACGGCGAATCTGGCTCCCGCAGACAAGAAGATCTATGCGCTGCGGGACGTTACGGCGACGGTGGACAGCATTCCGCTGATCGCCTCCAGCATTATGAGCAAAAAGCTGGCCGCCGGCTCGCAGGTCATCGTCCTTGACGTCAAGGTGGGGAGCGGCGCGTTTATGAAGAAGCTGCCGGCCGCGGTGGCGCTGGCGGAGACCATGGTGAGGATCGGGAACCGGGCGGGGCGGAAGACCTATGCGCTGCTGACCGACATGAACCAGCCGCTGGGCCGGACGGTGGGCAACAGCCTCGAGGTCCGGGAGGCGATCGACGCGCTCTCGGGACAGGCTCCGGACGATCTGATGACCGTCAGTCTGCGGCTTGCCGAACTGATGCTCGTCGGCTGTCAAAAGGCGGCTTCGACCGCCGAGGCGGGGGAGACGCTGCGAAGGCTGCTTGCCTCCGGAAAAGCCAAGGAAAAGCTTGCGGAGTTTGTCGCGCGGCAGGGCGGGGACGCGAGCTATGTGTACGAGCCGGAGAAGTTCGAGGAAGCGCCCTACCGTCTTACGGTGCCCGCCCCCGAAACCGGCTATGTGGCGGGGATCGACGCCGAGGAGATCGGGATATGCTCCCTGCTGCTGGGCGGCGGCAGAACGACGAAGGACAGCAAAATCGACCTGCGCGTCGGGCTCCGGCTGTTCAAAAAGCTCGGCGAAGCGGTTCGGGAGGGCGAAGAACTGGCGGTTCTTTTCGGCGCGGACTTAGACGCTTTGCAAGCCGCAAAGGAACGGCTGCTTGCGGCGTATCGGTTTTCCGGGCAGTCCCCCGAAGTTCCGCCGGTCATTTACGGCTATGTGGACGGACAGGGCTTTCATCCGGAGGAAACCGCATAAAATCAGGCATATTTTCAGGTACGGCAGACTACAATGTACAAAACGTCCCGGCGGATATGGAATGAAACATCAACGACGGATTCGATTTGCTCAGCCGCTGCTTTGCAGTCTGCTGTGCCTTTTTCTATTTTTTGGCTCTCAGGCAAGAGCCGATTCCCCGACGGAAATTGCCGAGGTGACCGTAGACGCCAAAAATCCCCTGACGCTGGAGAGCAAGTCCTATGTGCTGATGGATGAGGCCACCGGCAATATTCTCTGCGCCAATCAGGAGAACGAGGAGCTGGCTCCGGCAAGCATCACAAAGATCATGACGCTCCTGCTGATCATGGAGGCGCTCGACGCGGGAACCATCACCTACGATACGATGGTGCCGGTCAGCGAGCATGCCGCTTCGATGGGAGGCTCTCAGGTCTATCTGGAGCCGGGCGAGGAGCTGTCGGTACACGATATGCTCAAGTGCATCTGCATCGCCAGCGCAAACGATGCCTCCGTGGCAATGGCGGAGCTTCTCGCGGGAAGCGAGGAGGAGTTTGTCCGGCGGATGAACGAAAGGGCGCGGGAGCTTTCGATGGAGCATACGAACTTTGTGAACTGCTACGGGCTGGACACGGAAGGGCATTACAGCTGCGCTGCGGACGTGGCGCGCATGTCGCGGGAACTGATCCGCAACCATCCGGGCATTACCGCGTATACGACGACGTGGATGGACACGATCGTGCATCATACGCGAAAAGGGGACACCGAATTCGGGCTTTCCAATACCAATCGTCTGATCCGCACCTATTCGGGCATCACCGGTCTGAAAACCGGCTCGACGGGCAACGCGCTTTATTGTCTGAGCGCCACGGCAACACGAAACGAGGCAAAGCTGATCGCGGTCATCATGGGCGCGCCCTCGACCAAGGTGCGTTTTGCCGAGGCGGCAAAGCTGCTGGATTACGGTTTTGCAAATTATTACTATTATCAGGACCATGAAAATGCGGAAAAAACGTTTCGCTGTCCGATCTCCGCGTCGATGGAGGGAGAGGTCGAGGGACGGATCGTCGACGGCTTCGGCGTGCTGCTTCCGACCGGAACCGACGAAAGCGCCATTGAAAAGACCGTGACCTACGAAAAGGGCTTAAAGGCCCCGATCGACGAGGGCGAAAAGATCGGAACGATCACCTATACCTATCAGGGAAGCACGCTGGGCGAAAGCGAGATCCTTGCTGCGGAGTCGGTCGAAAAGGCTTCGTACGGCGACTTCTTCGGGAAGCTTCTGCGGATGTTCCTGTAAACGGAAAAATTGACAAACCTCCTGCCATCCACTATAATAGGTCTGTTTGAAGGAGGGGCTCATGGAGATTGCCGCGGGGGTTGTTCTGCTGCTTTTGGCGGCGGGCGCATACTTTGTTTTTGAACATACCAATTTGGAGACGACGCAGGTATCGCTGACGCTTTCCGACGCCGCAGCTTCGCCGGAGCGGGCGCAATCGGTGCCGGGTGCCCCGGAGGGCGTGGGGACGAAACGCACGCTTCGCACGATCGTCGTTGCGGATCTGCACAACAACCGCTACGGCAGACGGAACGAACGGCTGCTTGCGGAGATCCGGAGCCGGGAGCCGGAGCGCATCCTGATCCCCGGCGATCTGGTGGTGAACGAAAAGAAAAGCAATCGGATCGCGCTCGCGTTTTTGGAGGAGCTGGCAAAGCTGCACGTTCCGGTCTATTATTCCATGGGCAATCACGAGTGCCGCTTCCGGGAGCGGGAGCCGGAGGCGTTTGCCGCCTATCGGGAACGCGTCCGGGAGCTGGGAATTTTCTTTTTGGATAACGAGAGGGTTACGGACCCCTGCGGTTTTTCGGTCTGGGGGCTGACGCTTCCGCTTGTATATTATCAAAAGCTCGGCAAGGCCCCGGAGCTGACCCGGGAGGCTCTCGAAGAGCTTCTCGGAAGAGCGGAGGGGGCGAACCTGCTTTTGGCACACAACCCCGCCTTTTTTCCGGCGTACGCCGCATGGGGGGCGCAGGCGACGCTTTCCGGGCATATGCACGGGGGCGTGGCGAGATTTCCGCTGCTTGGCGGCGTGATCTCTCCCCAGTGGAAGTTGTTTCCCAAATACGACGCGGGAAAATTCACCCTTGGGGAAGCGCAGCTCTATGTGTCGCGGGGACTCGGAACGCACACGCTCCCGCTGCGGCTGTTTAACCGGCCGGAGCTGACGGAGCTTTGTCTTTCTGTTACCTTAGGAGGCGTTTGATGGAGATACCGGTAAAGCTTGAGGTCTACGAAGGACCGTTGGATCTTTTGCTGCACTTGATCGAGAAGAACAAAGTGAATATTTATGATATCCCCATTGCGCTTATTACCACGCAGTACATGGAATATCTGAAGGTGATGCAGGAAAATCACATGGACAACATGAGCGAGTTTCTGGTCATGGCGGCAACGCTTCTGCGCATCAAATCCGCGATGCTGCTTCCGGCGGAGGTGGACGAGAACGAGGAGGAGATCGACCCCAGACAGGAGCTTGTGGAGAAGCTGCTCGAATACAAGATGTACAAGTTTGCCTCGCTGGAGCTGAAGGACCGGCAGGTTGACGCGGAGCGCAGGCTTTATAAGCCGGAGACGATCCCCGAGGAGGTCGCCGCGTATAAAGAGGACGTCAGAGCGGAGGATCTGATCGGCGATACGACCCTTCTGCAGCTCAATGCGATCTTTGAGGAGATCCTGCGGCGGCAGGAGAACCGGATCGACCCGATCCGCAGCAAGTTCGGACGGATCGAAAAGGAAGAGGTCAATTTTCAGGAAAAGGTCCGTTCCATTCAGGAATACGGCATTTCCCACCGGAAATGTCGGTTCCGCCGCCTTTTGGAACGGGCGGGGGACAAGCTGGAGATCATTGTGACCTTTTTGGGGATCTTGGAGCTGATGAAAATGGGCAGGGTGCTGATCACGCAGACGCAGCTCTTTGAGGATTTTGAGATCGAATTTTTGGCGGACGACGTTGTTCCGATCGAACAGTATCTGTAACCGCGGTAGAAGGAGCAAAAGTACATGGACGAAAAGGAAAAGAAAAAAGCGGCTTTGGAGGCGATCCTGTTTGCCATGGGCGATGCGGTGGAGACGGAACGGATGGCGGCGGCGCTTGAGCTCGGCGTGAAGGAGACCGAGGAGCTGCTGAAGGAACTGACCGAGGATTATGCGGACGCCTCCCGCGGCATGGCGATCCTCTGCTTGGGGGACAAGTACCAGATGTGTACAAAGTCCGAGCAGTACGAAACGCTGATCCGTCTCTGCCACGTTCCCAAAAAGCCGGTGCTGACCGACGTCCTGCTGGAAACGCTTTCGATCATTGCCTACAAGCAGCCGGTGACGCGAACCGAGATCGAAGCGATCCGGGGCGTAAAGAGCGATTTTGCCGTCAATAAGCTGCTCGAATATCATTTGATCTGCGAGCTGGGACGGTTGGACGCGCCGGGACGCCCGATTTTGTTTGGAACGACCGACGACTTTCTGCGCAGCTTCGGCGTTTCCTCGCTGGAGGAGCTGCCGACGATCCAAGCGGAGCAGATGGAGGAATTCCGGCAGGAGGCCATAGAAGAAGCCGAGATCTCCGTGTGAAGCAGCGAAACCTTTTTGGGCTAGCCTGCGCGGCAGGCGCATAAAGTATAAGGATAACGATGCCTGCAAAGGAGTTTCGTGTGAAAAATCAACAGAGGCGCATCGGTCTGTTTCTGCTCCCGTTTCTGATGCTCGGCTTTTTTTGGGGAGCCTATCGAACCTTTCCCAAGGCGCAGACCGCGGTACCGGGAATGCTTTGGGAAGACCCGGGAACGGTGGTTTTGCAGGAGGAAGAGGAGGAACCCTTTTCCGATACCCTTCAGGCGCTTTCCGCCTGTGTGATGGATGCGGAAAACTTTCGCGTGCTGTACAGCAAGGCGGGAACCGAGATCCGCAAAATGGCAAGCACGACCAAGATCATGACCTGCATTCTGGCGCTCGAGAGCTGCGAGCTTTCGGAGACGGTGACGGTTTCCGCTCACGCGGCGGCGCAGCCGGACGTACAGCTCTCCATCCGGGAGGGCGAGGAATATGTGCTGGAGGATCTCTTATATTCCATGATGCTCGAAAGCCACAACGATTCCGCCGTGGCGATCGCCGAGCATGTGGCAGGCTCGGAGGAAGCGTTCTGCGCGCTGATGACGCAGAAGGCGCGGGATCTTGGGGCGGAGCATACGAGCTTTGAGACGGCGAACGGACTGGACGCCGAGAATCACTATACCACCGCCGAGGATCTGGCGCGGATCGCCGCCTATGCGGTGCAGAACGAGACGTTTCTTCGCATCGTCGGGACGGAAAGCCGTACGATTCAGGAGATCCACGGAAAACGCAGCTTTTTCTTGAAGAATATTGACCGCTACCTGTATATGGACGGCGAGGCGCTGGGCGTCAAAACCGGCTTTACGGGCGGCGCGGGCTATTGCTTTGTGGGAGCGACGCGCTACGAAGGAAGAATTCTGATCAGCGTCGTGTTGGGAAGCGGCTGGCCCCCGCATAAGCAGTACAAATGGAAGGACACGCAGGCGCTTGTGGCATATGTGCGGAAATTTTATCGGCCAAAGCAGCTTTCGGTACGGGCGCAGAACTTGGGCGAGCTGCCTGTTTCCGGCGGAATTCGGGAAACGGCTCTGGTCGGCGTGTCGGAGAGCTGGAGCGAGGAGCTTTTGATGCGGCAGGAAAGAGTCGAGCTGACCTTTCATCTTCCGGAGACGCTTCGCGCGCCCTTGGAGCAGGGAACGGCGGTGGGCTATGCGGAGCTTCAAATCGGCGGCGTTACCTGCTGCTGCATTCCGGTCGTCGTGTTGGAGCCGGTGCCGGCATATCGTTTTTCCGACGCGGTTTCCGGCGTCTGGGCAAAATTTTCTTTCTGAAAGAAACGACGGAAACCAACGGAACCCCTTTTCTTTTTCCTTCTTTTATGTTATGATATGATGTACGGTTAAGAAAGGGTGTAATTCTATGTTTTCTTTGACGAGAGAGTATATTCGCAATCTGGCGGCGGACGCCAATGTTTTTGCCGATGGCTTTGCTTATTATAAGAACGGCCGTGTGACGCGCGCCGTGGCGTCCCGGGATCAGAGCATCTATCAGTTTGACGTAAAAGGAAATTTTACTTATAAAGTATCGGTCGTCTTCCATGAGAACCGGATCGAGCATAGCTGCAACTGCTCCTACCATGTGAAGCATTCGGGAGCGTGCAAGCATGTGATCGCGTCCCTGCTTTTTCTTTCGCAGTTTCAGAACAAGAACCGGGCGAGAGAGGAGATGAGCAGCGAGGACTATCGCTCGGCGCAGATCTTAGATTATTATGCCGATCTCGAAACGGCGCTGGCGCAGACCGATATCTGCCATATCTCGCTTGCCTTTACCTATCAGGGCATCCTGCGCAATCCGGAGGACGTGATCCGTGCCCGGCTGATGATCGGCAATCAGAAGCCTAATAAGGTGCAGAGCATACGAAAGCTTTTGGAATGTATTTCTTCGGGGCAGAATCTTATTTTCGGAAAGGAATTTTCCTATCGCGCGGGAATTACCGAATTTGACCGCAGCAGCGCCGAGCTGATCGCCTACCTGTCCGAGCTTTTTGAATTGGAAAATCAATACGAGCTGTCGGGGGAACAGTCGGTCTTTCAAAAGAGCGAGCTTCTGCTTTCGAGACGGCGGTTTCTGGAGGTGCTGCACCGCATTCGGAGAGACTCCTTTTCCTTTACGCTGGGCGGGAGGACCTATGAGGGCGTTACCTTTGTAAAGGGAAATCCTTTTATTTCTTATGATATTGACGTGCTGGACGATTATGTGGCCCTGAACTACAGCGACCACGGCAGAGTGCTTCCGCTCAGCGCCTCCGGCGATCTGATTTATTACAACCGGGTCGTTTACGAGCCGGATCGCCTGTTTACGAAAAATTATCTTCCGATCTGCAACAGTCTGGGGAAGGACAATCAGCCGATCGTTTTTCGCGGGGAAAATGCGAAGCGCTTTCTGGAAGACGTTCTGCCGCGGCTGAGCGCCACGATGAATTTGCAGATTCCGGACAGCCTGCGCGAGCGCTATGTTTCCCTGCCGCTTTCCGCCGCGCTGTATCTGGAATATATTTACGGAAGCATTCAGGCAAAGCTCGTATTCTCCTATGGGGAATATTCGTTTAACAGCTTTGAAGCTCCCGCCACAAAGGGCGTGATCCTTCTTCGTGATCGGGAAAAGGAGCAGGAGATCGGAGAAGCGCTGCTGCAAAAGGGCTTTGAACCGCATCCCGGCTACTATCTGCTCCGGGATGACGACGCCGTGTTCGATCTGGTGACCGGAGAGAACGAGGAGATTCGGAAGCTGATGACGATCTATTATTCCGACAGCTTTGAACGGCTGCAGATTCGGAAGAAGAGCCATATTTCCTACGGCATTCACGGAAGCTCCGGCGAGGACTATCTGTCGCTGGAGATCTCCTACGAGGACATTCCGAAGGAGGAGCTGCGGGACCTGCTGCAGTCCCTGCAGTTGAAAAAACGCTTTTACCGCCTGAAGGACGGCAGCTTTCTGCTGCTCGATCAGGAGGAGCTTTCAACCGCTCTGGATCTGATCCAGTCCGTGGACGGCTCCGTGCGTCAGATGAAGGAGGGGGCGGTCGCCTTCCATGCGTCGCAGCTTTCTTATCTGGAGGAGACGTTCCGCAAGCAGAACCTTGATTACCACATGGAGGACAGCCTTGTACAACTGCTGGAGGAGCTTCGGCATCCGGAGGAGCTTCCGTGTCCGGAGGGCATTCGCGCGGACGTCCGGCCGTATCAGATGGTCGGCTACCGCTGGATGAAGAATTTGCAGAAGCACCGTTTCGGCGGAATTCTGGCGGACGACATGGGTCTCGGAAAAACGCTGCAGGCAATCATGTATTTGGCATCCTTTCCGGAGCAGGAGAAGCCGAGCCTTGTGATCTGCCCCTCCTCGCTCATGTATAACTGGAAGGACGAGCTGGAAAATTTTGCGCCGCATCTGAAAAGTCTTATTATCTGCGGCACGCCGGAGGAGCGCCGGGGAAAGATCCGCGTCGGCTGCGGCGGAATCTGGATCACGTCCTATCCGCTGCTGCATCGGGACCTGCGGCTGTATACGAATATTTCCTTCGCCACGGTCATTATCGACGAGGCGCAGAACATCAAAAATCCGACTTCCATGAATGCCATCAGCGTAAAGCGTCTCAAGGCGGAGCATCGCTTTGCCCTGACCGGCACGCCGATCGAAAATTCGTTGACCGAGCTCTGGTCGATCTTTGATTTTTTGATGCCGGGCTATTTGTTCTCCCATGCGAAGTTTGCCAAGTTTTATGAAAAACCGATCCACGACAAGGAGACGGAGCGGCTTTCCATGCTCAATACCCGCATCCAGCCGTTTGTGCTTCGACGGATGAAAAAGGACGTTTTGAAGGAACTGCCCGACAAGGTGGAGGAAAAGGTGCTGATTGACCTTTGCGACGAGCAGAAAAAGCTTTACGCCGCTTATCTGGAGCATTATCGGGGAGAGTTCCGACTCGATGAGGAGAACGGCTCCGTCGAGAATAATCGGATTCAGATTCTGAGCGCCCTCATGCGCCTGCGGCAGATCTGCTGTCATCCGAAGACCTTTATCGACAACTACGAGGGCGGCAGCTCCAAGCTTGAGGTGCTGGAGGATATGATTCGGACGGCGGTGGAAAATCATCATCGGCTGCTTGTGTTCTCACAGTTTACGTCGATGCTCGCCATTATCAAGGAGCTTCTCGATCAAATGGGGATCGCCTATTTTTCGCTGGAGGGCGCGACAAAGATCAACGAGCGCATTCAGAGCGTCCGGCAGTTTAACGAGGGCGAGCGGGAGGTGTTCCTGATCTCGCTGAAGGCGGGCGGTACCGGTCTGAACCTGATCGGAGCCGATACGGTGATCCATGTGGAGCCGTGGTGGAATCCGGCGGTGGAGGAGCAGGCGACCGACCGGGCGTACCGGATCGGGCAGAAAAAAAACGTGCATGTCATTAAGATCCTTGCCAAGGGTACGATCGAAGAAAAAATCTATCGCCTGCAAAAGAAAAAGCAGGTGCTGGCGGATTCGGTCATCTCGTCGCAGACGGATTTCCTGAGTACGCTTACCAGAGAAGAGCTTCTGGAAATATTTTCATAGGAAACGCAAAAACAAACCCCCGATAACACTATCGGGGGCGTTTTTATTTTGTAGAACTCCGTCAATCGTCCAAATATTTGCTGTAATATTTTCGAACGACCGTATCCAGAAAGACCTCGTTCAGATCGCCGAACGTATCGACAAGCAGTTTTTTGATGCCTTCGATCTTGGCGTCATAATTTTCTTCCGCCGTTGCATCCGGCGTCTCAAATGTGCGAACCGAGATCGCCGTAACGTTCGTCATCATCCAGCTGTGGAACAGCTTGGTCAGCTGCGCCCCGGTCATGGAGCACAGGAAGGTCGTCGTCTTGATTTCCTGCGGAGAAACGGTATGCTTCACGTCGGAGGGAATGCGGCCGGAAAATACTTCCGCGACCTCGTTTGCGTTTGTGATCCGCATGTGGGAAAGCTTGACCGGTGCGGAAGCTTGGGACGAGGCTTTGTTCCCCTTCTTTTTGTATTTGCTGTAATCGGAGACGGTACGCGGCTGATAAAAGGAAAATTCCTCCTCGGATGTGGTGTTCGGCGTATAGTCCGGAACAAATCCTGCGTAGTTATCCAGCTCGTCGGTATCCTCAAACACGATCTTCTGACCGTTCGACAGATCCTTGACCAGATTGGCCTTGCGTACGGCTTCCTTGGTCTTTTCCGCAACGATGCGGCTTTGTTCCTCCTTGCGTGCCGCCACCTTTTGCCGGAAGGCGTCCATTGCCGTTTCCTCCGGCGTCGGCTCCGGCGCTTCCTTCGGCTCGGTCTCCGGCGCATAGTCCGGAACGAAGCCATGGAAGCTGTCCTCCGGATCGTCCTCCGGGGAGACGGTGAAGGGTTTTGGCTTTCGCGGAGCCTGCCTGCGGAACGCCTCGTCGGAGGAGAGCGTAGGATCGGCGAAGGAGGAGCTGCTGCCCTTGGTTTCCGACGCAACCGACGATGCGCTTACCGATGCGTCAACGACCGCCTCAATAATATCCGTGTCGGTCGGAACTTTGATTTTCGGCTCCTGAGGCTCAAAAGAAATCGTTGCCGCATGGGACTCGCCGGAATGCGGATAGATCTCTTCGATGATCGGGGCGGCGCCGCTTTCCTCCAGCTCCAGTGTTTTGGAAAGAGAGTTGCGCTTAAAGTCGGAGAGGAAGGCAGAAAAGGCGTCCTCCTCATCGTCGTCCGGGTTGGGTTCCATGGGAATATCGTTTGCCCCTTCCTCGGGATCTTCGGAAGCTTTCTCGACTGCGGGTTCGCTTTCTTCGCTGAAGGTCTGCGGGATCGGCTGTTCGGGGACTTCCTCGGCGGCTTCCGGAGTCGCCGGAGTCGCATCAAGGAAGGATTCGCTCGCCGGGGGTTCCGTGACCGCACCTTCCGACTCCGTCTCTTCGTCTGCCTCGCTTATCGCGGCTTCGTCGGTCTCCGTGGTTGAACCAACCGTGTTTTCCTCGTTCTCGTCAGCGTCGGCAATCGGCTCGGCGACCGTCTCCGCGGGACTGACTTCCTCCGTTTCTACACTTGTTTCCACGCTTGTTTCCGCACTTGGCTCATCGGCGGTATTTTGATCGGTTTCCGCAGACAATTCCTTGGCCGGGCGAGGAGTTTCGTCGGCGTCGTCCGGAAGATCCGGTTCCTCCGGATCGGTGGTCGGCTCTATGTATCCCGCCTCCGAGAGAGGCTCGGCTGGGGAGGAAGCTTTTTCGGGTGCTGCTTCCTGCTTCGGCTTGGAAATGTGCAGACGTTCCCAAAGCGACGGCTTTTTTCCGGGCGTCGGCTCTTTCGAAAGCGTTGGCGCCTCGACCGGGGCGGGAACCGGTTCTTCGACCGGAAGCGGCAGCTCCGCCGGAGCCGGCATCGGTTCTTCGATGGGGGCGGGTTCCTCAACGGAAGCCGGCGTTTCCGCCGGGGCGGGAACCGGAGTCTGCTCGGGAGCGGGAACCGGAGGTTCCTCTGCGGAAGCCGAAACCGGCGGTTCCGCCGCCTCCTTTTTCTTCTTGGCTTCCGTCATGTAGAGACGAAGCAGTTTGACGGCACGCATCGCCTCTTTTTTTTCGACATAGATTTTATAAGTGTCTTCCCGCATGGAGTATTCATAGGTACCCTCCAGCCCCTGCTCGTGCATATAGGAGATAAAATGCTCGGCGGCGCTTTCCTGCCGCAGGGAGAAAACGGATACCGTTGTATTCTGTGCGGTGTTCACCAGCGAAACATTGCAGGTCGGGCAAATGGTTACTTCGCTCGGAAATTCCTTTTTACATACTGGACAAAATGGCATAATAATTCCCTCCGTTCTTATGTTCATTATAAATAAAAGCAGAGCGGATTTCAATTGAATTTTCGTTATTTTTCCTGCTTTGACGAAAAATCAATCGGTTTCGTCGGCGGAAAATTCCGCATTGTAAAAATCGTCCGCATACTGATAAGCCGCATTTTCGGAAAGCTCGGGATAGGCCGCCAAAATGCTCTTTGCCATCCAATCCAGACGGACAATAACGATTTCCTCCGGGGAGAGCCCGTCCTCGTTCAGCGCTGCAAAAGCCTCCGGCGTGAACGTCTCCTTCATCCAAAGATTCAGACGCTCGCGCAGCTTTTCCTCCTCGTCCGCTTTGGACTTGTAGGTCTGATACTGCCGCCATGTGTATATGCCGGCGCCCAGCAGGACCGAAAAGAAAATCAGCAGCAGACACTGGGAAAAGCCCCGTTCAAAGTGCGAGAGGATTCCGGCAATATTCAAAAACATATAGACGATCCCCAAGGCTCCGAACAGGATCAGCGTAACGGCGGAGCCGTAGGTGTCCTCCGCTTTGTGCTTCATCGACTCATAGGAGCCGCCGCTCGGATGCAGAAGCTCTCTGGCAACGTCCTCCACGGAGTCCTCTTCGGTCAGCTCCCGGTCGGAAAGACCTCCGTCGTCAAAAGCGGGCTCCTCGTTGTCTGGCGGAGCGTCTGCTCTCGAAGCATCCTCGTTCGGAGCGTCTGCTTCCGAAACGTCGGTTCCCGAAGCGCCGATCGTTTCCTGTTGAAAGCGCAGAATATCCTTCTGCACCTGTTTGGGGATATTTGCGTGCAGCAGGTCGGCGGCCGCTTCCTCCTGCCGGATCTCCTCCCCCAGTTCACCGCCAAGCTCCATCAAAAGAAAGGTTTCCCAAGCCGCCTTTACTTTATTCTCATACTTCGGCAGAACATAGAGATTAAATCGGGCGTCCTCCAAATGATATTCGGTCTCAACAGAAATTTTGGAATATTCCAGATATTTTTTGAATTTTCCAAAAACACGCTCGCTCTTGATGCGAAGCAGAAGGTTTTGCTTTGCGTGGGGAAGCACCTCCACCAACGCAACGTGACAGTCGGCGCATTCGGTAACGCCTTCTCGGTATTCCATTTTGCAAATCGGACAAAAAGCCATGACAATCCTCCGGTCATCATCTTGATAAAAACTATTATATTGCAGGAAAGAAGGAAATACAAGATTTTTTGCTTTTTCTCCGCGCCTGTGTTATGATAACGTCATTAGGCGACATTCCGAACGGGAGGAACGGTTAAGATTATGAGAAAATTAGCGCTGTCCGAGGAAATTCTGCTGCAGGTGGAAAAGCCTGCGCGGTATATCGGCGGAGAGATCAATATGATAAAAAAGGACTTGGATCAGGTCGATGTTCGGTTCTGCATGTGCTTTCCGGACGTTTATGAGGTGGGAATGTCCCATCTGGGCATTCAAATTATATACGATATGCTGAACAAGCAGGAGCATACTTGGTGCGAGCGCGTGTATTCCCCTTGGGTGGATCTTGACGCGATCATGCGCCGGGAACACATTCCGCTGTTCGCGCTGGAATCGCAGGACCCGGTGAAGGAATTCGACTTTCTTGGGATCACCTTACAGTACGAAATGTGCTACACGAACGTGCTGCAAATTCTTGATCTGGCGCAGATCCCGCTGCATTCCGCGGAACGGGGCGAGGACGATCCGATCGTGGTGGGCGGCGGACCGTGCAGCTACAATCCGGAGCCGATCGCGGAATTTTTTGACTTCTTTTATCTGGGCGAGGGCGAGACGCGTTATTTTGAGCTTTTGGATCTGTACCGCTCCTATAAAAAGGCGGGAAAAAGCCGCCGGGAATTTCTGCGCGCCGTCGCCAAGGTGCCGGGCATGTATGTTCCGTCGCTCTACCGGGCGACCTACCATGAGGACGGGACGCTGGCTTCGTTTTCCCCGATCGCCGAAGACGTTCCGGCGCGCATCCGAAAAGAGGTGGAGACGAACGTCAGCGATACGTTCTATCCCGAGAAGCCGTTGGTGCCTTACCTGAAGGTCATTCAGGACCGCGTCGTGCTGGAGATCCAGCGGGGCTGCATCCGGGGCTGCCGCTTCTGTCAGGCGGGGATGGTCTATCGTCCCATCCGCGAGCGCTCGACGGAATACCTGAAAACACTGGCGGAGCGGATGCTGGCGGCGACCGGGCAGGAGGAGATCACCCTCAGCTCCCTGAGCTCCAGCGATTATTCCAAGCTTCCGGAGCTGGTTTATTATCTGATCGACAAATACAAAGAAAAATACGTCAACATTTCCCTGCCGTCGCTGCGCATCGACGCCTTTGCGCTGGACGTGATGAGCAAGGTACAGGATATCAGCAAGAGCAGTCTGACGTTTGCGCCGGAGGCGGGGACGCAGCGCATGCGCAACGTGATCAACAAGGGACTGACGGAGGAAGACATTCTGACCGGCGCGATGGACGCCTTTCGGGGCGGCTGGAACAAGGTAAAGCTGTATTTTATGCTTGGTCTGCCGACCGAGCAGCCCGAGGACGTGCAGGGCATTGCCTATCTTGCCGAAAAGATCGCGGAGGAATATTATACGCTGCCGAAGGACAAGCGGAACGGAAAGGTCGGCGTTACGATCAGCACCTCGTATTTCATTCCCAAGCCCTTTACTCCGTTTCAGTGGGCGCCGATGATCCCGCGGGAGCGCTTTTTGGAGCATCAGCGTCTCTTGCAGGCGACGGTTCGCGAGCAGCGCAATCGGAAAAGCCTGTCCTACCATTGGCACGATGCGGAAACCAGCGAGCTGGAAGGGATCTTGGCGCGCGGCGACCGGCGGCTTGCCAAGTCCATTGAGGAGGCGTACCGTGCGGGCTGCATTTACGACGCGTGGTCGGAATATTTTCAATACGACAAATGGCAGGAGGTCTTTGCCCGGAACGGCGTGACCGCGGAGTTTTACAATCTGCGGGAGCGCGGCAAAGATGAGCTGCTGCCGTGGGATTTTATCGACGTGGGCGTGTCCCGTCGGTACCTTTGGAACGAATACGAACGGGCGAAGCGGGAAACGGTCACGCCGAACTGCCGGAAAAAGTGCATGGGCTGCGGGGCGGCCGCCTTTGGCTGCGGCGTATGCTTCGAGGAACGCCAGCCGGACGGCAGCAGCGTTTATTACGACGCAAGCCCGAATACCGCCGGATGATTTTGAACATGGAGGATACTATGAGAGCCAGAATTCGCTTTTCCAAATTCGGGAGCATGAAATTTCTTGGACATCTGGACGTGATGCGCTATTTTCAGAAGGCGATCCGTCGAACCGATCTGGACGTATGCTATTCCGAGGGGTTCCATCCCCATCAGATCATGAGCTTTGCGCAGCCGCTGTCCGTCTCGCTGACAAGCGACGGAGAATATTTTGACGTGGAATTCCGAACCGAGCATTCCGAGGCGGAGCTTCTGGAAAAGCTGTCGGCGGTTATGGGGGACGAATTTGCCGTGTCCCGTGCGACGCGTCTGAACGACTATGTAAAGCATACGAAAAAAGTTACGAGCATGTCGCTGATCTGTGCGGCGGCTTATTATATCGAGGCAAAGCCCAAGGTCCCGGTTTCCTTAAAGCATATCCGCAGCTTTGCGGAGGCGGAGACCTTTCCGGTGCTTCGGAAGACCAAGTCCTCCGAGCGGGAATTTGACCTGATGAGCGGCGTCCGGGAGCTCTGGCTTTTGCAGGAGGGGCAGCCGGTCTGCCTGCGAGCGGCGGAGCCTTCGCTGTTTACCGAGGAGCTTTGGCGCACGGGACTTGCCCATTGGGAGGGGGAGCCTTCCTGCGCGGGCTTTGCCTGTCTTGTGGATGCGGGAAGCGAAAAGAACGTTTCCGCCGATCTGGTGGCGGGAGCCGTCAGCCAAATCGCCGGCATTCCCTATCGCGGGACGGATTACCATATTCACCGGATGGAGCTGTTCGGGACGGACGGCGGAAAGGCGGTTCCCTTATGGAAAATCGTCTTATAGTTTACCGGGAGCGGCAGGCCGTATTTTCGGCGGAGTTTCGGGATCGGACGCTCTGGGAGCTTGGGGTTTGCGGGAAGGAGGAAGCGGTCGTTCCGGGCAGTCTTTACGTGGCGCGGGTGGAAAATATCATTCCGGGCATTCGGGCGGCTTTTGTGCGTGTGACGGGAGAGGCGGAAAATTGGTATCTTCCGTTGGAAAAGGCAACGCGCCCGGTCGTTTCCCGCACCCATGCCGACGGTCGGCTCCGGTGCGGGGACGAGCTTTTGGTTCAGGTTGAACGGGAGGCGGGAAAGAAAAAGACCGTGACCGCCGTCGCCGATTTTTCTCTCACCGGCTGCTATTTTGTTATCCTCCACGGAAAGCAGGGCGTTCACCATTCCTCAAAGATTCAGAACAAGGATTTTTTACAGGGGATCGTACCGCTCGTCCGCGCCCGCATGGAGCAAAACGCGCCCTATGGCGTGATGGTGCGCACCAACGCGGAGGGCGCCGACGAAACCGTGCTTCTTCGGGAGCTGGATTTTCTTCTGGAAACCTACCAAAATCTGAAAAAGCTGGCGCTTTGCCGCCCGGCGGGAACGCGGCTCCGAAAAGGGCTTCCGGCGTATTTATGCACGCTGCGGGATTCGTATCACCAGAGCTACGACGAGCTGGTCACCGACGACGAGGAACTGTTTTCGGAAATGCAGGCGTATTTGCGGGAGCTTCGTCCGGAGCTTCTGTCGAAGCTGCGCAAATACGAGGGAACCTGCCCCTTGAAGGCGCTCTATCGAATGCAGTCCCATGTATCGGAGCTGCTGTCGGAACGGGTCTGGCTGCGCAGCGGCGCGTATCTGGTCATTCAGCAGACCGAGGCGATGGCGGTCATTGACGTAAACACCGGAAAGGCGACGGAGCAGGGACGCAGGAGCGACGGGATCTTCCGCTGCAATTTGGAGGCGGCAAGAGAGATCGCAAGGCAGCTTCGCCTTCGAAATTTGTCCGGCATCATCCTTGTGGATTTTATTGATATGAAGTCGGAGGAAGAAAATCGGGCGCTGCTTGCCGAGCTGGCGCAGCTGGTGGAGGAGGATCGGGTCGAGACGCGCGTGATCGACATGACCCGGCTGCATCTGGTGGAGCTGACCCGGACCAAGATCCGCAAGCCGCTCGCCGAGCAGCTCCGGGCGCTGAGTTGGCAGCCGGAGGGCAGAAAACCTTGAAAAGGGCACGGGAAAAGGCGGATATTTCTTGACAAAACCGTGAAAAAGTAATACGTTAATAACATTAGAAAAGGGTGCGGGTATGACCTGCGAAATGGAGGACAAAGATGAAATTACGGAAGTTACTTGCTTTTGGAGCGCTCCTTTTGCTGACGCTGGTTTTTGCTACCGGCTGCGGCGTAGAGGATCCGACCAAAAAGGACGTGGAAAAGGTTCTGGAGAAGATCGGGGCGATTCCCGAGGACGATGAGGACGACGATTCGAAGATCGAATATTCGATCGAGATCGACAAGGTAAAGCTGAACGACGATAAGGACAAGGCGACGGTGGAGTGCACGCTGAACATGAAGGGCGAGCAGGCAACGGTTGCGCAGCAGTACAAGATGACGTTTCGTCTGAACGACGACAAGGAGTGGAAGATCAAAAACTCCAAGCTGGAAGAAGATGTTGAATTGGTAAGCCAGAAGCTGGCGACGGAAATCGGCGACGAGGCTTTCAAGGAGCTGCTTTCCGAGTGGTACAGTATTGAAGTCGGAGAAACGTATCTCAAAGTGGAGGACATCGCCGACAGCGTTAAGATCACCAAGCACGAGCTTGCGGAGGATTCTCTGAAGGATACGGTGACCTTTGAAGGTACCGCTTCCGTCGGAATTGCGGAATATCAGTTTACGGTAAAGGCGGAGTGCGAATATTTTGATCGTCTTGGGGAATGGTCGATGAGTTCCTGCAAAACGGACGATTATAAGGTAGACTACAGCATCGACGGCATTTCCAAAGAGGATTTCCTTGCCGCCTTGGAGGACAGCTACGAATCGTCGTACATAGATGCGCTTCGGGTGGATTCGGATGAGCTTAGCGACGTAGAGATTGTTTCTCATGAGGCAAATCTCGAAGAGCTTCAGGATACGGTCAAGATTCACGCCTCCTTCACGCAAAATGCGATGACGTACACGTTTGACGCAGAGGTCGTTTGCGAGTACAGTACCTCCAGAGAGGAATGGGCGGTGGAGAGCTTCACGATCGACGAAAGCTCGGTCAAGACGGATTATCCGGACGACTATCTGCTTGAGTTTACGGCTGAGGACTATAATCGGATCCTTCATGCCAGCGACGCAACCGTAACCACGCTCGGCAACACGTACAATATGAGCGATGAAAACGTCAGCGTTGTCTCGGCAAAGAACGGGGAATTCGAACTGACCGGAGGCACGCATTTCTCGCTTCCCGTGGAAATGACCATAAAGACGGCGGATATGGAGATCGATCTGGAGGTCGAGATCACGCTGGATTATGACAGCGACGGCTGGGAATTTTATAGCTGGACCGGCAGCGTTGTCGGCGTTCAGAATGCAATGACCGGAACATGGACCGGTTCGACCGCTTCGACCGGGGAGATCACGGTCGTGATCGAGCGTGCGTTTGACGAGGACGGCTACTATATTGCATGGATTACCGAGGCGGCAAGCGGGTCGCAGTATCGGTGCGCGCTGTATAAGTTCGATCCTTCCACCGGCGAGGTTCAGACAAGCGGCAGCGAGGGAAGCATCAACGTGAAGGGCGTGATTAACGGAACGACGTGGACCCTCGACAAGGACTCCATTGTATTGCAGAAAAAGTAAAAAAAGATTGACAGGGTGCGTTTTGTTTGGTATTATACTCTAGTATGCCGCACAATGGGGTTTAAGTATGGGATCTTCCCATCACCGTAGTTGGCGAGTAATGATAATAGGAGGTGCCCAGATGTACGCGATTATTGCAACCGGTGGTAAGCAGTATAAGGTGTCTGAAGGCGATATCATTAGAGTAGAAAAGCTTGGAGCAGCAGAAGGCGAGACGGTTACTTTCGAGCAGGTTCTTGCAGTGAACAACGGAGAGCTTGTTGTCGGAACGCCGAACGTAGCTGGTGCGACGGTATCTGCGACCGTTATGAAGGACGGAAAAGCGAAGAAAGTTATCGTTTACAGATACAAGAGAAAGAGCGGATATCACAAGAAGAACGGTCACAGACAGGCCTATACGCAGGTAAAGATCGAAAAGATCAACGCCTAAGCTTGGGCATGGCTTTTTGGATGGTGAGGAGCTATGATTCGAGTATCCATTGTCAGCAAGGACGGCAAAATCACCGGATTCTCCTGTATTGGACATGCGGGCTATGAAACGGAGGGCAAGGACATTGTCTGCGCCGGAGTTTCGGCACTTGTGATCAACGCGGTGAACTCCATGGAAAGCCTGACAAAGGCAAAATTTCAGGTCGAGGAAAAGGATGGCGACATCCGCTTCGCGCTGGAAGATACGTCCTGTCCCGAAGCGCAGCTGCTTTTGCGATCTTTGAAGCTGGGATTGGAAACGATCGAGAACGATTGCGGTTCTCAATATGTAAAGGTAACGATTGTTAGTTGAGTTTTAGACACTGATTTTTAGGAGGTAATGGTCATGTTAAAAATGAACCTTCAGTTATTCGCTCATAAAAAGGGTGTTGGTTCCACAAAGAACGGCAGAGATTCCGAGTCCAAGAGACTGGGCGCAAAGAGAGCAGACGGACAGTTTGTAAAAGCCGGAAACATTCTCTTCCGCCAGCGTGGTACCAAGATTCATCCGGGCGTAAACGTTGGCCGCGGCGGCGACGACACGTTGTTCGCGCTGGTTGACGGCACACTTCGTTTCGAGACAAAAGCAAAGGGTAAAAAGCAGGCAAGCGTTTATCCTGTTGCGGAGTAGGCAGCACATCATTTCGGACGACAAGGCAGCCCTGATCGACAGGGTTGCCTTTTTCCTTATTGGTTTCCCGTTTTTTAGGGAATGCTACAAAAAAGCAGAAACGGAGGAAATCCATGTTTGCAGATACGGCAAAAATCTATATCCGCTCCGGAAACGGCGGCGACGGGCACGTCGGCTTTCGGCGGGAGCTGTTTGTAGCTGCCGGCGGGCCGAACGGAGGCGACGGCGGTCGGGGCGGCGACTTGATTTTTGAAGTTGACGAGGGACTGAATACCCTGAACGATTTTCGTTTTATCCGAAAATATTGCGCGCAGGACGGACAGTGCGGAGGAAACAACAACTGCTCCGGCAGGGACGGCGAGGATATGGTGATTCGGGTTCCGGAGGGAACGGTCATTAAGGAAGCCAATTCCGGCAAGGTCATTGCGGATATGTCGCACGAGAACCGCAGAGTCACGCTCTTAAAGGGCGGGAGAGGCGGAAAGGGGAACCAGCATTATGCCACCCCGACGATGCAGGTGCCAAAATATGCGCAGCCCGGTCAGAAGGGCAAGGAGCTGGAAGTTATTCTTGAACTGAAGGTCATTGCCGACGTCGGGCTTGTGGGCTTTCCGAACGTGGGAAAATCCACGCTGCTGTCCCGCGTTTCCAATGCTCGTCCCAAAATCGCCAATTATCATTTCACAACGCTCAATCCGAATCTTGGCGTGGTAAATTTGGAAGGGACGGACGGTTTTGTTATTGCCGATATTCCGGGACTGATCGAGGGCGCTTCGGAAGGCGT
Source organism: Lachnospiraceae bacterium (assembly GCA_030524525.1). Taxonomy (GTDB): domain Bacteria; phylum Bacillota; class Clostridia; order Lachnospirales; family Lachnospiraceae; genus ISDg. Next base: position 69,643 of record JAUNGI010000004.1, read on the forward strand.
CGGTCTGGGACATGAATTTTTGAAGCATGTCGAGCGCTGCAAGGTTATCATCCACCTTGTGGACGCCGCTTCCACCGAAGGAAGAGACCCTGCGGAGGATATTGCAAAGATCAATCAGGAGCTTGCCAAGTACAGCGAAACCCTTGCGAAAAAGCCGCAGATCATTGCCGCAAATAAAATGGACATCTTTACACCCGAGGAACAGGAGATCGCGCTTTCGCTCCTGCGTCAGGAGCTGGGCGAGGACGCGCGGATTTATCCGATCTCCGCGGTGTCCGGTCAGGGCGTAAAAGAGCTTTTGTATGCGGCTTACGCGATGCTGCAGCAGACCGAAGAAAAGCCGATTATCTTTGAGCGGGAATTCTTCCCCGAAACGATGGACCCGCAGGAGGAGCCGTATACGGTTTCTTACGATATGGAAGAGAGCGTCTATGTGGTAGAAGGCCCGCGTATCGAGCGGATGCTTGGCTATACGAACCTTGATTCGGAAAAGGGGTTCGAATTCTTTCAGAATTTCCTGAAAACCAACGGCATTCTGGAGGAACTGGAAGCCTTGGGAATCCAAGACGGCGACACCGTGCGCATGTACGGACTGCAATTTGACTATTATAAGTAACCGTATGGCGGCGCAGACGGCCGCCGGCGTTTGAGACAGGGGGATACATTATGACAAGTAAGCAGCGCTCCTATCTGAAAGGACTTGCGATGAAGGAGGAGCCGATTTTTCAGATCGGAAAGGGACGGATATCGCCGGAATTGACCGATGCTATCGACGAGGCTCTGGAAGCAAGAGAGCTGATAAAGATCAGCGTTTTGAACAACTGTCTGGAAGATCCGGCGTCTTTGGCGGCGGTGCTTTCCGAACGTACGCATGCGGAGGTTGTGCAGGTGATCGGAAAGAAAATCGTTCTCTACCGGGAATCCAAAAAGAAGAAAAAGATTATTTTACCGGTTAAATAAGCAAACATTGTTTGTATGAGGAAAATATGAAAATAGGTATTTTGGGCGGTACTTTTGACCCGGTTCATCTGGCACATATCGGCTTGGCACGGGCGGCGCGGGAAGCGTTTTCGCTTGACGAGGTCTGGCTGATGCCCGCTAAGATTCCCCCGCACAAGCAAAGCAGGCAGATTGCCTCCGAGGAACACCGCAGCAATATGGTCGCTTTGGCGATCCGCGGTGAAGAAGGACTTCGGCTCAGCACTTTTGAGCTGGAGCGGGAAGCCGTTTCCTACACGGCGGAAACCCTGCGGCTTCTGCGAAAAGAGCGTCCCGACGATTCGTTTTATTACCTGATGGGGGAGGATTCGCTGCGGGGCTTTGCGCACTGGTATCATCCGGAGGAGATCGTCCAAGCGGCGGAAATCCTTGTTGCGCCGAGACCGGAGGGGGACGGCAGAGAGCTGGAATCGCTGCTGGATGAAAGAAGAAAGCAGTACGGCGATCATTTCCTTTTGCTTCCGTCGCCGTGGCTCCCGGTTTCTTCGACGGAGATCCGCGAGCGGGTGAGCAAGAGACAGCCGCTTCCGGACATGCTTCCCCGCCAAGTCTGGGAATATATTTTGGCGCACGGTCTTTACTGCGATGCTCCCGAGCTGTTTTATCTGAGAAAGTCGCTCGGAACGACGCTTTCCGAGAAACGGTATTACCATACCGAAGGCGTGGCTTATACGGCGGCGGCACTTGCCATGCACTACGGCGCGCCGCTTCCGGACGCCCTGTTGGCAGGATGGCTTCACGACTGCGCAAAGGAAAAAACGGGAGAGGAGCTGAAACAGATCTGTCTGGACAACGAGATCCCTGTCTCTTTGGAGGAGGCGGGAAACTTGCAGCTGCTTCACGGAAAGGTCGGAGCCTTTGTTGCCGAGCACACCTACGGCGTGAAACAGCCGTCCGTTTTGCAGGCGATCCGCTGGCATGTGACCGGTCGGCCTGCCATGACGCTGCTGGAACAAATCCTTTATGTGGCAGATTTTATCGAACCTTCCCGTGGGATGGTTACGGAGCCGCCGCTTTCTGAGATTCGTGCAATGGCCTTTGAAGATATCTCCAAAGCGATCTTTTGGATTGCATCTTCGATTCTGAGACATCTGGAAACGCAGAGCGTGATCGTGGACGGACATACGCGGGAAACCTACGAATATTACAAAAAAGAAACGGAGGAACATATATGATAGACGCAAAGCAAATGGCATTGGCTGCGTATGAGGCGCTTGAGGACAAAAAGGCGATGGATATCCGCATTATTGAGATCGGGGAGATCTCTCCGGTCGCCGATTATTTTATTATTGCGGACGGCAACAGCGTTCCGCAGGTAGAGGCAATGACGGATTCCGTATCGGAGCGGCTACTTCAGCTTGGCGTCGCGCCGAAGCGCGTCGAAGGAACAAAAAACAGCGGATGGATATTGATGGATTACGGCGATATCGTTGTGCATATTTTTTCATCACAGGATCGTCTGTTCTATGATCTGGAACGCGTATGGCGGGACGGAAAGACGGTAGGAAAATCAGATCTGCTGTGATGTGTGCCGCAGGCTGGTCGGATATCGCCTGATGCGGCGTGTAATAGCATTGGAGCCGTTTTCGGCTCACGAAAGGGCAAGGCTTTGGAGAGCTTGGCCCTTTTTCCTTTTCGGGACATCCTCCTGACATTTCCAAAACAAGTTCTAAAACAAACGGAGCAGACCGATTACGACGCCAAGAATTTCCACCTGCTCGGTGATGATCGGGTCCATGTGGTCGTTTTCCGGCTGTAGGCGATAATAGCCGTTTTCTTTGTAAAAGGTTTTCACGGTCGCGGAGTCGTCGATCATGGCGACGACGATCTCGCCGTTTCTTGCAGTAGAGCGCTGTTCGACAAGGAGCTGATCCCCGTCGTAAATACCTACGTTAATCATACTTTCGCCCTTTACCCTCAGCATAAAGGTTTCTGCATTGGGAAGAAATTCCGTGGGAATCGGGAAATAATTTTCCACCTGCTCTACGGCGAGGATCGGTACGCCCGCCGTAACCGTGCCGATCATGGGGACGTTTACGACCTCGCGGCGTGCAAGCTGGAACTCGTCGTCTACGATCTCAATCGTTCGGGATTTCGCCGGATCTCTGCGGATATAGCCGTTGCGCTCCAGCGTCTCCAGATGTGCGTGAACCGAGGATGTGGAGCGAAGCTGTACGGCGTCGCAGATGTCGCGAACCGAAGGCGGATAGCCCTTCTTCAGGATCTGCTGCTTAATAAATTCCAAAATTTCTTCTTGTTTCTTTGTGATCTTTCCGGGCATAAATAGGTGTCCTCCATTCCAAAACGTCTGTTCAAAATGCCTGCGTCTGGGCGGGAACAGCGTCTCTGTATTCAGTATAGCACACCGAAACGGATTTGGCAAAAACATTTGTTCGAAAAAGTCGCCAAAAATCGAACAGATTTTTGGTAAATCTGACGAACGGATTTTCCTTGACAAACAAACAAACGTTCGGTATCATGAACTCAAACAAATGTTCGTTTCGAAAGGAGCGCTTCTAATGAAAAAACGCCAATTAACAAAAGCTGCTTTGCTGGCATTTTCCTTGCTTGCCCTCGTACTGCTTGTTGCCGTGGCTTCTTTGAACCGGGTAAGCGGTCAAACCGATAAAACCAAAACCGTAACGTCGATATGCATACAGGATGGGGACAGCCTCTGGTCCATTGCCGAGACGTATTACACCGAGGAATGCGGAGATTTCCGGGAGTACATTTCTGAGATCCGCCGGACGAACCATTTGCCGAACGATGACCTTACGGCAGGCAGCTATTTATTGGTTCCCTATTATAAATAAGGGCAGTGTGCGGCATATTGGTTGGCGTACTGCTTTTAAGATTCCCCGCTTGGGACGGTACCGGCATGAATAAGCGGATAATTTAACCGAGAACGGAGAACGGGAAAATGAAAAATCCATACAAAATCTGTCCGTTTTTTGAAAATGAAAACTGGAGGCTTCGCTTTGTCTCGGAGGCGGATGCCCCGGAGCTGCTGAGAGTGTATTCCGATGAAAAAGCCGTGCCGTTGTTCAACAGCGATAACTGCCACGGAGATGATTTTCATTATACGACCATGGAGCAAATGAAAAAGGCAATCGCTTTCTGGAATTTTTCTTACAAAGAAAAGTTTTTTATACGCTGGACGGTTTTGAAAAGAGAGCCCGTCAAGATATCTTCCCGCACCGAGCATACCTGTCAGGCAGCGCTTCCGGCATCGTCCGATTGCATGTCCGGAGCAACGGCCGTCGGTACGATCGAATTGTTTCACCGCGACGCAGACGATTATTTTACGGACTGTGGCATTCTTCGCTTGGACCTGCGGAGCGATTTTGAGCAAAAAGAAACCATCTTTGAGGTTCTTTCGCTAATTGTGCCGTCCGCCTTTGCCCTATTTGACTGCCGGATGATCGCGACAAAAGCGCCGCGATTTGCCGATGAACGGATCGAAGCGTTAAGAAAGCTTGGCTTTTCGGCAACGGAGGAGAGCCTGATTGGCGGTGAGGATGGCAAAGCCTATACCGACTACTATGTTTTGAAACGATAAGGGCTTGCATTGTAAACTGTTTTCGGCTCGTTTCTAAGGCTTTTTCCACGCAGGAAGTGAGCCGTCGGCGACCGCGTGGAACAGGCGTTCCCGCAGGCCGGGATTTTCCGTATTGAGTTTTTGGATCAGCTCTTTTGTGTATTCTCGCTTTGTATATCCGTCGGCGGGGCAGGGATTCTTAAATACGGGAAGCGCGTATTTATTCTTAAAACCGACAATATCGCATTCCTCCACATAGATCAGGGGACGTATCAATGTCAGGTCCATACGATCCAAGTAGGTGACCGGGGAAAAGGTATGGTATCGACCTTCAAAAATCAGGGACATCAGCATTGTTTCGATCACATCGTCTTTGTGGTGCGCATAGGCCAGCTTATTGCAGCCCAGTTCTTTTGCCTTTTCGTTAAAAGCACCTTTGCGCATCTTGGCACAAAGGGAACAGGGATTGCTTTCCCGACGTTCGTTAAAAATGATCTCTCCGATCTGTGTTTTTACCACATGGAATGGAACCCCCATAGAAGCACACAGTTCTGTAATTCTGCTGTAATCGGTTTTTTGGAGCCCCAGATCGACCGAAATGGCTTCCAGAGAAAAGGGGATGGGGTAGAACCTTTGAAGCCCGTGCATGGCGTATAAAAGCGTCAGACTGTCTTTTCCGCCGGAGATTCCGAGAGCAATTCTGTCATTTTCTTTTATCATTTGGAAATCATCTATGGCACGCCGCGTATAACTAAGTAATTGCTGTAATTTCATTATTTTCTGCTTTCTCCATTTGAAAACGTTTTTTCGTCTGGCACGACGCTATCATTATATCGAACCGTATGTTTTTTTGCAAGATGTGTTTCTTTTTCTATTTATAGCATAGAATCTATAGAAAATTATCACGGGATGTGTTAAAATATAGGCAAATGATGTGCTGGAATGGAGGACAAGCCTTTGAACGTTCAAATTTCTAAGGTGGTCGGTGAAATAAAAAAGAATATCAAGGGAAAAGACGATATTATTTTTGAGGTGCTTCTGGCAGTTCTTGCGGGAGGACATATCCTTTTGGAGGATATTCCCGGCGTGGGAAAAACAACGCTGGCTCTTTCCTTGTCTAAAGCCATGTCTTTGGAATATAAGCGCGTGCAGTTTACACCGGACGTTTTGCCAAGTGATATCACCGGTTTTACGATGTATAATCAAAAGAGCATGCAATTTGAATTTCACCCGGGAGCAGCTATGTGCAATTTGATGCTGGCGGACGAAATCAACCGCACTTCTCCGAAAACCCAGTCGGCCCTGTTGGAAATTATGGAAGAGGGCAGGGTAACGGTAGACGGTGTTACATACGATGTTCCGTCCCCGTTTGTTGTGATCGCCACACAGAACCCGTTTGGTTCCGCCGGAACACAGCGTCTTCCGGAATCACAGATGGATCGTTTTATGATTCGTTTGTCTATGGGATATCCGGATCATGCCGCGGCTTTGCAGATCCTTCGGGAAGATGCAGGGGAGCCAAATTTGCAGGCGGTGCTGAATCTTGACGAGCTCTCTTATATGCAGCAGGCGGTACAGGCTGTTTATGTGGATGAATCGATTTATGAGTTTATTATCAATTTTACTGAGGCGACCAGAAAGTCGGAATCTATCGAGCTTGGTTTGAGTCCAAGAGGCAGCAAAGCGCTTTTGCGGATAGCCAAGGCCAGCGCTTTTGCGGATTCTAGGAATTTTGTGTCCGTTGCGGATATTATGAAACAAATTCCTCCGGTCGTCGGTCACAGAATCGTTTTGAATTCTAAAGCAAAGGCAAGGGACGTTTCTGTTGAACAGGTTTTGAAAAATATTCTGAACGAAGTTCGGGTGCCTAAAATCTAACAAGAGGTTGTCATGAAAGATCGGATCCTAGCAATAGTAAAGTATATGGTTTTTCTTGTTTTGGTTGTTTTTTTGCACCTGTACAACAACCATATCATCACTTTTGTTATGCTGCTGATGACGCTTCTTTTTCCTGTGCTTTCCGTTACGGCATATTATAAAAGCCAAAAAAAGATTACGGCGCTGTTGGAATTCTCGTCTAAGACGGTTCAGCGTAACCAGACGTTAAATATGTTAATTACGCTGCAAAATCCGACCCCCTATCCGTTTTCCAGGACAAAGCTATCGATTCGTATTCAGCATAATTTTATATCCAACGACTATATCCATGAATATCCCTTTTCGCTTGCTCCCGGGAAATCGGTCACCTGTCAGGTGCCTGTCAGTTTTGGAATCTGCGGTTGTTATCAGGCGCAGGGAGTCTGCTTGGAGAGCAGTGACTTCGGCGGTTTTGTATCAAAGAGGCGCCCGATCCGGCTCCAATCGGAGGTTATTATTCTTCCGCAGCTTCTGCCGTTAAAAGAGGAGCTCGAACGGCTCTATGCCGGTGAGCAGCTGGAGGAAGTTGTGGAAAAACACGAAATCGGGCAGGATCCTAACGAGATCCTGAATGTCCGGGAATATCAACAGGGCGACCGTCTGCAAACGATCCATTGGAAGCTGAGCGCCAAAGAGCAGCGGTTAATGATTAAAGAATTTGTACGGATGTCCGGAAATGCTTTTCGGCTTTTTGTTGACTATTCGTTTCAGAATATCCGTCATCTGGACCCTTTTTTTGATCTGCTGTATTCGCTTTGCGATTATATGCTGGGGGCGCGAATCCCTCTGGAGGTCTGCTGGCTGAACAGCTCCAGTCATATGCTGGAGACACAGGAGATTACGGATTATGAGGCAATTCGGATTATGCTGCTCAAATTGTTTTATGAACAGCCGGGGCAAAAGCACGATTCCTCTCTGGAGGCTTATTACAAGGACGGACCGGAAGCTTCCAATATCTTGCTTTTGACCGCAAGGCAATACAAAAATGCTTCCTACCGACTTTTGGTTCAACACAGGGGAATCGTTCGTATCTATCAATTAAGTAAGTGACGAGATCATGAAGAAAAATAAGAAAGAAGAAAAATGGATTCAGGAAGCAGAAGACTTCCGGTTAAATACGGGGATTTTTTTTCAAAACCACGATTATGAGAAAATTATGCCTTCCGAACGCTTTTTTGTCTGTCTGCTTCGAGGTTTTTTGATTTTTTTGGCCTTATTCGGAATTACCGGTCTGATGATCACTTCATTAGAGTTGCCATGCAACACCTTTCTGGTTTATCTGGTGGAGTTTGTGATTTCTATGCTTGTGGCGCTGCTTTATTACCATAAGTGGCTGTTCAACATCGGTTATATCTTTTTCTTTATCATTTTCTGTGTAATCGCATTTTATTTTATGGCATATGCCAACAGCGGTTTTAATGCAATTCTGAACCAGACCCTGTCGCTTGTAGATGCCAAACTGAATCTTGGGGGATATCGTGAATATACGGAGGCGATCTCAGACCGTTATCTCAGCATTACGGTTTGTTTGATCCTGCTTTCTTTTCTGGGAGTCTGTTTTTTTAATTCCTCGATTTCCAGTTATATGAATCCGACCTATCTTTTTTTGCAAATTTTCCCTCTGGTGCAGATTTGTCTGTATCTGGATGATTCCGTAAACTATTTTTATATTGCCGTGCTGATTCTCTGCTGGCTGAGCGTTTTTTTGCTGAGACGGAGCGAAACTTATCGGATCAACCTGAACCGTAAGCAGGAGCTGTCTTTTCAGTGCAGGGAAAACGCGTTTCAGTATCGGCAGAAAAGCATACGGAAATCCATGACGGGAGTTTTAACCTCTGGACTTCTTTATGGAGCCCTGCTGATCGGGCTGACGCTGGGCATTGCCCGAATCATGCCTTCGAACCTGCGGAACAATCAGTCCTCGATGAAGAATGGTACGGATCGCGTGGTTGGAGAATTCGCCATGAATGGTCTGTGGGGATTTTTTAATAATTTTCAGGGAACCGGAGGTGTAAACGGGGGGAAGCTTGGGGGCGTTCGTCAGGTTACGATGGATTTTGAGACCGATTTGATCGTCACATATGTGCCATACAGCTTGGATGCTGTATATTTGAAAGGCTATGTGGGCGAACACTATACCGGCTCGGAATGGCAACAGACAAAGAATTATCAAAGATTGACAGCCACGCCATATTACATTCAGGATTTTCTTGAAATCGTCAATAAAGAGAGCGCTTTTCTGAGTGGTCGTTTTGAAAAAGGAACAACAATGAGCGGAAAAGGAAAAATGCAGATCACCAATGTGGATGCCAACAGCGATTATTACTATATGCCGTACTATACGCAGGTGGAACCCTCGGATTTGATTTATGCCTATGGCGAAACGGATCTTTTGAAAGGCGATATCGTAGCGAGTGAATCGCCGATCGGGAGAACATACACGCTAAATTATTATCCGATGCTGGATGACTCGGTTACGACGGAGCTGGAAGATTTTTCGAAGCTGCAGCCCCTGTATAGGTATGAACAGTACGTGTATTCAAATTATTTACAGATTCCCAACGGTATTCAGTCGGATCTGGAAGCAATTTGCAGGGAGCAGGATTTTCACGGTACAACGGAAGAAATTATCGGTCAAATACAGCAATACTTTTACGAGGAGTTTACGTACAGCCTGAGTCCCGGAAAAACGCCGTCCAAGCGCGACTTTGTTCTGTATTTTCTTACGAAACAAAAAAAAGGGTATTGTACCCATTTTGCGTCTGCCGGGGCGATGCTTCTTCGCTCCATGGGAATTCCGGCGCGCTATGTGGAAGGCTACTGTTTTTCCATTGAGTCGGTGGTCGATGCGGAAGTTTTGCAGGGAGAAAATGCGGACGACTGGTACGCGGGGGATTCCTTGCTGACCTCGGATGCTTCCGAGCAGCGGGTGCTTTCCGTTGACGTGACCGATTCGAGCGCCCACGCATGGGTAGAGGTCTATTTGAACGGCTTTGGCTGGGTGCCGGTGGAATTTACGACGGCAAGAGCGGAGGAAAGCAGCAGCGGTGAAAATTTCTGGGAGCAGTTTGCGAATTTCTTCGGCGGAGATAACGAGGGAGAAGATTCTCCGATGCAGCTGCTGGCAGCACAGATGAAAAATTCCGTTCCATACCTGTTTGCGGTCGCTTTTCTGCTTTTTGACGCAGCGCTTCTTTTCTGGTACGGCAGACGCCTGACAAGAATGTATCGTTTGTATTACCAAAAAGATAAAAAGCGGTTGGTTTCGCAGTATCAGGCAATGACGACGATCTTGAAGCAGTGTCGGTTTACGGAAGAAAAGAATCTGTATCATGAGATCACGGAAGAAATCCTAACGCAGCAATTTTCCATGGAGGCCGCCGATGCGGCAAAATACCGACGGCTTGTGGAAACCGCCAGCTATGGTCAGGATCCGGTGTCCAAGGAGGAGCTGCGCTGGTGTACCGGTCAGTTCAAACGCTTCTTACAGGAAGTCAAAGCACGCGTCGATCGCAGGATGCGGATTCAACTTACGCTGAAATATTAGAACATCCATGTTAAGACAGTCTTTGTTAAGATCAGTCTTTGCGAAGGTGCACCATGTCCTTGGCCTTGCGCCGACGTTCTTCCTCCTGCGCGGCGTAATGCCGCCGGGTGGTGTTGACGTCCTTATGCCCAAGAACGTCGGCAACAAGGTAAATATCGCCCGTTTCTTGATATAATGCCGTGCCGTAGGTGCTTCGGAGCTTATGCGGCGTAATTTTCTTTAAGGCAACGGACTCTCTCGCATATTCTTTGACCAGAATTTCAATATTTCGAACGCTCATACGCCGCATTTTGGAAGACAAAAACAAGGCGTTTTCATGACCGTCCACCGGCGTCATACGTTTTCGGAGTTCCAAATAATCCTCAAGCGCTGTCCGAACCTCCTCGCCGAAATACACGAATGCCTCGGAGCCGCCCTTTCGTACGACCCGAATCCGGTCGTTGTTGAAATCGACGTCCTGTATGTCCAGACCGACACATTCCGATACGCGGATCCCTGTGCCCAGCAGAAGCGTCACAAGCGCCAAATTTCGCGTTTTGTTCTTTTCCCGGTATGTTTGCTTGCGTTTGGAAGAAACCGCGCCAAATTCGACGCAATCCAGCAAATCTGCAGTTTCGTTTGCGTCCAGACGGACAATGGCTTTTTCGTGCAGCTTGGGAACCGCTACCTGAATCGCCGGATTCGCGCTGACAAACTGATTCCGGTATAGATAATTATACATCGAACGCAGAGAACAGATTTTTCGCTTGATCCCGCGTTCGTTGTTTGTGACCGTTTGCCCGTCGGCATTCGTATAGATTTTCAGATATTCAAGGTATTCCTCAATGTCTTGGGCCGTCAGTTCGGAAAGCACGGAAAGGGGAATGTCTTTTATCGGTTTTCCGGCAAGCGTGGGGTTGTTGGCGGATAAAAATTCAAAAAAGACCTTCAGGTCGATCGCGTAGGCAATTCGTGTCCGGGAGGCGGTCGATGGTTCAATCCCGCGAAAATATGTTTTGCAGAAGCTCGGGAGTTCTTGCAACAATTCCCGGAGCCGAACGGTATTTTTTATATCCATTTGTTCATGATACGTTTTGTTCTGCATCGAATCGGTCATAAGAAAAACCTCCATGTAGTAAAAAAATAGAATTAAGCAGTAAAATAAAAACCGCCGCATAATAAGACTTGTTAAGCCTTGTTCATACAGCAAAAACTGTGCGGGACGTCGATACCGATAGAATACCATATTCGGAGCAAAAACGCAACCATCATTTCGCTAAACTTGCGTTTAGCGAAATGATTCGTGCCGCTTTTCTGGCGCCCTCTTTGGCTTTTTCTGCACCTTGTTTGAGGCATGTTCGCTTGGGTAAGAGGCAAATACAAATATTAAAAGCAGAGGCACAGAATCGTTTCTGCGCCTCTGCTGAGTTTTTGAATTGTCCGACTGGCGTTGTTGCCGCTTATGCTTTCTTATTTTTCGCTCTTTTTACCAACGTAAAAACGGATGTAATGAACAGAACAAAGAATATAACAATAACGCAAAGGGATATCGCAACAGACATCATAGCTTCATCGTCGTTAATGCGATTGACCTCCCGATACATATCGAGCACCTCGCTCGAATCGTCAAAGTCAACTCCGGACGCCTTCTTGAAAATATTCATTGTCTTTGTTGCCCAAAGCAAAAGCAGCGTGCCTGCAAAGAGGAAAAAGGTTCTTATTACGGAAACCACTTTCCCGGTTGAATGGAAGCAGACAATGCTAAAGACCAAACTGAGGACGGCTGTAAGCAAATACAAATAGTATGTATTGGCCCAACGGCCGCAGGATTTCAGAAATTCATCCTCATCCATGCTTTCGCTCTTGATCCCCAAGCTAATAAACTGAATGACATAAAACAGGCCAATCAAAAATGTGATAATCAAAATTGCTCGAAATAAAGTAACCTTCCAGTCGTTCTTTTTCGTTAACATAAAAAACCTCTTTCTTTATTGTTTTTGCTTACTCTATTATTCTTTTTCCTGCTGCTTTAACTACTCTATTGTTTTTATTTTTTTGTATTGTTTTGGCATAATCAATTATTTTTTGCCGTTTTGGCTTTTCTCGTTATTTTTGCTTGTTCTGTTGCTTTATTTGCCCTTTTATTTATTCCCTTATCTTAGCCCTTATTTCCCTTCCATGACTTCACGCATTCTGCGTCCGGCTTCCGCGGCAGACTCTTGGTTGATGTATCCGACATACAGCTTTTTGCCGTGATAGGAATAACAGTATGCGGAGCCGCCGGTCGTTTTGACCGCATACGTTTCAATATTCCATGATGCGGCGTCGTCCAGCTGCATCCGTACCAAAGCGGTCAGCTGATCCATGCTCAGGTCCGTTTGGAAATTGCTGCTGACGGCATTCATCAGATCCGGGAATTTCAGAAGCATCGTCGGGCTCATCATTTTGTTCAGAACCGCTTTGATCAGCTCCATCTGGTTCTTTCCGCGCTGGTTGTCTCCCGCGCTAAACGAGTAACGCTCGCGCGCAAATTCCAACGCTTCGCGGCCGTTCATCAAATTGTAGCCTTTATCAAAGTGAATTTTAAGGTGGCTGGAGGTAAATTCGTATGCGGAATATACGTTGACGCCCCCAAGCAGATCAACAAATTTTTCCACACTGGAGAAGTTCACGCGGACATAATAATCCAGCTCCACTCCGTATACGTTTTCCAGCGTCTTCATGGAGGCGCTCTTGGTATGGTTACAAGTAAAATCTTTTTCGTCAGCGGATTGACGGTCATGACAATATTGACGTCGCTCCGGCTTTTGGTGTTGATCGAGCCGTATACGTCGATTCCGCTGAAATATACCGTGAAATAATTTCCGGTGACGTTTTCCTTCCCTTCGCGCGGAGGCATGACGATCGGCGTCGAGGTCGGCGCAGGGCTCGGCGTCGGGGTTGCGGAAACTCCCGGCTGGAGCGTCGGCTCCGGAGAAGGCGTCAGGGACGGCGTCGGCGTGATCGAAAGCTTCGGCATCTCGGCGGAGAACGAAAACTCCTCCAAAACACGCGTGGCATCCTCAAAGCCCTCCTCGTATTCCTGAATCAGCGGAACAAAGGCTTTATCCAAAATAATGGCCTGAACGTCTCCCGCAAGCAATGCGGCAGCAAGCTCGCTGTAGGTTTCAAAAGCTCTGACGTCCAGCTTGCACGAATATTTTTCGTTGATGTGCTCGATTACTGCAAGACTGTCGGCATAGTCCATGGAATTCTGGATCCCGTAAGGATAATTTATCGTATCCTTTACCGATTTTGCGGCGTCGTCCGCCAGAACAATGACGACCATTTCGTCTACCACAAGCGAGTCTTTGGAGCCGCCGCTGATCTCATCGAGCGTGCTCCGGGTTTTTTCCAAATACAGAAAACCAACCAACATGATGGCTGTGGTAAGCACGGACAACAGAATGCCCGCAACAAAACGCTTCTTCCCCTTTTTCGTTGTGAGCAAATATCCGCTCAATGCAAGCAAAAGCAAAGAGCAAACGCCAAAGAGAACAAAATACCTTGTCGGTAAAACCGGAAAACGAAGCAGTGTGACCGCAGTTAGCGCTGTTGCAAGAAGCTGCAGCCCGAACAAGATCCAACCGCAAATCTGTCTCGGCGATGTCTTTCGTTTTTCTTCTTTCATTGCGAATCTCCTCTCCTTTTCTGAGGCATTCAAAAGTACAGGCGTATCTTAGCATAAGTGAAAAACGAATGCAAGTGCATTCCTATCGGAACCCGACCCATTCCAAGACGGTTTTTCCGAGCTTGGAACCTTTTGCGCCTGCGATTTTGTTTCCGCACAAAACGCACACATAACTAATGGCTGATGTTAACACCCAAGTTAAAACAAAGTATAACAGCCAAACCTTTTGGACGGAAAATGCGCATAGCCCTTTTTCTACAACCATAAGAACAACATAGTGCAGATAGTATATCCCATAGGAGTAATTGCCGAACGCTTTTAGGATACCGCAGTGCTTTGGCGTCTTATTTCGCTGTTTTTTATTGTATAAAAATAAGGCAATTCCTCCGGCATATAAAAAACAGGTAAATCGTATTTGGGTTGTAAAAAACTCGATATTGCTGTCCAGCTTTATGAGAATCGCCGTCTCGATCAAACCTAATAGAAATGCAAAAAATACAAAATACAAGTTTCCAAAACGTAATAGTTTTCGCGTCCACTCCTGCCCTTTGAGCCTTAGGGTTAACCCAATGTAGTAAAAAACGAACCAAGCGGGAAAAACAGTTGCGTATAGTATGGGCATCTCATGGAAAACAATATTCCAGCAGTATACATATACCAAATACAGCGGAGTAACCAGCCAAAGCAGCTTATATGCGATTCCGTTCTTTTGAATTGCTTTTATAAGAAGCGGAGATAAGAAATTCAATTGAAGCAATACAAGAATATAGTATAGTTGTGCCGAGGATTTGCCTGTGAAAAAACGACAGGCTATTACGATCCAGTCAATATCATTGCCCTTCGCCGCCGTTCTCAGGATCGTAAGCAAGCTATAGAATACGGACCATACCAAAAAGGGCTTGATCAACCGCCCTGCTCTTGAGGTTATGTAAGATCTATAGTTTTTTTGTATAGTGTCTGTGTTTGTGAAATATCCAGCAAAAAACACAAACAGAGCTACGGGGAAAATGATGCACTGGCGGATCAATATCCATAAGGAAAATTCCATACTTTCAACTGCGAAGGAGGTCCCTTTGGGGCAATGGATCATTATGACCGCTAAAATACAAACGCCTCTGACCGCCTGCCAAAACGTGTCTTTTTGTTTTACGCTCCCGTTGCATGCAAGATTTTTCATAAGTCCCCCATTATATTTGAAAAATTGGCATTATACCCCGATCCCGTATACCTCGGAGACCGCTTTCGTCCATTCGCCGGTCTCTCGGAGCATATGTTCAATCACGTCGCGGACGGCGCCCTGACCGCCCTTCGCTTGGCTGATATAGTCCGCAATCTCCAGTATTTCCGGGCAGCTGTCAGCCGGACAGCCAACGTAGCCTGCCAAGGACATCGGCGGCAGATCGTTCAGGTCGTCGCCGATGTATCCCACCTCTTCCTTTGAAAGGCCGTGCTCGGCAAGGAATTGCTTCAAAAAGACGACCTTATCCTTAACATTTTGATAAAGATATTCCACCTTCATCTCTTTCATGCGGCGCGTTGTGGCGGCACACTCTCTGCCGGTCAAAACCATAATTTGAATTCCGACCTTGTGCGCCGCAAAAAAGCCGGCGGCGTCTTTGGTGCAGAATTTTTTCAGCTCATTGCCGTTTTCGTCGTAGTAAATGCCCGCGTCCGTCATGGTACCGTCCACGTCGATTACCAGCAGTTTGAGTTTCCTTTTCATGGCGATCCCTTTCCTTCCTTGCTGTTTGTCAGACTCTGTCGTAGGCTGAGGGAGTCAGGAATTCTACCCCCATATCCAGCTTCTTGATCGCGCTGCTCATTTCAAGATTATAACGGTTCCCGTGAGTCGTGGCGCTGCTCATTGCGGTATTATAATAGTTTTCCGCATTTTCGAGATAGCCGTCCGCCCCGGCAATTACAACGCGCTCCGCCTGCATGTCCTTTAACAGCTTCAACAGCATGATTAGACTGTTGGAGCCGCTGCCGAACGCGCTTGACAAGCTGTTGTAATCAATCCGATAGTCCGCCTGTTCGTCCGCAAGATTGGAAGTAATAATGACCGGGCAGGGATAGCTTTCCAGCTTATCAAACCGCTTATTGTTGCTGAAAAAGGCGTAATCCGGGGAATAATCTTCCGGTATAAAATTCACGGATATCAGGATGGGAGCTTCCTCGGTAATGTAGCTCCGGATTTTATCGTTATACTGCACGATGGAGGAACCGGGGGCGATCAGAAGCACCTTTTTGCTTTTGAGCCGCTCCTTCAGGGCCGCTCTGGCGGCGGAGTCGTCTATTTTATGATTCTTATATTCCTCGTAAAGCGAATCGGCGTAGGCGGCGTCGAATGCGGTGGTTTTGCTCCGGTCAAAGCGCGAAAGAATGTGGTTGATATCGCGGTTCGTCAGGTCGCCTTTTTTCAGATAATGCTCCGCATAATTTCTGTGCAGATTAAAA
The DNA here is from genome assembly GCA_030524525.1 of Lachnospiraceae bacterium. Taxonomy (GTDB): domain Bacteria; phylum Bacillota; class Clostridia; order Lachnospirales; family Lachnospiraceae; genus ISDg. The sequence goes on from JAUNGI010000004.1 coordinate 85,750, forward strand.
CGGGCGGACAGAAAATATGCCGGCGTATAGCCCCAGTTTGTCTCTCCCTTGAGCGGCGCAATATAATCCTGTATCGCATCCATAAGATAATCAATGTCGTATACGGTTTCGCCGTAATCGTTCAAATAATCGGCAATCAGCTCGATCGGAAGATTGCCCGGAATCCGTCCCATTCCCATCAGGCTGCCGTCAACGGCAACCGGCCGATTCAAATGAAAGTCAACGAATCTTTGCGCCAAGCAGCAGCTGAGTGACATATTTTCATGCAGGTGAAGCGCGACGCGAATATCGCTGTCCAGATTATTGTCAACCAAGCTTACGATCCGGTCCAAGTCGCGCCGTTTCATACTGCCGAAGGTGTCTACGATAGAAAACTGATACGGATGGATCTCGTTCACCTGCTGCAGGATCCAGAGAATCCGCTCGTCGGAGTAGCCCATAATATTGATCGGATTGATGCTGAGCTTATAGCCCTTCGCCTTTACCTCTCTGGCAAAGTCCATACCGTCTGCAATATCGTAATCGTGGGCGGTGATCCGAAGCATTTCAATGCCCTTTCCGTCATACGGAGAAAGCTTGGCGACGTCGTAGTTGCTTCTCATCGCCATCGCGGAAAACATCGTGTTTCCCCTGTTTTCCGGAAGCAGTCTGTTCAGCTCTTCTATGCGGTTGCAAACCGTGACATCCGGATCGTAGCCATCCACATTTCGCAGAAAGCCCACCTCTACAACATCGGTATTTGCTTTTACGAGGGCGTGGATAATATTTCTGGCGCGCTGGAAGCCCCACTTCCAATCAATGACATATCCCCCGTCCCGCAGGGTACAATCTAAAAGCGTCAAGTCATATTTTGCCATCAGGCTACCTCCATTTTATTTCCTTTTCAGCACTGCAGCCAACATCTTCTTCCCTGCCAAGGCAAGCGACCAGTTTGAAATGACCGCATAAGCACATACGATCACAAACGACAGAAGATTCAGATACAGATTGTTGATATAATAAGTAACCGCCAATTCTATGGCGACAAGCAGGGAGATCAGGATCGTTTTTTTCTCGATCCGGATCTTGGCGTGCCGGTTGATATCAAAATATCGGATCAGCGCCATCACGGAAAATGCGACTAACGTGGACAGGGAGGCGGCATATAAGCCGATCACTCCGATCAGGGATAAATTTACCGCAATGTTGATGACGGCGGAGGCAATGGCTGTATAGGCAATTTTTTTGGATTCTTTTGTCGCCACATAGATCGTCGTATAGAGACCGACAACTACGCGAAACAGCATTGCGTACATCAGGATCAGGATCTGCGGGTAGGAATCCGCATATTTGGAATGGATCATGATCGGAAAAATAAACGGCATAACGGCGACGATTCCAAAGCAGGCGCTTGAGAACAGCTTATACAGCGACGTCATGGTGTCGCTGATAAAAGAATCTCCGTCGGAATCGAAATAATGCAGCGATACGGTCTCGGTCCACGAAAGATTCAAAATATTATAAAAGCTCACAAATACGTTGGAAAACTTGTTGGCTACCGTATAGATCCCGTTGACCGCCACTCCTAAAATATGAGAAACAATGGTTCTGTCCGAAGCGTTCACGACCCACCATGCCAAGCTGTTGGGAACCATGGGGAGCGAATACTTGCGGATCTGTGAGAAGGTTTGTTTCTCAAAGCAGGAGAAACGGAAGTATTTCCAAGGCTTAACTGCCGCGCACATATAGATAATGGTCAGAACGTGCGAAACGATCGTGGCAATAAAGAGCCCCTGCACTCCTTTTCGCAGCGCTACAAGCATAATTACATTCAGCGCCACATTGGAGGAAGCGGAAATAAAGCTTGCCATAGCGTAAACTTTGTTTCTTCCCAGTCCTCGTATAAACTGCAGCAGCATAGCCGTAAAAACCTGCAATACAACGTACAGGATCAGAAAAACAGCGTAGGTAAGATGCATCCATTGGTTTACAAGCGTCAATAGAATAACGTATATCCCGCATTGGACGCTGCTCCCCACAAAAACCGTGGAAAATAAGGTTCGCGTCTTGTCAACGTCCCCCCGAAAATTCAGCATAAACCGAAACAAACCCTGATCCAACTGGAGATTGACCAGCGGCAGCAGCAAGGTTCCGTAAGTGATCATCAGATCAAATACCCCGTATTCCGAGGTTTCCAGAAGCGCCGTATATAGAGGTAACAGCAAAAAACTTACAAATTGCGTACATACCTTGCCAAACGTCAATATGGCTGTATTTTTTGCCAATTCCTTTTTTCTGCTCATTTTCTTAGGCTCCAAACGCTAATTGCTCCCGTTTCTTTCGGATAAGATAGCGCGCACCTTGTCCAAGTCCTTCGGGGTATCGACGGAGATCGTTTTGTAATCGGAAACCGTCATTTTTACCGCGATCCCGTTTTCAACAAAGCGCATAAGATCATTTTCCTCCGCTTTTTCAAGAATGGATTTCTTGGTTTTGTTGAAAAAATCCAGCGCGTCTTTTGAGAAGATCTGCACGCCGGTCACCTTTTCATATTGAAAATCCAGCGTTCCCTTGGGATACGGGATCGGGCTTCTTGAAATCAGCAGGGTCTCCCGCTTGGAGTTTGTAACGACCTTCTGATTGCTGAAGTCGATCACGTCGGTGGGATTGGTCAAAATATTGGTGAGCGCGCCGACATAGCAGCCGCCCTCAAAGGAATCCGGCATCACAAGGGAGAAACATCTTTCATCGACCAACGGCTCGTCTCCCATGATCAACATATAGAGATCTGCGTCTAGCTTGGTGGATACCTCGTAAAGACGCGAGGTGGGAGTGTCGTGATCGGCGGAGGTCATAATGGCTTTCATGCCGTATTTTTTGCACTCTTCCAAGATCCGCTCGTCGTCGGTTGCCACAACCACATCGGAAAAACCTGTATTTTTTATTACCTGCTGATATACCCACCAGATCATCGGCTTCCCCAGAATATCGGCAAGCGGTTTTCCGGGCATTCTGCTGGATTGGTATCTTGCGGGAATTACACCAATAATATTCATGGAAACGATCTCCTTTTATCTTTTTGCTAAGTTTCTGACTATGCTTTTTTTGAGCCTGACCAGCGAATACTTCCAGCCGAAAGTTTTCCGGCATGCGGTATCGTAGGAGTGCTTCTCAATATAAGCCGCAAATTTCTTTCTCCGCTCGTTGTACGGAAGCGGGCAAAAAATCCGCGGGTTATCCCGGGTCGCGTCTTCCTCGCGGATCGGAGAAAGGGAAATATTTTCAAGGGAATTCAGCAGCTTCTCGCCCTGCTCCGAATGTACGATACACAGGGAAACACCGGAGGCGGAATACAGATCCGGACGATATTTTTCCACTCCCCAAAAATCTCCCAGAGTCAGATCGCTATGGGAAGAATATTTCTTAAAGGCGCAGGTAAAGCAGTAGTCTCTCAGAGCGACTCCCGACAAAAAGCTGTAGTAAAAGGAGTCCTCCGTCGATTTTCTATTATAACATGTTCCGTCCTCATATTCCAAATGAAAATTACAGGGACCACGCTTCCAACCGGCCTCTTTCCCACGGAATTTGGCGTCGGTCACTTTCTTTTTGTGATTTTCCCGAAGATACTTTTTCCAAAGACCGTTTCCGGGGCAGCCGTGGCACACGAAATCAACCAGCAAAAGACGCTCCTTGTAACGTAAGGTCTGGCGGTACAAGGCGGCGCACTGACAGGGGGCGCCTACATATAAAACAGTCTTTCCGGATCTCAGCTGTTCCCTGATTTCCTGAAAAAGCCCGGGCGGATCCGCACAGAAAATATACTTGGAGCCTCGCATTCCTGCGATCGCCTCCAAGCTGTCGGCGGAACGATGCGCCAAATTCATCTGCTCGTCAAATGCCGCGCCATAAACAAGCCCGCCTGCGGACAGTACGGCTTCTGCAATCGCGGTAAACGCGCCTCCGGAGGTACTCTTCCGCGTCACGTTTTCGTCTAAATTCCGAAGGGCAAAAAATTCATCCGGCGTTTTTTGCTGCAAATTCAGAACCGGACACGCCTTTGCGCATGCGCCGCATTGAATACAGGCGTCCGCGGCGGTAAAGGCTGCGCAGACGGAGCCGTCCGGGCGGGCCTTCAGCTCGATGCAGTTGTTCGGACATACGGCTGCGCACGCGCCGCAGCCGCAGCAGACGTTCTCGTTAGGAACGGCGATCCGGTTCACCGTGGCTTTCTTTTGGCTCAGCGCCTGCGATAAATATTGCAGACCGCAGTTCCGCTCCTTTTCCAGAAGCCGGTCGATCCCGGCGAAATCAATTTCCGGAAATTCGTAAGGCAGCGTCGAAAAGTCCCGTACAAAGCATTCCTGCGTTCCCAAAAGCGCAAGAAGATCGGTCATTCTTATGCTGATTTTGCCTCTGCCGAAGGTGTAAAAATTTTTGTGGAACAACACCGAAAAAACGGTTCCGTGAAAGGAATCCGTGATCACATATTTGGCATTTTTGATCCGGCTGAGAAATTCCGCCGGGCCGTCGGCAATGCAGTCCTTTCGCAGGAGGGCTTTATCACAGGGATAGTCCTTTGTCCCGTAATAAACGATCGGCAGCTCCAGCTTCCGCGCCAAGGTATTCACATAGGCTACGGCGTCTTCCGGCATGGAGCCGAGAACATATAAAAACAAATAATTTCCTTCCAGCGGATCCTCCGCCGCATCCGCCAATCCGGAATAGGCCGATTTTTCTAATAAAATCGTCGGGTCGATGCATCTCTCAATGGGCTTTTCGGTAAATTGCCGCAAATATTCGCAGCTTGTTTTTTCTCTCACGGAAATCGAATCGAACGAATCTAAATGCTCTCGGAATATATTCTCAACGCCGGCAAGCAGCTCCGGATCGTCCGTTCCGATGCTTGCGGCATAGGCAATTTTAACGGAGTTTTCCGGGGCGAAGGTCAAAAAATAAGCGTTTTTTTCATGGGAGGCGATCCGAGCCGGTTTCCAGACAACGTCGCTTCCCACGATGTATCTTGGGTACAGCGGAGTATTTACGGACAATTCCGCGTCGCAGGGCTTGGAGTAGATCAGGTGTTTTGCCCGGAAAGACTCAAACTTCTTTGCATATAGGCTTCCCTCTCCCACGCTTCTGGATTCCTTTTTCTTTCTCCGGATCAGCCGTTTGATCTTCTGCTTTTGCTTTTTTAAGGCTCTTTGCAGGTCTGCCCTTTTGCCGGAAAAATTCTGCGGTCGGTAATTGATGATCTCCGGATGATAGCCCAGATCCTTCACGGCTTCCTGAAGGGCATACGAGATCAGACACGCCCCAAAGTTGTTGATCCAGGGGATGTCCAAGATCCCGACTCGCTTGTCCAAGCTTGAAAATTCCGTCTGCGGCTTATCCAAAAGAATTCCTCCTTTCCGGAAGCTTTGTTCAGGGTACGAGATCGTCCAAGCTGACTCTCGGGAAAAGCTCCAGCATCCCGCCCCTTGTTGCATTATAGATCTTTACGTTATGGCTGTCTGCGTATTCCTTAGCTGCCGCATAAGCCTTTATATGCATATGCAGCGGCTTATTCTCTCCGCCGTCCGTTTTCTCGTCAACATGACCGGCATAGTTGGCGTCGCAGCCCAGCAGATAAATTTCCCGAAAACCCATGTAGACGGCGAGCTGCAGCGCCGAGTACGTTACCGTGTAGCCGTCTTTTATGGCTCCGGAACAGTCTTCGGAAAATTGGATATCAGCCTTAGGCTTACGATAGCACATATTGTAGAAATGGTATGCCGTATCTAAATAGTACATATAACAGTTCGGGTGAAAGCGTCTTACGGTTTTCGGAGAAATATTGACGTCAAACCCGTAGGTGTTTCCGGCTCCGATAAATACTTTGGAGGAACCCATATCTGCAAGCTTTTCTCGAAATCTTTTTTCCACTCTTCCGTCCTGAAGCATATAAAAGGTGGGGCGGAACGAGGTTTTATCATAGAGGTTGATAATGGAGTTCATGGAAAAGGTAATTTCGTTTTTCAAAAGCTCAAGATCTTCCAGCCGAAGACTCGGCCCCGTGGCTATGATAAAGCATCTTCTGCCCGGATAAAGATTCTTGAACCCTGCAATATCCGAGCGCTTTTTACGGAACAGCTTGGAGACGATCCGACCGAAGCCGCACCAGATCCAAACAAAGCACCGCTTTATATAGTGGATCGGAACGTATATGATTTTTACATTTTTGAGCTGATCCCTCATGATCTAACCTCCCCCTGACTGCCTGTAAGTTCTGATTTTTGGATATGAGAAAAAATCAGAGTAAGAAATAGTATCGCTGACGTATAGGAGTTTGAAAACAAATACTGTTCAAAGAAGGACAAAAATAGCATATAAATATACACCAAAAAGAACCATCTGCCCAAGAACGTCTTGTTATTTTCCCCCGCTTTTACGATCTGATAAAAAATGCGGACAAGGATCCAAAGCATAAAGATCGAACCAAGAATGCCGGTCCGCACATAAACTCCGACATAAAACATCTCCATATAGTTCGTCCGGTAACCGAACAAATAATTTTCGTTTTTGAAAAAACCGCCGGATAAATTGCCGAGTCCGATCCATTTTCTTCCGCTTGCGTTCAAAATATTTATGTTATCCAGAAAATGGTATCTGTTTGTCGTTGCCAGAAATTCTTCCATGGTCAGACCGTTTCTTTTCAGATAAATCAACAGTCCGATTACAGCAAGCGCCGCAATTCCAAAAAGCACCTTTACGGTTTTTTGTATTCCGTAACGCCGGTTTGCAAGAAACAAGCCGTAGACCGACAGCATCAGCAGCGCCGCAATTAGAGTGCCTCTGGAGTTGTTGGCAATGATAATTATAAACATAATAAGATCGCCCAAGATCACAAGCAGCTTTTTCCAAGTCAGTCCGGTCGAGCGTCGCAAGGAATTTGACATAAGCGAAAGCAGGATCACCGACATCGCCAGCTCGGCGGCGAGATTGTTGGCGTTAAACCCAAAGGGAGTCCTGCTTCTGGGGCTCTCCGAGTTTCCCCAGAAGTTTGCAAGCGTTCCGGGGAGATCGATTTCTCTTATATGGAGCACAAATAGAACAAGCATGAAGCACAGAAGTCCGATATAGGTATAGCGGATGGCTTCCTGAATGCAGTCCAGCTCTGAAATCCACATATAGGAAATAAAAACAAACGCCAGCATCAAACCGGTTCGATACATCAAATATCGGGGATCTGCCGCGTTTACGTTGGGAGCGACGAGGATCGCGCCCCATATAAAGTAATATACTATCAGCGCTAAAAGGATCTGAAAGGCTTTCGTCTTCAGCCCCCGGAGCTTTCCGTTATTGCGTCCCAGCAGCAAAATGCCGAAGAGGATGCAATACGCACTGTAAATGTACGAAGGATAATTTCCCGTAAATGACAGTGCGTCCATGGCTTTTGCTAATATAGCGACCGTAAACGAGAGCAAAAACAATTTTTTTAATGAAATGGTCACCTGTTGATCTCCCCTTTATCCTTGTCAACGGCATATCTTCGGTTCTTTACAAAGACAAATACCATTCGCATATTTTGGGAGGACAGGTTTGACGCCGGTATCCTCCGCTTCGGTAAGTATATACCTGAGCCAGCAAAAAATAAAGCTTATACTTCATTTTGGGAACAGCCGGTATGCGATATTTCTCGGCAATCAGTTTCTGCACTGCGGCGGGATAACGGTGATAGGTGCCGCAAAGGATCACATCCTTTTGCCGCTGCAGCTTCTCGCAGCGAGCCGCGCCCTCCAGCAGGCAGTCGTATCTCGCCCGGAAAAAATCGTACTGCACCTCCGGTCTGTTTGACGCGCTGTTCGACGTCATGTAAACAGAGAGAAACTTGTCATACAAATAAACATTATAATTCTCCATAAAGTTCACGAAAAAGACGTAGTCGAAGCCATACGGATAGGAGGGATCAAAGCCGCCGGAACGGAGCAGGCTTTCCCGCCGGAACAGCATTCCGCAAGTGGGACCGCCGGCATAATATTGATAGGCGGTGACCAAGGTATCGTAGGTACGGATGCGCTGGAACCTCTCGAAGTCCTTTCCAAGGCGCAGCGCATGACACAGCGCCCACTTCCGCTTCATATTCCGGATCGCCTTTTTCCCGAATTTGGAAGTGGAGTCATTGTTTTCCATGTAAAAGTAACGATTCGGTATCAGACAGTCGATTCGGGACAGCTCTCCGGACTGATGGAGCGTCCGGATCTCCTCCAGATAATCGGGCAAAAGAACGTCGTCGTCCTGAATATACGCAATATATTCTCCGGCTGCCAGCGTCGCGCAGCGATTCATATTTCCGCACATTCCAAGGTTGCTCTGATTGACGTACACCTTGAAAACTCGGGGATCGAGCTCCAGCTCCAGCAAGGCAGGATCAAAGTCCGGATCGTTGGAAACGATTACGACCTCGTAAAAAAAGCTCTGCGGCTGAATCTGGCTTAGGATCGCTCTCAGATTTTTTCTCAATAAATCAATTCTTTTGTAAGTTGGAATGACAATGCTTAAAATCGGCGGATCGGGATTTTTTCCTCCGAAAATCAATTCACTCTTTATTCGGCTGTTTATCTCGAAAAAATTCGTTTCTGAATCCATTAAAACGTCCCCTTGATTTTTGCCGCGTATTCTTTGAAGCTCATTAAGTGCAGATCTTTTTCACTGATAATAAGATTTTTTTCTCCGCCGATGGCTTCGAAGGGCCAATCAATGCCGATATCCGGGTCGTTGTAGGCGATGCCGGAATCGCCTTCTCCGTAGAAAACCTCGGCGCATTTGTAGCTGACGACGGAATCTTCAAGCACAAGATAGCCGTGCCCGAAATATTCCGGCACCAGCAGGCTGGTTGTGTTTTCCCCGGTCAAATGGAAGCCTCTCCATTGTCCATAGGTCGGAGAATCCGGCCGCAGATCCACAATAACGTCGTATACATGACCGGTAATGCAGCGAACGAGCTTCGCCTGCTGCTTTCCCAACTGAAAGTGGGTCGCGCGGATCACGCCTTTTTTGGAAACGGTGTAAAAGACTTCTTTCAGATCGTGTTCGATCCCGTTTGCGCGAAAGGTGTCTACGTTATAGTCCTTGATAAATCCGCCGCGATTGTCGGTTGCATAAAAGGGCTTGATACAATAGGCGCCCTTGAGGTCAAGCTCCTGAAACTCGAATTTCTGAACCATGGTACGTTCCTCCTGTCATACGGTTTTTAACCATTCCATTGTTCGGCGGGTTCCCTCTGCAAAGCTGACCTCCGCCTGAAAGCCGGTATCGTTTTTGGTATCGGTCGTATCAAACGTACTCAGCGGCATATTCGTTCCCGTAAAAGGGACGTCGCCGAACAAAGGCACTGCGTCCGGCGCGAGGGCCTGCTGCATTTCCAGAATAAACTCCTTCAGCGGCCGCGCGTTGGAGCTGCCGATCATATACTCGCAGAAGGGCTTGCCGTTTTTGGCGATCAGATAAAATGCGTTTGCCACGTCGGTAACATAGACAAAGTCGTAATTCTGCGTCGCGGCGGTAAATTGGAGCGGTTCTCCGTTCAGGATCTTTCGGATCGTCGTATTCACAAAGCGCGGAGACAGCTCGCCTACGCCGTAGGCGTTTGTGATCATAGGCCACAGCAGGTCAATCCCGATGTCTGCGGCGACCGATTTACACAGGCAATGAGCAATGTGCTTGCCCATGCCGTAAATATAGCCCATGCCCGGACGCGTTCCCTGCGCGTGGACTGCCGCCTCTACCTCGTACTCCATAATGCTTCCGGCGCATACAAAGCGGGCGCAGCCAAGCTTTTGGGCGGTTTTCAGGCACTCCACCGTGTTTAACGCATTCTGCATTTGAAGGGAATAATCCGTCCGGGCAGAGCCTGCGGAGCCTGCCCAAGCAAAATGCAGAAAAGTGTCGTAAACGCCCTGAGGAATGTTTTCCAGCATGGCGGAGGGATCGGAAATATCGCACTGCATATAGGTCAGACGGGGATGGGCTTCCAGTCTGTGCGGCGCGGCGCCCATATCTAAGGCGAGAACCGTGACGCCCTCTTCAAGAAATTTTTTCACCGTATTGCTTCCGACAAAGCCGTCGGCTCCGCTGATAATGACTTTCTGCATATTTTTTTCTCCTTGTGATCTATGCGCTTAGAAATTCTTGGATCTGCCGATCCATGCAGGCTCTTACGTCGCCGCCCGCAACCCAGCATTTGCTCCATTCGACCACCTTTTCCATCGCCTTATCCAGATCCCAGCGCGGCTTCCAGCCAAACGTCGTTTTCAATTTTGAGCAGTCGAGCTTTAGGAAATTGGCCTCGTGAGGGCCTCCGTCGCAGCGATTGACCCATTTCATCCCCGCTCCCCAGTGCTTGACAAACAGATCGACCAAAGCGCCCGTTTGAAAACAATCCCGGTCGTCGGGACCGACGTTATAATATCCCGCATAGTTCGAATCCCGGTTTTCCGCAGCGTCCCGGTACTGCATCGCGGCGATCATCAAATAAGCGTACAGGGGCTCCAGAACATGCTGATACGGTCGGGTGGAAAACGGATTGCGCACCACGATGTCTTCCTTCCGGACGGCGGCCCGAACGCAATCCGGAACGATCCGGTCGTTGGCAAAGTCGCCGCCGCCGATCACATTGCCGGCGCGAGCGGTCGAAACGGCAACGCTGCCGTCATGGAAAAAGCTGTTTTTATAGCTGTGCGTTACCAGCTCGGAGCAGGACTTGGAGTTGGAGTACGGATCGTAGCCGTCCAGCTCCTCGTTCTCGCGGTAGCCCCACGCCCATTCCCGGTTCCGGTATACCTTGTCCGTGGTAACGTTCAGGAAGGACTTTACGCAGGTACTGTTTCGGACGCATTCCAGAATATTCACGGTGCCCATGACGTTGGTCTCATAGGTATATGCGGGGGCTTGATAGCTGTCCCGCACGATCGGCTGGGCAGCCAGATGCAGCACGATCTCCGGCTGCGCCTCGTCAAACGCTTTTTTCAAGGCCGCATAATCCCGGATGTCTCCGATCACGGAAGTAACGTCCCGTGCGATGTCCGCGATCTCAAAAAGCGACGGGCTGGTGGGCGGCTCCAACGAATAGCCGGTAACGATTGCGCCGGCGTTGGAAAGCATTTTGCACAGCCACGCCCCCTTAAAGCCGGTATGACCGGTTACAAAAACCCGTTTCTCTTTGTAGAAATTCAAATCAAATTGCACTTTTGCAGCCTCCCAATTCAATTCCACAGCTTCCAAGGAGCTTGACCATTTTCCCAGAGCCGTTCTAATTGCTGCTTTTCTCTCAGCGTATCCATGCACTGCCAGTAGCCTTTATGCACATAGCCCACAAGCTGCTGCTCCGCGACCAATTTTGCAAGAGGACCTTTCTCAAAAACCGTTGCGTCGCCTTCAATATAATCGAACAGTTCCGGCTCAAAGACCATGAAACCGATGTTGATCAGGTCGCCGTCCAGATCCGACTTTTCCCGAAACGCGGCGATCGTTCCGTCCCTTCCGACCTCAACGACGCCTTTGTTCTGACCGAAATTGTACATTGACATCGTGCCGATCTTCCCATGCGCTTTATGGAATTGCAGCAGCTCCGGAATGTTGATATCTCCCACGGCATCTCCGTATGTCAGCATGAAAGGCTCGCCTTCCACATATTCCCGAATCCTTTTTACGCGTCCGCCGGTCTGCGTGTTCAGACCGGTATCGACGACGGTGACCTTCCAAGGCTCCGCATGCTTGTTATGAACAAGGATCCGGTTCCCGCTTGTAAAGTCGAAGGTTATGTCGGAGGTATGCAGGAAATAGTCGGAAAACCATTCCTTGATCACATGCTGCTTGTAGCCTGCGCAGATGATAAATTCATGAAAGCCGTAGTACGAATATACCTTCATGATATGCCAAAGGATCGGCATTTCGCCGATTTCGATCATCGGCTTGGGCTTGAATTGCGATTCCTCGGAAATTCGGGTGCCGTAGCCGCCCGCTAAAATTACCACCTTCATAGTTCGTTCCTCTCCTGTTTTCCAAACAGTACGTCGTAATAGGTGCCCGGTATGTTCTCCTGCTCCTGCTGAAATTTATAGCTCAATTTGTGGAACGGCGTCTGTGCCTGAATGCTTTGCCATATGTTTTCGTCGTACTGCTCGAACAGCCGAAGATACAAAATGTGCGGAGCGGCATTGTCCATGGGAACGATTTTTTGCAGCTCCATGGGATACGCGTTCAATGTCATGGTCATAAAGTAATGAAGCAGAAAGTAATCAAATAGCTTTTTCTCTTTTTTCCAGTACGTCCACAATAAATTTTTCGTTTCGGTCAGGATAGGGTCGTTCGACTTGGCCCATATCATCCAGCTTGAAATCCGGTTTATGTGCCCCGTATAGCCGGGTTTCAAAACCTGATGCAGAAACAAATCTGTTTTTTCAATATATGCCGAAAGCGTGCCCGTACAATAGACGGTAGCGTCCAACCATAAACCGCCATGTCGTGTCAACAGTTCGATCCTTAGTAAATCGGAAAAATGGGTATTTGAGATCACACCGGATTTCCACTTTTCAAGAATGTATTCCGGAAACTCGGTGTATTCGTGCAGGTTATTTGCAGTCACGACTACGATATTCCAGTCAGAGAAATTCTCTTTTACCGATTCATAACATTTTTTTACCAGATCCGGGGCATTTTCAATGCCTTGCAGCCAGCTTAGCCATACGATTCGATGAAAGCTGCCCTCTGTGGTTGGATTTATTTCTCCAATATAGCGACCATATCTTTTCTTTAATTTGTTGTAGATCTTGAACTGTGCGCTTAGGTTGACTAACTCCAACGCCTTATGGGACTTACCTAACAAAAGGATCTCTCCGCAAACAGTTCCCAGAACACCTTCTCTTGCAAAATCTTTGACTTTTTGGACTCCCCCGACCTTCTGGAAATCTGCCTTGAAATCACTCATACAACGATCCCCTATCCTAAATTTACATCTCTCGGCTTTTTTCTCGGATAACGTTTGTTCCAATAACCGTACAATTATCAGGAATATCTTTGGTAACGATTGCACCAGCCGCAATGGTCACATTGTTTCCAATAGCAACAGGACCGATAATAATGCAATCTGCACCAAGCATACAGTTATTTCCGATTTTGGGATGCCGTCTTACTCCTCGTTTTACCAATTCCTCGTCGCCTTCTACTTTGGCAATCAATTTTGCTCCCGGAAAGACTCTGCAGTTATCTCCGATCTCCGAGGTCTGACCGATAACAATATCCTGAGCATGCGAAATATAAAAGTTCTCCCCAAGCTGAATACGCGGGTTGATGCTGCAACCGTACTTTTTGCGGATTCGGTTATACAAAAACATGGAACGTACTTGCTTCGGGAGTCTGTTGCTGTTCCAAAGTCGAATGGACTTGATGATTTTTCGTTCTGCCGCCCGATCATACTCAAACAAGCGGTCCCAAAGTCCCCGTAGTTTTTTAATATCCATTTTACCCATCCACCTTTGCGTCTTTAACATTCCGAAGCATGGTTGAGGTAACTCCATCCGTATGCGGTAAAAAAACAACGTCCACACCAATTTCCTGCATTTCTTGCTTGGTGGCTTCCCATCTGGGGTTCCCCTTCCAGTCGCTTCCAATGAAAATTGCATCAAAGCCGATTTTGTCATGCTGTTCTCGCTTATCTAAGGTTTCGGCCAAGACGACTTCGTCCACCGCTTTGATATTGCGGACGATTTCCATGCGGTCGTTCTCGTTGATAATAGGTGTTTTGCTTTTGTAGCTTTGAACCAAAACATCAGAGTTAATTCCTACTACCAGATAATCACACATTTCCTTTGCACGGTTCAAAATGTTCAGATGACCGATATGAAACATATCATAGACGCCTTGTGTATAGCCTTTTTTGTATTTTTTCATAGCATGCTTCCTTATTTACTCGACCTTTTCACCATGTATTTCGACGATCTTAAAATGAACCTTTTGTGATTCTTTCGGCGGCAATTTCATATAATCGCCGTACATTTGTGTAAGATATTCGTCGTACAATTCGGGACCGCGTAACGTAATCGTTTCGAAGGGATACATTCTTCCCTTGCCGAAATAGCGTTTGGGAACGATCTGATTGGTGCGATATGCCCCCATCAGGCAGCCAATATTATCAGAATCTTCTACTTTATGCTTTCGCATGATCTTGTCGATTTTACATTTTTCCTGATACGGGTCAAAAATTTTCTCGATTGGAAGTTTTTCCATGATGGAGAGGAAAAGTTTCTCGACTTTTCCGCGCTTCCTGCTTCTGTCGATCGAGTCTTTGTAACATAACGACATCAATGCCCTGTGTGCCATGACACGGAAGAAATAAAGCTTTCTAATCCAAAGCGGATTGGGCGTTCCGTCTAATGGGAAAATGTCTATGGAGGCATTCGTGTATCTATAATCATTACCGATACGAATTTCCTCTACCTTCGTATCAATATCTCTTACACGGGTAATATAGTAAGGGTATTCGGGATCGGTTCTGTAGTTTACGATCTGGAGATTTTTAGGAAGAAGTTTGGGGGCAAGCTTCAAAAACTTTTCGTAATCTTCTCTTGGCATTGCCAGATCAATATCATCATCCCACGGAATAAAGCCATGATGACGAACTGCACCGAGCAGGGTCCCGCCGGACATATAATAAATTAGCCCTGTCTGATTGCAGATACGGACCACTTCTTTTACGATGTTTAAGTCCACTTCATGAAGTCGATCAATGTTTTCCACTTTTTTCAATACTCCATCTCTTTATTTCAGAAATTCCTCTGCATAGCGTCCGCAAATGTACTCCCAGCTATATGCCTCCCGGATCCGCTGCTTGGCTTTCCTGCCAAGCGCCGCCCGCGCGTCCTCGCCGATTCCGTCGGCACGGTCGATCAGCGCCGCCAGATTCCCCGGCTCTTTGTTCCAGTACAGGGCGGCGTCCTCCGCCACTTCCCGGTTAAACCCCACGTTCAGAAGCAGATTCAATTCGGTGCTGCCCAGAGCCTCCAGAAGCGAGGGATTCGTCCCTCCCACCTCATGACCGTGGAAATAGGCGTAGGCATTCTCGCGTATTTTCATCAAAAGCTCTTGATCGTATACGGTTCCGACAAACTTGATCCTCGGATCGGTGCGAAAATGCAGCTTGGCTTCCAGTTCGTCAAGAAATTTGTCGTTCACGTTTGTGATAATGGCAAAGTCCTTTTTGCTGCCGCTTTTCATAAATTCGCGGATCATGGTTTCATAGTTGTTTTCCGGAACAAATCGACCGACCACAAGATAATATTCCTGCGGCTTTAACGCCTTGCTTTCCATCCACGCCGTTAATTTCGCGTCGTCATCCGTCAGCTTGCTTCGTCTGGTCTCCGCTCCGTAGGCAATAAACGTGGTTTTTGGACTTTTCCCCCGGATCCCCTTGCCGTCATAAGACTCGTGTATGTATTTTTCGATATTTACCGAGTCGCAGATCTGGAGATCCGACCATTTGACCATCTTCTGCTCGGAAAGTTTCCAGTATTTTCGAATGGGGGCGCTCCATTTGGCTCTCATCCACTCGTGTCCGTCCGGATTCAGATAAATCTTGCCGCCAAGCCTATGGATCTTTTTATAGTAGTGCTTTATAAAAGGACCGATACGGCACGCCATAATATAAATAACGGGACGCTGCAGGCGGTTCTTTTCAATGTAGCGGCAGCACTCGGACAAAGCTTTTACGTCATAATAGATCGCCTGCGCGGGGCCAAGCTTTTCCGGAATTCGGATCTTAAAGCAGCGGGCGTTGTGGTAAGTAAATTCAACGGTATTCCCCTTGCCGTCCTTTACGGTACGGGAGACGTTTTCCAGCTTGGTTTCGTCCATGCAGCCGTCGCCGTTTGCCTTGCATGCCACATGATATTGGAGTCTCGTATCGTGCTGATGATATTCCGTCAGCTTATTAATAAATGTTTCATAACCACCGTAAGCGCCCAGCGATTTCGCGCCCACAAGAAAAACGTGCCGTACTTTCACCTGTTCTCTCCTCGCCTAAAACCGAAACGTATCTTTCAGTCCCAGCCACTTGGTATCTTTTTCGCTCAGCTTGAGCTTCGTACCGTCCGCCAGCGCATAGCCCTCCGCAGAAGCGCTGCCCGGATAGGCTCCGGTAAGCTGCGGCCAAGCAATGCCGATCTCCGGGTCGTTCCAAGCCAGACCGCCCTCGTCGCCCGGATGATAGAAGTCGGTCACCTTGTAGCAGAATTCCGCCGCGTCGCTCAGCACGAGAAAGCCGTGCGCAAAGCCCTCGCTGACATAAAACTGCTTCTTGTTTTCCTCGGTCAGCTCCACGCCGTACCACTGTCCGTATGTGGCGCTGCCGGAACGCAGATCCACCGCCACGTCGAACACCGCTCCGCGGATGACCCGCACGAGCTTGCCCTGCGGGTACTGCTTCTGAAAATGCAGCCCGCGCAGCACGCCCTTGGTGCTCATGCTCTGGTTGTCCTGAACGAACACCATGTCAAGCCCGGCCTCCTGCATGTCGCGCTGATTGTAGGTCTCCATAAAATAGCCGCGCTCGTCTCCGTGGACGGTCGGTTCAATGACGTACAGCCCCTCGATCGGGGCTTGGGTAACCTTGATTTGTCCCATGCCTACCTCCGTAATGCTTAAAGTTCCGCCTCTTTCAGGTATCTGCCGACGGCGTCCTGCCACGTCGGCAGCGGCGCAAACCCTGCTTCCGTCAGCTTGCTCTTGTCGAGCCGGCTGTTCACGGGGCGCGCCGCCTTGCTCAGACCGTACTCCTCCGTGGTGACCGGCGTGACCTTGGTATTCAGCCCGTACTGCCGGTAAAATTCACAACAGAAGTCGTACCAGCTGATATATCCCGCCTTGCAGCCGCTTGCCGCCGCCTCCTGTTCCGAAACCTCCGCATTGGTGGCGTGGTAATAGCCGTACTTTTCCGTTTCGCACATATCCACCAGAAGCCGCGCAAGATCATAGGTGTAGGTCGGCGTTCCGATCTGGTCGTTGACGACCCGCACCTCCTCGTGGGTCTTGCCCGCGTTTATCATGGTCTTGATAAAATTCTTTCCGT
Organism: Lachnospiraceae bacterium; assembly: GCA_030524525.1. Lineage (GTDB taxonomy): Bacteria > Bacillota > Clostridia > Lachnospirales > Lachnospiraceae > ISDg. The sequence continues at coordinate 102,827 of JAUNGI010000004.1, forward strand.
TCAGACCGAATACCCAAGCGATGCGCACGATAAAATATTTTTCCAGCGTCCGGCTGACCGCCAGCTCGCCTTCCAGCTTGGTTTGTCCGTAAACGTTCAGCGGCTTATAGTCCTTGCAGTCCGGCTTCCACGGCTCCGTTCCCTGCCCGTCGAACACATAGTCCGTGGACAGATAAAGCAGCTTGCAGCCGATCGCCTTGCAGACCTCCGCAATGTTCCGGGTGCCGCCCGCATTGACCGCCCGAACAAGTCCGACCTTATCGTCGTCCTCCGCCATGTCCACCGCCGTCCATGCGGCGCAGTGAATGACCGCGTCCGGACGGATCTCCGTAATGACCTTCCTGACCGTCTCCTTGTCGGTAATATCCAAACCGACATACGGAGCCGTGGTCACAGCCGAACCGTCTGCAACACCAGCATACGCTGCGGCAAGATCGGAACCGACGCCCTCATGCCCTCTTTTTAACAGCTCATTCATAACGTCGTGGCCAAGCTGACCATTCACGCCTGTCACAAAAAATTTCATCTTCCCACAACCTCTCCGTGATCCGTTATACTTCGGCTTTTGCTCGGTACATTTCCTCGTAATAGTTCTGATAATCGCCGCTGGTCACGTGCTCCATCCATTCCTCGTGCTCCAAATACCAGTCGATCGTAAGCACGATGCCCTTCTCGAACGGCGTCTCCGGATACCAGCCGAGATCGTTTTTGATTTTGCTCGGATCGATGCCGTAGCGGCGATCGTGACCGAGCCGGTCCTCCACATGGCGGATCAGGGCTTCGGAAATGCCCTCGTCCTTCAGCCGATCGTGAAGCTGTTCAATGATCGTTTTTACAATAAAAATATTGGGACGCTCGTTGTGCCCGCCGACGTTGTAGACCTCGCCGAGCCTGCCGCCGTTTGCCACCATGTCGATCGCCTTGCAGTGATCCTCCACATACAGCCAGTCGCGGATCTGCATGCCGTCGCCGTATACCGGAAGCTGCTTGTGCCGCTTCACGTTGTTGATCATGAGCGGGATCAGCTTTTCCGGGAACTGGTAGGGACCATAGTTGTTGGAGCAGCGGGTAATATTGACCGGCATGCCGTAGGTGTCGTGAAACGCCCGGACAAAGTGGTCGGCGCTCGCCTTGGAGGAAGAATACGGGCTGTGCGGATTGATCGGAGTCGTTTCGATAAAATAGCCGTCCGCACCAAGGGCGCCGTAAACCTCGTCGGTGGAGACCTGAAGGTACTTTTTACCCTCCTTCCACGTCTTGGCGGAGGCGTCGTACCACGCCTCCTTCGCTCTCTGGAGCAGATTGACCGTCCCCATCACGTTGGTCTGGACAAAAATTTCCGGATTGGCGATCGAACGGTCCACATGGGATTCCGCCGCGAAATTGATCACATAGTCAAAATCGTATTTGGCAAAGAGACCGGACACCAGCTCCTTGTCGCAAATATCGCCCTGCACGAACACATGGCGCGGATCGTCCTCCACGCCTTTCAGGTTTTCCAGATTTCCGGCATAGGTCAGCTTGTCCAAGTTGACCAGCAGAATATCGTCATATTTTTTCAGCATATAATAAACGAAGTTAGAACCGATAAATCCGGCACAGCCGGTGATCAGATACTTTTTCACGAGTTTATCTTCTCCTTTCCAGAGGTGCGTCGGGATGTTTGGAATTCCCGACCCTTTACCGGCACGGCGCGGGAAAACGCTGGCGGTAAATAAATATATCACTTTTAGTGCAGGATGTCAATGTATTTCCCGTCCAGAACATCCTTGAGATACTGCCCGTACTGATTCTTTTTCAGCGTTTCGTAGACCGCAAGCACCTCCTCCCGGCCGATCCAGCCGTTCAGATAGGCGATCTCCTCCAGACAAGCGATCTTACGATGCTGGTGAGTCTCCACGGTTTTTACAAAGTTCGTGGCATCGACCAAGCTTTCGTGCGTGCCGGTGTCCAGCCAAGTAAAGCCTTGGCCGAGCAGCTCCACGTTCAGCGAACCGTTTTCCAGATAGATGCGGTTCAGGTCGGTGATTTCCAGCTCTCCGCGCGCCGACGGACGCAGCTCCTTGGCGTAGGAAACGACGCGGTTGTCGTAAAAGTAAAGACCGGTCACGCAGTAATTGCTCTTTGGCTGCGCCGGTTTTTCCTCAATGGAGACGGCTTTTCCGCCTTGGTCAAACTCGACGATTCCGAAACGCTCGGGATCGTCCACATAGTAGCCGAAGATCGTAGCTCCCCGTCCCGCCTCCGCGTTCTCGACCGCCGCCCGCAGGCGTTTCCGGAGTCCGTGACCGGCGAAAATGTTGTCGCCCAGCACCATCGCCACCGTATCGCTGCCGATAAAGCTCTCGCCGATCAAAAACGCCTGCGCGAGCCCGTCCGGCGAGGGCTGCTCCCTATATTCCAGACGAACGCCGAACTGGTGTCCGTTTCCGAGCAGTTCCCGAAAACGGGGAAGATCCTGCGGCGTCGATATAATCAGGATGTCCCGAATTCCCGCCATCATAAGCACCGACATCGGATAATAGATCATCGGCTTGTCGTAAATTGGGAGAAGCTGTTTCGAGGTGACCTTTGTCAGGGGGTACAAACGCGTGCCGGAGCCTCCGGCCAAGATGATTCCTTTCATTTACATGGCGCCTTTCTTTGTAAAGACGGTCACGACCGTCTTTAGCAGGATTTTGATATCCAATCCCGGATTCCATTCCGAGATATATTTTGTATCGAGCCGCACGACCTCCTCAAAGTCGGTGATCTGGCTTCTGCCGCTGACCTGCCACATGCCGGTCAGCCCCGGCTTGGTGGAAAGCCGCTTCCGGTGATGCTCGTCGTACTTCTCCCACTCGTCCAAGGTCGGCGGACGAGTGCCCACGAGACTCATGTCTCCCTTCAGCACGTTGAAAAACTGCGGGAACTCGTCGAGGCTCCAGTCGCGGATAAAATTGCCGATGCCCTTTTTGACCGTGCCGTCCGGTCGGCGCTCGCAGCCGATAATACGCGGGTCGTATTCGACCTTGAACATAAAGCCGTCCTTGCTTTTGTTCTGCGCCATCAGCTCGGCCTTGCGCTGCTCCGCATCAAGATACATGCTGCGGAATTTATAGATCTTGAAGATTTTCCCGTTTTTCCCGACGCGCTTCTGGGTAAAGAAGATCGGCCCCGGCGATTTGATATAGATGATCGGGCCGAGAATGAGCGCCAGCACCCCGGTGAACAGACAGCCGATCAGACCGCCGCAAAGATCCATCAGCTTTTTGATAATAAGCTGTCGCGGCGTCGCGGCGTTGATCGTGGTCGTCATTACCGTATAGTTCCCGAAGCTTTCGACAAACTGCTTCGTGCCGGTGAGATTCAAATGCAGCACAAGCTTCATGTGCGTTACAACGCCCATGTCGTGAAAACGCGTGTACATTTCCTCCGTGGCGGGGTCGCTCGGCGTCAGGTCCAGAAAGACCTCGTCCACCCAGTTCTTGCTTACGTAAGCGAACACGCTGGAGCGATCCGCTACGACCGGGATGTCGTCGATTTTCCGTCCGACCCAGTCGTTGTCGATGATCGCGATGCCGCTGATGCGGTAGCCCTCGTAATTGTGGTTCCGCAGATTTTCCACCACCTCGTTGATGCCGCTTTCCTTGGTGACGATCAGCAGGGAGCGGCCCACGGAAAAGCGCAGGTGCCGGCAGAGGAGCTGCTTCCAGACCACGCGCACGAGCCATGTGACCGGCATATAAATGATGCCGGTCAGCAGCAGCACCGTCCGCGAAAAGTTTTGCGATTCTCTCAAAAGGAAGAGATAAACGATGCCCGAAACAAGGAGGATGACCGTGTGCTTTACGGTGACGGAAAATTCTTTGTAGTAGCCGCGTTTCAGAACGTTTTTCAGCGTTCCGTACATCGCGATCACGACCACGTCCATCAGCGTAAGGAACAGCGCCATATTGCGGTAGGTATGCGACGCATAGGGCGAGGAAAGACCGTGCCGGACCCAAAAGGCAAGAAGATACGCCAGCTCCAGACAAAGCAGATCCCACAGAATGAAATCAATATGCTTGAATATTCCCTGATGTCCCCGGTTGTACATAGCCTGCCGCTCCTTTCCCCATGATTCGGTATTTTGCGCCGCTTTCGGTCATTCCACCGTTACGCTCTTTGCCAGATTTCTCGGCTTATCCACATCTAAGCCCCTTGCCACGCTGACATAATAGCCCATGAGCTGCAGCGGGACAACGGCGAGACTCGCCATAAAATGCTCGTCGGTCTGCGGGATATATACGGTAAAATCCGCCGTATCCTCGACCGTATAATTGCCGTAGGTCGTAACGCCCATCAGATAAGCGCCGCGGCTCTTGACCTCCGCCATATTGCTGATCATTTTTTCGTAAAGCTCCTGCTGCGTCAGAATGCAGATCACAAGCGTTCCGTCCTCGATCAGACTGATCGTCCCGTGCTTGAGCTCTCCGGCCGCATAGGCTTCCGAGTGGATGTAGCTGATCTCCTTCATTTTCAGGCTGCCTTCCAAGCTGATCGCGTAATCAATGCCGCGTCCGAGGAAGAAAATGTCCTTGGCGTTTGCCTGCTTTGCGGCAAACCATTGCAGCCGTTCCTTTTCCTCCAAAATTTTTTGGATCTTATCCGGCAGGGAACGAAGCTCCCACAGCAGGCTTCCGTAATAATCCTCGGAGATCGTTTCGCGAACCATGCCAAACTGAATGGCAAGCAAATAGCAGGCGATCAGCTGCGCGCTGTACGCCTTGGTGGTCGCCACCGCGATCTCCGGTCCCGCCATCGTATAGAACACGTTGTCCGCCTCCCGTGCAATGGAGCTTCCGACCACGTTGACGATCGCAAGCGTCCGGACGCCCCGGCCCTTTGCCTCCCGAAGCGCCGCCAGACTGTCGGCGGTTTCACCGGACTGACTGATGATGATCACAAGACTGTCTTGGGGAAGCAGCGGCTTGCGGTAACGGAATTCCGAAGCAAGCTCGACCCGAACCGGGATGCGCGCAAGGCTTTCCGTTACATATTGCGCCACCACGCCCACGTGATAAGCGGAACCGCAGGCGACAATGTGGATCTGGCTGACCGCGCGGATCTGGTCGTCCGTAAGACCCACGGAGCTCAGGTCGATCACATCGTCCCGAAGCACCGAATACAGCGTATCCTTTACCGCCTTCGGCTGCTCGTGGATCTCTTTCATCATGAAATGCTCAAAGCCCGCCTTTTCCGCCGCCGTCGCGTCCCACCGGATCTCTGTCGGCTCCTTTTCGACCACGTCGCCGTTCAGATTATAGAACGTCACGGCGCCGTCGGCAAGCCGCGCCATCTCCAGATTTTCGATATAATAGACGCTTCTTGTGTGATTCAGGATCGCGGGGACGTCCGAAGCCAGATAGGCTTCTCCGTCCGCAACGCCGAGGATCATCGGACTGTCCTTCCGGGCGGCGTAAATCTCGCCCGGATAGTCCTTAAACATAACGGCGAGAGCGTAGGAGCCGCGGACGCGCACCATCGTCTTTGCCAGCGCGTCGATGGGCCCCACCTGATATTTTTTATAATAGTAATCGATCAGCTTGACAACGACCTCGGTATCGGTCTGGGAATAGAAGGAATAGCCCTTTCGAAGCAGCTTATCCCGCAGCTCCTGATAATTTTCTATGATCCCGTTATGTACGGCGATCACCTCGCAGCCCTCGCTGCTGTGCGGATGGGCGTTGTCCTCCGAAGGCTCTCCGTGCGTCGCCCAGCGCGTATGCCCGATGCCGCACGTTCCCGAAACCGCCTGACCGCCGTTTGTCTTTTCGATCAGAAATTGCAGCCGCCCCTTCGCCTTTACGATCTCCGCCTCATCGGTGCCGTTGCGGACGGCAATGCCCGCCGAATCGTAGCCGCGGTATTCCAGCTTGGTAAGACCGTCCAATAAGATCGGCGCAGCCTGCTTTCTTCCGGTATATCCAACAATACCACACATAGGGGTCTCCTTTCCACTAAATCAGCTTCTCTCGTGTCCCTTGGCCTTGATGACCGAAACGATCCGCTCCGCCAGCGCCCGGCAGCGTTCCTTTGTCTCCGCCTCCGCCATGACGCGGATCAGCGGTTCCGTTCCGGACTCGCGCACCAGAATGCGGCCCGCGCCCGAAAGCTCCTCCTCCGCTTCGCGGACGGCTGCCTGCACGTCGGCGTCGTTCTGTGCCGCCGCCTTATCCTTGACCCTAACGTTGATCAGCACCTGCGGATAGACCGTGACCGGCGCCGCCAGCTCGCCGAGCCGCTGCTTTTTCGCGGACATGACCTCCAGCATTTTGAGACTGGTTAAAATACCGTCTCCGGTGGAGGCGTCGTCGGTAAAGATAATATGACCGGACTGTTCTCCGCCGAGGCAGCAGCCGTTCTGCGTCATATATTCATAAACGTATTTGTCTCCCACGGCGGTCTTGGCGTAGCCGATGCCAAGCTCGTCAAACGCCTTGTATAGCCCGAAATTCGACATGACCGTCGTTACGACCGTATTGTTTGCCAGCTTTCCGTGCTCCTTCAGATAACGTCCGTAAATATACAGAATCTGATCGCCGTTTACGATCCGCCCCGTTTCGTCCACGCAAAGGCACCGGTCGGCGTCCCCGTCGTATGCAAAGCCCGCGTCCAGACCGTGCTCCGCAACGAATTTCTGAAGCCCCTCCATATGTGTGGAGCCCGCGTTGTTGTTGATGTTTTCGCCGTTAGGCTCCGCATGGATGACATGGGTCTCCACGCCAAGGGCGTCGAATACGGTTTTGGCAAGGCTCCATGCGCTGCCGTTCGCGCAGTCGAGCGCAATCCGCCACCCCCGGAAGGATTCGTCCCCAAGGGAGATCAGATGCTGCGCATAGCGGCTTCTGCCGTCCGCATAGTCCACCGTGCGTCCGATCCCCTCTCTTGTGGCGTGCGGAAGCTCTTCGTACCTCTTCCCGAAAACTTCCAGCCCGCCGTCCAGATAAGCCTCCAACAGAGCGATGGTTGCTTCGTCCATCTTCTCGCCCTTTCCGTTGATCAGCTTGATCCCGTTGTCGTAGTAGGGATTGTGGCTGGCGGAGATCATGATGCCGCAGTCAAAGCCGTCGGTTTTTGCAATATAAGCCACGGACGGCGTCGTTGTCACATGCAAAAGATAAGCGTCCGCCCCCGAAGCGGTCAGACCGCCCACAAGCGTATATTCAAACATATAGCTGGAGCGTCTGGTATCCTTTCCGATCACGATGCGTGCCGGCGTGCTGCCGCCGTTTCTTTTCCGCAGCTCTCCAAAATACCAGCCGAGAAATCGGCCGACCTGAAAGGCATGTTCTGCGGTCAGGCTTTCATTGGCTTCTCCACGGAAGCCGTCCGTTCCAAAATACTTTCCCATAAATCGTCCTCATGAAATCAGGTTCTCACAGCCCCCTCTTGGCAAAGCGCTTGCCGCTTTGGAAAAATGCCTCTATAGAAGAAAAAGAAAGGGCTTTCCGTGCGTAAGAGAACCCTTTCTTTTTGTCGTTCCGTGTAAAATTTTTATGTTCTTTTTCTAAAATAAACAGGGTCGCTTAACTGAGCATAGTCTACCATTTAAGACTCCGTTCGTCAATAGAAAATACTGTTAAACATCCGCCATATTTGGTTAATTCTATGTCGGCTTTTCCTAAGCGTTAAGGCGGCGCTTCCAGCATTATCCTATGCGGCTACAGCATTTTTCGGTACTGTACATCCAAAATTCTTCGCAGCTCTCGAATCTCTTCGGGAGTGAATTTCTGATTCGCAAGATAATCCGTAAAGAAACGGGAAAGCGTTCCGTTGAACAGCTTGGTCAGCAGCGCGTCGGTTTCGATCTGCTGCACCTCTTTTTTCGTTATGTTTGCCTTGCAGAGAAAGCCCGGCTCCTCCCGGATGATCGCCCCTTTATCGATCAGACGTTTGATGACGGTATAGGTCGTATTTTTTTCCCAGCCCACATAGTCCTTAATGATCTTCGCGATATCCTTGGCAGCCAGACTTTGGTTTGACCAAAGCAGCTCCATAACGTTCAGTTCGCCTTCGTGTAATCTGATTTTCTCTCCCATGATTTTTTTCCCGCTCACTTGTCCTGTGTGATTTTGTTCTTTTATTCTACATCAATAGTGTGTGTCCGTCAAGCGCTTTCTTTCAGAAATCTGTTTCAGGATCGGCTCAAGCGCCACATAAAGAAGCCCCTGCTCCGGACTGAGTCCACAGGTGTAGAGCTTCGTATCGGGATGCTCCCGCAGAAAAGACTGCTGATTCCGGCGATAGCCGCCCCTGTGATTGCTGCAATCCAGCGCCCAGCTGCCGTCCCGCGAAAAAAAGCTGATCTGCGCCCCGCGTCCGGAACGCCAGCTCTGCACGGGAATTTGATATCGCCATAGAGTAGAATAAACATACTGCTGTAGAATGTACTTCGGGCACGGCGCTTCCTCCAGATGGAGAAAGGGCTCGTAATCCGTTCGAAAATAGCGAAGCAGTCCCGAATCGGTAAATTCATAACGGTAATCCTGCCCGTCCCGCTCCACCGCAAGCAGAAGCCCGTTGGCAAGCAGATAGGAAAGCTCCCCCTGAAACTGCTGCTTGGTCGCGCCCTTTCGGATGGCGGTGAAGCTCGGCGCGGAGAACCGATCCGAGGCTTCGGCAACAAGGCGGAGGAGCTGCCGCAGCCTTGTGGCGCTGACTCCCGCAGGAAGCGCTTCCTCCGAAAACAGATCGAGAGCGATCGCCGCATAAGCCCTCTTTTGTGCCGCGCGGATGCCTCCAAGATCGCCCCGCAGCGTCTGATAGCTCCGCACGACCGTCGGATAGCCCCCCGCCAGCAGATAGTCGTAAAGACAGTCGTTCAGTTCCTCCAGCACCAATTCGGGGATCGGCTTTTTCCGCTCGGCGTGCGCCTTTAGAATTTCCAAGTACCATTCGTTTCCCATGGCGCGCAGAAAGTCTTCAAAGTCGTACGGAAGGACGGTTTCTTCCCGCATCTCCTCCGGGAGCCGAATCGGGTCCGCTCCGAAAAACCAGTCCCTGCGGCTTGTGATCAGAATCAAATGCTCCGGCAGGGGTCCGAAAAGGAGCTTTTGCAGCGCCTCTTTTCCGAGCGCCTCCACGCCGTCCAAAAGATAGAGAAACGTCTCCTGCCGCTCCCCCGTCCATGTCTCCGCCGTCAGCGCCTGCACCGCGGAAAGCAGCCCCTCCTGCCGGATCTGTTCGCAGAAGGCGGCGTCCATCGGCAGCTCAAACGTAAAATAGCGCATTCCGCCGTTTTTGGCGACCTCCTGCGCAAGGAAGGTTTTTCCCACTCCCGGCGTGCCGGTCAGCAAAAGGCGTTTCTTTTGCCGCAGAAGCGAAAGCAGCCTTTGTTTTTGTTCTTCGCGCATACCGTTTCCTTTCCAAACGCCTGCGGCGCGCGCCGTCAGGCAATCCCCGCCCTTTTCGGGGCATTCCCGCATCAGCCTCGCAGCTTCTCCAAAAGCCGCTCGAAATAGTCCGGAAGCGGCGCCTGAAATTCCATATAAACCCCGGTGCTCGGATGGACGAAGCCAAGCACGCCCGCATGAAGCACCTGCCCTTGGGTTTGGTAGGGCTGTCTCTCGCTGCCGTAGATCGTATCGCCCAGCAGCGGATGATGCAGACTTGCCATATGCACGCGGATCTGGTGCGTCCTCCCGGTTTCCAGCCGGCATTCGATCAGCGTATAGCGCCCGTTCTGCAAATGCTCCAGCACATGATAATGCGTTACCGCCCGTCGCCCGTTTTTGGCGTGTACCGACATTTTTTTTCGGTCGGTCGGATGTCGGCCGATGGGCGCGTCCACCGTTCCGTCCTCCTTCAGGTTTCCGACAACGATCGCATAATATTTTCTTGTGATGCTGTGTTCCTCCAGCTGTTTGGCAAGCGACTGGTGCGCCGCGTCGGTCTTGCAGACGACCAGAAGCCCGGTCGTGTCCCGGTCGATGCGGTGGACGATCCCCGGCCTTGCCACGCCGTTGATGCCCGAAAGCTGAGGAACGTGAAACAGCAGCGCGTTTACAAGCGTGTCGTTCGTATGCCCCGGGGCGGGATGTACGACCAGCCCCTTGGGCTTGTTGACGATCAGCACCGCCTCGTCCTCATAGACGATGTCGAGCGGGATATCCGCAGGCAGCACCGCAGACTCCTCCGGCTCCGGTAGCTCCACCAAAACACGGTCTCCTGTTTCCACGGGGCGTTTGGTCGTCAGTGCCTTCTCGCCGTTGACGCAGACAGCCCCCGCCTCGATCAGCTTCTGGGCGCGGCTCCTGCTCAGCTCCTCAAACGCCTCGGACAGATATTTGTCCAGCCGAAGCCCGGAAAGGTTTTCCAAAACAATGCACTCCATTTGTCACCTCGCGCCCAAAGTCCCGAATTTGCGGCAGGGACGGTTCCCCGCCGCGGAAAAACATGGGAGGCTTTTGCCTCCCATACGTTCCTCATGTTTCTTTTTCGTCCGGCTCCTGCTTTTCCTTTTTCTTTTCCTTTCCCTCGTCTTCCTTTTCGTCCCTGTCCTTATGGAACCATTTCAGCTCCATAAACGGGAAGAACTCCAGATCCTTTTCCTTATAATAAAAGCAGAACAGAAGGATCAGCAAAAATGCCGACACCGTCACATAACAGTCCGCCACATTGAAAACCGGAAAATCGATCAGTTCAAAGTAAAGAAAATCGGTTACATAACGAAAATACAGCCGGTCGAACAGGTTTCCTACTGCCCCGCTTGTCAAAAGCACCATCGTCAGCTGCAAATAGTTGTATTTGCGATCCTGCGGGATCTTGTAGATAAAATAGATCAAAGCCAGCGTAATAAAAACGGTCATAATGGCAAGCGCCATGTATTTGCCCTGCAAAACGCCCCAGACGGCTCCCCGGTTTTCCACATAGGAAAAGGAAAAAACTCCCTTGATCACGGAGATCTTGTCCACTTCCCGCAGCACATGTCTCGCCCAATACTTCGTGATCTGATCCAGAAAAAGCAGAGCAAAGGCTAACAGCCACAAGTATCTCTTTTTAATCATTGCTTTTGCTTTCCATTCTCCATGTTCTTCAGGTATTCGCTGTATGCTTCGAATTCCTTTACATCCAGCGTAAACGCTTCGCCCTGCAAAAGCTGCTTCTGGGCGTCCATAAGCGCGGAAAACTGCGCCTTGTAGCTTTCGTACTGCTGCATGAGCTTGATCGTCTGGTCGTGCAGACGGTAAAGCTCCCGTCTTGCATCCGACAGGATGATCTGCGCCTGTATGCGCGCCTCCTGTTCAATGGAAGCCGCCTGCTTTTCCGCCGCCCGCTTCGTCTCCTCCGCGGATTTTTCGGCAAGCACAAGCGCCTTGTGCAGCGATTTTTCCATGGAGGAATAATACTGCACGCGGTCGGCGAGCGTGGCGATTTTATCGTTCAGCTCCACGTTTTGCCGGTACAGCGCCTCATAGTCCTCCAGCACTTGATTCCGAAATTGCTCCACCTGCGCCCGCTGATAGCCGCTGGCAGAGGTCTTGAAGGTCGTATTTTGTATCTCGATCGGTGTCAGCATAAACGGTTCTCCCGATTACAGCTTACGGTTGAACGTAGGAACGCCGAAGCCGTCCTGACGCATCAGCGCAAGATAATCTCCCGAAATATCCACCTCGTCGGGCGAAACGATAAAAATATATCCGGAGATCTGATGCAGCTTTCCGTTGATGGAATACAGGCACCCGCAGACAAAGTCCATGACGCGCTGCGCAAGCTCCACATCGAAGTTTTCGAGGTTTACGATGATCGGCTTTCCGGCTACGAGCGCATCGCAGATATCCTGAGAGTCCTCGAAGCAGGTCGGCTTCATAATGCTGACCTCCATGCCGCCGCGTGCCCCGGCGGAGGAACGTACCGGCGCGGGACGGCTTACGCTGCGGGCGCTTGAGGCCGGAGCGGGAGCGGGCGCAGCCGCAGGCTGGTTCTGCTGCGAAAAACGAAAACCGGCGCGGGGCGTGGAAGAAGTCTCGCTCCGTTCGTTCAGGCTGCCGGAACGCGTCGCCGCCGCAGGCTTCCGGGTCGTTTTGGGAACCGGGCTGACCGGCGCCTCGTCCTCGTCGTCTTCGTAATCGGCCTTCCGCTTTGCTCTGGAAGCCTCCTTCTTCTGTGCTCTCTCCGCTTTTTTGCGTTCCTTTTCCAGCTCTGCCTCGCGGTAGTCGTCGTAATCATCCATGTCGAAATCGTCGTCGTCCGAAAGCTTTAACGAATCCAGGATATCCTTAAAAAATGCCATGATGCTCTCCCTTTCTATCGATCATTCTTTTGGTTCTTTTGTCCGGTAATTCCGTTCTCCGAAGATCGCCGTTCCGACCCGGACGTGGGTGGCCCCCTCCTCAATGGCAACGGCGTAATCTCCGCTCATCCCCATGGACAGAACATCCATGCGTATATTATCAATGCATTTGCCGTTTATGTCAACGAGCAAATCATGCATTTGCTTAAAATATTTTCGGTTGTTCTCCGGATCGTCCGTATACGGCGCCACCGTCATCAACCCCCGAAGCCGCACATGCGGAAGCCGGGCAATTTCTCTGGCAAGCGGTTCCGCCTCCTCCGGCCGAATGCCGAACTTGCTGTCCTCCGCCGCCACATTGACCTCCAGCAGAACATCCTGCCGTTTGGAAAGCTTTTCCGCCTCCCGGTCGATACACTGGGCCAGTTCCAAGCTGTCCACCGAATGGATCATGACGGAAAGCTGCACCGCCTTTTTGACCTTGTTTTTTTGCAGATGCCCGATCATGTGAAAATGATAGTCCTCGGTTCCAAGCCGCTCCGCTTTTTCCACGATCTCCTGCACCTTGTTCTCACCAAATTCGGTCGCGCCGCATTTTCGGGCCTCCATCAGCATTTCCGCCGGTTTGGTCTTGCTGACCGCCAGCAGCGTTACGGAGTCCTCGTCCCGTCCGGCGCGTCTGCACGCCAGCCGAAGCTGCGCTCTTACCTGCTCCAAGTTGTTGCGAATCATAACCGTCCCTCGTTAATATATGATCTGCGACTCATCAATTTTGCCGGCGTCCAGCGCAATGTGGTCGTGTTCCGAAATGCTCAGGGGGATCCCCTCTTTGACGATGGAATATTCCGTGCCGTCGTAAAGATGCTCGATCCTTCGGAACTGCGCATAGCCCTTGTTGACGCAGTACACGCCCTCCAGCCGTCCCACAAGCGAAACTTGGAACTGCTCCTCGGTTTCCATATTGTAAATGTAGGTCCCGTAGGTAAAAGTGGACATGTCAATATAGCAATATGTTTCGTCCTGATAGTAAATCTCGGTCGTGACAAGCTCGTATTCCAACTCTCCCTTCTGAGAGTTGTACACCGGCATGACAAGGCCGTACTCCTCGCTGTTCCCGCCCTGCGTAAAATAGGAAGTGGGAATCATGTAAAATTCCTTTTCGACGATGGCGGTATTGGGGATCTTGAGCCCCGACTCCGCCTGCATGTCGATCGTAACGTCAAGGAAACGCTCGTCCAAATACCGCACCAGATATTTATTCATGTCGATCCGGGCAAAGTAACCGCCGTCGATCTTCAGAAACGTGACGTTCTGCGTGACCCAGAGCTTGTCCTTGTTGATGCAGAAGCGAAGGCGCGTATAATCGGAGATCTGCTCGTACTGCTCCTCCGTAAGGGAAAGCATCAGCGTCCAGTTTTCGCTTGTCAGCAGCTTATAAACAAGACTGCTGCTCTCCTTCAGCTCCGTGCTGAACAGGTTCTGCTCCTCGTAGCCGTCCTTCTGAAAGGTTTTTGGCGATACGTCGTTTACCGTCAGACCGTCCAGCGAATCGGAAAAATAGGAAATCACTCCGGAGGCCGGCGTTTTGCACACGGTCAGCGAAGAATCCGCTCCGGTCTGCGAAAGGATCTCATTCAGATTTTCCAGCAGGAAGCTGTCGGAAATGTTTTTGATCTTTGCGGTCAGCTGCTCGCTGAGATCGTAGATTTCCGAATACTTTACGTTTCCGTAGTCGTCTTGAAAATCGCTGATAAGCTGCTTGATCGCCTTCGTGTCGCTTTCGCTCAGCGAATAAGCGGTGTCCTCCTTGGAGATCATATCGTAAAGCGACCGGTTGTCGTCGATCGAATAGACCGTCTCGTTTTTCTTTACGCGGGTACCGCTTTTCTGATAGTAGTTCACATAGCCCGCCTGTTCGGTCTGCACCATCGTCTCGTCGCGAATGATAACGCCCTCCGCCTGATCGTTCTGTGCCAACGAAACCGCCTGCACTTCATATATGGAAAGGTGGGTCTTTGTCAGATACTGGATCAAATTGATGACCAGAAACAGCAAAAACACCAAGAAAATGGCCACGCCGATATTCAGTTTTGACAATTCAAGGCTGCGTCTGCCCCTCTTTTTTTTTGCCATAACCCTCACCTGTTTCCGTATACATTCTTTTACATTATACTATAGTTTTCCCGTTATGAAAAGGTTTTCCTCGTTTTTTTTCCTTTTTTTCAAGAAGCCCGCATATTTTCATTTTCACAGGAGAAGCTATGAACAAAAGGAGGTAAACGGGTAGTTATGAAAGCTTTAGATTATACGATGCTTGTACTTGTAATTATCGGCGCCATCAACTGGGGGCTGATTGGCTTCTTTGGTTTTGACCTGATTCGAATTCTTTTCGGTGATATGACGCTGCTTTCCCGGATTATTTATGCAGTCGTAGGTATCTGCGGTCTGTATGCGCTCAGCTACTTTGGGCGGATCGCCAACGAGGCAGACTAAAAGAGCCAAGGAAAAGGGAGCATCGGACGATGCTCCCCTTGCTATGTACCGTTCCTTATAACGCTACGATGACCTTGCTCTTTGCTACCTCGGAAAGATTTTCCGCATTGGCGGAAAGGCTGATTACGATATCCACGTTGAACTTATCGGAGATCACGGACAGCTTCTCGATAACGCGGTCGATTTCGGAATAAGACAGGCAGGCAATTTTCAGGAAGCTGTCAAGATAAACCTTTTCCAGATCGTGATCCTGAGAAATGATGCCGCAGATAAAGCCGACAAATTCGGAAGCGCATTCAATGCAGTAGTCGTTGACGTTAATGAGACGGATCTTCCGATTTAATTCGTACATATGCTTGTTGCTTTTATCCAAATATACGATGGTGCCCTTCGATACTTCCACATCGGAATTCACCTTGTCTAACAAAATCTTGGTTTTACCCTTTCCTTTTTCACCAGCAATGATCTGAACCATAACTGAGTCCTCCTTTACGGTTATTAAAAATAATCAGCAAGCACGAAGTGCTTTGATTCAGTCTAATTATAATACACATTCACCAAAATAACAACCGAGAATTGCGGATTTTTTATGAAATACAATAGGTTGTCAGCAATTCCCGCATTTGGTTGTATAATTTTTCTTCGCTTTCCGCCTTGAATATGCCGACGACAAATTCTTCCCCCGCCGCGTTGGAAACGATCATCAGAAGGCAATAGCCCGCCTGCGTGGTCGTGCCGGTTTTTCCGGCGAGGATCGTAACGCCCTCCGGCAGCTCGTAGTCCCCAAGCTTAAACAGGCTGGTCGTTTCGATCGTCCGGCTTTCGGCGACTCCCGAAGCGTCCAGATAGTCGTAGCTTGCCTTTGAGACCTCCGCCCACTTGCGGAACTCCGGGTATTTCATGCACTCCTGCAAAACGACGTACATGTCGTACGGCGTCGTATAGTGCTTCTCGTCGTGCATTCCGTGCGGATTGGCAAAGTGCGTGCCGCCAAGCCCAAGCGTCCGCGCCTCCTCGTTCATCAGCTCGACAAACGCTTCCTCCGAACCGGCGATATGCTCCGCAAGCGCAAGCGAGGCGTTGTTGGCGGAAACGACGAGCAGACAGCCGAGCAGGTCGGAGACCGTGATCTGGTCGCCCTCCGCAAGCTCCGCGTTCGAACCCCGGCGGAACTCGGCGATCTCTTTGCTGATGGTTACGTTGTCCGTCGGATCGCACTGCTTCAGAACGAGAAGCGCCGTCATCAGCTTGGTAATGCTGGCGGGATAGCGCTTGGCCAGCATCCGATAGCCCATGACCAGCTCGTTCGTCGTACGGTTGATGACAAAGGCGCTGCCGTCCCGCTCCGGGTCCTCGGCGTCGAACGTATAGTCCTCGGTCAGCATCTCCTCCGTCACGTCGCACAGAAACCACTGAGACGTGAGCGGCGCAAAATCCGCCTGTGCCAGCACGCCCACGTCCGCGTGAACGACGCTGTCCGCAGCCGCATAATTTCCCATGAGACCGGCGTCGCCGCTCTGACAGCCGCAGAGCCCAAAAATCGCCGCAAGGCACAGCAAAACGCTTAGGAATCGTTTTTTCAATCTACTTCCTCCTAAATGGTAAAATCAAATTGCAGAGAGTGATCCTCCGCGCTCTCCTTCGTCTGCATTCCGATATTCAAAAGAATTCCGATCGTCATCATGTTTGTCATCAGCGAGGAAAGGCCCGAACTCATAAACGGCAGCGGGATCCCGGTATTGGGCAGCAAGGAGGTCACCACGCCGATGTTTACAAGCGCCTGCACCATGATAAGCACCGCGATCCCGACCGCGATCAGGCTTCCGAGGCGGTCCCTTGCCTGCATCGCGATGCGGAAGCTGAGGATCGTAAACGTCACAAACAGAAGAATGACGATGAGACAGCCCAGAAACCCAAATTCCTCCGCCACCGCGGTGAAAATAAAGTCGCTTTCGACGACCGGGACGTAATTTGTCAGACGCGCGGAGCTGTCGCCAAGGATCAGCTTTCCGAACATACCGCCGGATTCGATCGCCGCCGCCGCGTTGTTCTGCTGGTACATCAGATCGGGGTACTGCTCCGGATGCAGGATCGAAAGGATACGGTCTTGCTGCCATGAGGTCAGCAGCCGCTGATAATCCTGCTGCACGTACCAGAACAGTCCCAGAAAAGCCGGGACGCCCACGAGGATCGTAGGCACCACGATCCGATAGCTCAGTCCGGCGACGAACAGCATAACGACAAACGTGGAGACAAGCACGATGCTCGTGGAAAGGTCGGGCTGATCGAAAACGAGAAAGATCGGGACGCCGACGACCGCAAAAATGATCAGCAGACCGCCCAGCGTATTCAGTCTTTTCTCCAAAAGGCAGAACAGCTTTGCCATAACGATGATCAGCACGATCTTTGTGATCTCGGACGGCATGAACTCAAAGCCGCTGCCCGCCTGCCCGCCTCCGCCGATCTTGATCCAGCGCTGCGCGTCGTAATGCTTCCAGCCGTAGACCAGCGGAAAACGGTCGTAGGTAACGTATTTGCAGATCAGCATCAGTACGATGTTCAACAGATACAGTGGGATATACAATTTACAGATAAAGTGATAGTCGATCAGCGATACGATCCCCATGATCACAAGCCCGGCAAGGATCCCGACGATCTGCTTTTCGAACTGCCGCTCGTCCGAATCCTGCAGGCGCTGGATCAGAATCGCTCCGATCGCAGACATGGCGATAACGATGCCCACGATGGAAAAACGGTAATTGCTGATATGATATCCCTTTCTCTTAAACATAACGTTCCTCTTTCTATGTGGTTCCGAAAAAGAATCTCCTTTTCTGGTCTGCGGCGGGGGAACCCTTATCTCCCTGATAGCGTCGGCAGAGCTCGGCGTACGCCCGGGAGCATTTCCCGCGTTCGCCGATCACCGGATTGCCGCGGTTCGTGGATAAAACGATGGAATCGCTCTCGGGAATGACGCCCAAGATCCGCTCTCCCAGCAGATCGGAAATATCGTCCGGAGACATGATCTTCTGTTTTTTCATCAGGTCGCTGCGCAGCCGGTTGATGACCAGCGCGCGTTCCCGGATACCG
>JAUNGI010000022.1 GCA_030524525.1 Lachnospiraceae bacterium
TTAAGAGAATTTATGGCTGAGAGTGTAACACATGTTTGACAAACCTACAAAAATCAAATTTCTTCTACTTTTCTTCCAAAACGATCTATGCTATACTTAAACGAGAGTCCGCCGGGGGTTCTGCAAAATTGGCGGGCGAGGGCAAAAGCGTCAGGTGGGAGGATGAAAAAATGAAATACGAAATCAAGGGGACTCCGTTTCCGGTCGTGGTGTGTACGCTGGATTCCGGAGAAAGCATGATCACGGAAAAGGGTTCCATGGTTTGGATGTCTCCGAATATGAAGATGGAGACCGTTGGCGGGGGACTCGGAAAAATGTTCGGCAAGGCGTTTTCCGGAGAGTCCATGTTCCATAACGTATACACGGCGATGAACGGAGCGGGGCTGATCGCCTTCGGCTCAAGCTTTCCGGGCATGATTATGCCGGTGGCGATCGAACCGGGAAAGGAGATCATCGCGCAGAAATCCGCGTTTCTGGCCTCCGAAAAGGATGTGAAGCTCTCCGTGCATTTTCAGAAAAAGCTCGGCGCCGGTTTTTTCGGCGGCGAAGGCTTTATCATGCAGAAGATCTCCGGCAGCGGAATAGCGTTTCTGGAGATCGACGGCGCGATTCAGGAATACGATCTTGCGGCGGGGCAGAGCATTCTGGTGGATACCGGCAATTTGGCGGCGATGACGGCGGGCTGCCAGATCGAGATCGTACAGGTACAGGGATTGAAAAACAAGCTGCTGGGAGGCGAGGGTTTTTTCAATACCGTGGTCCGCGGTCCCGGAAAGGTGTGGCTGCAAACAATGCCCGTCAGCAACGTGGCTTCCGCGCTGCGGCCGTTTATGGTAAGCAATTAGGGTCGGAACGCTGCTTTCGAGAAGGCGGGAAACGATCGCTATTTTATGTAGGAGGGAAGAGGGAAAATGACGCAAACAGACATGATTCAACAGGGAAAGACCTGTCTTGGGATTGAATTCGGTTCCACACGCATCAAGGCGGTGCTCGTGGACGATTCCTGCGTCCCGTTGGCTGCGGGAAGCTACGACTGGGAAAACCGTTATGAAAACGGATATTGGACCTACTCGCTGGAGGACATTCACACCGGGCTGCAGTCCTGCTACGCTTCTTTGGCGGCGGATGTGAAGGCGCGGTACGGCGTAACGCTCACAACGGTGGGCGCGATCGGCATTTCGGCAATGATGCACGGCTATCTGGCGTTTGACGCGCAGGATCGGCTGCTCGTGCCGTTCCGGACATGGCGGAACACCACGACCGAGCGGGCGGCTGCCGAGCTTTCGGAGCTGCTGCATTTCAACATCCCCCAGCGCTGGAGCATCGCGCATCTGTATCAGGCGATTCTTAACAAGGAGGAGCATGTGCCGCAGATCGCTTCGGTCAATACGCTCGCGGGCTACATCCACTATCGGCTGACCGGCAGACGGGAGGTCGGCGTCGGCGAGGCTTCCGGGATCTTTCCCGTGGAGGGGAACGGGTATCATCCCGAATACCTGAGACGCGCCGAG
Organism: Lachnospiraceae bacterium; assembly: GCA_030524525.1. Lineage (GTDB taxonomy): Bacteria > Bacillota > Clostridia > Lachnospirales > Lachnospiraceae > ISDg. The sequence continues at coordinate 1,512 of JAUNGI010000022.1, forward strand.
GAGGCGTGTCGCCGTCACGGATTTACGCAGAGCCTGAGCGAGGTGCTTCCGAAGGTGCTTCTGGCGGGCGCAAAGGGCGCCGTGCTGACCGAGGAGGGAGCCGCTTTTTTGGATCCCACCGGAAGCCTGCGGGCGGGCGTTCCGCTTTGTCCGCCGGAGGGCGATGCGGGAACCGGCATGGTGGCGACGAACAGCGTGCTTCCGCGAACCGGAAACGTGTCTGCGGGAACCTCGATCTTTGCGATGCTGGTGCTGGAACACGCGCTGAGCGGCGTATATCCGGAGATCGACGTTGTGACCACGCCGGACGGCGCGCCGGTCGCAATGGTACACTGCAACAACTGCTGCTCCGAGCTGGACGCATGGGTCAAGTTGTTCGGCGAATTTGCCCAGCTGAGCGGGCGGCCGATGGACAAATCGGCGCTTTACGAAACGCTTTACCGGAACGCGCTGCGGGGTGACGCCGACTGCGGCGGCGTGGTGGCGTTCAACTATCTTTCCGGCGAGCCGGTGACCGGTTTGGAGAGCGGCAAGCCGATGTATTTCCGGCGGGCGGAGGGACGCTTTGATCTGGCGAATTTCTTCCGCGCCGAGCTGTATTCCGCAATGGCGACGCTCAAGCTCGGAATGGACATTTTGTTTGAAAAGGAACGGGTCGCTGCGGATAAGTTCACGGGACACGGCGGACTGTTCAAGATCGAGGGCGTTGCGCAGCAATTTCTGGCGGACGGACTGGAAACGCCGGTTGCCGTGATGAAGACCGCCGGAGAGGGCGGAGCATGGGGCATGGCGGTGCTTGCCGCCTATATGCTTTGGGGAGGCGAGGCTTCTCTGCCGGATTATCTGGAAAACGAGGTGTTCGTTTCCATGGAAAGCCGGACGCTTGCGCCGGACGAAGCGGGAAGCCGCGGCTTTGCCGCCTTTATGGAAAATTACCGGGCGGGACTGCCGGCGGAAAAGCTGCTGGCGGACTAAGCGCGGCGCCGGTCTTCCGGTTTTGCATAGGATATGGAGGAACAGGCTATGGAAATTTATCTGTTGTTGGGCTTTTGCGTGGTGCTTCTCGTGGTGATCCTTGGAATGGCGATCTCGCTGAACGGAAAGAAGCGGGAGCTGGAGGCTGTGAACAAGGAACTGACGCAGACGGCTTCCCGCCTTCGGAAAGCCGATACCATGTACCGGGAAGCCATGCTCGGCAAGGAAAATCTGAACACGATCTACGAGGAGCTGAAAGAACAGTACGAGCGTACGAACCGGCTTGCCTATACCGATACGATCACGGAGCTTCCCAACCGGCAGCAGTTTGACGAGATTCTTGAGGGCGTGACGCAGACGCTGCGCAGCGGCGAGTATGCGGCGCTGGCGATCTTGGAGTTCCCCGATCTGCGGACGACGGGAGACGCTTTCGGAAAGAGCACGCAGAACGAGCTTCTGCTGGATCTGACCCAACGCTTAAAGGCAAATATCGGCTTCCATGACGAATATCTGGCGCGCGTCGGGGAAGATACGTTTGCGGTCATTTTCCAGAATTTTGACAGCGTCGGGGAGCTGGAGGAGCGTTGGAACCGCTTGTTCCGGATTTTGACGATGCCGATGCAGTCCGGCGGGCGCGAGCTGGTGCCGAAGCTGTACGGAGCCTGTGCGGTCGCTCCGAGAGACGGAAAAAATGCGCAGCTTCTTTCGATGAACGCGGAGCTGGCGCTGTGCGAGGCGAAAAGCGCCGGGCAGAGCGGCTACCGCTATTATGAGGATGCGTTTGCAAGGAAGGCCATGCAGCGCATGGAGATGCAGGCGGATCTGCGCCGTGCGTTCCGGGAGGGGCAGATCGCCTATGCCTACGGCGCGCAGGTGAATCTGAAAACCAATTTGGTGGACGTCTATGAGGCGGTTCCCCAGTGGAATCATCCGGTTCACGGGAAGCTGGCGCTGCCTGCGTTCCGTTCGGTGCTGGAGGAAAGCGAATTCTGTATGCCCTGCTTCACCGATTTGATCACGGAAGCCTTTGCAAAGCAAAAGGCATGGGAGGAAAAGGGGTACCGCGACTTGCAGGTGGCGATCCCCTGTCTGACCCGACAGCTCTGCGACGCGGAATTTACGAAGCTCGTATACGACGTCTTGCAGAAAACGGGCGCGAATCCGTCCCGGATCGTCTTTGAGATCTCGGCGGACGCCTTCAAGGGGAAGAACGGCGAGATCCCCGATATGCTGAAGAAAATGACCCGCTCCGGCTTCCGCTTTGTTTTAGACGATTACGGTTTTGAGGAGCTTCCGTTTTCCGCGCTGTTTGCGGCGCCGCTCCATGGTGTGCTGCTTGGCGATTCCGTGCTTGCGGGAGAAAACGCCGAGGCGGAGAAGATGCTTCTGGCGCTGATCCCGATGCTGCATAATCTGCATTTGAAGGTTACGGTTCGGGATATTGCCTTGGAGGAACAGAAGGTCTTTCTTAGGAAAGCAGGCTGCGATCTGGCGCAGGGAGAGCTGTACGGAGGCTATCTCAGCGAGGAAATGGCTGTGCAGTATTTACGAATGAGCAACGTGGAGCGGGGAAAAAACTGACGTTCCTTTTTGCAAAAGCGACAAAAAACGGCGGGCAAATTCTACACGAAACGGTGGGAAAAGGGCTTGCAAAACGAACAAAAAGCAATTACCATGAGAGTTGTCTTGCGCGAGACAACTCTCTTTTTTTCGAGAAAAATCATGCGGGCGGCCTTGCCCGATCAAGATCCGGATTTCAATGCAGAAGATTACTGCACCCCCTTTTGTACAGAAAAAAACACCTATGGAGGTAACTATGCAACAGAAAGAACGCTATTCGCGTTTCTGCGACGCCGTCCGGGACGCGATCCGGGAACGGCTTGGGACGGAATATGAAGTGTCGGTACACAGTGTAATGAAAAACAACAACGTTCGGCTCGAAAGCCTGCTGATACGCAAGGCGCAGACGCTTGTAATGCCTGCGATCTACCTGAACGAATTTTACAGGGAATACAAAAACGGAAAGGCGTGGGAGACGATCCTTTCGGATATTTTGCAGTCGTATGAGGAGAATCGGCTGACCTGTGAAGAACGGATCTCGTTTCGCTACGACGATCTGAAGGATTATATTTTTTACCGTCTTGTCAATTACGAACGCAATCGGGAAAGCTTGGAGGTCATGCCGTACTACCGTGTGGGCGGCTGCGCCGTCATTTTTCAGTGTATGATCTTCGGCGGCGATAAACGGATGGGAACGATCCGGCTGACGCAGGAGCATTTGGAAATTTGGGGCGTTTCGCAGGAGGAAGTGTTCGCAAGGGCGCGGGTCAATACGACGCGGCTGCTGCCGCCCAGCCTTCGCCCGATGGACGAGGTCATGGAAGAGATCCTTTGGGAGGGGCTTGGGCGGAGCGTAAAGGAGGAGTCCGCCGAGGAGACCGAAGCCGCGGTGAGGCGGATCTTGGAGCGGAAAAAGGAGTCCCTGCCCATGTACGTGCTGAGCAATCAGAGGGGAAGCTTCGGCGCCTCGGCGCTTTTGGAGGTTCGCCTTTTGGACGCCTTCGCAAAGGCGATCGCGGACGATTTTTATATTCTGCCTTCAAGCGTTCACGAGGTTTTGCTGCTGCCCCTCCGCTTTGCGCCGGAGGCGGAAAAGATCGAGACGATGGTGCGGGAGATCAACGAAACCCAGATCCCGGAAACGGAATATCTATCCGACGACGTGCTGCTCTATTCGGAGTTCCGTGCCCTGCTTCCGGAGCGGCTGCTGGAAGGAGACGGCGCCGGGCGGGCTGCGGACTTTTTTGAAAATTAGGCTTTACAAATGGGAAGTCATTCGTTATAATAATCAGCGTGGTTCTTGTTTGAATCGGAGCGCTCCGTCTGCGGAGGTCCGCCTGTCAAACACAGAAAAGTTGCACTTGTAGCTCAGCTGGATAGAGTAGTGGCTTCCGAAGCCAAAGGTCGGGGGTTCGAATCCCTTCAGGTGCAGAAAAAAGCTGTCTGCTGCACGGCAGGATATGCAGAGCAGACGGAAAAATGTAACCGGAAGGCAAACGTCTTCCGGTTCTTTGCTCTATAATCGTTTGGAATTGAAATCTGCGTTCATAAATTTGGGAATTCTGCCTATCCTATAATTGCACTTGTTTTTAAGATCGTATATAATGATATCAGGAGGCAATGATATGAACAATGTATCTTTCTATGACACCAAACCGTATGATCGGCTCTACTTTGACGAGCTTGCCGAGCAGTACGGCGTGCGGATCCATTACTTTGACGAGAAGCTCAATAAAAAGACGGCGACCTTTGCGGAGGGCGAAGCGGTGGTTGCCTTTGTCAATGACAATCTGGGCGAGGATTGTCTGAAAGTGCTGTATGAAAAGGGCGTCCGCGTGATCGCCATGCGCTGTTCGGGCTATAACAACGTGAATTTGAAATACGCGAAGGATAAGTTTCATGTTCTTCGCGTTCCGGCGTACTCGCCCTATGCGGTGGCGGAATATGCCATGGGAACGCTGCTCACCGTAAACCGGAAGCTGCACCGCGCCTACAACCGGACAAAGGAGTTCAATTTCAGTCTGAACGGTCTGACGGGCTTTGACCTGCACGGAAAGACCATCGGCGTAATCGGAACCGGGCGGATCGGACAGGCGTTTATTTCGATCTGCAAGGGCTTCGGGATGCGCGTGCTGGCATACGACGTATATCCCATGCCGGAGCCGGATTTTGAATATGTCAGCCTTGACGAGCTGTACCGGGAATCGGACATTATTTCCCTGCATTGCCCGCTGACAAAGGAATCCTATCATATGATCGACGCGGAGTCGATCCGGCAGATGAAGCAGGGCGTGTATCTGCTGAACACCTCCCGCGGCGCGCTGATCGACAGCGAGGCGCTTTTGGAGGGGCTGATGTCCCGGAAGATCGGCGGCGCGGCGCTGGACGTTTACGAGGAGGAGACCGAGTATTTTTACGAGGACTTTTCGAACGACATCATTGACGACGATACGCTGGCACGGCTCGTATCGCTGCCGAACGTGCTGATCACCTCCCATCAGGCGTTTCTGACGAGGGAAGCGCTTCGGAATATTGCGGTGACTACTTTGGAAAACTTGAAGGAATATTTTGATGGAAAAACGGAGTTTACAAACGAGATCCGGTAACGGCAGGGCGTTCTGTTTCTGCCTGCTGCTCTGCGCCGCGCTTCTTTTGGTGGCCTGCGGGAAGGAACCCGCCAAGACCGTCGGAGGGGAAGCCGCAACGCCCGCCGGAACCACCGGGGAGCCCGAACAGATCACGGAGGAGGAGCCGGCGCTTTCGGAACAGGCCCAAAGCGAATATCAGTTCCGGCAGCCGGTCAAGGGAGATACCTGCGCGGAGTTCGTGATTTCCGGCTACGGTTCGATCTTCGTGCGGCTGTTTCCGGCGGAGGCGCCCAAGGCGGTTAAAAATTTCACCTCGCTTGCCGAGGAGGGGTATTACGACAACATGAAGATCGACCGCGTGATCGCCGATTATCTGGTGCAGAGCGGAAGTCCGGACGGAAGCTCCGGCAAGAGCATTTACGGCGGCGGTTTTGAAAACGAGCTCTCGGAAAAGCTGATTCCCGCCAGAGGCGCGCTCTGCATGGCAAACTTCGGGGAGGACGGAACGAATACGAGCCAGTTCTTTTTTGTGCAGACAAAAAGCGAGGTCGTTCGCTCCCTTGCCGAGCCGCTGGAGAACCGGTACCATATGAGCCTGCGGGAATACTTTACCGAGGCCTATCAGACCGAGCTGTCCGAGGAGGAGCTGAAGCGCTATGAGACCTACGGGGGCGCGCCGTGGCTTTCCGGGCATCATACGGTGTTCGGACAGATCTACGACGGCTTCTCGGTCTTGGATCAGCTTGCCGAAGCGAAGGTCACCTCCAAGCTGAAACCCAATCCGAGCATCACGATCGAAACGGTGCGAGTTTTTTCTTTCGAAGGCTAGAATAAGGAATGCCGGAAAAAGATCAGCGCCGACGTTCACAATCCTTTCACACACACCTGCTAAGATATAAGCATTATTTTGACGATGGAGGCAGGCGCGATGGATGAGATCAAAATTCTGGTGGTGGACGACGAGAGCCGGATGCGGAAGCTGGTCTGCGATTTCCTGCAAAAGCGGGGCTACCGGACTTATGAGGCGGAAAACGGGGAGCAGGCAGTCGATCTGTTTTTTGAGAAAAAGGACGTGAATTTGATCATTCTGGACGTGATGATGCCCAAAATGGACGGCTGGCAGACCTGTCGGGAAATTCGTCAGTATTCCAAGGTGCCGATCATCATGCTGACCGCCAAAGGCGAAGAAAAGGACGAGCTTCTGGGCTTTCAGCTGGGGGTTGACGAATATATCAGCAAGCCGTTCAGTCCAAAGATCCTGATGGCTCGCGTCGATGCCATTCTGCGAAGGAGCGGTACGGCGGAAGAAAAGCTGGAGGTCGGCGGCATCGTCGTGGACAAAGCGGCGCATCAGGTGACGGTGGATGGGGTTCCCATTGAACTGAGCGTAAAGGAGTTTGAACTGCTGACCTACTTCATTACCAATCGGGGCGTGGCGCTGTCCCGCGAGAAAATACTGAATAACGTATGGAACTACGATTATTTCGGCGACGCGCGGACGATCGACACCCATGTAAAAAAGCTTCGCAGCAAGATGGGCGAAAAGGGCGCTTACATTAAAACGATCTGGGGAATGGGATATAAATTTGAGGTTTGAATCTGATGGCAGAAAGAGTCCGGCTTGCGGGCTCTTTCGCCGTTCGGGAGAAGATAAGGGAAAAGTCACACGGAGGCGTTGATTTTTCCCTTGGCTGTTTGCGACGGAGCACAAACAGTTTGGGAACAGGAAGTGTTCCTTGCCGCAGGGCGGGAATTGGAGATTCTCGGCGCGGCGCCTCGCAAATAAATCCGCTCCGTTGGAGAGGTAAAAATTGAAACATACGATTTCCTTTCGTACAAAAATGGCGCTGGCCTTTGTCGTGGCGGTGGCGAGCGCAGTCGGTCTCTGCTGGCTGATGTCGCGTTTTTTCCTGAAGGATTATTATACGGACATGAAGCTGGAAAATTTGGAGAGCTGCTACCGTGCGGTCAATCAGGCGTTCGGGGAGAATATGGAGCTTACGGAGGACGGCGATCTGATCTTGGAAAAGCTGTCGGATAACGGGCGCGTCAGTCTTCTGGTTATCAATCCGAGCGACACCGGGAATGAACGCTACCTCTTTACCACGGAATATAACAATATGGCGCTCGGACGTATGCTTTCCTCCATTCAGAAATACTTAAATCTGAGTACCGGTCAGGCGCCCTATGAGGTGCTGCGCTCGGATTCCGAAAACTACTCGATCTATAAGCTTTACGATGAGACGACCGACCGAAACAATATCGACCTGTTCGGAAAGCTCGACAACGGCTGCTATGTTTTTCTGAGCACCAGCTATCAGAGCATTACGGACGCGGCGGACATTGCCTCCGGCTTTCTTGCGCGCGTCGGTATCGTGGTCATTATCTGCGGCGCCGTGCTCGTCTATTTCCTGAGCAATCTGATCACCCGTCCCATTCATCAAATGTCGGAGATCGCTCTGCGGATGAGCCATCAGGATTTTGAGGCGCGTTTTCCGGTTCGCGGCAACGACGAGATCGGGATTCTGGGCGATTCCATGAATAAGCTGTCCGAGCGGCTGGAGGTGACGATCAAGGAGCTGAAGGAAGCGAACAACGAGCTGCAAAAGGATATTCAGCGCAAGGTGGAGATCGACAATATGCGGACGGATTTTATCTCGAACGTCTCGCATGAGCTGAAAACGCCGCTGGCGCTTATTCAGGGCTATGCGGAGGGGCTGCAGGAAAACATCAACGACGATCCGGAGAGCCGTGAATTCTACTGCGAGGTCATCGTGGACGAGGCGAAGAAAATGAGCCGGATGGTAAAGAAGCTTCTGACGCTGCATCAGATCGAGTTCGGGCAGAACACGCTGGAGCTGGAACGCTTTGATATTGTCGGAATGCTGCGCACCGTATTGGAAGCGACGGATATTCTGCGGGAGCAGAAGGAGGTCACGCTGCATTTTCGGGAGACCCAGCCGGTCTATGTATGGGCGGACGAGTACCTGATCGAGGAGGTCGTTACGAATTATTTGAGCAACGCCATGAACCATGTGGCAAAATCGAAAGAAATTGCGGTTTCGCTGCAGAAAATGGGTGCAAGCGTCCGGGTTTCCGTGTATAATACAGGAGAACCGATCCCCGAAGAAGACTTGGAAAATATCTGGGTCAAGTTCTATAAGGTGGACAAGGCAAGAACGCGCGAATACGGCGGCAGCGGGATCGGGCTGTCCATCGTAAAGGCGATTATGGAGAGCCACAATCAGAAATACGGGGTCATCAATCATCCCGGCGGGGTAGAGTTCTGGTTTGAACTTGACGCCGCCGAAGAGACTACAACGGACGGAAGGCTGGTAGAGGAACATGATAGCGATCATTGATTATGACGCGGGAAATATTCGGAACGTGGAAAACGCGCTGCACGCCCTCGCGGAGGAGACGGTGGTCACACGGGAGCCGGAAACGATCTTACGGGCGGAGCGCTGTATTCTGCCGGGCGTCGGCGCGTTCGGCGACGCCATGGAAAAGCTGCATGGGTTTGGACTTGTGCCGGTGCTTCGGCAATACGCGGAGAGCGGAAAGCCGTTTCTTGGAATCTGTCTCGGCTTACAGCTTTTGTTCGCTTCGAGCGAGGAGTCGGCGGGCGTTCCGGGGCTGGGGCTTTTGCCGGGGACGGTGCGGCGGCTTCCGGAAACGCCGGGCCTGAAGATCCCGCATATCGGCTGGAACGATATTCGCTTCCCGCGGGAAAGCAGGCTGTTCGACGGAATTGCGGACGGTTCGTATGTGTATTTTGTGCATTCCTATTATTTGCAGGCGGGCGACGAGAGCATCGTGGCGGCGACCACCGAATACGGAACGACCGTTCACGCGGCGGTTGAAAAGGATAACGTATTCGCCTGTCAGTTCCATCCGGAAAAGAGCGGCGACGTCGGCATGAAGATCCTGAAAAACTTTTGCAGACTGTAGCGCAGAAAAAACAAACGGGAGATTGAGATGTTTACAAAGCGGATCATACCCTGTCTGGACGTACATAACGGCAGGGTCGTAAAGGGCGTTAATTTTGTGGATCTTCGGGACGCCGGAGATCCGGTGGAGGTCGGCAGGGCGTACGGAGAGGCAGGCGCGGACGAGCTGGTCTTTCTGGACATTACGGCTTCGTCGGACGCGCGGACCATCCGTGCGGAGATGGTGCGCCGGGTCGCGGAGACCGTGTTCATTCCGTTTACGGTCGGCGGCGGCATCCGTACGGTGGAGGACTTCCGTATGATCCTTCGGGAGGGCGCCGACAAGGTGGCGGTCAATTCGGCGGCGATCATGAATCCGGAGCTGATCTCCGAGGCGGCGGAAAAATTCGGCAGCCAGTGCGTGGTGGTGGCGATCGACGCCAAACGCACGCCGGGCGGCTTTCACATTTATAAAAACGGCGGACGCGTGGATATGGGGATCGACGCGATCGAGTGGGCAAAGCGCGCGGAACGGCTTGGCGCGGGAGAGCTTCTTGTGACGAGCATGGACTGCGACGGTACGAAAAACGGCTACGACATGGAATTGACAAGGCGGATCTCCGAGAGTGTTTCCATTCCGGTCATCGCTTCGGGCGGCGCAGGGAGCTGTCAGCATTTTTACGACGTGCTGACCGAGGGAAAAGCCGACGCGGCGCTTGCCGCATCGCTGTTCCATTATAAGGAGCTGGAGATCGGACAGGTAAAACAATACCTTCGGGAGAAAGGGGTCAGCGTAAGGATCTGACCGGGGGAACATCGGATGGCAGCAATTACAGGAGAATGGCTCGAAGCCTTGGGCGGCGAGTTTCATAAGGAATACTATCGGAATTTATATCGCTTTATTGTGGAAGAATATCGGACGCACGTTGTATTTCCTCCCTCGGAGGATATTTTCAATGCGTTCCATCTGACTCCGCTTTCACAGGTAAAGGCGGTCATTTTGGGACAGGACCCTTACCACAACGACGGGCAGGCGCACGGGCTTTGCTTTTCGGTGCAGCCGCAGGTGGAGATCCCGCCGTCGCTCGTGAATATCTACAAAGAACTGGAGTCCGACCTTGGCTGCCGGATCCCAAGTCACGGCTGTCTGACCAAGTGGGCGGAGCAGGGCGTTCTGCTCCTCAACACCGTGCTGACGGTTCGGGCGCATCAGGCCTTTTCCCATCAGGGGCAGGGCTGGGAGCAGTTTACCGACGAGGTCATCCGCGTGCTGAACCGGCAGGATCGCCCCATCGTCTTTTTGCTGTGGGGCAGTCCGGCGCAGAAAAAAGCGGCGATGCTGACAAATCCCAAGCATCTGGTGCTGAAAGCGCCGCATCCCAGTCCGCTGTCGGCTTACCGGGGCTTTTTCGGCTGTCGGCATTTCAGTAAGACCAACGAGTTTCTGAAGGCAAACGGAGAGCGGGAAATTGATTGGCAGATCGAAGAAATGGAAAAATGAGATCAAGGCGGGTTCGGAGAGAAAGTCGTCGCTTTGGCGTCGTGTCTGCGTCCGGCTTTATTTTGCCGCGCTCGGCTTGGCGGGGGCGGTGGTGCTCTTGAATTTGCTTGTGACCGGAGGCGCACGGAGCCGGATGTTTCTGACCGGCGCGGCGCTTGCGGAGGTGGAGAGCGGGCCGGAGGGCTTCCGAATCGGCAATTCCGAAAACGACGCGCTGCTTCCGAAGGCGGACGCCATTCTGATCCTTGGCTGCGGCGTTTGGGCGGACGGTACGCCGAGCCCGATGCTGCGCGACCGGTTGGATCAGGGCATTGCGCTTTATAAGGCGGGCGTTTCCGACCGGCTTTTGATGAGCGGCGACCACGGAAGGACGGACTACGACGAGGTGAATGCGATGAAGCGCTATGCGGTCGCTGCGGGCGTTCCCTCGGAGGCGATCTTTATGGATCACGCCGGCTTTTCCACCTACGATTCGGTGTACCGTGCCAAGGAGGTGTTCGGCGCGGAAACGCTGGTCATCGTAAGTCAGACGTACCATCTGTACCGGGCGGTCTGGCTGGCGGAGGGGCTGGGCGTGGAGGCGTACGGCGTGAGCGCTTCGCTCCGAGATTACCGAAAGCAGGATCAATACAGCTTCCGGGAGCTTCTGGCACGCGTGAAGGCGGTCGGAGAACGGCTTGGAAAGCCGGAGGCGAAGCTTTTGGGCGAACCGATCTCGCTTGCGGGAAGCGGCGATGTAACCAACGACGAAGGGGAGTGAACAGGAATGGACAATACCTTTTTTTCGGACATGGTGAGGCAGGATCTGAACCCTACGATCCTCTATTGCAGCAAAGTGAAGGATGCGCACTTGACCCACTCGCATTCGCATCCGAACATTGAGATCGCCTACATTCTTTCGGGAACCGGCTGTTATCAGGTGGAGGAGCGGGTATATGAGGTAAAGCAGGGCGATCTGCTGATCTGCAATCCGGGAATCGTTCACCGGAGCATCGTGACCGACCCCGCGAATCCCACGCTGGAATTTGTGGCGGGCTTTACCGACGTGTTTTTTCAGGGAATGCCGGACAATCAGGTCGTGCTGCCGGACGGCGGGCATCTGCTGACGCTCTCCGACGAAGCGAAGCGGGAATTCAGCCGCTGCTGCTACGAAATTCTTGAGGAAAACGCTTCGACGGAGCCGGGGCGCTATTACATGATTCAGGCGCAGATGATCCGGATGCTCGTGCTGATTTATCGGGCGATCTCGGAGAAGTCGGAGCCGGAGATGGTGGGGCTGACGTTTGAAAGCTACTCCCGCAGCTATGTGGTGAAAAAAATTCTCCATTATCTGAACGACAATTACGCACAGAAAATATCCCTCGATCAGATCGCGCACAATATGTATCTGAGCCCCGTGTATATTTCCAAGATCTTCAAGGAAAAGACGGGCGACTCTCCGATCAATTATTTGATCCGCATCCGGCTGGCAAAGGCGAAGGAGCTGCTCGACAAGGATGCGGGCAACATCAAGGCGATCGCCGCGCAGGTCGGTTATGACGACGTGTATCATTTTTCCAAGCTGTTCAAAAAATATTACGGGGTCTCTCCGATGAATTACCGGAAAAGCGTGCGGTAAGGACGGAATAATTTTAAGGTCTCTGCAAAGAATAGTTCTGACGCGGGCAGAAAATCTGTCTGCGGGAGCGGAGGCAGATTATGGACAGTATTGCGATATATTCCCCCTTACAGGGCAAAACCATGCCGCTGTCAAAGATCGCGGATCAGCGTTTTTCGAAAGAACATTTCGGGCCGGGCGTCGTCGTGCTGCCCCGGAAAAATTATGTTTATGCCCCGTTTGACGGGGTTTTGGTGTCGGTCGCCGAAAACCGGCACGGCCTGTGGTTCCGCAGCAGGGAGGGCATCGAGCTGCTGGTCCATGTGGGACTGGACACGGTCTTTTTGAACGGAGAATGCTTTTCTACCATGGTAGAACCCGGAACGAGCGTATCGTGCGGACAGGCGGTGCTGGAGTTTGACCGGAAGCAGATCCGGCGGAAGGGGTTTTCGACGGCGACGCCGATCGTGATCACGAATTCCGGGCTGCCGGGCAGGCTGCACATTACCAAGCGGCGCTATGTCAGTCCGGAAACAATGCTGATGTATATTTCTTGTTCATAAAAAATTCATTTGCTTTTGCTTGTCTTTTCAACCTTCTTTTACTATAATGTGGGTATTGATTCCTGTAACGGGAACAGAGCCGAACCCGGGGCGGACAAGCTTCGGAGGTGCTGTTATTTAGGAGGTTTCAGTGGAAGACAAAAATAACAATAATTCGCCGCAGCAAAAGGACGACGGAAAGCGGAAAGGTTTTTTCATGCGGATCGGCGTGACGATCCTGACCTTTTTGCTGTTTGTCGGGGCCTATGTGCTCATCAGCGATTACATTTCAACCAAAAAAAATAAAGAAATCACCTATAATGAATTTCTGAAAATGATCGACGAGGGTACGATCGAGTCGGTGGAGCTCCAGCCGGATTACGACCGCATTGTGATCAAGCCGAAAAAGGAGGCTATCCCGGAGGGGACGCTGCTGGAGACTTACTACACCGGTATGGTGGAGGACGATCAGCTGATCTCCCGTCTGATCGAAAAAGAGATCTCGGTGCAGCGGCTGATCGTAAATAAAAGCACCACGGTGATCGACATATTCATCGGCTACATTCTGCCGTTTATTCTGATCTATATCGTTATGTACGCCCTGTTCCGGATGGTATCGAGAAGCGGCGGTCTGGGCGGCATCGGCAAGAGCCATGCGAAGGTGTACGAGCAGAAGGAGACCGGCGTTACCTTTAAGGACGTGGCGGGACAGGAGGAAGCAAAGGATTCCGTTATGGAGCTTGTGGATTTCCTGCACGACCCGGCGAAATATACCCGCATCGGCGCAAAGCTTCCGAAGGGCGCGCTTCTGGTCGGCCCTCCCGGAACCGGAAAAACGCTGCTTGCCAAGGCCGTGGCGGGCGAGGCAAAGGTGCCGTTCTTTTTCCTGTCCGGCTCCGATTTCGTAGAAATGTTTGTGGGCGTCGGCGCGTCCCGCGTGCGCGAGCTGTTTAAGCAGGCGCAGCAGGTGGCTCCGTGCATTATCTTTATCGACGAGATCGACGCGATCGGCAAGAGCCGCGACAGCCGCTACGGCGGAAACGACGAGCGGGAACAGACGCTGAATCAGCTCTTGGCGGAGATGGACGGCTTTGACACCTCGAAGGGAATCGTGATTCTGGCGGCAACCAACCGCCCGGAGGTTCTGGACAAGGCGCTGCTTCGTCCGGGACGCTTTGATCGAAGGATCATAGTCGATAAGCCCGATCTGAAGGGACGGCTTGCCGTTTTGAAGGTACATGCCAAAAACGTGCTGATGCACGATTCCGTCGATTTGGACGAGATCGCGCATGCGACGAGCGGAGCGGTGGGCTCCGACCTTGCCAATATCATCAACGAGGCCGCCATTTTGGCGGTCAAGGAAGGCAGAACCGTGGTCAACCAGTCCGACTTGATGGAATCGGTTGAGGTCGTCTTTGCAGGCAAGGAAAAGAAGGATCGGATTCTGGGTCCGGAGGAAAAGAGGATCGTCGCATATCACGAAGTGGGACATGCGCTGGTGGCTGCCCTGCAGAAGGATGCGGAGCCGGTGCAGAAAATCACGATCGTACCGCGAACGATGGGCGCTTTGGGTTACACGATGCAGGTTCCGGAGGAAGAAAAATATCTGAACTCCAAGGAAGAGCTGCTTACGCTGATCCGCACGCTCTGCGGCGGACGCGCGGCGGAGCAGGTCAAGTTCGCCTCCGTCACAACCGGAGCGAGCAACGATATCCAGCGCGCGACGGAGCTGGCGCGTCAGATGATCACGCTGTACGGCATGTCCGACGAGTTCGGTATGGTCGCGCTTGAGACGGTGGAAAGTCAGTATCTGGAAGGCAGGACGATCCTGAATTGCAGCGAGGCGACTGCGGCGAGGGTTGACGCGGAGGTTTACCGCGTGATCCAAGAATGCTATGAGAAGGCGGTCGGCTTTTTGGAGGAAAACCGCGAGCTGATGGACGAGGTGGCGGCGTTCCTGATCGAAAAGGAGACGATCACCGGAAAACAGTTTATGGAGATCTTTAACCGCTATCAGCATCCGGAGCTGCTGACCGGAACCGTGGAAAACATCGTTTTACAGAAACCTACGGTTGTAGAACAAGACGGCGGACGTGAGGATGGAAACGGGCCTGCCGAAGCATAACAGGGACTGAAAAAGCCGTCGCATGATTACGACGGCTTTTGTTTCTTCTTTTTTTCAGCGGAGAATCTCGCAGCGCGGGATTCTTTGTTCTATTTTGTCTTTTGGAGCAGGGGGGAGCTGCGGAATGGTTGATTTTGTCATTGACGAGGAACTGAAAAAGCTGCCGGAGCAGCCGGGCGTCTATCTGATGCACGACGCTTCCGATCGGATCATCTATGTCGGGAAGGCAAAGATACTGAAAAACAGGGTTCGACAGTACTTTCAAAATCCTGCGCGCCTGTCCCCGAAAATCCGAAAAATGGTTTCTACCATCGCTTGGTTTGAATATATTGTAGTGGACACGGAGCTTGAGGCGCTGGTGCTGGAATGTAATCTTATCAAGGAACATCGCCCCAAGTACAATACGATGCTCAAGGACGACAAGACCTATCCGTACATCAAGGTGACGACGGGGGAGGCGTTCCCGCGGGTGATGATGACCCGCGAGCAGAAAAAGGACAGGGCGCGGTATTTCGGCCCCTACACGAACGGCGTTGCGATCAACGACACCATCGACCTGCTGCGGAAGCTTTACCGGATCCGCACCTGCAACAAGGCGCTGCCCAAGGAGATCGGGAAGGATCGTCCCTGCCTCTATCACCAGATCCGTCAGTGCGACGCGCCCTGCATGGGCTATATTTCGCAGGAGGAATACGCAAAAACGGTCGATAAGGTGCTGACGTTTCTGAACGGGGACTATTCCGAGGTGCTGGGCGTTTTGAAGGAAAAAATGCTCGCGGCAAGCGAGCGGCTGGCGTTTGAGGAGGCGGCGGAATACCGCGATCTTGCGGACCGCGTTCGGGCGCTGGCACAGAAGCAGAAGGCGACCGACACGAAGCACGACGAGCGCGATATTCTCGCAATGGCTTTGAAGGACGGGCACTGCGTGATCCAAGTCTTTTTTGAGCGCGGCGGGAAGCTGCTGGGGCGCGAGCACTACCATATGACCGGAGTCGCCGAGCGGCAGGACGGGGATATCCTCGCCGATTTTGTAAAGCAGTATTACGCGGGGACGCCCTACGTTCCGAAGGAGCTGCTTTTGGAGCTGCCGATCTCGGACGAGGCGCTGATCGCCGAATGGCTGTCCGCAAAAAAAGGACAGAAGGTCACGCTGCGCGTGCCGAAGATCGGCGACAAGGAACGGCTTGTGCTCCTTGCAAAGCAGAATGCCGAGATGGTGCTTTCCAGAGATCTGGAAAAGCTCACAAGGGAAGAACAGCGGACGACCGGGGCGGCGGAGGAGCTGGCGGAGCTTTTGGGGCTTACGGAGCTTCGGCGCATGGAGTCGTATGATATTTCCAATACGAGCGGTTTCCACAACGTCGGCTCGATGGTGGTGTTTGAGTACGGAAGGGCAAAGAAAAGCGATTACCGCAAATTCCGCATCAAGGGAGTCAGCGGGCCGAACGATTACGCTTCGATGGAGGAGATGCTGACGAGGCGCTTCCTGCACGGAAAGCAGGATCGGGAGCAGGCGCTGCAGAACAGCTTTACGCGCTATCCGGATCTGATCCTGATGGACGGCGGAAAGGGGCAGGTGCATATTGCCGAGCAGGTGCTGGAAGCGCTCGGACTTTCCGTACCGGTCTGCGGGATGGTCAAGGACGATCACCACAGGACGCGGGGACTGTATTTCCGGGATCGGGAGATCCCCATCGACACGCACGGAGAGGGCTTTGCGCTGCTTACGCGGATACAGGACGAGACGCACCGGTTTGCGATTGAATACCACAAGGCGCTGCGGGGAACGGCGCAGGTGCGCTCGGTGCTGGACGACATTCCGGGCGTCGGGGAGAAACGCCGCCGGGCGCTGATGCGCTATTATCAGAGTCTCGACGCGATCCGTCAGGCGGAGGTGGAGGAGCTGGCGGGGCTGCCGGGAATGAACCGCCGGGCGGCGGAATCGGTATACGCTTTTTTCCGCGAACAGCATTGAAAAAGCCGTGCCCTTCGAATATAATAAAACTTAATGAGGAAAATGGAGGTGCGGCATGTATTCCGTTAGTTTACAAAAAATCGTGGAGCGGGTAGGACTTGTCAATCTGACTCCCGAAATCGACATTTCGGATCGGAAGATCACAAAGCCGGAGATCAATCGTCCGGCATTGCAGTTGGCGGGGTTTTTCAGCGATTTTGACAAGGCGCGCATTCAGCTGATCGGCAACGTGGAGTATGCCTATATGTACCAGAACGAGATGACGTCGGAGCAGCGTCACGCCTGCTTTTCCCGGCTGATGGGCTATGACGTGCCCTGCATTATCTTCTGCCGGAATCTTGAAGTCAGTCCCGGAATGAAGAAGCTGGCGCTCGAAAAGGGCGTGCCGCTGTTCAATTCGCCGCAGGAGACGACGGCGCTTGTCGCCGAGCTGGTGCGGATTTTGCAGGTGGAGCTTGCGCCGCGGATCAGCATTCACGGGGTTTTGGTCGATGTGTTCGGCGAGGGCGTTCTGATCACCGGCGAGAGCGGCATCGGCAAAAGCGAAGCGGCGCTGGAGCTGATCAAGCGCGGGCACCGTCTCGTTTCGGACGACGTTGTGGAGATCAAGCGCGTGAGCGACGAAACGCTGCTCGGTACGGCGCCGGAGGTGACGAAATATCTGATCGAGCTGCGGGGCATCGGCATTATCGACATTAAGATGCTGTACGGCGTGCAGAGCGTGAAGGAAACCCAGTCCATCAATCTGGTCATCCGTCTGGAGGATTGGGACAAGGATAAGGAGTACGACCGGCTGGGGCTGGAAGAGAATTATACGGAGATCCTCGGCAATAAGGTCGTCTGCCACAACATCCCCATCCGCCCGGGACGCAATCTGGCGATCATCTGCGAGGCGGCGGCGATCAACTACCGTCAGAAGAAGATGGGGTACAACGCCACCGAGGAGCTGTATCGCCGGGTAACGAATAATTTGATGAAGGGGAATCAGTAAAACGAAAGCGGGAGGAAAATAAAATGCGGTATTGTTTCGGAATCGACATCGGAGGCACGAGCGTCAAATGCGGTCTGTTTACCGAAGACGGCGAGGTAATCAAAAAGTGGGAGATCCCCACCGACCGTTCGGAACGGGGGAAGCGGGTACCCTATGACATTGCGGCGGCGATCCGGGAAACGATCGTCGGACAGGGACTGAAAACGGAGGAGATCCTCGGTGTCGGCATCGGCGTGCCGGGACCGGTTCTGGAAACCGGGGTCGTTTTGGAATGTCCGAACCTCGGCTGGGGCAGGATGGACGTCAAGGCGCTGATGGAGCAGGAGCTGGGGCTTCCGGTTCGCGTCGGGAACGACGCCAACGTGGCGGCGCTCGGAGAAATGTGGAAGGGCGGCGGCAGAGGCTATGACGATCTGCTGATGATCACGCTCGGCACGGGCGTCGGCGGCGGCCTGATCATTAACGGTAGGATCGTCTATGGCGCGAACGGCGCTGCGGCGGAGATTGGGCATATGATCGTCAATCCGGCGGAGACCGATATCTGCGGCTGCGGCGGACACGGGCATCTGGAGCAGTACGCTTCGGCGACCGGCATCGTCCGCATGGCAAACCATATGCTTGCCGAGGACGCAGGAGAGACGGCGCTGCGGAGCTACGAGCGTCTGACGGCAAAGGATATTTTTGACGAGGCGAAAAAGGGAGACGCGATGGCGGAGCGGCTTGTCGATCAGCTTGGCAGCTATCTGGCGTTTGCGCTGACCCATGTGGCGGCGGTCGCCGATCCGAAGGTGTTCGTTGTGGGCGGCGGCGTCAGCAAGGCGGGAAGCTTTTTGCTGGATGCCATCGAGCGTCATTATAACGACAATATTATGACGGCTCTGAAAAATAAGGAATTCCGGCTGGCGGAGCTTGCCAATGACGCCGGAATTTTCGGAGCGGCAAAAATGATCTTAGATTGAAACGGGAGCGGGAAAGTGCGCGAAACAACGATTCGGAGATTACAGGAGATTTTTGGAGAAGCACGCGTTCTGCGGAACGAGCCGATGAGCCGCCACACGACCTTTCGCATCGGAGGGCCGGCGGAGGCGCTCGTAAATCCGAAGAAAACGGAGGAGCTGCGGGAGGCGCTGCGCGTCTGTCGGGAGGAGCGGGAGCCGTACTGCGTGATCGGAAACGGCAGCAATCTGCTTGTGGCGGACGGCGGGATCTCCGGCGTGGTGATTGCGCTTGCCGGAGGCGGGGAGGAACCGTCCGAACGGATCGTCCCTTACGATGACGGGCGGTTCGCCGTTACCGTTTGGGCAGGGGAGCAGCTGTCGAGCTTTGCAAAGCGGATGACTAAGCGGGGGCTGACGGGGCTTGCGTGGGCAAGCGGGATTCCGGGAACCGTCGGCGGAGCCGTGCGGATGAACGCGGGCGCTTACGACGGCTGCGTAAGGGACTGCCTGCTGTCTGCGGAGGTGCTGACCGAAAGCGGGGAATGCCTGCGGCAGCCCGCCGAGGCGCTGGAACTTTCTTATCGCCACAGCAGCGTTGCCGCAAACGGCTGGACGGTGACCGAGGCCACGTTTTTGCTGGCGGAGGGGGACGTCAAGGAGGGCGAGGCGAAGATCGCCGAATTTACCGAACGACGAAAGGCAAAGCAGCCGCTCTCCTATCCGAGCGCAGGCAGCACCTTTAAGCGTCCGGAGGGCTATTTTGCCGGAAAGCTTGTGCAGGACGCGGGGCTTCGCGGCTACCGGGTCGGCGACGCGCAGGTTTCGGAAAAGCACTGCGGCTTTGTAATCAATCTCGGGCGGGCGACCGCCGAGGATGTGGCGACGCTGATCACGGACGTACAGGAAAAGGTGCGGGCGGATTTCGGTGTGACTTTGGAACCGGAGATCCGCTTTCTCGGGGATTTCTCCGGGCTTTCGGAAAGGGTGATACAGGCATGTCGTTTGCCTCAGAAGTAAAGAAGGAGCTGTGCGACCGGGGCGGAAATCATACCAACCTCTGCTTGGCGGAGCTGGCGGCGTTGTTTTTGCTCGGCGGTCGGCTGGAGCCGGGGGAAAGCGGGCAGAAAAATCTGCTTTTTTCCTCAGATAACGTCTTAATTTCAAAAAAATGCTTTACTTTTCTCAAAAAGTCCTTTAATATGTCACTTAGAGTGTCAGAATGGGAGAAGTCGGAGGGTCGCCGGACGGAGTTTTCGGTTCTTGTGGAAGGAAACGAGTCGGTTCGGACGGTTCTGCGCGCTCTTGGCTTTGTTCCTGCGGACGGAGAGCTGTCCGACTGGGAATGGAATACGCTGACGCTCAAAAATCAGGGCTGCAAAAGAGCATGGATACGGGGACTGTTTTTGATGGGAGGAAGGATCAACGATCCTGCCAAGAGCTATCACTTTGAAATCAGCCTTCCGAATATGCAGACGGCGGATATCCTGATGCGCTGCATCGGGGAATTTACCCGTGAGCCCAAGCTGCTCAAGAGAAAACAGCAATGGGTCGTGTATGTGAAAGACGGAACGCAGATTGCTGATTTGTTAACCGTTATGGAGGCTCATGTCTCGCTGATGCGTTACGAGAATGAGCGGATCGTCCGAGAGGTGCGCGGGTCCGTGAACCGTCGGGTCAACTGCGAGGTTTCCAACCTGAATAAGACGCTGGCGGCAGCCAGAAAACAGGCGGAGGATATCGCATGGATCCGAGATCATATGGGACTGGAGCGCCTGCCGGAAAATTTGCAGGAGGTTGCACGGCTCCGTTTGGAGCATACGGAGGCCTCTTTGCAGGAGTTGGGGGAATTGTTGCACCCGCCGTTGGGGAGGTCGGGCGTCAACCACAGATTGCAGAAGCTATGTGAGATCGCGGAAGGTTTACGGTCAAATTAAGGAGGGCATTTTCATGATTTCGAAGAATGTAACAATCAATATTCCGACCGGCTTGGAGGCCAGACCGATCGCCTTATTGGTGCAGGTGGCCAGCAAATATGAGAGCAGCGTTTATGTTGCCTGCGGAGACAAGCGGGTAAATGCCAAGAGCATTATGGGAATGATGAGCTTGGCGCTTCCGACCGGAACCGAACTTACCGTGACCACGGACGGAGCAGACGAAGAAGCCGCAATGGAAAACGTTGTGGAATATCTTTGCGGAAAATAAATGCCTTTCATGGAAACGACCAAGAACTCCAAATAGGAAAAGCGGAAACAGCATCCGAAAATCGGGTGCTGTTTTTTTCATCAGCATATTAACTTTGGTGCGAATTTGTGGTAAACTAAAAGAAAATGGTGAAATGTTGCCGTTTGGAAGCAAACGGTACAAAAGACACGGTCGGAGGAATTCGATGGGGGAATACGGACAGGGGAAGGACAGACAGGAATCGGACGAGGCGAAGCGGGAAACGCAGCAGCCGAACGTCCCGGAGCCGGATACGGAGGAGCAGAGCGAAGCGGAGCGCGGCATGATGCAGCGGGAAACGCAGCAGCCGGACGTCCCGGAGACGGATACGAAGGAGCAGAGCGAAGCGGAGCGCGGCGCGGTGCGGCGGGCAACGCAGCAGCCGGATGTTCCGGAGCGATCGCCGCGGAAGAGCGGGCGCGAAAGCGACGCCCAGCATCGCCGGAACATTGTGCGCTGCAACCGTTTGCTTTTGCTGGAGGCTTTTGTGCTGGCGAGTCTTGTGATCGCTTTGATCCTGTCGTTTGTTTTGAAATAGCCGCGTGGCGTTGAAGGGAAAATCTATGAATTTTACACATTTGCACGTCCATACGGAGTACAGTCTGTTGGACGGCTCGGGCAAGATCCGGGAAATGGTTCGCCGCGCCAAGGAGCTGGGCATGGACGCGCTTGCGATTACCGATCACGGGGTCATGTACGGCGTGATCGACTTTTACCGCGCATGCAAGGAGGAGGGCATCCGTCCGGTCATCGGCTGCGAGGTTTATGTGGCGCCGGGTTCGCGCTTCGACAAGGAGGGCGCGCAGAACGACAAGCGGTATTACCATCTCGTGCTGCTGGCGGAAAATCAGCAGGGCTATCAAAATCTGATGAAGATCGTCTCCAAGGGCTTTACCGAGGGCTTTTATTATAAACCGCGCGTCGATCACGAGCTTTTGCGGCAGTATCACGAGGGGCTGATCGCCCTGTCTGCTTGTCTGGCGGGCGAGGTGCCGACCGCGCTTCGCATGGGACAGTACGACGAGGCGAAGGAACGCGCGCTCGCGATGCAGAAGATCTTCGGAGAAAACAATTTTTTCTTGGAGCTGCAGGATCACGGCATTCCGGCGCAGAAGACCGTCAATCAGGGGCTTTTGCGGCTGCATGAGGACACGGGCATCCCGCTTGTGGCGACCAACGACATCCACTATACGCTGGCGGAGGACGCCGTGCCGCACGATATTCTGCTCTGCATCCAGACGCTGAGCAAGGTCTCCGACGAGAACCGGATGCGTTACGAGGGCGGGCAGTATTATATGAAATCCCCCGAGGAAATGGAACGGCTGTTTCCCTACGCCAAGGAGGCGCTGCAAAACACATGGGAGATTTCCAACCGCTGCAGCGTGGAGATCGTTTTCGGCGAATACAAGCTGCCGCGCTTTGACGTGCCGGAGGGCTATACGGCAAAGGCGTATTTGCGGCAGCTCTGCGAGGAAGGGCTGAAAACGCGCTATCCGGACTGTTGGCAGCAGCACCGGGAACGACTGGATTACGAGATCTCCACGATCGAAAACATGGGCTTTGTCGATTACTTCCTGATCGTTTGGGACTTCATCCGGTACGCAAGAGAGCACGACATTCCGGTCGGACCGGGACGCGGAAGCGCGGCGGGCAGCATCGTCGCCTATTCGCTGCGCATCACCGATATCGACCCCATCCGCTATAACCTGCTGTTTGAGCGGTTCTTGAATCCGGAGCGTCTGACAATGCCGGATATTGATATTGATTTTTGCTACGAGAGACGACAGGAGGTCATCGACTACGTCGTCCGCAAGTACGGCTCGGACAGGGTGGTGCAGATCGTGACGTTCGGAACGCTTGCCGCCCGCGGCGTGATCCGCGACGTGGGACGCGCGCTCGATCTGCCCTACAACCGGGTCGATTCGGTCGCCAAGATGATCCCGATGGAGCTTGGCATTACGATCGACAAGGCGCTTACGATGAATTCGGAGCTGCGGGAGCTGTGGGAATCGGACGAGGAGATCCGCAATCTGATCGAGATGTCCAAACGGCTGGAAGGGCTTCCGCGCCATACGTCCATGCACGCCGCGGGAGTCGTCATTGCCAACGCGCCTGCGGACGAATACGTTCCGCTTTCGTGTTCGGGCGACGGCACGGTGACGACGCAGTATACCATGACCACGCTGGAAGAGCTGGGACTTCTGAAAATGGACTTTTTGGGGCTTCGGACCCTGACGGTTCTGAAAAACGCCGAGGAGCTTGCGCGGAAAAAGGACCCGGGCTTTTCGCTGGAGAAGATCTCCTATGAGGACGAAAATATTTACGAGCTGCTTTCCTCCGGCAAGACGGAGGGCGTGTTCCAGCTGGAAAGCTCCGGAATGAAGAGCTTCATGAAGGAGTTGAAGCCGCACAATCTGGAGGATGTGATCGCCGGGATCTCCCTGTATCGTCCCGGCCCAATGGACTTTATCCCCAAATACATCAAAGGCAAGGAGCATCCGGAGGCGATCGAGTACGACTGCAAGGAGCTGGAGCCGATCTTGGAGCCGACCTACGGCTGCATCGTCTATCAGGAGCAGGTCATGCAGATCGTGCGCGATCTTGCCGGTTACAGCTACGGCAGAAGCGATCTGGTGCGGCGAGCCATGAGCAAGAAAAAAGCCGCGGTCATGGAGAAGGAGCGGCAGAATTTTGTCTACGGCAATCCGGAGGAGGGCGTTCCGGGCTGCGGCGCCATCGGGATTTCCGAGGCGGTCGCCAATAAAATTTATGACGAAATGACCGATTTCGCGAAGTACGCCTTCAATAAATCGCATGCGGCATGCTATGCGGTCGTGGCATATCGGACCGCATATATGAAATACTATTACCCGGTAGAATTTATGGCGGCGCTGATCACCTCGGTCATTGAAAATTCCGGGAAGGTGGCGGGCTATATCGCCAATCTGCGGCAAATGGGCATCGAGCTGCTGCCGCCGGATATCAACGAGGGCTTTGCGAATTTCAGCGTCGGCACGAAGGACGGAAAAAGCGCCGTCCGCTACGGACTGTCCGCCATCAAAGGCTTGGGTAAATCGGTGATCGACGGCATCGTACAGGAACGGGAGGCCGGCGGACCGTATAAGGATCTGGCGGACTTTATCTCGCGTCTGACCGGAAAGGAAGTCAACAAGCGGACGATCGAAAACTTTATCAAGGCGGGAGCCTTCGACAGCCTGCCGGGAACGCGGAAGCAGAAAATGCAGGTTTACGGCCAGATCATGGACGGCGTGCTTCAGGAAAAGAAAAACAGCATGAGCGGACAGCTTTCCCTGTTTGAATTTATGGAGGAGGACGTGAGTCCGGTCAGCGTTTCCTACCCGCCCTGCGGTGAATTTGAAAAGCAGGAGCTGCTTGCGCTGGAAAAAGAGGTGCTTGGTTTTTATGTCAGCGGCCATCCGCTGCAGGACGATATGGCAATGATCCAGAAGACCGCCACAAGGAGCACGGTGGATTTTGCGCTGAACGAGGAGACCGGGCTTCCGGGAGTGACGGACGGAGCGACCGAGATCATCGGCGGCATGATCGTCGATAAAAAGCTGCTGACGACGAGAAGCAATGCCATGATGTGCTTTCTGACGCTGGAGGACGTGTCGGGAACCGTGGAGGTCATCGTTTTTCCGAAGGATTACGAGAAATATAAGGCGAAGCTCAATCTGGACGCAAGACTGTTTGTGAAGGGAAAGGTTTCGGCGGAGGAGGAAAAGGCGGCGAAGCTCATTTGCCAGAGCATCTGTCCCTTTGACGAGATCCCGAAGGAGATCTGGATCCGCTTCCCGGATAAGGCGGCTTACCAGAGGGAAAGCGAAGGGCTGGCGGAGCTGCTTGCAAAGAGCGACGGAACCGCGCCGGTCGTTATTTACTGCGACCGGGAACGGCAGATCCTGCGGCTGCCGAACAATCTGACCGCGCGGACGGACCCGGAGTTTGTGAACCGCCTCAGAGAGCTTTACGGAACGGAAAAGATAGGAATCAAAAATACAAAAATCACATTTTGGAGGTAACAACCATGGCATTTTTGAAGGGAAAGAAGAAGGACATCAAAACCATCGCGGTGCTTACCAGCGGAGGCGACGCGCCGGGAATGAACGCCGCCGTCCGCGCCGTCGTCCGTACGGCGATCGTCAACGGCTTAAAGGTCAAGGGCGTTCTTCGGGGCTATACGGGACTGTTGGAGGAGGACTTCTTCGACATGGACGCGCGCAGCGTGTCGGACATCATCCAGCGCGGCGGAACGATCCTCTATACGGCGCGCTGTCCGGAAATGCTGCGCGCCGACGGCGTGGAGAAGGCGGCCTATATCTGTAAAAAGCACGGGATCGACGGTCTTGTCGTGATCGGCGGCGACGGCTCCTACCGGGGCGCGCAGAAGCTGTCCGAGCACGGCGTCAACGTGATCGGCGTGCCGGGAACGATCGACCTCGACATTGCCTGTACCGACTATACGATCGGTTTCGATACGGCGCTGAATACCGCCATGGACGCGATCGACCGGGTGCGCGACACCTCCACCTCCCACGAGCGGTGCAGCATCATTGAAGTTATGGGACGGAAGGCGGGGCATATCGCCCTTTGGTGCGGCATTGCAAACGGCGCGGAGGAGATCCTCGTTCCGGAGCGCTACGACTATGAGGAGCAGGCGATCATCGACCGGATCATCGCCAGAAAGAAGCTGGGCAAGAAGCTGCATATCATCATCAACGCCGAGGGCATCGGCGATTCCAACGGTATGGCAAAGCGCGTGGAGGCAGCCACCGGTCTGGAAACGCGCGCAACGATCATCGGCTATATTCAGCGGGGCGGAAGTCCGACCTGCCGCGACCGCGTTTTTGCTTCGGCAATGGGCGCGAAAGCGGTGGATATCCTCGTGTCCGGCGGCATGAACCGCGTCGTCTGTTATCAGAAGGGCGCTTTTGTCGATATGGATATTCAGGAGGCGCTGCTGATGCAGAAGGATCTCGACCAGTCCCTGTGGGAGATCTCGCGGAAGCTTTGTCGTTAGAGGGCTTTTGCGATGTACTGGCCGAAAAAT
Organism: Lachnospiraceae bacterium; assembly: GCA_030524525.1. Lineage (GTDB taxonomy): Bacteria > Bacillota > Clostridia > Lachnospirales > Lachnospiraceae > ISDg. The sequence continues at coordinate 27,524 of JAUNGI010000022.1, forward strand.
TACAAACATAACTGCCGCGTCGAGCTGCCGGAGGGCTATCTGAACGGTCAGGGCGTGGGGGCGCTTGCGCCGATGCGCTACGGGCTTTCCACGGTCGCGCACTCCGGCTGCGGCACGCTGGCGGTCTACAATGCGCTGGTGGCGCTCGGCCGTCCCGCGCCGCTTCCGAAGATCATTCGGGAGCTGGAGCTGTACGCGGAGTCCTTTTTCGGGCTGCTCGGCACGGTGCCGTTTTTTCTTGCGGTATATTTCCGGCGGCATAAGGTTCCGCTGCATATGACGTTTTCGTACCGGAGGACGTTCCGAAGCCGCTATGCGGTCGCCGCTTATTGGACAAAGCGGCCGTTCTTTTCGGGCGCGCACGTGGTTTTTCTGGAACGGTTGCCGTCGGGACGGCTGCGGGTGTATAACCGCTACAGCAACCGCGGCTGCGCGTACGAGCTGGCGTCCCCGGAAGAACTGACGACGCGGGCAAGATTTATCGTGGGCTATGAGTACCGCCCGGAAAGGAAGTAAGAAAAAAAGCATGGACAGTAAAGTAACGGAGCGCTTTCTTCGCTATGCGGAGGTGCTTACGCCGAGCAGCGAGGAGAGCGAAACGGTTCCGACAAGCGAGTGTCAGTTTACGCTGGCAAGGCTGCTTGCGGAGGAAATGAAGCAAATGGGGATCGCCGACGCCGAGGTGGACGACAAGTGCTATGTTTACGGCAGCATTCCGGCGACGCCCGGCTGCGAGGCGCGCCCGGCGCTGGGCTTTATCGCCCACATGGACACGGTAGCGGACTTTGCCGAGCATCCGGTGAAGCCGGTGCTGCATCCCCGGTACGACGGCGGCGAGCTGCCGCTTGGAGACAGCGGTAGAACTCTGAAAATAAAAGATTTTCCGCATCTTCCCTCGCTTGCCGGACGGACGCTGATCACCAGCGACGGCACGACGATCTTGGGGGCGGACGATAAGGCGGGCGTTGCCGAGATCCTGACGATGGCGGAGCGGCTTCTGACCGAAAACCGCCCGCACGGAAAGATCTGCATCGGCTTTACGCCGGACGAGGAGGTCGGAGCCGGCGCCGATCATTTTGACGTAAAACGCTTCGGAGCGGACTTTGCCTACACCGTGGACGGCGGGGCGGAGGGCGAGATCGAATACGAGAACTTCAATGCGGCGTCCGCCGTCTTTGAGGTCAGGGGCTTCAACGTGCATCCGGGAAGCGCGAAGGATGTGATGATCAACGCGGCGCTTGTCGCGATGGAGATCAACGGCAGCCTGCCGCCGCAGGAAACGCCGGAGCATACCGAAGGGTACGAGGGCTTTTATCATTTGACGGATATGAGCGGCAGCGTGGAAAAGGCAAGACTTTCGTATATCGTGCGCGACCACGACGCGGCAAATTTCGAAAGGCGGCTGGAAACGCTGCGGAAGATCGCCGCAAGGTGCAACGCCGCTTACGGCGAGGGAACCGTGACGCTGACGATCCGGGAGCAGTATCGGAACATGGCGGAAAAGATCCGGTCCTGCTTTCATTTGATCGAAAACGCCTGCAAAGTGGTGGAGGAGCTGGGAATCGTTCCGCGCGTGCAGCCGATCCGCGGCGGCACGGACGGCGCGCGGCTGAGCTTTATGGGACTTCCGTGCCCCAATCTGGGAACCGGCGGCTATGCGTTCCACGGCCCCTACGAGCACATTACCGTGGAGGGTATGGAGCGCTCCGTGCAGATCCTTTTGGGAATTGTCGAAGTCTATGCAAAGTAACGCTTGACATTTTCCGGGCGCTGCGCTAAAGTAAGTCTGACAAAAAAATAAATTCTTCGGGGGCAGGGTGACTCGAAAGAGAATTCCCGACCGGCGGTACAGTCCGCGAGCGTTTTGCTGATCCGGTGAGATTCCGGAACCGACAGTAAAGTCTGGATGAGATGAAGAAAAGCGAAGTCCGTGCAGAAATGCATGGACGGTTTGTGCGGTACAAAGCCCCCCGAATTCGTTCGGGGGTTCTTTTTTTGCTCTATGGGAACCTGTAGTTCCCATAGAACAAAAACCGCTCCGCTGGGGATCACATTTGTTCCTTCCGATCCGAAGAAAACGAGGTAAGAGTGAAAATCAGGCTGATGCGCTGCTTTTTCACCCTCGGCGGTTTGCGGCGGAGCACAAGCCGCCGGTGATCGCAGCCGAAAATTTGGGATTTTCGGCGCGGCACTTCGCAAGAACACGCTCCGCTATAGGAGGTAGAAAAATGAAAAATTTTTTGTCGAATCTCAAGGATATGGCGCTGCAGGCGAAGGAGCATCTGGGCTTTCTGCTCGCCGCCGTCTGCGTTGTGGCTGTGATCGTAGGTCTTGCCTACGCGGCGGAGGCGCTGATTCGGAAGGTACATAAGGAAGAGGCGCGCGGAAAAGAGTCGATGCGGCTTCGGCGGATGACGCTGATCGCCATGCTGTCCGCGATCGCCACGGTCCTGATGCTGTTTGATTTTCCGGTATGGTTCATCCCCAGCTTTTATAAGATGGATTTCAGCGAGCTGCCCGTGATCATCGGCGCGTTCGCGCTCGGGCCGGTGGCGGGCGTGCTTATCGAATTTTTGAAGGTGTTCCTCAATCTGTTCCTGAACGGAACGGACACGGCGTTTGTGGGAGAATTTGCAAACTTCTGCATGGGATGCTGCTATGTGGTTCCCGCGTCGATTCTCTATTACGCAAAAAAGACGAAAAAGAACGCCGCGATCGGTCTGGGGCTGGGCGTTCTGATCGCCACGCTTGCGGGCTGCCTTCTGAACGCGTATCTCCTGATCCCGACCTATTCCAAGGTGTTTCATATGGATCTGAGCATCATCATCGGGATGGGAACGGAAAAGAACGCCAGCGTCGGCGGGCTGTTTACGTTCGTCACGCTGCTGGTGGCGCCGTTCAATCTGCTGAAATATACGCTGATGTCCGTTATTACGATGTTCAGCTATAAGCATATCAGCCGTCTTTTGAAGGGCTAGACAAAGCTTCTTTTCACCGCTTGCAATCCTGCCGTTATCTGTTATAATCAATTTGTTGACGCGGCAGTGGATGCAGGCGGTTTTTTAGGCTTTTTTGAGGAGAACGGAAATGGAAACAACGCAGGGATCGGGAGCTTCGGCTCCGGAAAACGAAAAAAAGGTGACGCTGGAATATCGGATGCGCTTTTGGGATCTGTACGGCTTTTCTCTGCGGCAGGCGCTGACCGGTCTGAACGGATGCGCCTATTGGCTTGTGCTTGCGCTGCTTGTGTGGCGGATGATAACGGGCTTTGCGGAGGATAAGCAGAGCGTTCGCATCCTGCTGATCGGAGCCGTGATCCTGCTTGTCGTCGTGATGCCGGCAAATATGGCGCTGCGGACGGCGCAGGCGCTTCGGATGGCGGCGCAGTATCAGAACGACAGCGTCTATACGGTGAGCGCCGAGGGCATTTTTGTCAAGCAGGGAGAGGCGGAGGAGCTTGTGGAATGGAGCCGCATCCGGAAGGTTCGCGAGAGCCGGCGCTGTTTTTACGCCTATGTTCTGAAAAACAGCGCGTTTATTTTTCCGAAGGAGCTGCTGGGAGAAGATACGGAGACCCTGCGGGAGCTTCTGCAGGCCTACGCCGGGAAGTCCGTTCCGGACCGGTCTGCGGCGGAGCGGTGAAAATTATGGTAATGGAAAGCTTTTGCGCGGAAGATACCTTCCGCATCGGAGAGATGATCGGGAAAAAAGCAAGAGCCGGCATGGTATTCTGCCTTGACGGAGAGCTGGGGACCGGAAAGACGGTGCTGTCAAAGGGCATTGCCAAGGGGCTTGGGATCGCAGAGCCGGTCAGCAGCCCCACATTCACCATTTTGCAGGAATATTCCGACGGTCGTCTGCCGCTTTATCATTTCGACGTTTACCGGCTCGGAGAGCCGGAGGAGATGGAGGAGCTGGGCTATGAGGACTATTTTTACGGCGAGGGCGTCTGCCTGATCGAATGGTCGAGCCGCATTGCCGAGCTGCTGCCGGAGGACGCCGTTTTCCTGACGATAGAAAAAGATTTGAGCAAGGGGCTGTCCTATCGGCGGATCACCCTTGCGGCTGGAGGTAAGAGTGAAGATACTTGCCATTGACAGTTCGGGCGCCGCAGCGTCTGCGGCGGTGCTGAACGAAACGACTCTGATCGGGGAAATTACGCTGAACAACCGACTGACCCATTCGCAGTCCCTGCTTCCGATGATCGACGAGGTCATGCGGATGACCGGAACGGAGGGGGCGGAGCTGACCTGTATTGCCGTTGCCGCCGGGCCCGGCTCGTTTACGGGGCTCCGCATCGGCGCGTCCACCGTAAAGGGGCTGGCGATGGTCTATGATAAGCCCATCGCGGCGGTGCCGACCGTGGATGCGCTCGCCTGCAATTATTACGGCGCGTCGCAGCTCGTCTGTCCGCTGCTCGACGCGAGGCGCGGGCAGGTCTACGGAGGGCTGTACCGCTTTACGGAGGACGGTCTGCAAGCGCTTGTGCCGCAGACCTGTACCGAGCTGTCGGAGCTTCTGGGAAAGGTGAACGCCTTGGGACAGGAGGTGCTCTTTCTGGGAGACGGCGCCGACGCGTACCGCGCCCGGATCCCGGAGCTGACGGAGGTGCCGTATCGCTTTGCGCCCCCGCATTTATCCAAGCAGCGCGCCGGCTCCGTGGGGCTGCTCGCCTTGCAGTACGCCAAGGAAAATAAGTACACTACCGCGGTAGAATTCGTGCCGGAGTATTTGCGGAAAAGTCAGGCGGAACGGGAGCGGGAGGCTCGCGGGACGGAAGCGTCCGGAGCGGAAGCATGAAGCCGCTGCGAATCGTACCGATGACGCCGGAGCATGTGCCGCAGGTGGCGGCGCTGGAGCAGGCGACGTTTTCGGAGCCTTGGAGCGAGCAAAGCCTTCTGCAGGCGGCGCTCGACGAACGCTACCGCTATCTGGTCTGTCTGGAGGACGAGCGGCTCGTCGGCTATGCGGGACTGCTGCTTGCTTCGGACGAGGGACAGGTGACCAACGTCGCCGTCCGCCCGCAGCGGCGGGGGCAGGGGGTCGGAACCCGGCTGATGGAGGCGTTGAAGGAAGAAGCCAAGAAACGCGGAGCAAAGCGGCTCTTTCTTGAGGTACGCGTCGGAAACGCGGCGGCGCGGCACGTATACGAAAAGTCCGGCTTTGTCGCCGCCGGTATTCGCCGGGGCTTTTATCGGAAACCGCCGGAGGACGCAGTCGTTATGCTCTATGAGACGGATGGTCAAACGGATTCTCTCCTGTAATTCCCACTAGGAAAAAGAAATTCGCTTCGTTATAATTTTTTCATAGAGGAAACAAAAGCGAAACGCTGGAATCGGGAGGATGCGATGGAAGAACGGATTTGTAATTGCTGCGGAAGAACGTTGGGAAAACGAACGGAAGAAGACGCTCTTGAGGTAGTGAAAGAGTGGGGATATTTTTCCAAAAAAGATCTGGAACGTCATTCCTTTGTACTGTGCGAAGCCTGCTATGACCGGCTGATCGGGACGTTTGCGCTCCCGGTGCGGAAAACGGAAGTGACGGAGGCGCTGTAGGGAAGTTCGTAAGAGTTTGGTAAGAGGTAGATATGTTAGAGGTTTGTCTGCTGGGAACGAGCGGGATGATGCCGCTTCCGGGGCGGTTCCTGACCGCCTGTATGACGCGCTGCAACGGCAGCAGTCTGCTGATCGACTGCGGCGAGGGAACGCAGGTGGCGGTTCGGAAAAAGGGGTGGAGCTGTCACGATATCGACGTGATCTGCATCACGCACTGGCACGGAGACCATGTCAGCGGACTGCCGGGGCTGCTGCTTTCCATGGGCAATTCCGACCGGACCCGCCCGGTGACGCTGATCGGCCCGAAGGGGATAGCGGGCGTTGTGAACGCCCTGCGCGTCATTGCGCCGGAGCTGCCGTTTTCATTGGAATTTCGGGAGCTTACGGAAAACCGCGAGACGATCGCGCTGCCGGGCTACACGATCGAAGCGTTCCGCGTCAGCCATAACATCGTGTGCTACGGCTATACGCAGCGCATTTCCCGCGCGGGAAAATTCGATCCGGAGAAGGCAAAGCGGAACGCCGTGCCGATGAAGGCTTGGAGCCGTCTGCAAAAGGGACAGACCGTAGAAGAGGACGGGATCGTTTATACGCAGGACATGATCTTGGGACCGGCGCGGAAGGGGTTGAAGCTGACGTACTGCACCGACTCCCGGCCGACCCAGCAGATCGCCGAATGCGCCGAGGGCGCGGATCTGTTTATCTGCGAGGGCATGTACGGAGAGCCGGGCTCGGAGGCAAAGGCGCGGGAGCATAAGCATATGACCTTTGCGGAGGCGGCTGCGCTCGCCAAAAAGGCGGGAGCGGCGGAGCTGTGGCTGACGCATTACAGCCCTTCGCTTGCCCGTCCGAAGGATTACGAATGGGTGGCGCGGGAGATCTTTCCGAACAGCCGAACCTGTAAGGACGGCTATACAAAAATGCTGGAATTTGAGAAAGACGAGGCAAATTAGCATACGATGAAAAGCACATACATTTTGGCGATCGAATCCTCCTGCGACGAGACTGCCGCCGCCGTTGTGAAGGACGGCAGAACGGCGCTCTCCAACGTGATCTCCTCGCAGATCGCGCTTCATACGCTTTACGGGGGAGTCGTTCCGGAGATCGCATCGAGAAAGCATATCGAACATATCGTTCCGGTCATTCAGGAAGCCCTAAAGGAGGCGAAAATGACGCTGGACGAGATGGACGCCGTCGCCGTGACCTACGGACCGGGGCTGGTCGGCTCGCTGCTCGTGGGCGTCGGCGCCGCCAAAGCCATTGCTTACGCGGCAAAGAAACCGCTGATCGGCGTGCATCATATCGAGGGGCATGTGGCGGCGAATTACCTGTCCAACCCGGAGCTGGAGCCGCCGTTTCTGTGCCTGATCGTCTCCGGCGGGCATACGCATCTTGTGATGATCGAGGACTACGGCAGCTACCGCATTCTGGGGCGCACCCACGACGACGCGGCGGGGGAGGCTTACGATAAGGTTGCCCGCGCCATCGGACTCGGCTATCCGGGCGGCCCCAAGATTGACCGCCTCGCCAAGGAGGGCAATCCGGAGGCGATCGCCTTTCCGCGGGCGCACATTGAGGGCAATCCGTACGATTTCAGCTTCAGCGGCGTCAAGTCGGCGGTTCTGAATTATCTGAATACATGCAAAATGAAGGCTTCCGCCGGGGAGCCGGAGCGTCATGCCGATATGGCGCACGCCGGGGAGGAGGACTACCTTTCGTACCTTCCGGAGGGGATCACGCAGGCGGATATCGCCGCGTCCTTTCAGGCAGCCGTCGTGGACGTGCTTGTGACGCGCACGGTCGCAGCGGCAAAGGCGGAGGGCGTCCGCAAGGTGGCTCTGGCGGGCGGCGTGGCTTCCAACAGCGCGCTTCGCAGCCATATGCGCGAGATCTGCGAGGCAAACGGTCTTTCCCTGTACTATCCGGAGCCGATCCTCTGTACGGACAATGCGGCGATGATCGGTTCGGCGGCTTATTACGAATACCGCCGCGGCATAACGCACGACTGGACGCTGAACGCGGTGCCGAACCTAAAGCTCGGCGAATAGGTCGATTGCATTCAAAATATCAAGCGAAAACAGAAAAATGATGTTACGATAAGGTTGAGAGCGAGCTTTCAACCTTTTTCTTTTTGGGAATGGAGAATTATTATGTCGGGACAGTTGGCGCTTCTGGCACAGGCACTGTGCTATGTAGAAGAACATTTATGCGAAGAAATCACCGTGGCAGATGTGGCGGAGGCCTGCTATTGTTCTGTTTCGGCTTTGCAGAAGCTGTTCCGTTACGTTACCCACTACAGTATGAAGGAATATATCCGGAAACGGAGAATTACCTGTGCGTCCCGGGAGCTGATTTCCTGTCCCGAAAGCAGTGTGCTGGATATTGCGGTCAAATACTGCTACGGTTCCAACGAAGCGTTTACCCGGGCATTTGAACAGATTTGGCATTGTACTCCGACGGTATTTCGGAAGCAGGCGCGTTTTGCGGAGCTGCATCCCCGTTGGAAGATGCCGGACGAGAAAGGAGAGATGCATATGTTTCAGAAAAAAGAGCTGGACATCAGCGAGTTGTACGATTTGTTCTTGCAGCGAAAGGAATGCTGGTTTATTTGCTGTGATATTAAAGGGCTGATGCCCATTAACGAAATCAGCCGTGAGGCGGGGGATCTTGCCATTCTGACGACGGTGCGGCGAATGGAGGCAGCAGCGGATGAGGAGGATGTGATTTTCCGAGTCGGCGGGGATGAATTTGTCCTGCTGACCGGGACAACGAAAGAAAGCGAGGCGCGGAACAAGGCGGAAAAGATTCGTGCGGAAAACGGAATTCCCGTCGTATATGAGGGGAGAGAGATTCCCCTGTCCCTTCATGTGGGCGTTACCCGCTTTGAGGAGGAGTTAAAGTACGACGAGCTGGTTGCGCGGCTCAAAAAAACAATGTACGAGATTCACGGGAAGTAAAGAAAAACGCCCTTCCTCCGTTTGGAAAAGAAACGGAGGAAGGGCAATTTTTATGGGCATTCTCCGGCTTCTGCGTTCTCTCGGTTCCCAAGGGTTCCGGAGCTACTCCGCGGCTTCCCCGTCGTTTTGCAGAACCGGAACCACCAGAAAATTATTCGGGCCGAATGCGTACAAATAGCCGTCGATATACACCGCCCGTTTGCGGCTGTTGTCGCCCGCAAGCGGTACGGTGGCTACCTCGTGCAGCCGGTAGCCGTCAAAGGAAAGCAGAAGGTAGCTGCCGTCCGTATATTGCGCGCTTCCCATGGAGAAGCCCAAGCCGACGAGCTGATTTTCCCGGTCGATCAGATACGACTTGTAATCGGACGAATAGGAGGCGCCCGGAAGCTCGTACTTGCAGACCGAGGAAACGCCGTTTTCGGTCTCCTCATAAATTTCCAGCTTCACGCTTTCCGTTCGGTTGCCGCTCACCCCGATGCCGATGCCAAGCAGATAGCCGTTTCCGAAATTCACAAGCGAGGTCGAGTAGCCGTCGATGGTTCCGGTATGCTTATAAGTGATGTTGTCCGGGTCGCTCAGATCAAAGCAGAAGACGGGATCGCGAAGCTCCACGGAGGTGCAGACATAGGCGGTCTCCCCGTCAAAGCGGACCGAACGGACGACCTCGCCCTCCGGTGCAAATTTCGTAACCTGCGCGGCGATTTGTTGGCTGTCGAGGTCGATGCAGTAAAGGCTTGCATTTGTGTCGTCTATAGTTGCGATATCGTAAACTATGTTGCCCTCGTCGCCCCGTTTCTCGGATTTGGCAACGCGGGTTGTCGTAACAACGCGGAGCATCGAGTCATGCTCGTCAAGGCTGTACTGATCTTTCACATATCCGGCGACAACGGTAGAACCTTGAAGCGTCAGATCTTCGCCCGTATAGGACAGCCACGAAATTTCGGTCATGGCGGTTTGGAAGACATATTCGCCTTCGGTGCTCTCCTCCGAAAAAGAACGGGTCACATAGACGTTTTGTTCGGAAACGTAGACCGTATCGGAATAGGAGAGGAAGGCGGAGCAGTCCTCCAAGGCAAGCGAGGCGGCGTCGAATTTGCAGACGATCGTATAACGCGCGGACGTAAGCGTTTTGGGCGCGACGATGTCCTCGGCGGGGATGCTCTCAAACCCGTTACCGGCGTCGATCTGCGGCAGGAAGCTTTCCTCGGCGGAAAAATCGGCGCCGTCAACGCGAAATTCGTTCAGAAGAAGAAGCTTGCCGTCCGTCAGCCGGGCGGAGAGATAGCTGCCGGTCAACAGCACCGTTTGGATCTCGGTCATATTCGCCGGGTCGGACACATCGACCGAAATAACGGCGACGCAGGCTCCCCGTTCCTTCTGGCTGCAGGGGGCGAGAACGGTGATCGTCTTGCAGTCCGAGGAGAGGAAAAATTCCCATTCGTCGGAGTAAAAGAAAACCGTGTCGTCCATATAATTAAAGAAATGGGAGCCGATCAGCTCGGAAGCTTCTCCTTGGATGGAATAGACCTTCAGGCACATTCCGTCCAGATAATAAATATATTTGTCGCTGCGTTTGATAAGGTCGGCCTCGATCACGCCCGCCGTTTGATTGTCGGTCGTTTCCTGATAGTTCGCGTCTTCGATTGAGCTCCCGTCGCTGGGAGCCTCGGAGTCTTCGGCGCTTTTATCTTGACTCATTACTAAGTCGGAAAGTTCGGCGCACAGGCGCTCCCAGTTGTTTTTGTAAGCGGGCTTTTGGTAATTGAGCGCGTTGATTTTCTGGATGATCTCGTAATATTCGCTGTCGGCATATTCCGATACGTCCGGCGGGGAGGTATCGTACGGCAGGAACAGGATCAGCCCGAGCGCCGCCGCAAAGGCGCAGAGACATGCCGCGACTATGGCGAGGCGGTTCCTGCCATAGTGTTTGCTTTGCTTTGGCGCAGCCTCGTTGGGAGCGGCTTCGGCAATGAATTTTTCGTCGATCTCATTTATGGCTAAAAGCATTTCTTCTTTCTTCATACAACGATCCCTTCTTTCTCCAAGTAAGCTTTTAATTTGTTTCGGGTGCGCAGAAGCGTGACCTTGACGTTGCTTTCGGAAAGCTTGTATTCGAGCGCGATCTCCCGGATCGTATGGAAATACCAGTAGCGGCGGACAAAGAGAATCCTCGTCTGCTCCGGCAGAGCTTCCAGAAAGCGGTTCAGAAGATCCTTGAGCACGATCCCCTCGACCATGGACGAGGACGCGTCCTCGGACGGCAGAAATTCGCCCACCTCGTCAAGAATAAATTCCACGTTCGCGGAGCGCTTCTGCGCATGGTTGTGGATGTAGCGGTTCAGCGCGATATTGCGCGTAAGCTTCCCCAAAAACGTCGAAAGGCGGGTTGGCTTATGCGGCGGCATGGCGTTCCAAGCGTGAACGTAAGTGTCGTTGACGCACTCCTCGGCGTCCGGATGGGAATTCAAAATATGATAAGCGATCGAGTGGCAGTACCGTCCGTATTTCTGCTGGGTTTCGGAAATCGCGGTTTCGGAGCGCTCCCAGTACAAATTCACGATTTTTTGGTCTTCCACAGAGTCACCTCCTCCTTCGTTTTTTAAGGCCTTTCAACTTAATACACAAAATTGCGGGGCGTAAGGTTACAAAAAGAGAAAAGCATTTTTCACATTATACCATGATCTCGTGCGCTTTGGCGCACACTAAGTTCAGAAGTGCTAAATGCAAAGCATTTTGCACATTATACCATGATCTCGTGCGCTTTGGCGCACACTAAGTTCAAAAGTGCTAAATGCAAAGCATTTTGCACATTATAACATGATTTTGCGGCACGCGCTCTGTTTTCCTTGCATTGCGGTTCCTTTTTTGATAAAGTGTTTTTGCAGACGATTTTCGGGCGTGTGACTGACCAAGCTTTCACTGCGGTGCGCGAGGAGATTCCAAAGCGTATGCCGGCACGAAGAACGACTGCACTTTTTGGCAATCGAAAAAGCCTTCGGGCTGGGTTCGATGAGGTTCAACCCCTCTCTTTTTTGGAGACAGGTTCTCCGTCGCGGGTTCGAATCCCGCCGAACGCGGTTTCCGTCAATGCGGGGCCGCGCTTCGCCAGTGGTTTGGATTGACGCTTCCAAAGCGTCGCTAGGAATGGCGTGCGAAAGCATGCTTCAAAATACGGCTGTTCGGCAAAGGACGCTCGGATCGCATCCGCAGCATTCCGCGCAATGCAGAGCCGACCTTGCCCGGAGCCGGATACCGCGCCGCTCGGAAACAGGCCAAAAGCATGCTTTCCGCCTGCTTCTTGACGGCGCTTAAGGCTCTGGCCGTCGGCTTTGCAGGAGCGGCTGTACACGAAAACAGATATCGGGAGGTTCATTTATGAAAGTGATCATAAACGAGAAGGAACGCGGCTTCCTGTTCAAAAACGGGAAGTTTATCAAGGTGTTGGGCGTCGGGAAGCACCGTACGTTCGGAGGAAAGGAGATTGAAATCTCTGAGTTGGATCAGCCCATCGCTTCCGAAAGCTGTACGCTGGAGACGCTGCTTGCCGACAGGGAGCTGGCAGGGCTGGCTTCGGTCGTGGAGGTGGCGGACCGGCAGCTTGCGCTCCATTTTGTAAACGGGCAGTTTGCTTCGGTATTGAGCGGCGGAAAACATGCCTTCTGGCAGATCACGGATACGCATACCTATCAGCTTGTTGATATTTCCACGCCGGAGGTGGACGCTTCCGTGCCGGAATATATCTTTGCAAAGCTTCCAGCCAACGTCTATACCAAGGTCGAGGTGGCCGAGTGGCAGAAGGCGAGGCTGTATTTTAATAAGAAGCTTGTGCGGATCTTGGACGCCGGAACCTATTATTTCTGGAAAAACGGCGTGAAGATCGACGTGGACTATGTGGATATCCGCCGGAGACAGATGGATATTACAGGGCAGGAGATTCTGACGCAGGACAAGGTCTCTCTGCGCATCAACTTTGTCTGCAGCTACCGTGTAACGGATTATGTAAAGATCCTGACCGAGATCGACGACTTTGCCGAGCAGCTTCACGTTGCGGCACAGCTGGCGCTGCGGGACTATGTGGGCAAATATCGGCTGGACGAGATCCTTGAAAATAAGGAGCAGCTTTCGCAGTATGTCTTTGAAAAGCTCAAGGAAAAGGAGGGCGAACTGTTTGTGGAGATCAGCGAAGCCGGCGTGAAGGATATCATTCTGCCCGGAGAGATCCGCGACATTATGAATACCGTGCTGGTTGCCGAAAAGCGCGCGCAGGCGAACGTCATTACCCGCCGTGAGGAAGTCGCCTCCACACGGTCGCTTCTGAATACGGCAAAGCTGATGGACGAAAACCATACGCTTTATAAGCTGAAGGAGCTCGAATATGTGGAACGGATCTGCGAGAACGTCGGGAACATTACGCTGAACGGCAGCGGCGACGTGCTGACGCAGCTTACGACCATCTTAGCGGAAAAGAAGGAGTAGAAAATCGTGGAGCATAAAGGAACGCAGAGACTGGAAACCGAACGGTTGATTTTACGGCGCTTCGCAGTGGAAGACGCGGCGGCGATGTACCAAAATTGGGCGTCGGACCCGGAGGTCGTAAAATATCTGACATGGCCGGTGCACAGCGGCGCGGAGGCAACGCGCGCGCTTTTGGAAAACTGGGCGCGGCGGTATGAAAATCCGGACGTTTACAACTGGGGGATCGAGTGGAAGGAATCGGGAGAGCTGATCGGCAGCATTTCGGTCGTTCAGATCCGCGAAAGAGTTTCGGAGGCTTCGCTTGGCTGGTGCATCGGGAAAAGATGGTGGGGACAGGGCGTCATGCCGGAGGCGGGGAGCGCCGTGCTGGATTACCTGTTCCGCACGGTCGGCTTTCACCGGGTCGCGGCGACGCACGACGTGGATAACCCAAAATCGGGACGCGTCATGCAGAAGATCGGCATGAAATACGAGGGGACGCTTCGCAGCGCGGGGGTCAACAACCGTGGGATCTGCGACGTAGTTTGCTATGCGATCCTGAGCGAGGATTTTTTGTAAAAAAAAGAAAAATGAGGGCTTGACACGTTTTGGGCGTTGTGTTAAGATAGCAAAGCGTTCTTTGGAGAGTTGCCCGAGTGGTTTAAGGGGCCGGTCTTGAAAACCGGTGATTCCGAAAGGGACCGTGGGTTCGAATCCCACATTCTCCGTCGGTTTCCAAGAGCAACACACTGAACCGAATTTCATAGTTTTGGGAAAGCATGGGCGATTCCTCAGACGGTCGCCGCATGGATCTGGAGAAGTACCCAAGAGGCTGAAGGGACACCCCTGGAAAGGGTGCAGGTCGTTAATAGCGGCGCGAGGGTTCAAATCCCTCCTTCTCCGTAGCTTCCTTTTTTCTCGAAAAAAGCGAGAAAAAAATTAAAAAAAGGGGTTGACAGAAAGCAAACCTTGTTGTAAACTGTCAAAGCTGCTCCGAAAAGGGAAGCAACAAAGGAACCTTGAAAACTGAACAGTGAAACAACCTTGAAATTTCGTTGAC
>JAUNGI010000023.1 GCA_030524525.1 Lachnospiraceae bacterium
GTCAACGAAATTTCAAGGTTGTTTCACTGTTCAGTTTTCAAGGTTCCTTTGTTGCACATAAGCGACAACTCATATAGATTACCATGAACTCGTCGCTTTGTCAACAACTTTTTCAATTTTTTGAAAAAGTTTCCGGAGAAAGAGGGATTTGAACCCTCGCGCCGCGTGAGCGACCTACACCCTTAGCAGGGGCGCCTCTTCAGCCTCTTGAGTATTTCTCCTAGCTAAATGCCCTGTCAATTATGCAGTTGTAATCGCATCAATGACCTCTCACCACGCGAAAGACTCGTGTTTTTTTGTCATTTTTGTGGCGCATTGGTTAGTATAGCAAAGGAAGATTTCTTTGTCAACCCATTTTTTTGACTTTTTTTCGTCCTTTCTATTTATATAGACCATAACCACAGGATATAGACTTTATCCCTTTTTTCCATGCAAAATCTTGATTTTTCTTCCCAAATTTTTTTTCTGCCTCGTCTCGAAAAACATCGGCGCAAAGCCCTCTCTGCCCGGATCACTCGTCCAGCATAGGAAACGCATACCACTTTCCGTCCACCTGAAAGCACCAGTACGTCTCGTCAAAGGTTTCCTCCTGCGCCTTTCCGTCATCGCCGGTATAGCTGGAATTTGCCGAAAGCGTCACCTTGGCGACCTCCACAATATTACTGTCCCGGATCGAATAGATATTGGAAAAGAGCGTCACGCCGGTCTTGTATTCCTCTTCCAGCGCATCAAAGGTCTCCGCCTTTACCCCTGTTACCCGATAGGTCTCGCCGGTCTGCTTCATCCAGTCCGCCATTTCATCAAACTCCGCTTCCATCACGGCGATATCCTCGCTGGCGTCCATCCCCAGCTCCTTCTGACAGGCTTCATTATAAATGGTAGCCTCCAGAAAATCTTCAAAGTCGCAGGAATAGATCGCTTCAAAGGCGGCCTTGCCGCAAGCCTCCGGCGAACGATTCGGCCGCGCAAAGACCCGAAACAATACCGCGCCGACCACAACAAGCACGATCGCGGCGGCGCCGATTCGGAAAACCCATTTTGCACGGTTCTTGGTATTCTGGTTGATTTCCTCCCGATTGATTTCCGGAGTGTTCTTCTGCTTTTCTCTCTTCATATTTACCTCTTATAGCGGAGCAAACCTATTTGCGTAGTGCCGCGCCAAGAATTTCAGATTCCCGGCCGCCGAATTTCAGTATACTTCATTTTTGCGCAAAAAGCAACGAGAGCATGCCGCCTCTGCCGCCGTTTTCTGTTTCAGGCAAGCGGAAATTCCGTGCGATCCCCGCGGAGCGTTTTTTGATTCTATAGGAAACGCAGTTTCCTATAGAATCAAAAAACGTCGGCATGTCATAAAACATGCCGACGCAAAAGGAATAATATCCTCAAACAACATCTTACTTGTAATTATCCTTCAGATAATCCTTGATATCGTCCTTGCTGACGCCGGTCACGAACCAGTCGCCGCCCAGCTTTACAAGCAGATACTCGGTCGTGGAGGTTTCGCTGTCCTCTTTGTCGCCGTCCTCATAGTACTCCAGCTTTACGCGAGCCTTTACGATGGCAAACTTCTGGATCTTATCCACGTCGTAATCGTCGTTCCGGTCTTCCATGAGATCGCACGCCCATTCAAATTCCTTGTCGCCCTTGCCGATCTTCTCAACGTCCTTGATGTCGACCTTTATCTTGATCTTCTGATCCTCGTCGTTCATCTCTTCCTTGAGTTTCTCGAAGCTGTCCTTAGCGTCCTCGTAAGCATCCTCGTAATCGTCCGCATCGTAAACATCCAGCTTCTTCTGCGCCTTCTTCGCATTCAGGGAATTGTTCCAGTAATCCTTAAAATCGAACGTTACGCTTCCTTCCAGATAGTTCTTCAGAGCCTTCTTGGGGGAGCTTCCGAACAGACCGTTAAAGATCAGGAAAAGCGCCAGCAGCGCTACCACGGCAACAGCGCCGATAATCAGAAGCTGCTTGTCGTTTTTCTTTCCGTTCACAATATCGTTTACGCTGTTTTTAATCGTGTCTACCGGACTTGCATTTTCCGTCGCCGTTGCTTCCTCTGCTCCGAGCGAATCCTGAGTTCCGGCGGACTCGTCAAACTTTTCGCCGCAGAATTCACAGAACTTGGAGTCGTCCGGAATCTGCTGACCACACTTTGTACAAAACATCTTGCTTCCACCTTTCTTCTACACAGGTAATTTATGCCGATAAACCAACCGGCAATCCTGTTCCCGATTTTGCCAATAGATATTCTCCGCAGAATGCGACAGGATTACCTATTTACAAGAATAATACCCTATTTTTTTTCAAATTGCAATACGAAAACCAAATTCTCTTTTTCGCACAAAAATTCCTCCAGACTATTGACACTATCCAGAAGAATGACTAAAATGAAACCACTTTTATAATAGGTTGGAACACAAAGAAACGAGGCGTTTATGAGACCGATTTCCTGCTGCGACAAGCATCAGCCCATCCTGACCTGCGACCGGCTTTCCCTTGGCTACGATAACCGTCCGGTGCTCACGGAGCTGAGCTTTCAAATTTATCCCGGCGACTATCTGAGCATTATCGGCGAAAACGGCGCGGGCAAATCAACGCTGATGAAAACGCTTCTGGGGCTTATGAAGCCCGTCTCCGGAAAGGTGACGGTCAACTGCCGGCGGGGCCGAAACTGCATCGGCTATTTGCCCCAGCAAACGCAGATCTCGCGGGATTTCCCCGCCACGGTCTGGGAGGTCGTTCTCAGCGGGCTGCTTGGACGAAACGGCTGGCATCCCTTTTTTACAAAGAAGGAAAAAGCCGCTGCCATGGAAAATCTTGACCGGCTGCACATTGCCGATCTGAAAAACGCATCGTTCAAAAATCTGTCGGGCGGTCAGCAGCAGCGCGTTCTTCTGGCAAGGGCGCTGTGCGCGGCGCACGAGATCCTTATGCTGGACGAGCCGGTGACCGGACTGGACGCCGTAGCCTCGACGGAGCTTTACGAAGCGCTGACGGAGCTGAACCGCAGGGACGGCATGACGATCGTCGTCGTTTCGCACGATATTCACAATACGATCCTCCAGTCCACCCGCATTCTCCATCTTGGAAAAGACGGCTATTTCTTCGGAACGCCCGCGCAGTATATGGTCAGCGAGGAAGCAAAGATGTTCTTCCCTTCGGAGGAAAACGAATAATTTTTTTGAGAGGTCAGTCATGTTAGAAGAATTAAAGAAAAAAGTCTGGGAAGCCAATCTGATGCTTCCGAAATACGGTCTGGTCACGTTTACATGGGGAAACGTTTCCGGCATCGACCGTGAAAGCGGTCTGATCGCGATCAAGCCCTCCGGCGTGGAATACGAGGGGATGCAGCCCGAAGACATGGTACTTGTGGATCTGAACGGCAGCGTCGTAGAGGGGCGCTACAAGCCCTCCTCCGATACCCCCACGCATCTGGAGCTGTATAAGGCATGGCCGGAGCTGGGCGGCGTCGTCCACACCCACAGCCGCTACGCAACCTCCTTTGCGCAGGCAGGCTGCGACATCGTCCCCGGCGGGACGACGCAGGCGGACTATTTCTACGGCCCCATTCCCTGTACCCGCTGCATGACGCCCGAGGAGATCCGCGGCGAATACGAGAAAAATACCGGCACGGTGATCCTGGAAACCTATCGCGAGCGCGGCATCGCCCCGATGGACGTCCCGGCGGCGCTTGTGAAATCCCACGGCCCCTTTGCATGGGGAACCGATCCCGCCAACGCGGTCCACAACGCCGTTGTGCTGGAGGAGGTCGCTTTTATGACGATGCACAGCACGCTGCTGTGCGGCGGTACGATGCCGCAGATGCAGCAGGAGCTGCTTGACAAGCACTACCTCAGAAAACACGGGAAAAACGCATATTACGGACAGAACTGAATGAGCGCTCCGGATTTCGGATATCCTAGCTTTAGACTCATGCATACAACGGCGGCAGCTTCTGCGGCTCCGCCCCAACACCTGCGGCGCAAGAAATACATTTGCCCCGCTCTACGAGGTAACAACGATACAATGACAAAGAAATTGCGAAATGGCATTGTGCGAACGGCGGCGCTTCTAACCGCCCTGTTTGTCATTGCCTCCCTTCTGCCTGCCGCAGCTCCGAAACCGCTGACGCTTTCCGTGGCGCAGGCGGCTCCAGGCGAGGCGCTCAGCTCCGGCGGGCCTGCAATCCAAGCGGAAGCCGCGGTCGTTATGGAAGTAAACTCCGGCGCCGTGCTCTACGCGAAAAACGGAACGGCCGCGCAGCCGCCGATCAGCCTTACCAAACTTTTGACCTGCCTGCTCGCGTTTGAAAACGGAACCCTGACCGACTCGGTCTCCTGCTCATACACATCCATTCACGGAATCGGTTCCTCCGTCACCCGCATCGGACTGGTAAATGAGGAACGGCTTTCCCTGAAGGATATGCTCTACGCGATCCTCGTCGCCTCCGCGGATGAGGCCAGCTATGCCGTGGCAGAACACATTGGAGGTAAGATCGATACCTTTATCACGATGATGAACGACCGCGCCAAGGAGCTTGGCTGCGTCAATTCGAATTTTGCAAACGCGCTGGGCACCGCCTCGGAGGAGCATTATTCGTGCGCCTACGATCTGGCGCTGATCGCTTCGGAGCTGACCAAGTTTTCAGAATTTTACCAGATCGCAAGCTCGAAAT
Source organism: Lachnospiraceae bacterium (assembly GCA_030524525.1). Classification (GTDB taxonomy): domain Bacteria; phylum Bacillota; class Clostridia; order Lachnospirales; family Lachnospiraceae; genus ISDg. The sequence continues at coordinate 4,676 of JAUNGI010000023.1, forward strand.
GGTACGAAATTCCTGCCACAAACAAAAACGAATCGCGCATCATTGCGCAGACCCACGCATTTATGCGTCAGACCAAGAAATATGAATATGCGATCGCCGGAAAAACCGGGGGCAGCCTGAATAATTCCTATTCGCTCTGCACCTACGCGGAAAAAAACGGAATGCAGCTCGTCGCCATTATTTTGGGCAGCCCGACCAACGACGGGGCATACGACGATACCGTCTCCGTTCTGAATTATGCGTTTGAAAATTATCAGGTCTATGATCTGCTGGACGCCGAAAGCCAGATGAGCGATACCTACAACGCCCTGTTCGGAAGCTGCCCGATGTTTTCACACGGAACAAACGAATTTGTCTATACGAATGACAACGCCACCTTGGTGCTCCCCAACGGAGCGGATATTACGCAGGTCACCAAGTCCATAGAGTATTATGATGTCGAAGAATATGTCCACGGCGAAAACGTGATCGGCGCCGTTTTGTATCAGTATCAGGGACAGCAGATCGGAAAGACGCAGATCATTTTCAACAATCCGGAGTTTCCGATGTCGCAGGAAGAGTTTGACGCCGTCTGGCCGAAATTCCTGATCCCGCCGTCCACGCTTGCGTCCCAAGGCGGCAGCGGAACCAATACCGGAACCGTCACGCCAACGCCGGACGCAACGCCTGCGGCAGCACCGGGAGCCGGCGAAAATACGGACGCATCCCAAGACTCTGTCAAGGTTCAAAACCGCAGGGCCAAGATCCTTGCGGTCACGCTGTTCGCCGTTCTGTTTCTTGCGTCCCTTGCGGTCATTTATATCGCCGTGCCGATGCAGCGCAGAAAGAAGAACCGCCGCAGAGCGCGCCATTAAAGAATTTATAAAACAGGAGCCGTTCGCGGCTGCTGCATAATCCAAAAACGAAAAGCCGCCCCGGTATTTCCGAGACGGCTCTCCGTTTTTTAATCCTCAGAGTGTAATGTATGTAAAGCGTCTATTTGGCAGCTATTCCACGTCCTGCAGGGCATCGTACCCTTCCTCGCCGGTTCTTACCTTCACAACGTTCTCCACGTCGTAAACGAAGATCTTACCGTCGCCGATATGACCGGTGTAAAGCACCTTCTTCGCAACCTCGATCACACGGGCAACCGGAACCGCGCTGACAACGATATCGACCTGAATCTTCGGAAGCAGCGTCGGCTCCACGGCAACGCCTCGGTAGAACTCCTGCTTACCCTTCTGAATGCCGCAGCCCATAACATGGGAGACGGTCATACCGGTAATGCCGATCGCCATCATCGCATCCTTCAGCGGTTCGAGCATCCGCTCGCGGCAGACGATCTCGATCTTTGTCATCTTCGGGCCCTCGCCCTCGGCAAACGAAGGGATCTTCTTCACAGGGATCGCTTCTGCAACAGGGGTTTCGCCGGTAACCGCAACAACCTCGGAACCGCCCACATATTTTTCAACGACCGGAACGAAATCGGCATAAGCCTGCGGAAGTCCATGCTCGGTCGCATCCAGACCGATGATCTCCTCCTCCTCGGAAGCCCGAAGACCGATCGTAGCTTTAATAATCAAAAAAGTAATGGTGATGGTGACTGCCGCCCATGCCGCAACGCTTGCGAAACCAAGGAGCTGCATTCCCAGCTGCTCTACGCCGCCGCCATAAAACAGACCCTCGCCGCGGATCACACCGTTCGCAACTGCGGTCGCATAGCCCGGAGCCGTATCGGTGGCAAAGAGACCAACCGCAATCGTACCCCAGATACCGTTCAGACAGTGAACCGCTACCGCGCCCACCGGATCGTCCACGTGCAGCTTGTAATCCAGCAGCCATACGCCGAAAACAACGAGCAGACCGGCTACCGCGCCAATGATGAGGGAACCCGTCACGTCGGTAACGTCGCAGGAAGCGGTGATCGCCACAAGACCTGCCAGCGAAGCGTTCAGACACATCGTAACGTCCGGCTTGCCGTATTTGACCCATGTAAAGATCATACAAGCAACCGTTGCCACCGCCGGAGCAATGGTCGTGGTTACAAAGATCGAAGCCAGCTCGCTTACGTTCGTTGCCGCCGCTCCGTTAAAGCCGTACCAGCCGAGCCACAGGATGAACACACCCAGTGCGCCGATCGGAAGGTTATGTCCCGGAAAAGCGTTTACCTTTGTGACCTTTCCTTTTTCGTCTCTTACAAACTTACCGATACGGGGCCCGAGCAGCTTTGCGCCCACCAGCGCGGAAATACCGCCGACCATGTGGATCGCGCAGGAACCGGCATAATCATGAAAGCCAAGCTCTGCAAGCCAGCCGCCGCCCCAGATCCAGTGCGCCTCGATCGGATAGATCAGCGCGGAAATAACGGCGGAATAAACGCAATACGAAAGGAACTTCGTCCGCTCTGCCATCGCGCCCGAAACGATCGTCGCGGTGGTCGCGCAGAAAACAAGGTTAAATACGAAACCGGACCAGTTGAAGCTTTCGTATTCGGTAAAAATCTCAATGCCCGGCTTTCCGATCAGTCCGACCAGATCCTCGCCCAGCAGAAGCCCGAAGCCGATCGCGATAAAAACCACGGTACCGATACAGAAATCCATCAGGTTTTTCATGATGATATTTCCTGCGTTCTTCGCCCGCGTGAAACCGGTCTCCACCATTGCGAAGCCGGCCTGCATCCAGAATACCAGCGCCGCGCCGATCAAAAACCAGACCCCGAAGGTCACTTTGTTCGCCTCTTCCAAAAGACTGGCGTTCAGTTCCAAAAAGGGTAACATAGAAAACTCCTTTCTACCGTCTTTTGACGGTTCCGGTATCGGTACGGGAAACAAAAAAGCGTCTCCCCAGAATACAGTTTCTGTGAACACGCCATTGTGCCGATACCTATGATTTTTTCTACGAAGTATGGAGCAAAGAATGTGCCTCGCGCATCCTCAGCAGCATCTTCCTCTCCGCCGCTGTGCGATCCTCAGCGGAGCGTTTTTTGTTCGGAGGAAACGAAGTTTCCGATGAACTCAGAAGCTCGCTCTGCGAGATTCTCCGCCTGCGGCGGGCTGCCACGGCAGCATCTTCCTCTCCGCCGCTGTGCGATCCTCAGCGGAGCGTTTTTGTTCGGAGGAAACAAGGTTTCCGATGAACTTAGAAGCTGGCTCTGCGAGATTCTCCGCCTGCGGCGGGCTGCCTCAGCAGCATCTTCCTCTCCGCCGCTGTGCGATCCTCAGCGGAGCGTTTTTTGTTCGGAGGAAACGAAGTTTCCGATGAACAAAAAAGGCACTGTGTCATCCACAGCGCCTTTGCTTTCTATGCGACGAATTATAGCTCAGTTTTTTTCGAATGTCAACGAAAAAACGCGCGATAATTTAGATTTGTTAAAATTCCCTAAACTTTCCCGCCGTTTTCTCCTTTTTTTGCCTAATCTGTCTCCGCCATCCGATAGCCCACGCCGATCTCGGTAAATATGTACTGCGGCTCCGCCGGATTTTTCTCGATCTTCCTTCGGATGTTCGCCATATGGACGCGTAAAATTTGATTCCCGTCCGTCGCCATTGGTCCCCAAAGCTCCCGCTTCATAAAGTCATAGGTCAGCACGCGTCCCGCGTATCTTGCCAGCAGCAGAACGATCTTATATTCATTTTGCGTCAGATGCACCTCCTCGCCGTCCACCGCAACGATGTGACGCTCCTGATCTACCGTCAGACCGCCGACGCGAAGCAGGCCGCCTGTCGAGGAGGTTTTCGCGCTTCCTCCGCGTCCGGTATGGCGCAGAGCCGTTCGAAGCCTTGCCATCAGCTCGGCGGTTCCGAACGGTTTTGTAATGTAATCGTCCGCCCCCGCGTCAAGGGCTTCGACCTTATCCCGTTCACGGGTTCTTCCGGATACTACGATGACGGGAATTTCCGACCATTCCCGAAGCTGAGAAATCAACTGCATTCCGTCCATATCCGGCAGTCCCAAGTCTAAAATCACCGCATCCGGGCAATAGGAGGTGATCAATGCGTAGCCAAGCTTGCCGTTCTGCGCCGTAATTACCTGATAGCCGTTTGCTTCCAGAACCGTCTGCATAAAATGCCCTAAGGACAGATCGTCTTCAATCACAAGAATTCTCAGCTTCATTTTCCTTCTTCTCTCCTTGTGAGTAAGGGATATCCTCCCCTCAATCCTTCTTAGACTCCGCAGGCAATGTAAAAATATATTCCGTACCGCTCTCCGAGCAATTTGCAGCACACAGCTCTCCGTCGTGAGCCTTTATGATCGCCTTGCAGACCGCAAGACTTTTCTCCCCAACGCCGAATTTACTTCCGCGCAGCCGGAACTCTGCGAAACCTCCGCCATTCCGGACGCACAGCTCCATCGCCTCCTCTTTTCTTCCGTGCGGCGCCGCGCTTTTCAGCAGTTCAAGCAATGCCAGCTCGATCAGGATCGCGTCCATCGGAACCAAAAACAGCTCCGGCGGAACCGTAACCCGGACCCGTACCTCCGGAAAATGACGGCGAAGTCTCCATACCGCTTCGCCGACCACCTCCTCTACTGCCTCCGGCTGCTTCTTCAAAGACGCTCCCACGCCCATTTCTTCCAGGGTCAGCAGCTCCTTCTGCAAACGGGAGATCCATTCCGCATCCTGCCGAATTTCCCGCAGCATCTGTTTTGTCTGTTTTTCGGTATACAGCTCCCCTTTTTCCAAAAAAACCGCATTGGTACGCAGGATCGCCCGCAGCGGAGCATAAAGCTCCTCGGAAACCGTACGCAGCAAGGTATCGCGCTGCTGCCGCCGCTCCGCCTCCTTTTGAAGCGCAATCGCCTGCTTACGCCGTTCCTTTAGGCAGCAGGTCAGAAACGCAAGCAGAAACAGGCAGAGTCCCGTCAGCGCAAACCCCACGATCCCGATGGAATACGGACGATCGGGATGGGGAAAGCACAGGAAGATCAGCACCATGCCGAGCAGCGAGCCTCCCATACCGAACAAAAAGCCGTCCGTACAGAGCGCCGTCAGAAAAACGGCGGCGCCAAAAAGCAGCGGGATTATGGGGTCATCCTGCCGGATTTTCATAAGAAAAACGCAGCTCGCGGTACAGATGCAGAAAATCAGTACGGCAATGCCCAAATCCCGCCACGAAAAGGTTAAAAGCTCCTCCTTATTTTCCCCTTTTACTTCCAAGCCTACTCCTCTCCGGCAAAGCTACGGCGTTACGGTCTCCACTTTGATCAGGTTCGTATTGCCCGACATTCCGTTGGTCATTCCGCCGGTAATAATGATCGAATCCCCGGGCTGCAAAGCAAACATCTCCGTAACCTTCTTCTTTGCTTCGTACAAAAGCACCTCCAGCGACGGATACATCTCGCTCATGACCGGCGTAACGCCCCATGAGAGCGCCAGTCTCCGGTAAGTTCTTTCGCTGGTCGTCATTGCCATCAAATTGACCGGAGAACGGAAGCGCGAAACCATTCTTGCCGTCGTTCCCGTCAGCGTACAGACCGCGATCGCCTTTGCGTTCAGATCAAAGGAAAGACCGCAGATCGCATGAGAAAGCGCATCGACCTTGTTCTGGATCCAGAAATCCATATCGTGGAAATTTCTTTGGTACGGGATTCCCTGCTCCGCCGCCTCCGTGATCCGTGCCATCGCCTTAATGGCCTGCACGGGATAGTGTCCCGCCGCCGTTTCCCCGGACAGCATGACCGCGCTCGTTCCGTCATAGACCGCGTTTGCCACGTCGGAGGCCTCCGCGCGGGTCGGTCTGGGATTGTTTATCATGGATTCCAGCATCTCCGTCGCCGTAATAACGCGTTTTCCCATCATCCGGCACTTGGTAATGAGCTTTTTCTGGATCGCCGGCAGCTCCTCGTAGGGGATCTCCACGCCAAGGTCGCCTCTGCCGATCATGATCCCGCTGCAGGCTTCGCAAATCTCCTCAATATTTTCGATCCCGGCACGGTTTTCAATCTTGGCGATCAGCTCGATCTCCTCGCCGTGATGCTCCTTCATAAACGCCTGAACGTCCAGCAGATCCTGTTTGCAGGAGACAAACGAGCAGGCGATAAAATCAACCTCCTCCTTGATCCCGAACAGAATATCCTCCTTATCCTGCTCGCTCAGATATACCTGCTGAAGAACCTTGCCCGGAAAGCTCATGCTCTTATGGTTGGAAAGCTCGCCTCCGGCAGTCACACGGCACAGGATATCCGTATCCGTGACTTCCTCCACAACGAACTCCAAAAGTCCGTTATTAAGCAAAATACGGTCCCCCGCCGCCATTTCCTTGGCAAGGCGCGGATAGGAAACCGAGACCTGCGACGAATCGCCGATGACCTCTCTTGTGGTAAACGTAAATTTGTCGCCCTCGGCAAGCTGGATCTTACCGTCTGCAAAATCCCCGATCCGATATTCCGGCCCCTTCGTATCCAGCATAACGGCAAGCGGGACCTGCAGCTCCTTCCTGAGCTTCCGCACCAGCTCCATTCGCTGCCGGTGTTCCTTATGCGTATTATGCGAAAAATTCATACGCGCCACATTCATTCCTGCAAGGATCATATCCCGCAAGATCCCCTCGTCCGAGGAAGCAGGCCCTAAAGTTCCAATAATCTTAGTTTTTCTCATATTTACCTCACATTTATCTTATATAGCGAAGCGTAAACGATAAAACACCCTCATGGTTATTTGTGACGCTCCTGCACAAATGACCGCGTGAAAAGTAAGCAGCATCCTTAAAGAAAGTGTCTCCATTATTCCCCGCTATTTTGCTCCTTTTGTAAAACAGCGCTTTTCATGAGACAGCCTTTCACCTTTGCAGCATATTCTTCCCATGCGCAAAAAAGACTATGTACAATTTTGAATATCCATGCACATAGCCACTTACATAAGAACGCAGAAGTTGTGTTTCTTCTTAAAATTTTTTATCTGCATGAATTGCGAAAGTATATTGCATTTCTTCCTGTGCAAAAGATGCATCTAAAACTGTCCTGCCGACAACAGTCCTCCTTTCATAAACTGAAACGTTCCCGAGAAGACTTGAACTTCCGACCCCTCGCTTAGGAGGCGAGTGCTCTATCCAACTGAGCTACGAGAACAAAGCGAATGCTTATGCATTCCATGCATTATTATAGTTCGAAAAACAGGGTTCTGCAAGCACTAAAATGGTACTTGCCGCATTTTCTTTATTTCCCAAATTCTACCAGTCCCTGCAGCCAAATGACGCCGCGGAAACGTCTTCCTACGGCAGGCTGTCCCAACAGGTTTTCTTCGTTGATGCAAACGTCAAAAACCAAGTGGTTGCAGTAAATTTCCATAACGTAAAGGTGTTCGTGCGTAGCCCGATTGACCCGTTCCTCGACCGAAAGAATAACTCCCAGAATTTTGTAAACCTCGCTTTCCATACCATATGGCGCGAACGAGGTGTCCACAATGGAAAAAACGTCCTCCGTTTTCACTCGCTTTCCGACCAAGGCATAGTTGTCGATTTCCTCGATCGTCAGCTTTTCGATCGCCTCTTGGTTCCCGTTTTTCGCATCGGAGATCATCTTAACATGCTTTGATATCTCGATTTTACTTTCATCAATGTCTTTCATCGAACGCAGCGTGGGCAGCAGAATCGCGCCCTCCGCCGCCAGCCCGGAAAGCTTTGTTGGCAGGACAAAATTGTTTGTATCAAAACGATTGTTCCGCAGAAAGTCTATGGCATTCTGCAAATAAAAGATCAGGGACACCCCAACCCGCATGTCATCGCACAATGCGGCATAGGAATCCGAATCGCTTCGTTTGTTGATGAAAACCTCTTCGTTTGACGTTATATTTCTCGGACGAAGGTACGGGAAATAATGATCAATATGAAAATTGTCTTCTTCGTCAATTTGTCCCCGAACCGTAATGCCCATATCTTCGCAAAAGTCGAGCGAATACTCCGCAAATTGAATATCAGTTTCCGGACGAATAGAAATCTGGCTTCTTCGCATTGCAGAATCTATTACCTCATCTAGTAGTTTTTCTTCCACTTGGTTTGTTTTGCAGCACGCAAAGCCTATACTTTTCAAGTAACTGTGCATGAATTTGCTCCTGTTTGCATAAAATATAACGTGTTATTTTTTGGATGAATTGCGATTTTTTTGTACCGTTACGATCTATTGTCCCTTTTTTCCGTTTTTTCTCGTCTCAGAAACACGTCTTAAATAAGCTGGATCGTGTCCTTGCTTGCGATCGCTTCCTCCAATACTGCTTTTTCTTCATCAGACAGAAGAACAAAGGTGCTTCCCTTGATAACCTCTTTTACGTAAGTATAACATCCGTCACGATTGTGCATACTTGTCATGATATATCCATCGTTTTCATCGTTAAGTAAGCAGAGACTGTAGCTGAGCTTTCCACCCATTTCGTTGAACGCGTCATAGCGCTGGATCGACATTTTCTTAAAAGAGGTGTCCTTTGCCTCTTCCAGCGCCTTGATCCGTTCGTTGCTGTCGGCTAAGCCCTCTTTGACTTTGTCCAACTCCTGAAAGCGCTGTAAGATTCGTTCTTCGAGGCTTTTGCCGCTGTTGCCGCGCATGAATTCCCGATACTTCTCATTCAGCTGATTGAACTTCATGACCATAACCATACAAAAAATCAGCAGAACCATTAAAATAATTAAAATTGCAAGAATCAGAAAGTCCTGATTGATTCCTAATTTATCCAACATTTTTTTCTTACCCGTTTACCCTTCTACTTGAAAAATTTGCATCAGGCGTTCAAATTCCTCCACGGAATAATACTCGATCTCGATTTTTCCGGTATTTTTATCTTTTCTTTGAATATTGACCTTGGTTCCCATAACGCTCTTTAGCTTTTCCTCATACGCCGCATAGATTGCATCCTCCGCCGCATTTCCTTTTTTCTCCTTGGGTTCCGGAGGATGCAGAAGCGCATGGACCCGCTTTTCTACCTCACGAACGCTCAGCTTTTGGTTTTGAATTTCCAATGCAAGCTGATACTGCTGCTCGCCGTCCTCTAAGGAAAGCAGCGCCCTTGCATGACCGGCGGAGAGCTGCTTCTGAATGATCATCTCCTGTACGCGGTCGTCCAACTTCAAAAGGCGCAGCGCATTGGTGATTGCCACGCGGCTCTTGGAAACGCGCTCGGCAACAAGTTCTTGTGTCAGATGATACTCTTCCATCAACTTCTTGTATGCAACTGCCTCCTCAATGGCATTCAGATCCTCCCGTTGAAGGTTTTCGATCAGGGCAATTTCATACAATTCCTGCTCGCTGTAATTCTTAATCAGAACCGGAACTTCCTTTAATCCTGCAAGATGCGCCGCGCGAAACCGACGTTCCCCTGCGATGATTTCATACTGCGTACCGCTTTCGCGCACAACAAGCGGCTGGATGATCCCGTGTACTTTAATGGAATCCGCCAGCTCCTTCAATGCCGCTTCGTCAAAATGATGCCGCGGTTGCTCCCGGTTTGGTTCAATTTTAGATAACGGCAGAAAGGTTTCACGTGAAACATCCTGCTTTTTTTCCTCCACCGTCTTCTTTATATCATGGTCAATTTTATTGGAAATCAGAGAATCCAATCCCTTTCCAAGACCCTTTTTCACTGCCATTTTCTATACTCCTTACTTTCTGTACAATTCCTGCTACCTTCGGAAAAGTCCCCGTTTTTTCTTTCCCACGGGCTTTTTCTTGTCATTCTGCATGACCTCCAAGGCAAACTCGCGGTACGCCTCCGCCCCCACGGATCGGCTATCGTACAAGGTGATCGGCAGCCCATGGCTCGGCGCCTCCGCAAGACGAACATTTCTCGGAATTACACTGGCATATATATTCTGCGAAAGATTGGCACGGACATTTTCCACGACTTGAAGGGAAAGATTGGTCCTGCCGTCAAACATCGTAAAGACGACCCCGTCGATCGAAAGATTCTCGTTCAAACGATTGCGTACCAGCTCGATCGTGCGGATCAACTGAGACAATCCCTCCAAGGCGTAATATTCGCACTGGATCGGCACGATGATCGAATCCGCCGTCGTCATAGCATTCAACGTAAGCGTATTCAGGGAGGGAGGACAGTCAATCAATATGTAGTCGTATTCTTCCTTTACTTCGGCAACCTTCTTACAGAGGAGGTACTCCTTGTCCTCCACGTCCAACAGCTCGATCTCTGCGCCTGCCAAATTGACGTCCGAGGGAATGATATCCAAACCCTCGACCTCCGTGTGTAAAATGGCTTCCCGAATCCCGCATTCCCCTATCAGAAGCTGATAAATGGAATTCTCAACCGAATCCTTATCCACACCAAGTCCACTGGAGCAATTTCCCTGCGGGTCAATATCTAAAACAAGAACTTTCATTCCGTTCTCCGCAAGACATGCCGAGAGGTTGATTGCGGTGGTCGTTTTTCCCACGCCGCCCTTTTGATTTGTAATTGCGATTGCTTTTCCCATCGTCTTCCCTTTCCTGCCCAAGCCGTTTTATCGCCCTCGCGACAAAACGGACGTACGCAAAACGTACTTCATCAGTATAGCACAAATGAAGGTCCTGCGCCACCACAAGATGTTGATGTTTTCTTCTGATTAGACACAAAAACTGTTTGCGGGTTGGCAAGAAGATGTTTGTTCTTTGCCAAGGAATCGTTTTGGCAGAGAACAGAGAGACTTTTTCTGCGAGCGCTCACGTGTCCTGCGTTGAGCAGTGCAGTAGCGTTTTTTTCTGCCATGGAGTCGTTCTCGTAGAAAAAACCTTGCCTTGCTGTCCTACCCTCTACACCGTACGGCATAAGAGATATCTCTTGCCGCAAAGGGATCGCTTCCAAAGAATAAAAATCATTCTCTATCAGCATTCTCATCGTCTACGCTTTGCAGCGCAGCAACGTTTTTTCTGCCATAAAATCGTTTTCGCAGAGAACAAAGATGTTTGCTTTCTGTACTCGTCGCCTGTGGTAAAGTGTGCAGCAGCGCTTTTCCTGTCAACCAATCGTTTCCATAGAAATCAAAGAATCTTTTTCTGCGAGCGTCCTCACCCCCTGCGCCGTACGGCGCAGCAGTCTTCTCCCCTCTGCCGCAGAATATTCCCCAGCGGCGCATTTTATCTGTAGAAAATCTCGGTTCTCATTAAAGGCTCACAATGTTAAATTTCTTCTTACACGGCAGACTGCAAGGCAGCCACCCGCCACATTACCCCAGTGCGATCTCCGCTGAACGTTTTTATTTTATGGGAAGTACTTTCCTATGAAAAGGAGAAAAGAAAGAGAATGTTTCACGTGAAACATTCTCTCTTCTCTCATGCCAACGGACTTTTCAAAGGTTTTCCTCCGCCGCGCGGGTATTTTGCTTTCGTGTTTGTCTGTTTTTGTATCACGGGAAAGCTTCGCTTGTAATCTGACTGTGGTACCGTAAAGGTAATATTTTTCAATCGCTTCGCACCCAATTCCTTTACCGCTGCTTCTGCCCCCTCGATTTCTTCTCTCGCTTCCTCGGTTTTATAAGGAAGGAAAATGCCGCCCACTTTCACAAAAGGAAGACACAGCTCCGATAAGGAAGCCAGCTTTGCAACGGCGCGAGAAACGCTCAGATCGTACTTTTCCCGGTACGCCTCCTTTCGCGCCAGTTCCTCGGCACGTCCGTGAATACAAGATACATGGTCTAATTTTAATTCATCCACAACATCTTGTAGAAAGCAGATTCTTTTATTCAGCGAATCCAAAAGCGTCAACCTAAGCTGCGGAAAAAGAATTTTGATTGGAATGCCCGGAAAGCCTGCGCCGGTTCCCACATCAATGACCTGTGCATCCGGTACCTCCAAAATCGCACGAAGCTCCGGAAGCTCAAGCGCCGCCTTCCAGATGCAAAGACTGTCCAGCCAATGCTTTACGACAACCTCAGAATACTCGGTAATTGCGGTAAGGTTCATTACGCGATTCTTCTCTATCATCCGCTCATAATATACATGGAACTGTTCGCATTGCCTTGGAGATATCTCCAGTCCCAGTTCGTCCAGTCCGCGCAGAAAAATATCGTCGCCGATATGCTCCATGGGGCTTCACTCCTTTCTCCTTTGCCGGCTCTCCAAATAGACCAAAAGAACGCTAATGTCCGCCGGAGACACGCCAGAGATTCGAGAGGCTTGCCCCACGCTTGCCGGGCGAAGCTGCGAGAGCTTCTGTCTCGCTTCCAACCGAAGGGACGGGATTTCCGCATAGTCGATCGTTTCCGGAATTCGACGGTTTTCCAGCTTTTTGAAATGCGCCACCTGCTGCTCCTGACGTTTCAGATAGCCTTCGTATTTGATATTGATCTCGACCTGCTCGGTTACGTCCGGGGGAAGCTCGGGACGTTCCGGATCCATCGGCGCAAGCATCTCATAGTTCAGTTCCGGACGACGGATCAATTCCTCCAAGCTCGTGCCGGTTCGCAGCTCCTGTGAGTCATGCTCCCGCAAAAAGCGCTGGATTTCCCCGGAGGCGCCGAACAACACGGAAGCCACACGCCTCTGTTCCTCTTTGATCCGTTTCTTTTTTTCAAGAAGCTTTTCATAGCGCTCCTCCGAGATCAAGCCGACCTCGTAACCGATTTCCGTCAGACGCAGGTCGGCATTATCCTGCCGCAGAAGCAGACGATACTCCGCTCGGCTCGTCATCATACGGTAGGGCTCGTGGGTCTCCTTGATGACCAGATCGTCGATCAGCACGCCAATATACGCCTGTGAGCGATCCAGAACCAACGCCTCTTTTCCCTGCAGCCTTCTGGCTGCGTTGATGCCGGCAATGATTCCCTGTGCGGCGGCTTCCTCATAGCCGGAGCTTCCGTTCGCCTGTCCGGCGCTGAAAAACCCGTGGATTTCCTTTGCCTCCAGCGAATGCTTCAGCTGCGTCGGATTGAGGCAGTCGTACTCGATGGCGTAGGCGTTCCGCACGACGTTGGCATGCTCCATTCCGGGAATCGTGCGGTACATCCGGATCTGCACCTCCTCCGGAAGACTTGAGGACATTCCGGAAAGATACATTTCATTCGTATAATCCCCCTCCGGTTCAATAAAGATCTGGTGCCGCTCCTTATCGGCAAAACGCACGACCTTGTCCTCAATGGACGGGCAGTATCGCGGCCCGGTGCCTTGGATCTCTCCCGAAAACAAGGGGGAACGGTGAATATTCTCTCGGATGATCCGGTGCGTATTTTCATTCGTATAGGCAAGCCAGCAGGACTGCTGCTCGCGGGCAATATCCTCCGCTCGGTTCGTAAAGGAAAACGGAACCAGCTTCGCGTCGCCGAACTGCTCCTCCATTTTGCTGAAATCAATGCTTCGCTTGTCGATTCTGGCAGGCGTACCGGTTTTGAAACGATAAAGCTCCAAGCCGGCAGCGCGCAAGGAATCCGAAAGATGCGTTGCCCTCGGCAGTCCGTTCGGGCCCGTCTCCTGACTGACCTCTCCGAAAATGCAGCGGGAATTCAGATAAACGCCGGAGCAAAGGATCACGCACTTTGCCGGATAAACGCCGCCGGAAACAGTCTTTACGCCGGTCACCTGTTTCTTCCCGTCCTCGGAAGGCTCCCACAGAATTTCCGCGACCTCCGCCTGCTTCAGCGTAAGGTTTTCGGTATTTTCCATGACCTTGCGCATTGCGTTGCTGTATTTCTGCTTGTCCGCCTGCGCCCGCAGCGAATGTACGGCAGGCCCCTTCGATTCGTTCAGCATCTTGCTCTGGATAAAGGTTTTATCTATATTTTTCGCCATTTCACCGCCGAGCGCATCCAGCTCACGAACCAGATGCCCCTTGCTCGTCCCACCGATATTGGGGTTGCAGGGCATCAGCGCGATCGTGTCGGTGCTCACCATAAAAACGATCGTTTTCTGACCGAGGCGGGCGCTTGCAAGCGCCGCTTCGCATCCGGCGTGACCGGCTCCGATCACGGCAACGTCGTAAGCTTCGTTTATAAATTCCGGTATCATCGTTTCCTCACATTTCAAAGGGTATTTTCCGTCTGCCTTTCGTTTTGCCGAAAAGAATTTTTCTATTTCCCCATGCAGAATTTTTTGAAAATATTATTGACCAGATCCTCGTCCATTTCTTCCCCTATGATATATCCCAGCTCCTGATATGAGTGCAGCAGATCAATGGAGAAAAAGTCCTCCGGCATTCCGGCGGCGATGGACCGCTCTACCTCCCGCAGACTTCCCGCTGCATTTTGCAGCGCCTCCCGGTGCCGCTCCGCAGTAATGAAAATCTCGTCGTTTTCCGCAAGCTCGCCCTGAAAAAACATGTCCTTGATCTTCTGCTCTATTTTCCGACAATCCTCCGGCGCCTTTACCGAAACCGACAAAAAGCTCGCGTCGCAGACCGCCGGCTTTAGGCGATCCCGAAGCTCGTCCTCGGTAATCCGCGCCTCCAGATCGGACTTGTTCAGAAGAGCCAATACTTTCTTCCCCTGCAGCAGCGGAACGATCTGCTCGTCGTTTTCATCCCACGGGACGGAGGCGTCCGCCACATATAAGATCAGATCGGCTTCCGACGCCTCTTTTTTTGCAAGGGATATCCCGATCCTTTCCACGGCGTCATCGGAGCTGCGGATCCCCGCCGTATCGACGACCTGCAAGGAGATCTCGCCCAGCGATATCTCCTCGGTCAAGGTGTCGCGCGTTGTTCCGGCAATATCGGTTACGATCGCCCGCTCCGCGCCCACAAAGGCGTTCATCAGCGAGCTCTTTCCCACGTTGGGCTTGCCCAAGATCACGGTGCGGATTCCCTGCGAAAGGTATCTGCCGTGCTCCGCCGACGCAAGCAGCCTCTGGATTTCCTGTAAATTTTCCTGATTTTCTTTTTCCAGCTTCTCGGCAAAGCCTTCGATTTCGATATGCTCGGGATCGTCAAGCGCCGCCTCGATAAAGGAGACCTCGTCCAGAATCCGATCCCGCAGCTCCTTCACCTTATGGAGAACCGAGCCCCGAAGCTGCTTTACCGAATTTTTCAGCGCCAGCCTGTTCTTTGCCTGAATCACATCGGCGACTGCCTCCGCCTGCGAAAGGTCAATACGCCCGTTGAGAAATGCCCGCTTGGAAAATTCTCCCGGCTCGGCAAGCCGGGCTCCCGCCGCAAGCACAGCTTGAAGCACCCTCCTTGTAACGAACGCACCGCCGTGGCACTGGACCTCGACGGTGTCCTCGGCAGTAAAGCTTCTGGGCGCGCGCATGATCAAAAGCAGCACCTCGTCGATCGGCTCGTCGTCCTGCACCACATACCCGTAGTGTATCGTATGGGACGCCGTCCGTTCCATCGGAAGCTCGGAAAATCCGTCCCGCTTTTTTTGCCGAAATACCTTTTGCCCGACGCCCAGCGCTTCCGGGCCGCTGATGCGGATCACGCTCACGCCGGAGCTTGTCATGCCGGAGGCGATTGCCGCAATCGTATCGGTGTCCTTCATGGGAAACCTCCTGTAAGAAATGGAAATGTCTGCTTGTACAAACTTAAGTGTAACTCAACTGCTCCCTGCTCTGCATCCCGCTGCCGCCCCGCACCTGCGATCTATGTTTCCGGGTTATCTGCCCGTTCAACACCTTTTATAATAAAAACATTGTTTTGCGAAATTTTTCGTCTGCGGCGGGTCGCTCTAGCAACACAATTCCCCTCCGCCGCAGTGCGATCCCCGCGGAGCGTTTTTTGTTTCATAGGACGCTCTTTCCTATGAAATAAAAAGGGAACCGGCGGTTTTCCGCGGTTCCCTTCTGAAATCATTCCGTTTTTGCTGCTTCCGCCGCTTTCTCTGCTGCCTTTGCTTCCTTGTATGCAGCATAATCCTTCATATAATCAGGAACAATCTTTTCACCGTTCTCATCCGTATTGGGCTTGTTGTCATAGGGCTTACGATAGCCTCCGTTACCGCGGCCGTTGCGGTAGCGATTGTTATTGCCGCCGTAACGATTATTATTCCCATAACGGTTATTGCCGTAACGGCTGTTACCGTATCCGCGACCGTAACGTCTGTCCTCGTAGGTGACTCCCTTCTTCATGCTGACGATCACCTTCCGGTAGGGTTCCTCCCCCTCACTGTGGGTTTCCACATAGCGATCGTTCTGCAAAGCAGCGTGAATGATCCTTCTTTCGTAAGGATTCATCGGCTCCAAAGCAACGCTCCGATGCGTTTTCTTTACCTTCATGGCGATATTCTTCGCCAAATTCTCCAAGGTCTCTTTTCTGCGCTCACGATAATTTTCCGTATCGAGCTTGATCTTATAATACTTCCCGCAGACACGGTTTACTACCAGACTTGTCAAATATTGAAGCGCGTCCAGCGTCTGCCCCCGCTTTCCGATCAGAGTTCCCATTTCCTCGCCCTCAATGTCGATAAAAATGGTCTCCTCGTCTTCCTTGATCTCCGCAGAGATATCCGCCTGCAGCTCCATCTGCTTCAATACCTGATAAATAAATTCAACCGCCGTGTCGGACGGGCTGTCCGGATTGTAATTCAGGGAAATTTCAGAGGTCTCCTTCGGCTCCTCAGACGCTTCCGCAGCTTCCTCCGTCGGCTCTTCCTCCGGAATGCTCACACGGATCTTTGAGCTCTTGAACAATCCGAGAAAGCCGCCCTTCTCGTTTTCCAATACCTCATAGGAAAGCGCTTCTTCCGTAATCCCTAATTCCTTACAGGCAGCTTCCTTAGCTTCTTCTACTGTTTTGCCTGTGAATTCTCTATAGTCCATTTCCTACTTCTCCTTATTTCTTTCCTTCAAAATGTTCGCAATGGAACTGATGCTTCCCTTTTCGGCATTAACCGCTTCGTCCCTTGCCTCCTGAGAAATGACGGGCGCCTTTGTTTTAATTTCGGACGTCTTCATATTGGAGATCGCCTTTGTAGACGACTTTGCAATGTTGGATGTGGTATTGCCGTTTGCAACAACGCCCATTTTCTCGTACTTTTCACGCTGCTTCTTTGCATTTTCCTCGATCATATCGTCAATGTCGATCTTATTCAGATGATGATTGATCGCCAGCTGCTGCACGATCGTAACGACACTGTTGGCTACCCAGTAAATACCGACGCCGATCGGAAGCATAACGCAGATCACGCCGGACATAATGGGCATAACCGTATTCATCGTCTTCATGCTGCCGCCCATCGGGTCGTCGTTCTTTTGCGAATCCTTGCTCTTATTGACCGACATGCTGATCTGTCCCTGCAAAAATTGCAGCAGCGCGGCCAAGATCGGAAGCAGGATCGCCGGAAAATGGAAGCCCGGACTGTCCAAAATGTTAAACTTTCCGAACAGCGAATTGATGCCCAAGATCTCGTCGATATTGTCGGACTGCTTGTCCATGATCTGTGCATATTCCGGCGTGCTCACCATCGCGTTCCAGTTCTTATATTCCTCGTCCGGATTGTCGTCCTTGTCGAGAATCTGCTCTCCGTCCCGGAAAGCCTGCCATGTTTCGGTATTGAACACCGAAAGGATGTCAATGACGCGATCGGTGTCGTTTTCCGCCTTGCTTGCCTTCGTACGCGGCGTTACGCCCTGTTTCTTATAGAATTCCTCCAAGGCGTCCATGTAATCGAAATCCTCTGTGCTGTCGTACTCGTTGATGATCGCGTCGGACACGCTTTTATACATAGCGTTCACATCGTCTACATATGCCGGTACCGCATAAATGACTCGGTACAGGGCAAAGAGGATCGGCAGAGTGATCAAGAGCGGAAGGCAGCCTCCAAAGGGACTGGAGCCGTATTTCCGATAGATGTCCTGCTGCTCCTGCTGCATTTTTGCCATAACGGCCTGATTTCTCCGGTCCGCATTGGCATACTTCTTTTGCAGCGCCTGCAGCTCCGGATTCATCTTTGCCGAAACCTTTGAAAATTTCTGCTGCTTTATGGTCAGCGGAAGCATCAGCATCTTTACGACGATCGTAAAGATAACGATGCACAACGCGATATTTGCAAAGCCCACCAAGGAACAAAGCTTATAGATCGCGCTGAGAATCTCCCCCATTACCCAAGCGAACGGCTTTAAGATACCCCCGACCTGTGTCAAAAAGATAAAGTCCATGAAATTCCTCCTTCATTACGGTACGGGGTCGATGCCGCCCTTTGCAAACGGATTGCACCTCAAAATTCTCTTAATCGCCAGAAAACTTCCTTTCCATGCACCGTATTTTTCCAACGCTTCAATTGCATATTGGGAACAGGTGGGCTGATAAATACAGCATGATCTTCCCTTCAAGCCGGAAAGATATTTTTGATAAAAACGGACGCATCTAATTAAAACTCGTTTCATCATTTCCCCGTTCGGAAACCGCCGTTTCCTTCTTCAAGATAATCCGGTGCAGGCTTGCCAAATGCAGGATCGCACTTGTGATCTCGGCCTGTCCTTTTCCTTTCGCTGTTCCGCGCGCAATTACGATGATGTCCAGCCCTGTGCTGAATCGGTCACCGTGCAGACGTAAGCCTTCTCTGATCAGACGGGTTATCCGGTGCCTGACGACACTGTTTCCGACCTTTTTGCTTACGCTGATCCCTATTCTGTTGTAATTCAAACCGTTGCCATATACGTACATCACAAGGTAACGGTTGGCAAACGAGCGTCCATTCTGATAAACGCTGCCAAATTCCTGTTTGTTTTTTAGAGTGGGCAATGGATGCTTCACGGCAGCTCCCTCTCTTAAATCAATTTTTCTTTCCTAAAAAAGGAAAAAGGTCACACTAAATGCGACCTAAGCAGAAATCTTATGTCTTCCCTTTGCTCTTCTGGCAGACAGAACCTTTCTTCCGCTTGCTGTCAGCATTCTCTGACGGAAGCCATGTACTCGTGCATGACTCTTTTTCTTCGGCTGGAAAGTCATCTTCATAGTTTAAGCACCTCCTTCATGTTTTTTTCATTCGAAAAAACTGCATTTTCTATTATAGTGACCTGTCGTCCCGCCGTCAAGCATTTTTTTTCTTACAGAAACCCAAAAAAAGTTCATGTTGTGGATATTTTTCTCCCATTTTTGTGGATAACTTAAAGAAATGCTGATTTTACCTGCATTTTCTTTGTGGATAAGCTGTTAATTTTCAATTTCTATCTCGATTTTCGGCGGAAATATCAAGTCTTCTTTCCTTATTATAAGTCGGCGGAAACCGAGAAAAAAGATTGAAAATTCATTGATTTTCTGGTATACTTAAATTGCTGTTTTAGCGTTTTCTCGCTTTTTATTACTCTTTTGATTTTTGGAGGCCGCCATGTATACGAAACAGATGATCGAGGAAAGATGGGGAGAGATACTGGAATTTATCCGTACACAGTTTGATATCTCTGATGTTTCCTTCCGTACTTGGATCTCTCCTTTGAAGATATACGATAAAGAGGACAATATCCTGACGATCATTGTGGACGATACGATCATCAACAGCAACAACCTCGGTTTCATCCGAAACCGTTACAGTACCTATATAAAAACCGCCATTGCGGAAATCATTAACGAGGATTATGAGCTCAATTTCGTTCTTCGTACCCAGATCAAAAAAATGGAGGACGAAAAAAGAAAGGTTATGAAAGCCTCCGCTCCCGCCAGAGCGCGTTTTCTGAATCCTCAGTATACGTTCGACACCTTTGTTGTGGGCGACAACAACAATACCGCCCACGCCGCGGCACTGGCGGTTGCGGAGCAGCCCGGTGAAGTATTCAACCCTCTGTACATTTACGGCGGCGCCGGTCTCGGCAAGACACACTTGATGTATGCCATCGCCAACTACATTTTGGAAAACGATTCTTCCAAGAAGGTTCTTTACGTTACAAGCGAAACCTTTACGAACGATCTGATCAAAGCCATTCAGTCGGGCAGCACGGCTTCGGAAGAATTCCGAGAAAAGTATCGCAGCAACGACGTTTTTTTGATCGACGATATTCAGTTCCTTATAAATAAAGAAAGAACGCAGGAGGAATTCTTCCATACGTTCAACGAAATGAAGGATTCCGGCAGACAGGTCATTATTTCCTCGGATAAACAGCCGCGCGAGCTGCAGATCCTGGACGAACGTCTGCGCTCCCGCTTTGAGTGGGGATTGACCGTAGACATACAGGCTCCTGCCTTTGAAACACGAATGGCGATCCTGCGCAAAAAACAGGAAATGAACCATTTGATCATTCAGGACGATATTCTGAATTATATCGCCACAAATATCAAATCCAATATTCGCGAGCTGGAGGGCGCGCTGACCAAAGTCGTCGCTCTGAGCCGCCTGCAAAAAAAGGAAATCACGCTTGCCCTTGCGCAGGAAGCCCTGAAAGACATCATCTCTCCGGATTCCAAAAAGACGGTGACCTTGGAGCTGATTTTGGACGTGGTGGCGGAGCATTTCAATATCACCTCCGCTCAGATCGTTTCCGCAAACAAAAGCCGGAACATCGCCTATCCGAGACAGATCGCGATGTATCTGTGCCGGGAGCTGACTCCGCTCTCCTTTGACGAGATCGGACGCTCCATCGGAAAACGCGATCATTCCACCGTCCATTACGCGTACAACAAGGTGGCGGCGGACTATCAGGCGGACGATTCGATCCACAACACGATCGACGTTCTTAAAAATAAGATCAATCCCTGAAGTGGATAATTTCGTGGATATTCATTTAACAGCGTGTGGATAAAGAATTTTTTCGGTTGAAGCCGATTTTTGACGAACGATTTTCATTCTTTTCCGTCCAACCTTTGCCAACTTTTTTTTCCACGCGGCGAACGGTTTATTTTTGCGGCTTTCAGCGGCTTATCCACATTTCCACTGCCCTTACTACTATTACTAGTTAATTTTTTATTACTTCCTTATGGAGCGGCGAGGCAAATCCTCCTATCCACAAAAGGAAACAGAAAGGAGCTTTTCTTATGAAATTTATTTGCAGCCAATCCGAGCTACTGAATGCGCTGAGCATTGCTTTGAAGGCAGTTCCCTCCAAAACCTCTTTACCGATTTTGGAATGTATTTTGATGGAGACCGTGAACGACCGGCTCAAAATCACGACGAACGACATGGAGTTGGGGATCGAGACGCTGATCGACGCGCAGATTCAGGAACCGGGAAAGGTCGCCCTCAATGCAAAAATTTTCTCCGAGATCATTCGGAAGCTTCCGGAGGATACGGTTTCCGTGGAAGTAAACGAGAATCGGACGGCTCTGATTTCCTGCGGAAAAGCGAAGTTTACGATCGCCGGACAGGACGGACAGGACTATCCGCCGCTTCCCTCGATTGAAAAGAAGGAAGCCGTTACGATCTCACAGTTTATGTTGAAAGAATTGATCCGTCAGACGATTTTCAGCGTTTCCGACAATGAAAATAATAAGATCATGACCGGCGAATTTTTTGAAATCAACGACAATGAATTGAAGGTTACGTCGCTGGACGGTCATCGGATCAGCATTCGGAACGTAAGGCTGAAAAATAACTACCCTTCCACAAGCGCCATCATTCCCGGAAAGACATTGCAGGAGATCGGGAAGATCCTGCCGGGAGATATGGAGCAGGACGTTAATTTGTATTTCATGGATCGCTATGTGATGGTGGAATTCAATCAGACGGTGATTTTGTCGCGGCTGATCGAAGGAAAATATTACAACGTCAATCAGATGATAAACTCCGCTTACGATACCAAGGTGGTAGTGAATAAGCGCGAGCTGATGGATTGTATTGACCGCGCCATTCTGCTTGTGAAGGAATCCGAAAAGCGTCCGGTCATTCTCTCGATCCACGAGGAAGGAATTTCTTTGAATATGAACTCCTCTCTTGG
This sequence comes from Lachnospiraceae bacterium, assembly GCA_030524525.1. Taxonomy (GTDB): domain Bacteria; phylum Bacillota; class Clostridia; order Lachnospirales; family Lachnospiraceae; genus ISDg. The sequence goes on from JAUNGI010000023.1 coordinate 26,360, forward strand.
AAATATGGATGAGGAGATCACGGTTTTCAAAGAGGGAAACGATCTGATGATCGGCTTCAATCCTCGGTTCTTGATGGATGCGCTGCGGGCGATCGACGACGAGGAGGTTGCCATTTACATGACGAATGCGAAGGCGCCCTGCTTTATTCGCGACGTCGATAATACTTATATTTATTTGATTCTTCCGGTAAATTTCAACGTAAGATAACAATATTCCGCAGGGGAAGCGCTGCGGGTGGGAGGCTTTCCATGGAAACAATTTATTTGAGGGACGAGTTTATCAAGCTCGGACAGGCAATCAAGTTCGTCGGCTTTGTCGAGAACGGGGTCGAGGCGAAGGAGGTCATTACCGAGGGCAAAGTCTTGGTAAACGGCGAGGTCGATACGCGCAGAGGCAGAAAGCTTTATGAGGGAGATACGGTCGAATATCAGGGAAAAACAATTAAAATCTGCAAGAGGAGAACATGAGGATTCAGAAATTGCAGCTTCATAATTTTCGCAATTATGAAAACTTGACCATGGATTTTTCTCCGGGCGTCAATATTCTGTACGGGGACAATGCGCAGGGAAAAACGAACCTGCTGGAGGCTATTTATTTAGCGGCTACGACGAAGGGGATCCGAAACAACAAAGACAGGGAAATGATCCGGCTGGGACAGGAGGACGCGCATTTGTGCGTGCTTCTGGAAAAGTCGGGTGTTCCGCACAAGATCGATATGCACCTTCGGATGGGCAAGGCAAAGGCGGCTGCCATCGACGGGCTCCGGATCAAAAAAAGCTCCGAGCTTTTGGGTTTGCTGCATACGGTCTCCTTTTCGCCGGACGATCTTTCGATGGTAAAAAACGGCCCTTCGGAGCGCCGGCGCTTTATTGATATGGAATTGTGTCAGCTCAATCCCGTTTATTGCAGCAATCTGACAAATTATAACAAAATTTTGATGCAGAGAAATAATTTGCTGCATCAGATCGGTTATACGCCGTCTTTGCGGGATACACTCGAAGTATGGGATGAACAGCTGGTTACATATGGAAAAGAGATTGTTCGGGAACGCGGAAATTTTCTTGCCGAGCTTTCGGAGATCGTGCGGGAAAAGATGAAAATTCTGACCGGACAAAAGGAGGATCTGCAAATGTCTTACGAGCCGGACGTTGAGGCGGAGCAATTTGCAGACATTCTGAAAAAATCTCTGGAGCGGGACTTGTATATGAAGGCCACTTCACACGGTCCCCACAGAGACGACGTCAGTTTTTATATCAACGATATGAACGTCCGTTTTTTCGGCTCGCAGGGACAGCAAAGGACCGTTGTGCTTGCGTTGAAGCTGGCGGATATCCATCTGGTAAGGGAAAAAATCAAGGAATCCCCGGTTCTGCTGCTGGACGACGTGCTTTCGGAGCTGGACAGAAGCAGACAATTACAGCTTTTGGGAGAAATCACGGACGTGCAGACGATCGTCACATGTACCGGTATGGAAGAGTTCGTGAATTACCGGGCGGAAAACGATTCGCAGAATGTTTTTCTTGTAAAAAATGGGACGGTTGACAGAAAGGAGTACTTATGAGTCAGGATTACGGTGCTGATCAAATTCAAATTTTGGAGGGACTGGAAGCTGTCCGGAGGCGGCCGGGCATGTACATCGGCAGCACGTCGGCAAGAGGTCTGCATCATCTTGTATATGAGATCGTGGACAATGCGGTGGACGAGGCGCTGGCAGGTTACTGTACGGAGATTGACGTAACAATTCATAAGGACAATTCCGTAACGGTGGTTGACAACGGCCGCGGGATTCCGGTGGAGCTGAACAAAAAGAAAGGGGTCAGCTCCGTTGAGGTGGTTTTTACGATCCTTCATGCCGGCGGAAAATTCGGCGGCGGGGGATACAAGGTTTCCGGCGGTCTGCACGGCGTGGGGGCTTCGGTCGTCAACGCGCTTTCCGAATATCTGGAGGTCGTTGTGGATCTGGACGGCCACCAATATTTTCAGCGCTATGAGCGCGGAAAGGTAATGGAGCCTCTGAAAATGATCGGAGATTCCGACCGTACCGGAACGACCATTACGTTCCTTCCCGATAAGACTATTTTCGAAGAAACCGTATTTGACTACGGGACTTTGCGTCAGCGTCTGCGTGAGATGGCCTTTTTAACGAAAGGTCTGAAAATCATTCTTCACGACGAGCGCGGCGAGGCGCTGCGGACCGACGTCTTTCATTATGAGGGCGGGATCAAGGAATATGTGCAGTACCTGAATCAGAGCAACGAGCCTCTTTATCCGGAAATTCTGTATTTTGAAGGGACCGTCGGAGAGGTTTCCGTGGAAGTGGCAATGCAGCACAACGACGGCTATAACGACGGCTGCTACAGCTTTGTCAATAACATTACCACGCCGGAGGGCGGCATGCATCTGGTGGGCTTCCGGAACGCGCTGACAAAGACGTTCAACGCCTATGCCCGGAAAAATAAGATGCTCAAGGACAACGAGCCGAACCTTGAGGGCGAGGACATTCGCGAGGGTCTGACCGCGATCATCAGCGTGAAGCTTCCGGAGCCCCAGTTTGAAGGTCAGACAAAGCAGAAGCTCGGAAACAGCGAGGCAAGAGGCGCGGTTGACAGCGTCGTCAGCGAACAGCTGACGTACTTCTTGGAACAGAATCCTTCCACGGCAAAGATCATTGTGGAAAAGTCGGTGCTTTCGCAGCGCGCCAGAGACGCCGCGCGGAAGGCGAGAGATCTGACCCGCAGAAAATCGCCTCTGGAGGGACACAGTCTGCCCGGAAAGCTGGCGGACTGCTCCGACAAGGACCCGAAGAACTGTGAAATTTACATCGTTGAGGGCGATTCCGCCGGGGGCTCCGCAAAGACCGCCCGGACCCGTGCGACGCAGGCAATCCTTCCGCTGCGGGGAAAAATTCTCAATGTGGAAAAGGCGAGACTCGACCGGATCTTGACAAATGCGGAGATCCGCGCCATGATCACCTGCTTCGGTACCGGAATCCACGAGGATTTCGATATTGAGAAGCTGCGTTATCATAAAATCATCATCATGACCGATGCCGACGTGGACGGCGCGCATATCAGCACCCTTCTGCTGACGTTTTTCTACCGGTTCATGCCGGAGCTGATCAAGCAGGGACATGTATATCTTGCCATGCCGCCGCTTTATAAGATCGAGAGGAACAAAAAGATCTGGTATGCCTATAACGACGACGAGCTGAACCAGATTCTTGCGGAGATCGGGCGCGACAGCAGCAATAAGATTCAGCGCTACAAGGGTCTGGGAGAGATGGATGCGGAGCAGCTTTGGGAAACCACAATGGACCCCGAAAAGCGGATCCTGCGCCGCGTCAATATGGACGACGACAATATCAGCGAGCTGAATCTGACGTTTACGACCCTGATGGGCGACGATGTGGAGCCGCGACGGGCGTTTATCGAGGAAAATGCGAAATACGCTGAAAATATTGATATTTAAGAAAGAGGTGCACGATGGACGAACATGTATTTGATAAGATAGACGACGTCGATCTTCAAAAAATGATGGAGAAATCCTATATTGAATATGCGATGTCGGTTATTGCCGCGCGTGCGCTTCCCGACGTCAGAGACGGTCTGAAGCCGGTGCAGAGACGAATTCTGCATGCCATGAACGAGCTGAACAACGGTCCGGACAAGCCGCATAGAAAATGCGCCCGTATCGTCGGCGATACCATGGGTAAATATCATCCGCACGGCGACAGCTCGATCTACGGCGCTTTGGTCAATCTGGCGCAGGAATGGAACACGCGTTACCCGCTTGTGGACGGTCACGGAAATTTCGGTTCCGTGGACGGCGACGGCGCCGCCGCCATGCGATATACCGAGGCGAGACTCAGCAAGATCTCGGTTGAGATGCTTGCCGATATCGGAAAGGACACGGTCGATTTTGTACCGAACTTTGACGATACCGAGCGCGAGCCGGTGGTTCTGCCCTCGCGTTTTCCGAATCTGCTTGTAAACGGAACTTCGGGAATTGCAGTCGGCATGGCGACGAATATCCCGCCTCACAATCTGCGCGAGGTGATCGGCGCGGTCGTTCGGATCATTGACAACCGACTGGAGGACCGGGATACTGCCATCGAGGAAATCCTGCAGATCATCAAGGGACCGGATTTCCCCACCGGCGCGACGATCTTGGGTACGAGAGGAATTGAAGAAGCGTATCGCACGGGGCGCGGAAAGATCCGCGTGCGCGCCGTGACCGAGGTGGAGCCGATGGAGGGCGGAAAGAACCGCATCGTCGTAAAAGAGCTGCCTTATATGGTAAATAAGGCGCGGCTTGTGGAAAAGATCGCCGAGATGGTGCGCGACAAGAAGCTGGACGGCATCGTGGGTCTGCGCGACGAATCCGACCGGCAGGGAATGCGTGTCTGCATCGAGCTTCGGCGCGATATCAACCCGAACGTGATGCTGAATCTGCTGTATAAGCACACGCAGATGCAGGATACGTTCGGCGTGATCATGCTGGCGCTCGTGAATAACGAGCCGAAGGTGCTTCCGCTGCCGGATATGCTGCAGCACTATCTGCGGCATCAGGAGGAGGTCGTTACCCGGAGAACAAAGTACGATCTGAACAAGGCGGAGGAGCGGGCGCACATTATGGAGGCGCTGCTTCGCGCGCTCGATGTGATCGACGAGATCATCCGGATCATCCGGGCGTCCAAGTCCACGCCGGAGGCAAAGCTTGCGCTGATGGAGGCGTTTGCGTTCGACGACGTGCAGGCGCAGGCGATCGTCGATATGCGGCTTCGCCAGTTGACCGGCTTGGAAAGAGAAAAGCTTGAGGAGGAATACGCCGAGCTGATGGCGAAAATCAAGGAATATCGTGAGATCTTGGCGGACGAAAAGAAGCTTTTGCTTGTAATTCGAAAGGAGATCCAGCTGATCGGTGAAAAATACGGCGACGACCGCCGTACCTCCATCGGCTTTGACGAATTTGATATGAACGCGGAGGATCTGATCCCGGACGATCCCACGATCATCGCCATGACCCGTCTGGGCTACATAAAGCGGATGAGCCCGGAGAATTTCCATACGCAGAACCGCGGCGGCAAGGGGATCAAGGCGATGCAGACCATCGAGGACGATTTCATTGAGAACATGTTCATGACGACGAATCACCATCTGCTGCTGTTCTTTACGAGCCTTGGCAGGGTTTACCGCATGAAGGCGTATGAGATCCCGGAGGCGTCCAGAACCTCGCGCGGAACGGTCATCGTCAATCTGCTGCAGCTTCAGCCCGACGAGAAGATCACGGCGATCATCGCCCTGAAAGAGATCGGGGACGAGCGCTATCTGATCATGGCGACGAAAAACGGTCTGGTCAAGAAAACGAAGATGAAGGATTTCCGCAACATCCGAAAGACCGGTATTCAGGGCATCACGCTGCGGGAGGACGACGAGCTGATCGGCGTGGGAGCCACCGACAATACGCAGGACGTGCTTCTGGTGACGAAGAACGGACAGTGTATCCGCTTTGGCGAACAGGACGTTCGGGCGACCGGACGCGGCTCGATGGGCGTTTTCGGCATTCGACTTTCGGAGAACGACGAGGTCGTTTCCATGCAGACGACCGGGGAGGGCGGCAATCTTCTGTTCCTCTCGGAAAACGGTTACGGAAAGCAGACGGCGATCACGGAATTTCCGAAACAGCACCGGGGCGGCAAAGGCATTCGCTGCTACAAGATCGTGGAAAAAACCGGTAGTCTGATTGGCGCAAAGACCGTAACGGAAGAGAACGAAATCATTATCATTACAAACGAGGGCATTTTGATCCGGATCCCGGTCAGCGGCATCAGCGTGCTGGGAAGAAGCACTTCCGGCGTTCGCTGCATGAACGTTGATTCCGACAGCGAGATCAAGGTCGCAAGCTTTGCCAAGGTGATGGAAGCCGAACAGAAAGAGGCTTCGGAACTGCTCGCGGAAATGGAGCAGGCGATGAATGCCGAAAATAACGAGGTCGTTGAGGATTCCGAGGAAGCGCCGGAAGAAGGCGGGGAATTTGATGCGGAATCGGAAGAAAAATAGACGGTAAATAAAGAAATCGAAAACGGAGCCGTATAGGAGGAAGTTCCTAAACGGCTCTGTTTTTTTTGTTCCATAGAAAGCGGCGTTTCCAATAAAAAAATGCTCCGCTAAGGATTGTTCGGTGGCGGAGACAAAGCATTTTTCTGGAAAGAAGTTAGTCTGTTTTACTATTTTTGATCTGAGCGCCAAAAAAGCGAAAAGTTTTACGCAAAAAGGAAAAACGTGCACAAATACTTGACAGACTACAAATAAGGCTGTATATATAATATATTAGAATAAATTCAAAAGAGGAATTTTCAAGATGAAAGGAAAAAGAGTTCTGTTTGCGTCGCTTTTGCTGTTGGCTTGTACGTTTATGATCGGACTGGCTTTTGCCAAGGAGGATTATGATTTTGAGGTGGAATCAAAGAATGTGAAGGCGTCGGTATGGGGGCGGGTGTCGTATACGGATAATAGTTCCCCTTTGCCGTGGGTAGAGGATGTTGTAGATTACAATATCCATCTGATTGGCAGTGATAGCGATCTGATTACGGTAGATAATCAGGCGTGTCTTTATATGGAGGCATACAAGGGAAAAACGTTTGTTGAATCAAAAGAAGTCTATGTTTGCGATCAGAGACTCAGCGTTAATAACAAAACATGGAAGTTTGCAGATAAGGCTACGGAATTACGCATTAAAATTACTATTGACGAAACCGTAGAGAAGAAAACTTTGAGAGATTAGTGACCAAACAATGTTCATACGAGTTTCTTATAATCTGCTTATGAAAGGGAAACTTCCTCATGAAGAAATCTACACAATGTCAGATCGCGATTGATTTTTTGCTGTTAAAGCCCGGAAGATACGTGGGAAACCTCTTGATTTTAGCGCTATCTTTATTTTCGGTTGGAATAACACTGATTTTTTTGACTCAAACACACTATGTGCGTTTGGGGTTTCAGGAAGCGGTATCGGTTTCTCCAAAGCAGGTTGCGAGATGCTTTTTTCGTGATATTATAGACCAAGAAGAAACGACAAATGCAAAGAATGACGTTACTGCGATCGAGGAAATTTCTGCTATCGGTTATTTGGAGTGTGCCAGACTTGAATATGACTTCTTATGCCCGTATACGGAGCTGCAAAACGGACATGCAGTCTCAAATGTAAGCTTGGAGGATGAATGGGGGCGCTATGCCGCGCAATTTCCGGAAATTTATCTCATGGGAAGAGATTTCTGGGAATATTTCGATCTCTCCTTGGCGGGGGGAGCCGAACCAAAGAAGGAGCGGGAAGGAAACATTACCGAGCTTTATGTTGGCTATGAGCTGCGGAATGTTTATCCCGTTGGGAGCGAATTTGAACTTTTTAACTCAAAGGGGGAGATAACGGGTGTTTGTCGAATTTCAGGTGTTCTGAACGCCGGCAGCAGGGTTATGGCTCCGGAGGCGGCTGTGGGAGAAGAAATCGGCGCATATAATACTGATTACATGGTTTTATGGATTGAACATCCGGATACCTTCTTTGTCAATGGAGAATTCTTTGTAATTACCGATAGCCCGGAGGACATGAAAACCGTTCAGCGAAAGCTGATCGAGATTGGAGAAAAGTATCATGTAACTGCGATGGTCAATACGCTCGAAAACGTATTTGCGCAAAGCGAACGGGAGATCCATGCGGACTATGGGCAGATGCAGTATGCCGTTTTTCTGCTTGCCGTAACCGCCGTAATTTTGCTGTTGGTTTCACAGGTCATGGAGCAGATGGATTTTTCGGAGGTCTACGGCGTTTGGTACGCAAACGGCGCTTCCAAAAAGGATATGCGCAGAACGCTATTCTATCAGAATCTTCTGCGGTTAATCCCTGCCGAAATTTTTGCGGGAGCAGGAATGTACTATGTGGCGTGGTATATTTACCAGAAATATCAACAGGGATATCATCACCGTGTTGTTATGCAGCAGATTTTCTTCCACTGGATGCTGCCGGGAATTCTGCTCGCCGGTGTCTTGATCGTTGCGGCGGCGGTTCTTGTTCCGTTGTTTATCCTGAATCGAAGGAACGCCGTAGAGCTTCTAAACCGCCGCGCTTCGGAAGGAAGGACATGCCGCCGCTTTTCGAAAGTTGTGCGGGACGGGCGTATGTCGGGGCTGCTGATCTTGGAGATCCTTCTGGTGCTGCTGCTGTTTACCAATGCCGCGATGTATTTCCATTCCTATCAATACGCCGGGGAGACGGTAACGCTGAACGGCAGCTACAAAAACCAGCAGACGCTTGGAATCGACGTGGATTGGCAGGCGAATATCGGCGAGGACGGCTGGACGCCGCAGATACAGGAAAGTACCATTGACGAGCTGCTGGAATTTTGCAGGAGCGTAAAGGACCTGCCGGTTTCCGTTATTCTGTATCGAAATTGGATGATCTCCATGCCGCCGGAGTATGCGTCGACAGGGCTGCTTCTTACCGACAGCGAGCCGCCCCAGAGGCTGAGCGAGGGGAAATACGAGCCTGACCGGCAGGGCATTTATCTTTCCGAGGCGCTGGTACCGCTTTTGGAGACCGACGAAACGGGAGCGTACTTGGAAAGTTTTCACACGAGGTTTCCGCTGCTTGGAACGGTGGCTGCAAGGGGGCAGGAAACCGAGGATTCGATGTATGTATATTTTCAGACCTTGGAGGAGGCAACGCAGCGGGAAATCCTGACAGAAATGGTCCGGATGTGTATTGACGCCTCCTACTTTGAACCGCTTGCCTTGGTGGTCGGAAGCAACGACGCGGAGATCGGCGATACGGTGGAAGCCGTTCAGGCAGCGCTTTCGAGCAAGACGATGATCTCCTGCAAGGAGCTGGAGACGGAGGAGGCGATCGCTGCGATCTCGGGAAATCAGGACATTATGCAGGATCAAGCGTTGTTCCGGCTGCTGGTCATCGGTATTGTAATGTTTTTCTGCATGGTCAGCCTGCTTCAGGTGCTTTCACTTTGGATGGAACGGAAGCGGGAGGAGATCACGATCCGCTGGGCGGTCGGAATGAAAAAGCGGCAGATCCTCGGCGCGCTGATGCAGGAAATGCTTTGCCTGATGGGGGTCTGCCTCCTGTTCGGCGGCTTCGTTGAGCTGGCGGTCTGCTGGGGCGTGAAGCGATACTCGTTCCTTGTTGCGGCGGGCTATCTGGCGGCGGCATCCGTCGGGACGTTCCTTGTGTTTTCGGCGCTTTTGGTTCACGTATTCCGCAAAAGCACCCGGAGCATGGAGCTGGCGGTTCTGCTGCGGGAGTAGGGAATGTGAAATTTATTTTGGATTTCAGCGTCAAGAGCGCAGAAAATTTTGAAAGGGAAAGAGAAAATGAAGCGAAACAATTGACATGTCAAAAATAATCATGTATATATAGCATATGAAAATAAATTCAAAGGAGGAACTTTTAAGATGAAAGGAAAAAGAGTTCTGTTTGCATCGCTTTTGCTGTTAGCTTGTACATTCATGATCGGACTTGCATTCGCCAAGGAGGATTATGATTTTGATGTGGAGGCGAAGAATGTGAAGGCGTCGGTATGGGGGAGGGTATCGTATACGGATAACACATCTATTTTACCGGTGATAAAGGATGTTATTAATTACAATATTCATCTGATTGGGACGGATAAGGGGTTATTTACACAGCGCAATGCGGCTGAGTTGGAAATGAGTGCTTATAAGGGAAATGTAAAAGAAAAAACAAAAACAATACGAGTTTATAAAGGAGAAGATAATGTAACAAATGGAGATCCTTGGAAAGTTTCCAACAGTGTTACCGAACTAAGGGTGAAGATTGAAATAGACGGAACCATAGTAACACGCAGATTAACGGATTAACAAAGTATAGTTTGCATAGAAAGGGACGCGCCTTTTATGAAAACTTCCACACAATGCGGGATCGCACTTGATTTTATCCTGTTAAAGCCCGAAAAATATATCGGAAATTTGCTCATATTGGCATTTACGCTGGTGTCCGTTGGGTTGATATTTCTTTTAACCCTTCCAAATCACTATGTACGGCTGGGGGTTCATGAGGCTGTTTCGGTTCCGCCAAAGCAGATAGCAAGATGTTACTATTGGGGCGACGTTGCTTATGAGGATCGGGACAGCGCCAGTGATGAGATTATTGCAATCGAGGAAATTTCTGCCATTGGCTGGCTTGATTACGGCAGAATAGAGTATGAGTTTTTACGTCCGTACACGGAAAAGCAAAACGGTCATACCATTTCAGGATACAGCGAACAGGACGAATGGAGTCGTTATAATGCGCAATTTCCGGAAGTCTACAATTTGGGAAGAAATTTCTGGGAATATTTTTCTCTCTCTTTATTGGAAGGGACGCCGCCGAAGAAAGAACGAGAAGGAAATCTTACCGAGCTTTATGTGGGATATGAACTGCGGGATGTATACCCGGTCGGAAGTGAATTTGAAATTCAGGATTCAGAAGGAGAGGTTTGTGAGGTTTATCGGATTTCCGGCATTCTGCAAGCTGGCGGCATGGTTCTGGCTCCGGAAGCAGGAGAGACAGAGGCGGAGGTCGGTGCGTTTGTTACAGACTATATGCTTCTGAGAATAGAATACTCTGATACGGTTACGGTAAGCGGAGAATTTTTTTGCATTACCGATACATTAGAGGATATGAAGACGGTTCAAGGGAAGTTGAATGAGATCGGTGAAAAGTATCATGTAACTTCGGTGGTCAATACACTTGAAAACGTATTTGCGAAAAGCGAACGTCAGATACATAAGGATTATGCGCAGATGCAGTATGCTGCTCTTCTGCTTGCCGTGACCGCCGTGATTCTGCTGTTGGTTTCACAGGTCATGGAGCAGATGGATTTTTCGGAGGTCTACGGCGTTTGGTATGCAAACGGCGCTTCCAAAAAAGATATGCGGAAGGTTCTTATCTGCCAAAACCTCCTGCGGTTAATTCCTGCCGAAATTTTTGCAGGGGCGGGCTTATATTACGTCTTCCAGCTTCTTTATCGGGGATATCATCGTCGTTTTGTCATGCGGCAGATTTTCTTCCGCTGGATGCTGCCGGGAATTCTGCTCGCCGGTGTCTTGATCGTTGCGGCTGCGGTTCTTGTTCCGCTGTTTATCCTCAATCGAAGAAACGCCGTAGAGCTTCTGAACCGACGTGTTTCGGAGGGAAAGACACGCCGCAGCTTTTCGAAATTGGTGCGGGACGGACGCATGTCGGGGCTGCTGATCTTGGAGATCCTTCTGGTTCTGCTGTTGTTTTCCAATGCCGCGATGTATTTTCATTCTTATCAATACGCCGGGGAGACGGTAACGCTGAACGGCAGCTACAAAAACCAGCAGACGCTTGGAATCGACGTGGATTGGCAGGCGAATATCGGCGAGGACGGCTGGACGCCGCAGATACAGGAAAGTACCATTGACGAGCTGCTGGAATTTTGCAGGAGCGTAAAGGACCTGCCGGTTTCCGTTATTCTGTATCGAAATTGGATGATCTCCATGCCGCCGGAGTATGCGTCGACAGGGCTGCTTCTTACCGACAGCGAGCCGCCCCAGAGGCTGAGCGAGGGGAAATACGAGCCTGACCGGCAGGGCATTTATCTTTCCGAGGCGCTGGTACCGCTTTTGGAGACCGACGAAACGGGAGCGTACTTGGAAAGTTTTCACACGAGGTTTCCGCTGCTTGGTACGGTGGCTGCAAGGGGGCAGGAAACCGAGGATTCGCTGTATGTGTATTTTCAAACCTTGGAGGAGGCAACGCAGCGGGAAATCCTGACAGAAATGATCCGCATGTGTATTGACGCCTCCTACTTTGAACCGCTCGCCTTGGTGGTCGGAAGCAACGACGCGGAGATCGGCGACACGGTGGAAGCCGTTCAGGCAGCGCTTTCGGGCAAGACGATGATCTCCTGCAAGGAGCTGGAAACGGAGGAGGCGATCGCTGCGATCTCGGGAAATCAGGACATTATGCAGGATCAAG
>JAUNGI010000024.1 GCA_030524525.1 Lachnospiraceae bacterium
GGAGCCTACGGCAACGCCGGAACCTACGGCAACGCCGGTTCCTACGGAAAGTCCGGATCAGCCGCAGACAGGTGACGATTCGAATATCACGATGTACATGATCCTGCTGCTGATCTCTATGGCATGCTTCTCGGTGATTTTCTACAAGAAGCATAGCGAAGACCGTTAAAAAACACTTTACAAATACCGCGGGATATGCTATAGTCTCAAATGTTGAGCCGCTCCTCAGTTCTTGGATTCTCCAACCGGAACTTAGGACACGGTGATTCAGAAAAAGAATGGAGGAATTTACTATGATTAGTAAAGAGAAGAAAGCTGCAATTATTGCAGAGTACGGCAAGACCCCGACCGATACCGGTTCGACGGAGGTTCAGATCGCAATTCTTACGGCTCGTATCGAAGAGCTCACGGAGCATTTGAAGAAGAACCATGCCGACAATCATTCCAGAAGAGGTCTTTTCATGATGGTAGGACAGAGACGCGGTCTTTTGGACTATCTGAAAAAGAAGGACATCGAAGGATATCGTACCTTAATTGCAAAGCTTGGAATTCGTAAATAAGGAAACGCAAAACTCCTGTAATCGCTCGGTTACAGGAGTTTTTCTTCCTGTTTCTTGCATCTGCAACCGATATATGGTAAAATGTGCAAAATGCTTCGCATTTAGCACTTCTGAATTAAGTGTGCGCCAAGGCGCACGAAGTCATGGTATCATGTGCAAAGTGCTTCGCATTTAGCACTTTTGAAACCAATGTGCGCCAAAGCGCACGGAATCATACGATACGATATAAAGTTATTTTTTGAAGTTTCAGGCGCGCCGGGAAGGCGTGTCGATGCTGTATAATTTGCATAAAAAATTGCAGAGTAGAATTGTGTGCGTTAAGTGTCGGAAGAACGGGGAGTTGTCTTCCGAACGAAAAGAGAGATCTTGCGGTACACGGTTCGCATCCCGCTGCTACCCTTGGAAAATTTCCTTTCGTAGCTCAGAATACGGGACAGAAAGGAGATTTTTGTGAAAATACGAAAAAAAGCGTGGAGGCGACGGCGTTTTTCGCCGATTGTTCTGGCGTGCATGGGACTGCTGATCTCGTTGGAGTTGGTCTGTGAACGGCTGCTCGTGATCAATGTGGGCAGCACAACGCGTTTCTCTTTGACCTTTGTCCCACGGGCGATCTCCGGGCTCTGTCTGGGAAGCCTCCCGGCGGCGCTGATCGGCATTCTGGCGGATCTGATCGGGGCGTTTCTCTGGTACGGCAGCGTCAATCCGGGTATCACACTGGCCGCCGGACTGCGCGGGATTTTATACGGCACGCTGTTTTATCGAAAATGCTCGGTGTGCCGCGCCATGCTTGCCGCGTTCGTAAGTCAGTTTCTGATCGGCTGGGGACTGGTTTCCCTTTCGTTATGTTGGTTCGGCGGCGTTCCTGTCAGTTCCGCTTTCTTTTTAGGACGTCTTCCTCAGTGCATTGCAATGTTTGCCGCGGAAAGCCTGCTTCTGGGGCTGCTCAGTCAAAGCTTTTTTCCGCAGTTAAAGAAAATGACGAAAGAACGTCTGAGAGGGGAAGGTACCGATGGAGGAAAGAGAGAAGGATAACGCAGACATGACCTTTGAAGAAGCGATAGAAGCGCTGTGGAACGAGAACACAAGGATTTCCAAGCCGGGGATTTCCAGAGTGCGGGAGCTGTTGGCGCTTTGCGGCCACCCGGAAACCCGGTTTCCCATCGTTCATATTGTAGGCACCAACGGAAAGGGCTCGGTCACCGCCATGCTTTCGGGCGTTTTGCATGCCGCGGGCTATCGAACCGGAACGATGATGTCTCCGTTTCGCGAGAGCGTTTACGACTATTACCGAATCGCGGAAGAGCTTCCGGAAAAGCCGAACTTCTGCCGTGCGGTCGCCAAGGTGCGGAAGGAAGCGGAGCGGATGGAAGACGCGCCCACCGAATTTGAACGCTCGGTTGCGGTGGGGCTGCTCCTGTTTGCCGGAGCCGGATGCGATATCGTCCTTTTGGAAGCGGGAATGGGCGGCGGAAACGACGCGACGCATGTGACCGAACACAGCCTTCTGACGATCGTAACGCACATGGCGCTGGATCATACCCAATGGCTCGGCGGGACGCTTGCGGAAATCTTAGGGGAAAAGCTAGGGATCGCCGGAAGCGGCGACGCCGTTTTGCTTGGACCAAACGAAAAAGAAACCGTGGAGCTTGCGGAACGGATCGCTCGGCAGCGAGGGCTTGGGCTCACGGTTTGTCATGGAGAGGCGCAGATCGAAGCCGACGGCACGCTTTCCTATCAAACATGGAAGTCCCTTCGCCTGTCCCTACAGGGGAGCTATCAGAGGCGGAACGCCGTTACGGTGCTGAACGCGCTGCCGATTTTGGCGCGGAGGGGCTTTCCGGTTCCGGCGGACGCCGTTCGGGCCGGTCTTTCTCGGACCGAGCTGCCCTTTCGTTTTCAGATCTGCCGGCAAGAGCCGTACCTGATCTTCGACGGCGGACACAATCCCGACTGTGCTGCGGCGCTCTGCGAATCGCTTGGGGCACTGCCGAAGAAGGAGCCGTTTTCGGTGGTGACCGGAGTCATGCGGGATAAGGCGTACGATCAAATGTATCCGCAGATCGACGCGTTTGCGGGAGAGTATCTGACGGTCACGGCGGACAATCCGCGTGCGCTTTCCGCGCCGGAGCTTGCCGCCTACCTGCGGCGTTTCGGCAAGCCGACGGAGGAAGCGGCGGATTTTTCGCAGGCGGCGGAGTGGATCCGTCTTCGACTGGAACAAAAGAAACCGGTACTGGTGACCGGCACATTATACATGATGCAGGCTTTAACCGCTGCATTAAAAGCGAGGCAAATAATTTGAACTATGAGGAATTGGTCACCCGTCTGACCTCAAAAAGCTTTTTTTCACCGTCCGCAGGACTGTACCGGATGAAGAAAATGATGGAGCACTTTGGCAATCCGGAGGAAAAGCTTTCGTTTATTCATGTGGCGGGAACGAACGGAAAGGGCTCCGTCTGCGCCATGCTGCACGGCGTTCTGAAAGAAGCGGGCTATCGGGTCGGGCTGTTTACGTCCCCCTATATCCACGATTTTCGGGAGCGGATCCAGATCTCCGGCGAGTGGATCGCCAAGGAAGAGCTGTTGGAAATCGGAGAGGAGGTTCTTTCGTACACCGAAAAGCTGTATGAAGCGCCCAATCAGTTTGAGCTTCTGACCGTCATCGCGCTGCTGTACTTTGCAAGAAAACAGTGCGACGTCGTCGTTCTGGAGACCGGACTTGGCGGAACCTACGATTCCACCAACGTGATCCCCCAGTCCCTCGTCAGCATCATTACCAATATCGGCTTGGATCACTGCGCGGTTTTGGGCGATACGATCCCACGGATCGCGGCGGCAAAAGCGGGGATCATCAAGCCGCACGGAAACGTTATTTTATATCCTTCCGAAAAAGAAGCGCTGGATGTGATCACCGCCGCGGCGCTGAAGCAGGACGCGCGCTTGGTTTATGTGGAAAAAAGCGACGTGCATCGGCATACGGCGTCTCCGGATCGGGAGGAGATGGAATATAAGGGGATGCAGGTACGCCTTTCCCTGCTTGGCGAGCATCAGTGCTATAACTGCGCGCTCGTGCTGGAGGCGGTACGCATCCTGAATCGGGGAGCCTTTTTCATCAGCGATTCGGACATTCTGACCGCGCTCGAAAAGGTTTCGTGGCCCGGAAGGCTGGAGCTGGTACACCTCAGTCCGAGGGTCTATGTGGACGGCGGTCACAATCCGCAGGGCATCCGGGCGGTTCTGGCGTTTTTGAAGGAGCGTTTTCCGGAGCAGAAGCACTATTTTGTCGTCGGGGTCCTGAAGGATAAGGATTACCGCACGATGCTTACCGCATTGAAGGAGGATGCGGAGAAGCTGTATTTTCTGCGGGTCCCCCATCCGCGCGGCTTTTCGGAGGAGGAATGCGAGGCGCTGTGCGGGGAATACGGCATGGAGCAGGTAACGGAGCTTCGGCCGCTGCTTCCGAAGCTGTTGGAGGAAGTCTCCGCCGAGTCGGTGATCTGCTGCACGGGTTCTTTGTATCTGGCGGATCAATTTTTGCAGGAATGGAAAGAAGAAGGTAGAATGGAGAGTGGGGAGACATGAACGAAACGAATTTCGAAGAAAACCTTGCGGCGGAAGAAACCGGTGCGCGGAACGGAAACGCCCCGGCGGCTGAGGAGCCGCAAAAGAAGAGGAAGGTCTGGCTGATCCCGCTTTTGCTGCTTTGCGCGGTTCTCTGCGTCGGAGTCGGCTTTCTGGCGGGCTATCAATTCGGAAAACAGAAAAGTAAGCCTGCGGATGCAAAGCCCACGGTCGTGGCTTCCGGCGAGACGACGCCGAGCGGAGGTCAGCAAAGTCCCTCCGAGACTCCCGCGGGTGCTTCGCCCACCGACGAAGCCAAGCCCACCGACGAAGCGGGGATTACGCCCACGCAGGAGCCGGAAGAGCCCACCGAAGGGCTGACTCCGACGGCGTCCGCCGATATTACGGCAGCCGGAACGCCCACGCCAAAGCCGACCGGCGCGCCCTCTAAGGAGCCCACGCCTGCGCCGACCAAGGCGGTTACCGTGGAGAAGGGGACCCCGGTTGCCAATCACGGCAAGCTGTCGGTAAAGGGAACAAAGCTCGTGGACAAAAACGGAGACGCTTATCAGCTCCGGGGCGTCAGCACGCACGGTCTGCAATGGTTCCCGCAGTATGTGAACAAGGCGGCGTTCCAGACGCTGCGCGACGAGTGGAACTGCAACGTGGTTCGGCTCGCCATGTATACCGCGGAGGGCGGCTACTGCGAGGGCGCGGACAAAACAAAGCTGAAAACGCTTGTTAAGAACGGCGTGGACTATGCGACCGAGCTTGGCATGTACGTCATTATCGACTGGCATGTGCTGAACGACCGCGACCCGAACAAATACAAATCCGAAGCCATTCGCTTTTTTGAAGAAATGGCAAGGGCCTATAAGGACAACGTCAACGTCATTTACGAGATCTGCAACGAGCCCAACGGCGGCGTGAACTGGAGCACGATCAAGAGCTATGCCGAGGACGTGATCAAGGCGATCCGCGCCATCGACAAGGACGCGATCATTATCGTCGGAACACCGAACTGGAGCCAGCAGGTCGATCAGGCGGCGGCAGACCCGATCACGGGGCAGAAAAACATTATGTACGCGCTTCATTTCTATGCCGGAACCCATAAGGACGATCTGCGGAATACGATGATCCGCGCGGTCAAGGCGGGACTTCCGGTCTTCTGCTCGGAGTTCGGCATTACCGACGCCTCGGGCAACGGAAATCTGGACGAAGCCTCGGCGAACAAGTGGATTGCCGTTATGAACGAACTGGACATCAGCTATGTCTGCTGGAATCTGGCAAACAAAAACGAGTCCTCGTCCCTCATTAAGAGCGGCTGCAATAAGACGGCGGGCTGGTCGGAAAGCGAGCTCTCCGGGCAGGCGAAATGGCTGATCAAGGTTCTGAAAGGAACGCTTGAGGGGCTTGGCAAGATCGACGCAGGGGAGATCGTGGAAAATGCCGGAAACGGCGGCAATGGCGGAGGCGGCGGAGCGGCGGAGGCTCCCGCAGCCATCTCCTATGAAAAAACGACGGGCGGCTGGAAGATCGGCATTGCTTCGAGCAGCACTTGGAACGGGGAAAAAGGAAGCTTTTATCAGATCGTTCCGAGTCTGACCAATCAGACCGGCAAGGCGGTCTCCGCATGGAAGCTGACGATCACCTTTGATCGGAACGTTACGGTCGATCAATTCTGGGGCTGCACGGTGACGGTCTCCGGCAAGACCATGACGATCACGCCGGCGGAGTATACCTCCAACGTGGAAAACGGGGCGACGATGAGCAATCTGGGGATCATTTTTTCGGCGGACAGCGCCGTAAAGGTTCAGTCGGCGACCTGTCAGTAGGGCGCGGAGCCGTTTCAAAAGTCAAGGAAAAAAAGGCTGGATATTCTTGCCGGTCTGTGTTATAATTCAAGTTGGTGTATTTTACGCCAACTTGAATTTGTTTTTGGGATTCGTTTTTTTGTAAACAGCCGAAGTTTTTTCCGTAACTTCTGAAAAACGCATACGCCCAACGGTGTGCCTTTTTCAGTTGTTGCGGCGGCTTCGCTGGATGCGGACGCCGGGGGCGAATTCAGAAGGGAAGCGAAAGCTTCCGGAAGACGAAAAGGCAGACGGAGAAGCGTCTGCGGAACGGAGGATTTATGTACAAAAGTTATTCTATGGAGATCGGGGGCAGAACCCTGACGGTCGATGTGAACCGGGTTGCCAAGCAGGCAAACGGCGCGGCTTTTATGCACTACGGAGATACGACGGTGCTTTCGACCGCGACCGCATCGGAAAAGCCCAGAGACGGGATCGATTTCTTCCCGCTGAGCGTGGAGTATGAGGAAAAGCTGTATGCCGCCGGAAAGATTCCGGGAGGCTTCAACAAGAGAGAGGGCAAGGCAAGCGAGAACGCGATCCTGACGTCCCGTGTCATTGACCGCCCGATGCGTCCGCTGTTTCCGAAGGATTATCGGAACGACGTAACGCTGAACAATATGGTCATGAGCGTTGACCCGGACTGCGCGCCGGAAATCACCGCCATGCTCGGCTCCGCCATTGCGGTTGCCATTTCGGACATCCCGTTCGACGGTCCCTGCGCAATGACGCAGATGGGGATCGTGGACGGCGAATTTGTCGTCAACCCGACGACCGCCCAGAAGAACGTATCGACGCTGGCGCTGACCGTGGCTTCCACAAGAGAAAAGGTCATCATGATCGAGGCAGGCGCAAAGGAAATTCCGGACGACGTGATGATCGAAGCGATCTATAAGGCGCACGAAGTCAACCAGACGATCATCGCGTTTATCGACAAGATCGTTGCCGAGTGCGGAAAGCCCAAGCACAGCTACACGAGCTGCGCGATCCCGGAGGAGCTGTTCGCCGCCATTAAGGAGCTGGTTCCGCCCGAAAAGATGGAGGAGGCAGTCTTTACCGACGAAAAGCAGGTAAGAGAGGAAAATATCCGCGTCATTAAGGAGCAGCTTGCCGAGGCGTTTGCCGACAACGAGGAATGGCTCGCGCTGATCGACGAGGCGGTTTATCAGTATCAGAAGAAGACGGTGCGGAAGATGATCCTCAAGGATCACAAGAGACCGGACGGCCGCGAGATCACCCAGATCCGTCCGCTTGCCGCAGAGGTCGATATCGTTCCGAGAGTACACGGTTCCGCCATGTTTACGAGAGGACAGACCCAGATCTGTACAATCACGACCTTGGCTCCGCTCAGCGAAGCGCAGCGTCTGGACGGTCTGGATACGACCGAAGTAAGCAAGCGCTATATGCACCATTACAATTTCCCGTCCTACTCCGTGGGCGAGACGAAGGTTTCCCGCGGGCCGGGCAGAAGAGAGATCGGCCACGGCGCTTTGGCGGAGAGAGCGCTGCTTCCGGTGCTTCCGAGCGAGGAGGAATTCCCGTACGCCATTCGTACCGTATCGGAGACATTCGAGTCCAACGGCTCCACCTCGCAGGCTTCCGTCTGCGCCTCCACGATGTCGCTGATGGCTGCCGGCGTTCCGATCAAGAAGCCGGTTGCCGGTATTAGCTGCGGCCTCGTGACCGGAGATACCGACGACGATTATCTGGTGCTGACCGATATTCAGGGACTGGAAGATTTCTTCGGCGATATGGATTTCAAGGTTGCCGGTACGAGAGACGGTATTACCGCCATTCAGATGGACATTAAGATCCACGGCTTGACCAGACAGATCGTTGAGGAAGCCATTCGCCGCACCCACGAGGCGCGTCTCGTGATCATGGACGGCGTTATGAAGGATGCGATCGCCGAGCCGAGACCGACCGTAAACGCTTACGCACCGAAGATCATCCAGATCCAGATCGACCCCGCCAAGATCGGCGAAGTGGTCGGCCAGAGAGGCAAGACGATCAACGCGATCATTGAGCAGACCGGCGTGAAGATCGACATTACCGACGACGGCGCGGTTTCGATCTGCGGAACCGACGCGGAGGCAATGGCAAAGGCCCAGAAGCTGATCGAGATCATCGTTACCGACTTCGAAGAAGGCATGGTAATGGAGGGCAAGGTCGTCAGCATCAAGGACTTCGGCGCATTCCTCGAATTTGCACCGGGCAAGGAGGCCATGGTCCATATCTCCAAGATCGCCAAAGAGCGTATCAACCATGTGGAGGACGTTCTGACGCTTGGCGACGTCGTTAAGGCGGTTTGCCTCGGCAAGGACAAGATGGGCAGAGTCAGCTTCTCCATCAAGGATGTAAAGTAAAATTTCAGCGTACCAAAAAAGGCGTCATAGCAGAGGAAGCGGTTCCGGATATGGCGCCTTTCTTACCATACGGAGGTAGCAGATGAAGAAAACAATGACATACCACGAAAACGCCGCCGTTCTGCATGTCAATACGGAAGCCGACCACAATTACTTTATCCCCTTCGGGAAGGAGCAGGACCCCTTTGCGGAGCGGGAGACCTCGGAACGCTTTCGCCTGCTGAACGGCGACTGGGATTTCGCATATTACGAAAGCTTTTTTGACATGGAGCCGGATTTTCTGAACCGTCCCTTTGAGGAGACGATCCCGGTTCCGTCCTGTATTCAGCTTCACGGCTATGACCGGCTGCAATATGCGAACGTCCGTTATCCGATCCCCTACGATCCGCCCTACGTTCCTTCGGACGACCCGGTGGCGGTCTATCACCGGACCATCGAGTACGAACCGGACGGGGACGACGCCTATCTGGTCTTTGAGGGCGTGGACAGCTGCTTTTATCTGTTTGTCAACGGAAAGCTGCACGGCTACAGTCAGGTGTCGCACGGCACGAGCGAGTTCCGCATGAACGACGTGCTGGTGCCGGGAACGAACCACATTACGGTGGCGGTGCTGAAATGGTGCGACGGCACCTACCTGGAGGATCAGGACAAGTTCCGCTATACGGGCATTTTCCGGGATGTTTATTTGTTAAAGCGCGAACCGGAGCATATTACCGGTTATCAGGTGACCTGCTCGCTTTCGTCGGACGAGGAGAGCAAGGCGGGGGTCCATGTGCAGATTTTCGGAACGGCTGCCGTTACCGTTTCGCTTTACGATCCGGAGGGAACGCTTTTGACCGAGGGCAAGCCCGATGCGGACGGCTATTTCGACTGCACGGTATCGGAACCGAAGCTCTGGAGCGCCGAGCATCCGGTGCTGTACCGGATGAAGCTGGCGACGCAGGCGGAGGTGATCGGGGAAAAGGTCGGCATCCGCGACGTGCAGATCGCCGACGGCGTATTTCGCATCAACGGAACCGCCGTGAAATTAAAGGGCGTGAACCGGCATGAGAGCGAGCCGGAGGGCGGCGCGGCGGTCACCAAGGAGCAGATGCTCCGGGATCTGCGGATGATGAAGCGCTACAACATCAACGCCATCCGCACGTCCCACTATCCGGACGCTCCGATTTTTTATCAGCTCTGCGACGAGCTGGGCTTTTATGTGATCGACGAGGCGGATCTGGAGGCGCACGGCTCGGTGGAGGCGTATAATCCGATCGTCTGGAAGGACGATTATAAGGGGATCAGCAAGCTGATCGGCGATCCGCAGTTTGAGGCGGCGATCCTCGACCGCGAACGGAAGCTCGTGCTTCGCGATTATAACCGTCCCTGCGTCGTTATTTGGTCGCTCGGCAACGAGTCCGGCTGGTCCAAGCAGTTTGCCCGTATCGCCGAACGGATCAAGGCGATGGACGTGACCCGTCCGCTGCATTATGAGAGCATGCATCACGCGCTGGATTCGGCGGACAACGGGATTCTCGACATTTATTCGGTGATGTATCCGAAGATCACGGATATGTACCGTTATCTGAAGGACGACCCGAAGCGGCCGTATCTCCTCTGCGAATATTCCCACGCCATGGGGAACGGCCCCGGAGATCTGGAGGATTACTGGCAGGCGATCTATTCGGACGAGCGCTTTATGGGCGGCTGCGTCTGGGAGTGGTGCGATCACGCCGTCAACCGGGCAAAGCCGGGCGAGGAGCCGAAATACCGGTACGGCGGCGACTTCGGGGAATTTTACAGCGACGGTAACTTCTGCTGCGACGGGCTGGTGTATCCCGACCGCAGACCGCATACGGGACTTCGGGAGCTGAAGCAGTGCTACCGTCCGCTGCGCATTGCCTGTGACGATCCGCAGAAGGGGCTGTATACGTTTACGAATACGATGGACTTCACGAGCTTTGAGGACGTCTTTGCGCTTCGCTACGAGCTGAAGGACAACGGCGCGCTGAAGCTGACCGGAGAGGTGCCGCTCGTTTGCCCGCCCCACGGTCAGGCGACCCTGCAGATCCCGGAGCTTGCCGATCCGATCGGCGAGGACGTCTGGGTACGCTTTTTGACGGTGCGGAAAGAGGCGGAGGGCGACGACGCCTTCTGCGAGGTATGCTTTGACCAGATCAATCTGATCGAAAACAAGCGCCGCTTCCGTCCGGAAAAGGTACACCGCCGTTTCCTTTCTCTGACTGCGGACGACGGCTCCGTAACCGTTTCGACCCGGCGCGGCAGCTACCGGATCAGCCGGAAGACGGCGATGCTCACGTCGATCGTAAGGGAGCATAAGGAGCTGTTGGAGAAGCCCGCGGAGCTGAATCTGTTCCGGGCGCCGATCGACAACGACTCGGTTCGCGCCCAGTGGGAGAAGATGAACCTCCACCGGCTGACGCCGAAGGTATATTCCTTTAAGTATATCGAATCCGGCAGCGAGATCGTGATCAAAGCGGAGCTTTCGCTTTCCTGCCCGGCATATCCGCCGGTGGCAAGCGTCCGCGTGGAATACCGCATCTTCCCCGGCGGGGAGCTGCAGATGCTGCTTGACGCGGGGATCATGGAGGAGCTGTCCTATCTGCCGAGATTCGGCGTGCGCTTCTTCCTCCGGAAGGAATACGAGGACTTTACCTATTACGGCTACGGGCCCTTTGAAAGCTATATCGACAAGCATCAGGCGTCCTATGTCGATCTGTTCCACACGACGGTCACGGGCAGCCACGAGGACTATATCCGTCCGCAGGAGAATTCCTCGCATTACGGCGTGCAGTACGCGAGTCTTTCCGACGGCGTGCGGGTGCTGACCGTTCGGAGCGATCTGGACTTCTCCGTGAACGTTTCGCACTATACGCAGGAGCAGCTTGCGCAGACGCGGCACCATGACGAGCTTACGCCGTCCGGCATGACGGTGTTCTGCGTGGACGCGATGATGTCGGGCGTGGGCTCGGCAAGCTGCGGGCCGGAGCTGGACGAGATCTACCGGTGCAGCGGCAAGGAAATACATTTTGACTTCTGGTTGACCGAATCGGGACAATCGGAGCTCATGGCGGGAGGAAAGAGTTGAGTAAGCTATTTTATACCCAAAGCGCCGGCGGCGACTGGAATCAGGCGCTGCCGATCGGAAACGGCAAGCTGGGCGCAATGATCTACGGCACGGAGATCTGGGAGCATTTGCAGTTGAACGAAGATTCGCTCTGGTACGGCGACGCGATGGACCGCATCAATCCGGATGCGGCGGAAAATCTGGAAAAGGTGCGCAGGCTGATCTTTGAGGGGAATATCCCGGAAGCCGAGGAGCTGCTGCTGCACGCGTTTTCCGGAACGCCGGCGAGCGAGCGCCCCTATTCCTGCCTCGGCGAGATCTACCTGCATTATCATAACATTCAGGGGGAATGCGAGGCGTACCGCAGAGAGCTGGATCTGGAACGCGCCGTGCATACGGTAACGAAGACCTATCAGGGGACGACCTATGTTGAGGAGACCTTTGCCAACGCGGAAAACAACGTTATTGTTATGAAGATCTCGACGACCGACGGAACGCCCTTCGATCTGAGCCTGAATTTTGCACGGATGTGCTTTTACGACAGCAGCTTTCACGACGATACGACCGTGTACTGCATGGGCAAAATGGTGGGGGAGGATTACCGCTTTGCGGCGGGGATCACCGCGTTTTCCCAAGGCGGCTCGATCGTTCCGCTCGGCGAATATCTGTGCTGCAAACAGGTGGAAAAGCTCTGCGTTTTGTTTACGGCAGCCACGACCTATCGGGAGCGCGAACCGCTCGAATATGTTCGGAGCGTGCTGGGGAAAACCCGCGCCATGACCTATGCGGAGCTGTATGACCGCCATATCCGGGATTATCAGGCGCTGTTTGGCAGGACGCGGCTGACGCTTGCATCCGATCCCGCCTTGGAGGAGCTTCCAACGAACGAGCGCTTGGCGCGCATCGACTCGGATGCGCCGGACAACGGGCTGATCACGACGTACTTTGACTTCGGACGGTACCTGCTGATTTCCAGCAGCCGCCCCGGAAGCCTGCCTGCAAATTTGCAGGGGATCTGGAACAAGGACATGGATCCGCCGTGGGGCTGCAAATTTACGGTCAATATCAACACGCAGATGAATTACTGGCCGGCGGAGATGCTCGGGCTTTCCGAGTGCCAGCTTCCGCTGTTCGAGCATATGCTGAAAATGTGCGAAAACGGCAGAAAGACGGCGCGGGAGATGTACCGCTGCCGCGGAACGGTCTGTCATCACAATACCGATCTTTGGGGCGATACCGCGCCGCAGGACACATGGATCCCCGGTACCTACTGGGTCATGAGCCTGCCGTGGCTCTGCACCCACGTTTGGGAGCATTATCTTTACACGAAGGATCTGGAATTTCTGCGGAAGATGTATCCGGTCGTAAAGGAATCGGTGCTGTTTTTCCACGATTTCCTGATCGAGACCGAGGACGAGGCGCTGATCTGTCCTTCGGTTTCCCCGGAAAACACCTATATTCTGCCAAGCGGCGTGGAGGGCAGCGTCTGCGCCGGCTCCACAATGGACAACGAGATTCTGCGCGATCATTTCACGCAGTTTTTGGAAATGGCGTCGCTGCTTGAGGACGACGATTTTCCGTTTATTCTTCGGACGCGCGAGCTGCTTGCCAAGCTGCCGCCGCTGAAGATCGGAAGCTTCGGTCAGATCATGGAGTGGCGGGAGGACTATAAGGAAAAAGATCCCGGGCACCGTCATATTTCCCATTTGTACGCGCTGCATCCGTCGAGCCAGATCACCGTGGACGGCACGCCGGAGCTGGCGGAGGCGGCTTCGGTCACGCTTCGCAGACGGCTGGCGCACGGCGGCGGACATACGGGCTGGAGCCGCGCATGGATCATGAATATGTACGCGAGACTTTGGGACGGAGAGAAGACCTACGAAAATCTGCTGGAGCTTTTCAAGCGTTCCACCCTCGGCAATCTGTTCGACAACCATCCGCCGTTCCAGATCGACGGCAACTTCGGTTCGGTTGCGGCGATCGGCGAGATGCTTCTGCAGAGCAACTCCAACCGCATCGTCCTTCTGCCGGCGCTTCCGAAGGAGTGGCCCGAGGGAAAGATCGACGGCATCTACGCCAGAGGCGGCGTCCGGTTCCGGCTTTCTTGGAAGGACGGAAAATTGCAGGCGTTTACGGCAAAGGCGGTCTATGCGGATTTCCATGAGACCGTGCAGTACGGCGAAAAATTCTTCAAGCTCGATATGCAGCAGGGCGAGGAAGCGTCCTTTGAGATCTATGAGGACGAATAAAAAGAACGACAAGGGGAGGGCTTCTCATGGCAATTTCGGTTTCCGTCTGCGATGACGATCCCTCCCAAATCAAATATCTGTGCGGACTGCTGGACGACTGGGCGGCGGATAAGCCCTTTGGACTATCCGTCTCCGCATACGACAGCGCCGAGGCGTTTTTGTTTGATTATTCCGACCATCCCTGCGAGCTGCTCCTGCTGGACATCGAAATGAAGCGGCTGAACGGAATGGAGCTGGCAAAACGGCTGCGGGCGGAAGGGGATCTGCTGCCGATCGTATTTATTACCGGCTTTTCCGAATATCTTGCCGAGGGCTACGAGGTGGAAGCGCTCCACTATCTTTTGAAGCCCGTCGATCGGTCAAAGCTGTATGCGGTGCTTGACCGGTATCTGAAACGGCACGGCGGAAAATCCGCCGGAATTCTGCTGACGGGGGAGGGGCAAACCCGGCATGTGCCGCCGGAGGGCATCGTCTTTTTGGAGGCGTGCGGGCATAGGACGGAGCTTCATCTGAACGACGGAGCCGTTTTTGCAAGCGACAAAAGCATTGGAGAATGGCGTCGCCTGCTCTGCGGGGCATCGGCAGAAAGCAAAGCGGAAAACGGGCGCTTGGCGGACTTCCTACCCACCCACCGCTCCTATCTGGTCAATCTGCGCTATGTGCGGAGCATCGGAAAGACCGAGTGCGTTTTGGATTCCGGCGAAAGCGTTCCGCTGTCCCGGCGGCTTTGGCGGGAGGTCAACGAGAGGTTTATTCGGTTTTACGGCTGGAATTCATCCACGCGATAAACGGAATATTTATTAGATTTCCGCATAGAATTTTAACGGAAAGTCCTATTGACTTTCTTCTTTGTACTTGCTAGAATGTAAATACAAAGAGAGTTTACCACTGACCGATATGTGGTATAAAAATGGTCGGGTTGAAAGTTTACCGCTGACCGATATGCGGGATATAAGTGGTTGGGTTGAAAGTCTGGTCCTTCGCCGTAAGGCGAGGGACCTTCTACTTTTATTGATAAGGTTTCGGTGGTGAAGCAAACGAATGAAGAAAACAGGATTTTATATTATTAAAGACAAATTTTTTGAGGATATGGCAGACCCCTATCTTAAGGGAAATAAAGCAGGCAACAGACCACACTACTATTGCTTTGAAGAAGCGAATACAGGTATATATTGGATGATACCTTTATCCAGTAAAATAGAGAAGTATCAGAAAATCGTGGAAAAGAAAGAAAAAGACGGAAAACCTTGCGATATTATTCATATAGTCAAGCTGGATAACAGTCGGATAAGTGCCTTCTTAATTCAGGATATGTTTCCGATAACGGAGGAATATATAGATCGAGAATATACTATTGCCGGAAACCATTTGATGCTGACCAGTGAACATACTGCCAAGGAAATTGAAAGGAAAGCGAAAAAGGTTCTGGGAATGCTGAAGCGAGGCGTAAAGTTTACACCGACGCAGCCGGATAGTATGAGTATATTTGAAAGGTTGTATTCCAAAACCAAAAAGGAAATTTGAGAGGTTTTCCATGCATCCCATTTTGATTGTATTGTGCGTTTTGCTCGGCGCTGCCCTGACGCTCCTTGCCGCCGTCTGTTTGCGACGCGGGCTGTATTCCCTGATCGACCGCCGCATCGAGCGGTTCCAAAGCGAGCTGATCGAAAAGCAGGTGTGCGAGATCGAAAATATGTACCGGCAGGTGCGGGGCTGGCGGCATGACTACCGCAACCATATTCAGAACATGAAAATTCAGTTGGACGAACGGAGCTACGATGCTCTGGAGCGCTATCTGAACGAGCTGGCGGACGACCTGAACAGCGTGGACACGGTGCTGAAAACCGGCAACGTCATGGCGGACGCCATCCTGAACAGCAAGCTTGCGGTCGCCGAACAACAGCAGATCAGGCTAAACGTAAAGGCAAGCATTCCCGAAAAGCTGCCGATGAGCGACGTGGAGCTTTGCTCCGTCCTTGGAAATATGCTTGACAACGCGGTGGAGGCGTGTGCGGCGCTTCCGGAAGACAAGCGCTTTCTGCGGGTTTATATCGGCAAACTGAAAGGGCAGTTTTATCTTTCGGTACAGAATTCCGCCGGAAGGGTGCGTAAGGAAAAGGGGACGTATCTCTCCACCAAGAAGGAGACTGGGGGAGAAAAACGGCACGGCTACGGGCTGTTCCGCATCGACCGCGTCGCAAAAAAATACGGCGGCTACGTCAATCGTCAAAACGAGGAGGGCGTGTTTGCCACCGAACTGCTGTTCCCGCTTCCTGCGGAACCCCCTTCCTCTGCGCAAACCGCCCTCTGAAAACCGTTCGTGCATTTTTTTGACCGTTCGTGTCAGAATGAACACGGACGGTTCTTTTTTGGTACGATAGGAACAACCGCAGCGGCAGCTTAAAGGGAGAAAGGAGCGTTGTTAGATGGCGCGAAAACGTGTAAAGGTTGCAAAATATACCAAAGAAAAAAATGCCGAAGCATGGCGGAAATACCGGGAGGAGCAGGCAAAGCGAACATACGGCATGTGGGACTGCTTTCGCTACGTGTTCCGCGACCTGCGGCGGGAACATCCGCTGGCGCTGGTGATCAGCGCCGCGATTGTGGTGCTGGCGCTTGCCGGAAGCGTTATGGAGACCCTCGGCAACAAGTACCTTGTGGAGCTTGCGCTCGACGGCGGAGACCGCAAACGGCTGGTGCTGCTCTTTTTTTCGCTGATCGCCGCCGCAAAACTTTGCGGCTACGCCAAAAATCAGTGCGAGAACTATATGGGCTGTATGGGGCATCAGGAGATCAATCTGGCATGGATGAGACGGCTGCTTGCCAAAAATCTTACGATGGACTATGAAAACAACGAAAAGGCAAAGATCAACGACCTGCTCAATAAAGCAGTACAGGCATGCTATCGGGGAGGCTCCGATGTGCTGTATAATTTTCGGCAGATGACGCTGACGGCGCTCACCTTCCTGACCTTCGGGGGCATTTTGTCGATGCTGAGCCCATGGCTCCTTCTGATCGTGGGCGTTCCCGCAGCCGCGTGCTATTATATCAACCGTCATAAAATGATGTGGATCTGGAATATGGCGGATAACTGGCAGAACTGCGAGCGGCAGCTGGGATATATCCAAAATAACGCGACCAACTTCCGGGCAATGAAGGACGTGCAGCTTTACGGAATGCAGAGCTGGTTCCGGCAGAGCTACCGGCGTTCCTTTCAGGAGCGGCAGGATTGGAACGAGCAGCAGGACGTGTGGGAGCTGCGCCACCGGGTGCTGTCCCATATCGTGCAGTCCGCAGGGAATCTGGCGGCATACGCCTATGTGATCCTGCTGGTAGTCAAAGGCGAGATCGGCGCGGGCGATTTCGTTCTGTATTTTAATTCGATCATGCGGCTTTCCACGAGCGTGCGGGAGCTGTTTGAGCATTTCTCCGGACTGCCTTGGCAGGGGAAGCAGATTTCCTATATTCGGGAATATCTGGACTATGAAAACAACACGAACCGCGGCGCGGGCGCGCCGCTTCCGACCGGAGAATGCGAGATCGAATTCCGCAATGTAAGCTACACCTATTATCAGGCGGAGCAGCCGACGCTGAGAAATATTTCCTTTACGCTGCACAAAGGCGAGCGGCTTGCGCTTGTGGGCTTGAACGGCGCAGGAAAAACGACGCTGATCAAGCTGATGTGCGGACTTTACGACCCGACCGAGGGCGAGATCCTCTTAAACGGCAGGAATGTCAAGGAGTACAACCGCACGGAATATTTCCGGCTGTTTTCCTGCGTATTTCAGGACATCAGCGTCCTGCCCGTAACGATTGCCGAAAACGTGGCGGGAGAGTCTTCGGATCGGCTGGACCGGGGGAGGGTAATCGACTGTCTGCAAAAGGCGGGCGTTTATGAGGACGTAATGCGTCTGCCGGAAAAGGAAAATACGCGGCTTCGGAAAAGCGTATGCGAGCAGGCGACCGATCTGTCGGGAGGACAGACGCAGAAGCTGGCGCTTGCCAAGGCGCTTTACAAGGACGCGCCCGTCCTGCTGCTCGACGAGCCCACGGCGGCGCTCGATCCGCTTGCGGAGCAGCGGATGTATCAGAACTACGCGGAATTTTCCCAAGCGAGGGCAAGCGTATTTATTTCGCACCGTCTGGCGTCCACGCGCTTTTGCGACCGTATTCTGTTGCTCGAAAACGGAAGCGTCGCCGAGGAAGGCTCGCACGACGAGCTGATGCGGCTCGCCGGGAAATATGCGGAGCTGTTCGAGCTGCAAAGCAGCTATTACAACGAAAAGAAGGGGGAGACGGAGTATGCGTGAGGAAAGAACACTTTCGAACAAAGAGCGCTTTGCCATTCTGAGGCGTACGCTGAGGCTTGTGAACAGGGCGGACAAGGGGCATATCCTGCGGCGCTTTCTGGAGATCCTTCCAAGCGTGATCTCCGAGATCGCCGGGATCTATCTGGCGGCGCTGGTGGTGGACGGCATCAGCGGCGGAAAAAAACTCCGCGAGCTGCTTCTTACCGCGGCGCTCGTCTGTGGGGCGGATCTGCTTTGTTCCCTCGGAGCGGTCTGTATAACGCGCCGAAAAAATTGTCATGATTTTGCAAAAACTAATAACCTTCTGCGCTTTTTGTGGGAGAAGCTGATGGACATGGACTATGTGCATTTGGAAAAGAGCGAGACCCATGTGCAGTACGAACGGGCGCGGGAGTATCTTTTTGACCACAATACCGGCTTTGACGCCGTGGTAAACAATCTGGTCTATGCGTTCCGAGGGCTCTGCGGGATCGGACTCGGCCTTCTTCTGGCTGCGCCGATGGCGTTTCGTCCGCCTGTGGCAAAGCATGGCTTCGCCTATTTTGTACAGTCTCCATGGGGACTGGCGAGCGTGCTTTTCTGCGTTGCGGCGCTCGAAGTGTTCCGGAGCCTTTATTTTAACCCAAAAGTCTGTATGCTCATGGAAAAGACGCTCTACACCCCGGAACAGCTCCAAACTCTGCGGCTGGGGGACTTTTATTTCTCTTTTGCCGTATATAATTACCGAAACGGAAAGGAGATCCGACTCTATCAGGAAGACGAACTGATCCTTAACGAGAAGGAAAAATGCGATCGTTTCAACATTCAAAAATGGAGAACGGTAGTCCGCAAAAATGCAAAATACGAGCTTGTCATGCATCTTCTGGAGATTTGCAGCAGCCTTCTGCTGTATTCGTTTGCGGGCTTCCGGGCGATTACCGGACAGCTCACGCCGGGGGAGGTCGTCGCCTTTGTGATGCTGTTCTTTACCCAGATCCAGACGGGCATTTCCCGTGTTTCCGACGGACTGAATATGCTAAAAATGGCGCCGCCCTTCCTGAAAAACATCTTTGACTTCCTTGACTGTCCGGAAGCGAAGTACAAAGGCAGCCTGCCGACGGAAAAGCGGGACGACAACGAGTACGAATTTGAATTCCGGCATGTGTGGTTCCGCTATCCGGGCAGCGAGGCGTTCGTTTTGAAGGACGTCAGCCTCAAGTGGAGGATCGGCGAAAAGATGGCGCTCGTAGGCAAAAACGGCTGCGGCAAATCGACGCTCGTTAAGCTTTTGTGCCGCCTGTACGATCCGACCGAGGGGGTGATCACCCTGAACGGGATAGATATTCGAAAATATAAGTACGAGGACTATATCGCTCTGTTTTCCGTGGTCTTTCAGGATTCGCAGCTGTTCTCGTTTTCCGTTGCGGAAAATGTGGCGGCGTCGCTGGACTATGACGCCGACCGGGTGGAAGACTGCGTCCGCAGGGCGGGGCTCTCCGAACGGCTCGACCGCATGGAACAGGGGATCGAGACCTGTCTTTATAAGGATTTTGACGAAAAGGGCGTGGAGATCTCCGGCGGCGAGGCGCAGAAGCTGATGCTGGCGCGGGCGATCTACAAGGGAGCGCCGTTTATCGTACTCGACGAGCCCACGGCGGCGCTCGACCCGATCTCCGAGCATGAGATCTACACGAAGTTCAACGAGATCGTCGGCACCCGAACGGCGATCTACATTTCCCATCGGCTTTCCAGCTGCCGCTTCTGCGACGAGATCACGGTCATGGAGGAGGGACGCATCGTCGAGCGGGGCAGTCACAAGGCGCTGCTCGAAACGGGAAGCGTCTATCCGGCGCTGTGGAACGCGCAGGCGGAATATTACCGGGAAACGGCGGGCGAGCTGTTTGTCTGAAACGAAAAAAATATGGGCACACCTACTTGACAATACAGAGTAGGTGTGCTATTTTATGCTTACAAAGCTACTTGGCATCGCAGAGTAGCCTGATGAGCGCAAGGAAGAAAACGCCGGAAGGCAAAGGGAAACTATGGAAGACACGCAACTTATGAAAGGGATTCTGGAGGGCTGTGTGCTGAGCATCATCGCCGAAGGAGAGACGTACGGCTACGAGATCTTATCGAAGCTGGAGAGCTACGGCTTTGAGGAGCTGGGGGAGGGGACGCTTTACCCGATCCTGACGCGGCTTGACAAGAACGGAAGCATTGCCTGTCGGAAGGAAAAATCGCCGCTCGGCCCCATCCGAAAATATTATTCGGTCACCGAGGAGGGCAGGCTCCGGCTGGAGCAGTTTCTGGAGAACTACCGCAAGGTGACAAAATGCGCGGAGGCGGTTTTGTTTGAAAAAACGGAGAACACGCTCCGCGATGGGAGGAAAATATGAAGGACAGTTTTGTGTGGCATAAGGATCAGCTTACGGGGGAATACCAAGCGGTCTTTGACAAGATCATGCTCTACGGCGGGGTGAGCCTGATCGACAACGAGCTATACGAGGACATGATGATGGATCTGCTCGATCTGTTTATGACGGCGCAGCAGGACGGTAAGCCCGTGGAAAAGCTTGTGGGCGGCAATGTGGAAAAATTCTGCAAAAACTATTTTGGACACTACAGGTTTCGCGACGACGTCATGCGGTTTCCCGCACGCTTCGTGAGCTGGGCGTGGGTCATTTTTTGCTTTGAACTGCTCGGGCTGCTTTTGGAGATCGGAGAGATCGGAAGCCAAGGCGGCGTCTGGAAGCTGGAGACCGATATCGGTCCGTATCTGCTTGGCACTCTTTGCGGTCTGGTGGGCAGCGTGCTGCTTGCCGTCGCCGTTAAGCCGTTTGTTTTCCGGATCAAGGGATTTACCACAGGAAAGTATGAGGCGCTTTTTCTGCTTCTGCTTGTCGGTTCTCTGCTGCTGATTCTCTGGCTGGACGTTTTCCCTGTAGTCTTGGTGCCGGTCTGGCTCGCTCTTTTGCTTTCGGGCGGCTATCTGCTTTGCTACTACTGCGTTCGGGCGTACCGGAACCGCAAAAAATACGGCTCGTTCCGAAAGCCGCGGGAGACGGAGAAGATTTCCTTTTGGAAAAAGCTGTCCGAGGATATTGAACGGGAGCTTCCGATGCAGCTGAAAAAAAGATACGAAGCCGAAAATCAGAGGCTGGTCAAAAAAGGCAAGCCGGAGCATACCCCCGAAGAATATATGGATACGCTGAGAAAAGAGCTCCGTTTTGAAAAAGCGGCGAACGCCGTCGCCATGGCGTTGGTATTTGCCTTCTGCATGGGAATCAGCGTTCAGGAAATGGTGCAGGAAAGCGCTGCAAACGGTCTGTTTCTGATGGCTGTGCTTTTGCTTTGCGAGATCCCGATCTGGCGGCTCTTTCTGAAAGGAATTCGCGGAAAGAGCAGGAAGGCCCGGCTGATCGCGCGCTGTGACGAAGCCGGCGTTACGGTCATGGAATATGCCGATTCGCAGGAAAAGGCTTAATCCTTTTCCCCGATCAGCTCCCGAAGCTTCCGCAAGGCCTCCCGAATGCCGCCGACCTCGTCAATGATGCCCTCCCGAACGGCTTCCTCCCCGCCAAGAAGCGTTCCGAGATCCTTCGTAAAGACTTTGGTGTTGAGCATCAGCTCGCGCAGATGTTCCTTGGAAATGCGGGAGTGCTTTGCGGTAAACGTCAGAATGCGCTCCTGAATGCGCTCCAGATATTCAAACGACTGCGCGACCCCTAGGATCGTACCGGTGGTGCGGACCGGATGCACGGTCATGGTACCGGTCTCCACAATAAAGCTGTAGTCGGAGGACACCGCAAGCGGAACGCCGATCGAATGCGAGCCGCCCAGAACCAGACTGACCACCGGCTTGCTCAGCGAGGCGATCATTTCCGCAATGGCAAGCCCGGCTTCCACGTCGCCGCCGACCGTATTGAGCAGAACGAGAACGCCGACGATATCGCTGCGGTGTTCCACATGCGCGAGCCGCGGCAGCACCTGTTCGTACTTTGTCGTTTTGCTGTTTTTCGGCGAAGCGTCGTGTCCCTCGACCTCGCCGATGATCGTCAGCAGCTCGATCTTTTGATTGTCCGGAAGCAGGAGAAAGCGCTCCTCCGAAGAGGGAGGCGTCTCCTGCGGATTTTCCTGTGTATTTTCCTGATTGTTTTCTTCCATAATCTCCGTCGTTTCCCTGCCTTTCTGAAATTCTGTTTTCGTAAGACGAATTTCCCATAGCATGTGAAATTTCCCTTGGAAATATGTATTCTCAAAGTTTTTTTCGCCTTTTCGGTTTTCTGACTGCGCCCGTTGTTTTTTTTGATGGTTTGTGATATCATGAAATTATCTATGGCATTTAAGGCAAGGAATCCGAAACGGAGAGAACAGAGGGGATAGAATGGAATTTTTAGAATTTATTAAAATCGTACTGCTTGGGATCGTAGAGGGAATTACCGAATGGCTGCCCATCAGCAGCACCGGACATATGCTTTTGTTCGACGAATTTTTTCCGGTCAAGGCGTTTCTTGAGAATCCGGATTTCGGCGATATGTTTATTGTCGTGATCCAGCTTGGCGCGATCTTGGCGGTCGTGCTTTTGTTCTGGAACAAGATCTGGCCCTTCCGCAGGACGGAGACCGGAGGCGTCGGCATCCATAAAGAGAAGTTTATCCTTTGGACAAAGATCGCGGTGGCCTGCATCCCCATCGGGATCGTGGGGCTTCTGCTGGAAGACAAGATCGACGAATTTTTTTATCAGGGAAACCGGGAGACGCTGACCATCGCGCTGGCGCTGATCTTCTACGGCATTATGTTTATCGGGATCGAAGCGCTGAACAAAAAGAAAAAGCCGCGCTTTGACAATCTGAATACGATGCCCTATCAGCTTGCGCTTTATATCGGCATGTTCCAGTGTCTGGCAGTCATTCCGGGAACCTCGCGTTCGGGAGCCACCATTCTCGGCGCGATGATCCTCGGCTCAAGCCGGATCATGGCGGCGGAGTTCACGTTCTTTCTGGCGATCCCGACGATGGCGGGGGCGAGCCTTCTGAAGCTGCTCAAATACGGCTTCGCCTTCAGCGGGCAGGAATATGCGATGCTGATCACCGGCATGATCGTCGCGTTCTTGGTATCGTTTTTCTGTATCCGGCTGCTGATGCAGTATATCAGCAAGCATAGCTTCGCGGCGTTCGGGTGGTATCGGATCGCCTTGGGACTGGTGGTTTTTGTATATTATGTCGGCAAATACGCGTTAGCATAATCGGTGGAGGAAGTCATGGCAAAGGAAGGAACAAAAAAAACGACGGCCGGGCGCAGCTCCGCCTCCGGAACCCGGGCGACCGGACGCGGCACAACGCGGCGGAAGGAATCGGCGCGCGAACGCGAGGCGCGGCTCCGTCAGGAGGAGCTTGAAAAGCAGCAGCGGATGGAAGAGGCCGCCAGAAGGAAGGAGATCTCGGACGAGATCGTTCTGATCGTGACGGTGCTTGTCTGCATCGTGCTGTATCTGAGCTATTTTGGTCTGTGCAGCAAGGTCGGAACGGCGATCAACTGGGTGATCTTCGGACTGCTCGGCGGATATCTGCCGTATCTGTTTCCGATCGCGCTGTTTTTTCTCGTCGCGTTTATGCGCTCCAATCCGGGCAATCCGCTCGCCACGAAAAAATCCACGTTTTTTACGCTGGCGCTTTTCTTTATTGCGGCCCTGATCCATATCGTTTCGGGGTGCGCGGAAAAATATTCGATCCTACGCTCGTTTACCGCGGGCTATCGGGATAAGGTGGGGGGCGGTCTTTTCGGCGCGCTGCTGTCAGTTCCCATGAATACGCTGTTCGGGAAGATCGCCTCTATCATCATTTTGTCCGCGCTTGTTCTCGTCTGCCTGCTGCTCATCACGGAGCGTTCGTTTTTGGCGGCTTGGAGGAAGCGCAAGAGGGAGCGGAAGGATTTCTACGCCGAGTATGCGGAATACGAGGAGGCGCAGGCGGTACAACGGAAGGCGGAGCGGGATATGCAGAATATGACGCTTGATCAGATTCAAGAGGAAAACCGGAAGCGCCGCCTTGTGCTTGTGGACGCGGCTCCGGCGGAGCAGACGCCCGACGCGGAGTTTTATGAAGGAAAGAAAAAGGGAAAGAAGAAAAAGAACTTTCTTGACCGTCTGATGGAAAACGGCGGCAGGGAAGAAGAAAACAGTCCGGAAAGCCCGGATATGGTCGAGGTGCTTCCGGCCGAAACACAGGAGCCGGTCATTTCCCCTTCGCAGACCGT
This sequence comes from Lachnospiraceae bacterium, assembly GCA_030524525.1. Lineage (GTDB taxonomy): Bacteria > Bacillota > Clostridia > Lachnospirales > Lachnospiraceae > ISDg. The sequence goes on from JAUNGI010000024.1 coordinate 24,204, forward strand.
AAACGGCTTGGACGGGGTGCCCGATTATGAAGCCGAAATGCAGCGAAAGTTCGGAACCGGCGGAAGCGCCGCCGAGGAGCTCTCCGGCATTACGATCACAAAGAACGGCTCTTACGAGGAGGGCGAGGCTGCCGAGGCGGGCGATTACGGCAGAACCGTTTCCGCTCCGGAGGAAAGGGCGGACAAGGCTCCGGCGGACAAAAAGCCGGCGGAGGAGGCGGCAGCCGCTTCCGAAAAAGCCGCGCCGGAAAGCTCCGGAAACGGCGCGCCGGAAGTCTCCGCCGCACCGAAGCCGCTTCCGGAAAAGCCCTATGTCTATCCGCCCCTGCGTCTTTTGAACCGTCCGCAGGGACCGGCAAAGAACATCAGCAACGCCGAGCTGAAGGAGACGGCAGCCAAACTGCAGACCACGCTTCGGAGCTTCGGCGTCAACGTAACGGTCACGAATATCAGCTGCGGCCCCACGGTGACCCGATACGAATTACAGCCGGAGCAGGGCGTTAAGGTCAGCAAGATCACCGCCTTGGCGGACGATATCAAGCTGAACCTCGCGGCTGCGGACATCCGAATCGAGGCGCCGATTCCCGGAAAGGCCGCCGTTGGCATCGAGGTACCGAACAGCGAAAATTCCACGGTCATGCTGCGTTCCCTGCTGGAGTCGGCGGAATTTCAGGGGAGCAAGGCGAAGATCGCGTTTGCCGTCGGCAAGGACATCGGCGGAAGCATTATCGTGACCGACATTGCGAAGATGCCGCACCTGCTCATTGCCGGCGCCACCGGCTCCGGAAAATCGGTGTGCATCAATACGCTCATTATGAGCATTTTGTTCAAATATTCTCCGAAAGAGGTTCGGCTGATCATGATTGATCCGAAGGTGGTGGAGCTGAGCGTCTACAACGGGATCCCGCACCTCTGGGCGCCGGTCGTGACCGACCCGAAGATCGCCAGCAATACGCTGAACTGGGCGGTGCAGGAGATGACGAAGCGCTATCAGTATTTTGCGGAGCTGGGCGTCCGCGATATGGCGGGCTTCAACAGCAAGGTGAAAAACGCATCCGAACCGATCCTCGACGCAAACGGCAATCCGTTCGATCTGCTTCCGCACATCGTCATCATTGTGGACGAGCTTGCCGACCTGATGATGGTCGCCTCCGGAGACGTGGAAGATTCGATCTGCCGCTTGGCGCAGCTTGCCCGCGCTGCCGGCATTCATCTGGTTATTGCGACGCAGAGACCTTCGGTAAACGTCATTACCGGTTTGATCAAGGCGAATATTCCTTCGCGGATCGCGTTTGCGGTCTCCTCGTCGGTGGATTCCCGCACGATCCTCGATCAGGGCGGAGCGGAAAAGCTGCTCGGAAAGGGCGACATGCTGTTTTTCCCTTCGGGGCTTCCGAAGCCGTCCCGGGTGCAGGGCGCGTTTGTTTCGGATTCCGAGGTCAGCGCGGTCGTGGACTTTTTGAAGGCGCAGAACGATTCCGGAGAGGTCAATCAGGAGCTGGCGGCGCATGTGGCTTCGTCTTCGGAGCATGGTGGGGTGTCGCATAACGCCGACCGGGACGAGTATTTCGAGGAGGCGGGACGCTTCATCATTGAAAAGGACAAGGCGTCGATCGGGATGCTGCAGCGGCTGTATAAGATCGGCTTTAACCGCGCGGCTAGAATTATGGATCAGCTTTCCGAGGCGGGCGTGGTCGGTCCGGAGGAAGGGACGAAGCCGAGAAAAATTCTGATGAGCGCCGAGGAGTTTGAACGGTATCTGAACGGCTGAACAACACGGAGGTAAAAGATGGGAATCGTACGTTTGCTGGATGCGGAAACGATCAACCAGATCGCTGCCGGCGAGGTCGTTGACCGACCGTCTTCCATTGTAAAGGAGCTTGTGGAAAACGCCATCGACTCCAAGGCGACCGCCGTTACCGTGGAGATCAAGGGCGGCGGGATCAGCTATCTGCGCGTCACCGACAACGGCTGCGGAATCGCCAGAGAGGATGTGCCGCAGGCGTTTCTGCGTCATGCGACCAGCAAGATCCGCTCCAAGGAGGATCTGTCCCATATTCTGAGTCTGGGGTTCCGCGGCGAGGCGCTGTCCAGTATTTCCGCGATCAGCCATGTGGAGCTTCTGACCAAACGGGCGGAGGATCTGCTCGGTACGCGCTACGTTGTAAACGGCGGCGTGGAGGAGGGCATTTCCGACGTGGGCTGCCCGGACGGCACGACGTTTCTGGTGCGGGACGTGTTTTATAACGTTCCCGCGCGCAAGAAGTTCCTTCGTTCCGCCATGACCGAGGCGGGCTATATTACCGAACTAATGTACCGTTTGGCGGTTTCCCATCCGGAGATCAGCTTCAGCTTTATCAATCAGGGCAGAACGGCTCTGTATACTTCGGGCAACGGAAATCTGCGCGACGCGATCTATTCGGTCTACGGCAGGGAGATCGCCGCCAATCTGATCCCGATCGAAAAGGAGTGCGACGGTTTTTCGGTCAGCGGTTTTTTGGGAAAGCCCGCAGTCGCAAGAGGGAACCGTTCCAACGAAAATTATTTCCTGAACGGACGCTATATCCAGAGCCGCGTCCTGAACAAGGCGATCGAGGAGGCGTACAAGCCGCATATCATGCAGCACAAGTTCCCGTTTACCTGTCTGATGCTTCGATTCGACCCGGAGCGCATCGACATCAACGTGCACCCGTCCAAAATGGAGGTGCGCATCGAGCAGCAGGAGCTTGTATACGAGCAGCTCCATGCCGCTCTGGCGCAAGCGCTCCGCAATTCCATCCTGATTCCGGAGGTGCGCCTGACGGAGGAAACGCCGGCCGCCGCAGAAAAGCCGCTGCCCCCGCCGGAGATCTTTGAAACGAAGCGGAGGCAGGAATATGCCGCCGAACGTCAGGAGAGCGTCGTGGCGGAAGACTCGCCGTATACGGTCGGGGAGCAGGTAACGCTTCGCTCGCTGTTTTCGGCTCCCGCGGAAGCGTCGGACGCCGCCCGCCCGCAGGAGATCGCTGCCGCCCCGCGATATGACGGCAGCTTGCCGGACGATCCGGAAGCCGGAACGGCGGGAAAGACCGCCGAGGAATCGCAGACCGCCGGCGGGCAGCCGACGGAAGCCGCAGACATGACCGCGGCGGCGAACGGAGCGCAAACGCAGACCGCCCGGCAGGCGGCTGACGGACAACAGACGGCGGAAGCCGCGGCGTTTACCGATATCCCTTCGTACCGCGTCATCGGTCAGCTTTTCGGAACGTATTGGCTGCTCGAAACGGAAAATCAGCTCTATATGATCGACCAGCATGCGGCGCACGAAAAGATCCTTTACGAGCGCACCGTGGCGGCGTACCGGAACCATGAGGTCATGTCCCAGCAGGTGTCCCCGCCGATCATTCTGAGCCTGTCGCTGCGGGAGGAGGAGGCATACCTGCGGTACAGGGAGCGCTTTGCGGCGCTTGGCTTTGTGATCGAGCCGTTCGGAGGACACGAATACGCCATGAGCGCGGTGCCGGTCGATCTGTACCGCCTGTCCGAGGAGGAGCTGTTCTGCTCCTTGCTCGACCAGCTCGTGGAAACTCCGGTGTTCGGCCCCGCCGACGTGATCCTTGAGAAGATCGCCTCGATGTCCTGCAAAGCGGCGATCAAGGGCAATACGAAGATCAGCGAGCGGGAGGCAAGGCACCTCGTGGAGGAGCTGATGACGCTGGAAAATCCCTTCCAGTGCCCCCACGGCCGTCCGATCATCATTACGATGTCAAAGTACGAGATCGAAAAAAAATTCAAACGAATCGTTTAGAACGGACAATTATTCAGAACGGAGTGTCTGCCTATGGAGCCATTGGTCATTCTTACGGGGCCGACCGCAGTCGGAAAGACCAGCCTCTCGCTTTCCTTGGCGAAGGTGATCGGAGGCGAGATCATCAGCGCCGATTCCATGCAGGTCTATCGCCATATGGATATCGGAACCGCAAAGCTTCCCAAGGAGGCGATGGAGGGCGTCCCGCATCATCTGATCGACTGTCTCTCCCCGGACGAGCCGTTCAGCGTCGCGCAGTTCCGGCAGATGGCGACGGAGGCGATGGAGGGCGTTTACCGGCGGGGACATATCCCGATCTTGGTGGGCGGGACCGGCTTTTACATCCAATCGGTGCTTTACGACGTTTCCTTTGAGGACGAAGAGGACGACGGCTACCGGGAGGAGCTGGAGCGGCAGGCCGCGAACGGCGGAGCGGAGGAGCTTTATGATCGGCTGCGCGCGCTCGATCCGGCTTCCGCAGAGGCAATCCATCCCAACAACGTGAAGCGGGTCATCCGTGCCCTTACCTATTACCATTTTCACCAAGCGCCGATCTCCGCGCACAACGAAGCGCAGCGGAAACGGCAGAGCGCCTACAATTCCGCTTATTTTGTGCTGACCAGAGAGCGGGGGGAGCTGTACGAGCGGATCAACGAGCGCGTGGAGGAGATGTTTGCCGAAGGGCTTTTGGAGGAGGTCAGACATTTGACGGAGCTTGGCTATGACAGGGCGACGGTTGCGATGCAGGGACTCGGCTATAAGGAGCTGCTCGCGTATTTTCGCGGCGAAGCCACGCTCGCGGAGGCAAAGGAGCGGATCAAGCGGGAGACCCGGCATTTTGCCAAGCGGCAGCTTACTTGGTTTCGCCGGGAAAAGGAAACGATCTGGTTTGACCGGAGCGAACGGTCGGAGCAGGATATTTTAACGGAGATGCTGCAAATTCTGCGGCAAAAGGAGATCCTACATGTCGGATAAAATACATCGGACTTATGAAGCTATGGGCATTCGGAGGGAAGTGCTGGCGCTTGGCGAGCGGATCCTTTCCGAGCTTTCGGAGCGCTTTCGGAACATCGACGAGATTGCCGAAATCTGTCAGATGAAGGTGCTTTCTGCCATGCAAAAAAACAGGGTCAGCGAACAATGCTTTGAAACTTCCACGGGATATGGATATAATGACTTGGGTCGGGAAACGCTGGAGGCGGTCTACGCCTCGGTTTTTCATGCCGAGGACGCGCTTGTCCGGGCGCAGATCACCTGCGGGACGCATGCGCTGGCGGTGGCGCTGGCGGCAAACACAAGACCCGGCGACGAGATCCTTTCTCCGGTCGGAAAGCCCTACGATACGCTGGAGGGCGTGATCGGCATTCAGCCCGCCAAGGGTTCGCTTGCGGAATACGGCGTGACCTACCGGCAGGTGGATCTGCTGCCGGACGGCGGGTTTGATTATGACGGCATCCGCGCGGCGATCAACGAACGCACAAAGCTGATCGAAATTCAGCGCTCCAAGGGCTATCAGACCCGACCGACGCTGTCGGTGGAACGCATCGGCGAGCTGATCGCCTTTATTAAGGGGATCAAGCCGGACGTGATCTGCATGGTCGATAACTGCTACGGCGAATTTGTGGAGACGATAGAGCCGACCGACGTGGGCGCAGACCTGTGCGTCGGCTCCCTGATCAAAAATCCCGGAGGCGGTCTCGCGCCGTGCGGCGGGTACATCGTCGGGAAAAAAGAGTATGTGGAGCAGTGCGCCTACCGGCTGACGACGCCGGGACTCGGCAAGGAGGTGGGCGCGTCCTTGGGCGTAAACCGTTCGTTCCTTCAGGGGCTGTTCCTTGCGCCGACCGTCACCGCAGGAGCGTTAAAGGGCGCCGTTTTTGCCGCGCGGCTTTACGAAACCCTCGGCTTCGGCGTGGTGCCGAATGGTACGGAGGAGCGCTACGACATCATTCAGGCGGTAACGCTCGGCAGTCCGGAGGCGGTGCTTGCCTTCTGCCGCGGCATTCAGGCAGCGGCTCCCGTAGACAGCTACGTTGTGCCGGAGCCTTGGGCAATGCCCGGCTACCATTCCGACGTGATCATGGCGGCGGGCGCCTTTTTTCAGGGCTCCTCGATCGAGCTTTCGGCGGACGGTCCGCTGGAGCCTCCCTACGCCGTATATTTTCAGGGCGGACTCACTTGGTATCACGCCAAGTTCGGGATTCTGATGTCCTTGGAATATCTGCTTCGCGAACGTCTGGCGGAGCTTCCGAAAACGGAATAGCTTCCGACGCCGCCCCGCTTCGCCGCGAAAAAGGGCGGCGCAAAAAAATCTGCCGCTCCCTATACAATCCGTCGAAAATGTGATATGATTTGGGAGCAAAACAAGTCGCTGCCTGCCCGGAGAGAGGGAAAGGCAAACGAAAATATGGAAAAAACGATGAAATTGCTTCCCGAAGGGGAGCAGCCCGATCGAAAAGCGGAACGGTACGGCTTTGGCGCGCTGTCCGACGCAGAGCTGCTTTCGATCATCATTCGGACCGGAACGAGAGAGGAAACCTGTCTGGATCTTTGCCGTCAGATCCTGCAAAGGCTTGGCGGCTCCATCGCCGGACTGGCCCATGCCGACGTAAAGGAGCTGACCCGCTTCCACGGCGTCGGACGCGTCAAGGCGCTGCAGCTGATGTGCATTACGGAGCTTTCGAGAAGGATCTGGAAATCCCGTCCCGAAGCCTCGCTGGAGCTTATAACGCCGGAGCGGATCTTCCAGCATTACCGCGAGGATTTCCGGCATTTGAAGCAGGAGGTGGTTTGGCTGCTTCTGCTGGACGCCAAATGCCGTCTGCTTCGCGAGGAGGAGCTTTCCAGAGGGACGATCACCGCGTCCCTGATCTCTCCGAGGGAGATCTTTCTTCGGGCTCTGCGGGCAAACGCGGTCAGCCTGATCCTACTGCACAATCATCCGAGCGGCGACCCGACGCCAAGCCGGGAAGACCGGGAGGTGACCGAAAAAATCCGGGAATTGGGAAAAATCATGCAGCTTCCGCTTATGGATCATATCATTCTTGGAGATACTAGGTATTGCAGTATGAAAGAATCCGGCTATCTATAGACGAACCGGAGAAGTGAGGTAGAGGATGTCTACAAAGATTTTCGGAATCGATTTCGGAACCAACTCATTGAAGATATATCGAAAAGGCGAGGGATTGGTCTACGACCAGAAAAGCGTGATCGCCATTAAGGGCAAAAACAACGTAATCGCCATCGGAAACGAGGCGTTTGAGATGTACGGAAAGTCGCCGGAATATATTACCGTGGATTTTCCGCTCAAGCACGGCGCGATCGCAAGTCTGTCCCATATGCTTTCGCTGCTGAACTGCGTCTTTCTGGATCTGTCAAGACAATACGGAAAGTTCCGGGGCGCGGAGTTCACGATCGCCACGCCGTATGATATCACCGAGGTGGAAAAGCGCGCGTTTTACGATCTGGTTGACAGCAGCATCGTGCGTCCGAAAAAACTGCGGCTCGTGGAAAAACCCATTGCCGACGCCATCGGCGCGGGTATTGACGTCAGCAACAGCCAAGGCGCGCTGCTTGTAAATATCGGCGCGGACACGACCGAGATCTCGATCCTGTCCATGGGGGGGATCGTGCTCAGCAAGCTGCTGCCCATCGGCGGGAACCAATTCGACGACGCGATCGCCGCGGCGGTCCGAAAAAAATACAATCTGGTCATCGGTCAGAAGACGGCGGAATATGTCAAGCGGACGCTGACCGATTTCAGTCAGGAAAGCGAGCTGACCTGCAAGGCGTACGGCCGCGATATCGTTACCGGGCTTCCGAGGGAACGCGAAATCTCGGCGGCACTGGTCAACCAAGCGGTGCTTGAGGATCTCAACACGATCATCGAGACCATTCGGACGATCCTCGAACGTACGCCGCCGGAGATCGCTTCGGACGTATTTGCCAACGGCATGACGATTACGGGAGGCTCCTCGGCGATCGCCGGGCTTGATCAGCTCGTGCAGGCCACCACCGGGCTTCGGGTCTCCATCTGCCAAAAGGGAGCGCTGACGGTCATCGAGGGCTTATCGCACATTCTGGAGGAGCCGGAATTTGACGCGCTGGCGCAGCCGCTGAAGGAAAGCTATTATAACGAGAAATAACGCGGAAAGAAACGGAGGAGCCGCATGAAACGAGGAAACGGTCAGAAATACGACGTGGAACCGAAGTATGTTCTCATGCTTTGTTCCTGCCTGTGCGTTTGTCTGATTTTCTTTTCTTACAAATTCGATTCGGTATTCGATCCGATCCGCAGCGGGGTGAACGCTTTGATCACCCCCCTGCAGCGCGGCATTGCCACGGTGGGAGAGTCGGTCAACGGTTTTTTTCAGAAATTCGACGACGTGGAGAAGCTGAAAGCGGAAAATCAGGAGCTTCGGGACAAGATCGAGGAGCTGGAATCGCAGAAGGATCTGCTGCAGACCGATCTGTATGATCTGGAGCGCTACAAACAGCTCTTGGAGCTGGCGGAGACCTATGTGGACTATCCTACCGTCGGCGCGAACATAATCGCGAAGGACACGAGCGGCTATTATGCGACGTTTACGATCGACAAGGGCGCCAATCAGGGCATGAAGGTCGATATGAACGTGCTTGCGGACAACGGTTTGGTCGGGATCATCACGGAAGTGGGGAAAAACTATTCGATCGTGCGCTCGATCATCGACGACAACAGCTATGTCAGCGCGTCCATCCTGAAAACCTCGGACAACTGCATCGTCTGCGGCAATCTGGAGCTTTTGGACACGGGCTTTATTGAAGTCCGCGACATTTCCATCAACTCCGAGGTGAAGAACAATTATAAGGTCTATACGTCCAGTTTGAGCGAGAAGTACCTTCCGAATATTCTGATCGGCTACATATCAAACATTCAGGTAGAAGCGGACGGATTATCCCGGAAGGGGTATCTGACGCCGGTCGTTGACTTTGAGCATCTGAACACCGTGCTGGTCATTACAACCGTAAAGGAATCCCCGGTAACCGACGAGGAGGAAAATAATTAGCCTATGTTTACTGCGTTTATTATTGCGATCGAGATCCTGACGGGGCTGCTTTTGCAGACGGCGGTTTTTCCGTATCTGGAAATTGCGGGGATCGCGCCCGATCTGCTGATGATCATTACCGTTGCCGCCGCCTATCAGATGGGCAAGCTGCCGGGCATGTGGACGGGCTTGGTCTGCGGACTGCTGCTCGACGTGACGTCTTCGGGCGTTTTGGGCGTTTACGCGCTGTTTTTTCTGCTGATCGGCTATTTGAACGGCTTTTTGAAGGAATATTATGTGGCGAACGACACGCTGCTGCCGCTGCTGCTGCTTGCCGTCAGCGAGCTGGCATTTTCGGCGCTGATCTATGTATTCGAATTTCTGATCCGGGGAAAGCTGAACGTGCTGTTTTATCTTCGCCGGATCATGCTTCCCAAGGTATTATATACGGCGGTGGCGGGAATTATACTGTATAAGCTTCTGGATCTGATCTATCTGCATTTGATCGTCCGGCGTCGGGAAAAGCTCGAGGCCGAGGCGCAGATGCGGTAGACCGCTGCAAAAGGAATGAGGAGTAGTGTGAAAAATAAGCTTGATAGCTTATTTTTCACACGGCAATTTGTGCTGGAGCATCACAAATTGCTTTGATGGTACCCCGTCGCAAATGCTCCGGAATGAGGAGTATTATGTCGGAATCGTTTTGGGATAAATTGAGAACTCTGTCCTCCAATCGGCTCCTTCCTGTGGGCGTGCTGCTGGGAATCGTAAGCGTGCTGATCGTGACGCGCCTGTTTCATATGCAGATGGTGGATAACGACGTTACGGACGTGGAAAGCGACTCTACCTCCTACACCCGCACGGTTCCGGTTTCGGCAACGCGCGGGGAGATCTACGACTGCAACGGCGTTTTGCTGGCGTACAACGATCTGCAGTACAATCTGGAAATGTACGACTCCGCAGAGCTTTCCACCAATGCGGAAAAAAACGAGGCGATCTTTTCGCTGATCGAGCTGCTGCGCGACTTTGATTACGAGAGGGAATTCCCGTTTTATCTGGCGCTTACGGAGGACGGCGAGCTGGAGTTTACGGTAGAGGGAAACGCGCTGCTGCGATTCAAAAAAAACGCCTACGGTCTTGCGAGCGTCAACGACCTGTCACAAGAGCAGATCGCGGCGACGGCGGAGGATGTGTTCGCCTTTATGCGCTACGGGGACAAGTCTTCCCGGATGTTCCAGATCGACGAAAGCTACTCCATGGAGGACGCGCTGGAGATCATGGCGTACCGGTACCAGCTTTTCATTCTGTACCCAAGCTATTCCTCCTTCCGGATCGTCAGCGATATCAGCGAGGAGGCGCGCATTTCCTTTTACGAGAATACGACCAAGGTGCCGGGGCTTGAGATCACGAAGACCTCGAAGAGGGTATACGACCACGCCGTTTATTTTGCCCACATCATCGGCTACGTCGGCCGCATCAACGAGGAGGAGCTGGAGCAGTTCGGCGAGCTTTCTCCCCAGTATACGGAAAACAGCATCGTCGGGAAGCTCGGAATCGAGAAATCCTACGAGACCTATCTTGCCGGGATCGACGGCGAGGCGACGATCATCATAAACGAGCGGGGGCAGGTCGTTTCCAAAACGGTGACCAAGGAACCCGTTTCGGGAAACAACCTCTATCTGACCGTGGACGCGGAGATGCAGACTGCCTGCTACCATATTCTCGAACGGAACATTGCCGCGATCCTGCTTTCCAAGCTCGTGCCGACCATGGACTACGGCGGGAAGGGAGAGGACGCGTCGGAAATTACGATCCCGATCTACGAGGCGTATTATGCGCTGATCGACAATCATGTGATCAATACCGACCATTTCCGCGAGGCGGACGCCACCGAGCTGGAAAAAAAGGTGCTGGCGATGTACGACAGCGAGGAGGAGAGGATCTGGAATCAGCTTCTTGCGCTTTTGCAGGCGGACAATACGGTCTCCAACGAGGCGGCAGGAAGCACGATGCAGGAATATTTGGAGTATGTCTACCAAAAGCTCGGCAGCGACGGCTGGGGGATCCTGCTGAATTCGGAGATCGACACCGAGGACGAGCAGTATTTGGCGTATGTCAATCAGGAGATCAGCCTGAGCGCCTTTTTGCAGTATGCGATCACACAGAACTGGCTCTCCCTCGACAAGCTGAACATCGGCTCCGACTATTATGAAACGACCGAGCTGTACGGCTTTCTCTACGATTATTTGGTGGAGAACCTGCGGGACGACGACGAATATCGGAACAAGATTTACCGGACGCTGATCTTCAACTACACGCTCAAGGGGCGGGATCTCTGCCTGCTGCTGTTTGAGCAGGGCGTTTTGGAGGAGGACGCAGAAAATATTCAGAAGCTGGAAAAAGGCACGCTTTCCGCCTACGATTTTCTGCTGCGGAAGATCAAGCTGCTGGAAATCACGCCCGCCATGCTGGCGCTGGAACCGTGCAGCGGCTCCATCTGCGCCACCGACCCGGATTCCGGCGAAGTCATTTGTCTGGTTTCCTATCCGAGCTATGACAACAATTATCTGACGAACTCCGTCGATATGGAATATTACCAAAAGCTCTATGAGGACGGCTCTTACCCGATGGTCAACCGGGCGACGACCTCGCGGACGACCACCGGCTCCACCTTCAAGCCGCTGACCGCCATCGCCGGTCTGACGGAGCCCGTGATTTCCGCCACGGAGCGCATTCAGGATAAGATAAAATTCGAAGCCATCGTTCCGTCGCCGAGCTGCTGGAGCAAGTATTCGCACGGCGCGATCAACGTCACGGATGCGATCCGTTTTTCCTGCAACTACTTCTTCTTTGAAGTGGGCTATCGGATGTCCATGAGCGACCGGGGCGAATACGACGACGCAAAGGGCATCAATACGATACAGAAATACGCCTCCTACTTCGGGCTTTCGGACAAGTCCGGCGTGGAGATTTCCGAATCGCAGCCCGCGATCTCGAACCGCGACGCCGTGCGGACCGCGATCGGCTACGGTCACAGCTTTGCGCCGGTGCAGATCGCCCGGTACCTGACGACGCTGACGAACGAAGGCACCTGCTACAATCTGACGCTTTTGGATCGGATCGTGGCACAGAACGGGGAGCTGATGCTTTCCAACACCGCCACGGTGCGAAACCAGATCACGAACGTGGCGCAGTCCTCTTGGGACGCCGTCAAGCTGGGCATGTACCGCGTTGTGAACGCCGACAATTCTTCCTTGAAGAAGGTATTCGGCGATCTGAGCGTCAAGGTGGCGGGGAAGACCGGTACGGCGCAGGTGAGTCTGAATCATCCTCACAACGCGCTGTTTATTTCCTTTGCCCCGTACAGCGATCCGGAGATCTGCGTGACCGTGGTCATCCCGAACGGCTACGGCTCCGCCAACGCGGCGTATGTGTGCCGCGAGGTCTACGGCTTCTATTTTGAGGACGAAAACCGGGAGGCGCTGCTGAGCGGAAGCGTTTTTGCAGGCACGGTGGTGGATATCGAGGTCGGAGACTGACCGTTCCGCGGGGCGAACGCCCCGGAAGAAAGTCACGAAGGAAAAGAGGAGATTGTTTGCTATGGATACATCGGTTGTCATTAAGGGCTACAAAAACGGGATCGTTCTGCAGCTTAACAACGAGCTTCCGTTTTCGGAGCTGAAAAAACGCATTCGCGCCAAGTTTCAGGAATCCGCCAAATTTCTCGGAGAGGCGAGAATGGCGCTGACCTTTGACGGCCGCGAGCTTTCCTCCGAGGAACAGCGCGAGGTGCTCCGCATCATTTCGGAGAATACCGATCTGGAGGTCATCTGCGTCTTTGACAACGACCAGAAGAACGAGGATCTGCTGAAAATGTCGATGGAACGGGTCATCAGCTGTCTCGCAAACACGACCGGACAGATCTATCGGGGCGTCCTTCCCACCGGGCATAAGCTCGAATCGGAGACGTCGATCATCATCTGCGGCAATGTGGAGGCCGGAGCAAGGGTCGTTTCCGGCGGCAGCATCGTCGTTTTGGGAGCGCTGTACGGCTCGGCGTTTGCCGGAACGAACAGCAGCAAGGACGCGTTTATTTCCGCTTCCCACATGCATCCGGAGCGTCTTCGCATCGGGGACTGTGAATACGACCCCGCCGCCGTCGATCCGAAGGAGCAGAAGCGGCAGAAAAAGCAGGAAAAGAAGGATCGTCTTGAAAACTGCGCCAGACTGGCGTATGTGGAAGCGCAGGAGCTTCGCATCGTACCGATTCAGGATACGACCTTTACCAGCTCGGAGGAGCTGAAAAAGGAATTATCATAAAAAAGCATAGGATAAAGGCAGCCGCCCGAAAAACCAAAGACAGAAAACAGACATGGAAATTCATAGCGAACCTTCGGTTCGCGGAAGTGTGAGGTGAAACATGCATAAGGTTACTGTCGTAACATCCGGTAAGGGCGGGGTCGGAAAAACGACCGTCGTTGCCAATCTTGGGGCGGGGCTTGCCATGGCGGGCTACCAGACCCTTCTCATTGATATGGACTTGGGGCTCCGGAATCTGGACATTGTTCTGGGGCTGGAAAGCCGGGTCATTTACACCATCCTCGACGTTTTGCAGGGACGGTGCCGCATGAAGCAGGCGCTCGTAAGAGACAAGCGTTATACGAACCTGTATCTGCTTGCGGCGGCGCAGAGCGCCGACAAGGACGCGATCGAGCCGGAGCAGATCGTAAAGCTCATTACGATCCTGCGGGAGGACTTCGATTACATATTGCTGGACTGCCCCGCCGGAATTGAAAAGGGCTTCCGCAATTCCTTGGTCGCGGCGGACGACGCGATCGTCGTCGTCAACCCGGAGGTCTCCTCCATTCGAGACGCCGACCGTGTGATCGGTCTTTTGGACGCGGGCGGTATCCGGGAACGCGCGCTGGTCATCAACCGGCTGCGCAGCGACCTGATGAAAGAGCTCAACCACCGCTACAAGGGTCACGACGTCCAGGACGCCTCG
>JAUNGI010000005.1:0-72946 GCA_030524525.1 Lachnospiraceae bacterium
AAATAAAAAAAGACGCAAATAGAACGCCGAGGTGCCGAGAACCCTCAAGCCACATGTTTGCGAGGGCTTAGATGCCGAAGAAACCGAGGATAAAAGCCTCGGAATCCAAATACGGAACATCGGAATCGGCGTTGATTGCAAGGTGATGGTACAGGAGATATCGGGATTCGCGGAGGATGGATTCATGATCAGACAGGCGACAAAAAAGGATGCGCCGCACATAGCAAAATTAGCGATACAAATGTGGGACAGTGCTGCATTGTCCGAATTGGAAACCGAAATTGCAGAAACCATTGGCTGTGAAAATGCAGTATATTTTATAAAGTATGCGGAGGACAAGCCGATCGGATTTGCACAGTGCCAACTCCGATACGATTATGTTGAGGGCACGGAGACGTCGCCCGTCGGATATTTAGAAGGGATTTTTATTCAAGAAGAATTCCGGCATAGAGGCTTTGCCAAGGAACTGCTGCAGGAATGCGAGAAGTGGGCAAAGAAGAAAAATTGCTCCAAATTTGCAAGCGATTGTGAGTTAAACAATACAGAAAGTCTTCGATTTCACTTGGCAATGGGGTTTGAGGAAGCCAACCGCGTTATTTGTTTTCGGAAGGGCATTTGAGGGAAAAAATGAAGATAATTGCGATCGCGGCGGTAACCGCAGGCGGAAAAACAACCGTTGTCAATGAGGTCAAAAAACAACTCAAAAATGTAAAGTCGCTTCATTTTGACGATTATTCGTTTGACGGCGAGGTTGATGATTTTTATGCTTGGGTAATGCAGGGCGCAGATTACAATGTATGGGATTTAAGCCCACTGATAAAAGATATTTGTGAAATTAAGAAAAACGAGTCCTGCGATTACTTATTATTGGACTATCCTTTTGCCTACTGCCATAAAGAACTGAGTAAATGGATTGATTGCGCCATTTTTATAGATACTCCTTTGGATATTGCAATGGCGAGAAGAGTTCTTCGCGATATGAGAAATGCCACCGGAGAAGAAATACGGCAGGATATGGAGATCTATCTGAAATACGCCAGAGTTGCTTACACCCAAATGCGAAAGGATATTATGCCTTCATCGGATTATGTGATAGACGGAACGAAAGAACTGCGTAAAATGGTGGAAGAAATTAAGGGCATCATAGAGAACATGGATCAAAATGGAGTAGGAAACTGCTGTAAAGTCCAGTGAAGTCACGGACTTTCCGAGGAATTGGATTTTTTATTGGAATTTGTGGGAGGTAGAGACATGCAATTTATTATTTTTCAGTGGGTATTTTTCACTGTGAGCTTAGGAGTTATCTTGTATTTCTTCGTCTACAAACGGAGTAAGTTCAAAAACAGATCGGGCGCGGGTGCCTTTTTCTTTGAAAACGATTGTTTGGTGCTCAACACGGGAGTGCCGTACCCCATTTCTTTTGACGAGATCGAGCGGGTGGAGCTGCACTATCATCAGCGGGAGCTGGATCGCCAGTGGTCCTATGGGCTGTGGGTCTGGGTCGTCAGGAAAAGCGGACAAACCAAGAAGGTATATTATAAGGGCTATCGCACCGCCAAGCTTGCCCTGCCCTCTGACATGAAAGCGGCACTGGAGGAAAAGGGGCTGCGGGTTGTGATGGTCGATCAGTAAACTCCGGAAACGTATGACCAAGGACATTTTAATCAAATTCACAAAAAATTCATAAAGCAGCGCCTATTTTTCCCGCTGGCAAGTTTACTTTTACGCTCATATGGGATATACTATGAGTAATTTCGAGTTTTCTTTAGTTCTCAAGAATAGAAGGGGTGACTTATATGAATTTAGCGAAAATCTCTGCAAACGGCCAGATTACTGTGCCGGTAGAAATCCGGCGACTGCTCGGCTTAAAGTCTGGGGACAAGATTTTGTTCTTCCAGAAACAGGATGGTGAAATCGTTGTAAGCAACGCTTCTTCCAAAGCAATCCGCAAAGCGCAGTCTGCCTTTGCCGGTGCTGCCGAAACAATGGGCGTTACCAGCGAGGACGATATTCAGGCACTTGTGGACGAAGTACGCTACGGAAAGGAAAGGTAATATGCGGATATTGGTTGACACAAATATCCTGTTCTCTGCATTGATCTTTCCTCGTTCAAAACCGGCGCAGGCACTATTGCATGTCGCAGATAATCACAAAATTGTTTTGTGCGACCGAAACATTGCGGAACTGCGGGATATTTTGAAACGGAAAGCGCCTAAATTCCTGCCGGATGCAGAAGTGCTGCTTGCGGAAATGTCCTATGAACTAATTCCGGCGGTAGACCATGCGGAAAAGCTGATACGCGACGCAAAAGACCAACCGATCTTAAATGCGGCGATCGTGTCCGATGTGGATATTATTTTGACAGGAGATAAAGACTTTTTAAGCATGGAAATGGAACATCCAAAATGTATGACAGTTGCACAGTTTTTTGAAAGTGAAGGTATGGAAGAATAGTCTCTTCCGCACTTTTTGAAACAAAAATACAGGGCGGGGATCTGAAAGAATCGGATTCCCGCTCTGTGTTATCGGAAGTTTTTCCCGGCGAAGGGGGTATTTGTTGGCGAGCATTTTTTTAGAAGGCAGTCAATATAGCCGTGGCACTACAACAAATACAGACCGAATATGAATTCGCTCAGCGAGTCGGCAACAGGCTCCGTTTCGGGGATCCCCTCGTTGTCGTAATCCTCAAGAAAGATTCTGCCCGTTTCGACTTCATACAAAAGAAAAAGCGTCGCGTATGGATCGTAAATGCCGATGGGAAGATACTTGCTGAGGTCCCCGCCATAGGATACCCATCGTTTTGCCTCGGCGATCAATCCGGAGTCCGGACGCAAAAGAAAATCATCCGGTCCCTCCCCCTTATTTTTAAGCGCCGAAAACAATAGGAAGCACGCGGGGAAATTTTTGTAATATCCGAATATTCCCGGCTGCCAGTAGTCGTTGAGAAAATCGGAAATATCCTTCGGCATAGAATAACCGACCTCACGCCGGAAGATTTCAAATTCTGAATGCTCCTGCCTTTTGACAAATATTTCGCCTGCGTCAAAGTGCCGTTTCAGTTCAGGGTCCATGTTTTCCAGCGCTTTTCCCTTGGGATAGCCGATGGGAAAGCGATGAATATTATTTATGCCTTTTTTGCGGAGAACTTCCATATAATGCTTTATTGCTTCCTGCATTTCTCTGACCTCCCGATCCTGTCTGTGGTGAGGAATAACATTTCGGCACGGCTTTTTAACACGAGCGTGTAAGCCGACCGTTTGCGCTCCTCCGTAATGTTACATCATGATTCCGAAAAAGTCCACACTTTCAACGGATTGCCGCCCAAACTGCGCGGTAACTGCGCCGAGCCGGTTTCGGACGTCGGAGCTCCTGCGAGGGCGGACGAATGCCGAGCCGCTGCGGATTGTTCGGTTCTCAGGCTCTGCCTTTTCCGGGTCTTCCTGTCTTGTACAAAATGTAAAGTTGTGGTACAATGTGCAAAATGCTTCGCATTTAGCACTTCTGAATTAAGTGTGCGCAAAAGCGCACGAAGTCGCGGTACAATGTGCAAAACGCGCTGCGTTTAGCACTACTGAATTAAGTGTGCGCAAAAGCGCACGAAGTCGCGGTATAATATGCGCTATAGCGCACGAAGTTGTGGGGCACTGAAACAGGAACAGGGAAAGAAAGGAAATCTTCATGGAACGCATTCGGAGGTTTACGAAAGAGAATCCGTGGATGCTGTTAGGACTGGCAGGGATCCTCCTGTTGGTTGGGATCAGTCTGTTTTACAACAGGCAGCACAACGCCGCCGGGGCAGGTTCCGACCCGAAAAATTCACCGACGCCGATTTCCAAAGAAACGGGGGCGAACGCCTTGGTCTCTCAAGCGGCTGAGCCGCAGGAGCCGACGGAACCGCCCGTGTCGCCGACGCCGACGACCGACCCGCATCAGGGGATGGTGCGGAGCGCGCTGACAAACGAATGGATGGAGGAGAGCATGGCGGGCCGTCGGCCGATCGCCGTTATGCTGAACAATGTCAAGGTGGCGGTGCCGCAGACCGGGATCTCCCATGCCGGGATCGTATACGAGTGCATGGTGGAGGGCAACGTGACCCGACTCATGGCGGTCATCGAAGATTACGAAGGGCTGGCGAAGATCGGCTCCGTCCGAAGCTGCCGTGCCTATTATGTGTACTGGGCGCTGGAGTGGGACGCGCTGTATCTGCATTACGGCGGCCCGGTGAAGTATGTTTCCGAGCTTTTGAAGCGCTCGGACGTGCATAATCTGGACGGAACCTATCTGGAGGGACTGACCTTTTACCGCACGAGCGACCGCAAAGCGCCGCACAATGCCTATGGCTCGGGCGAGGGAGTCGTGCTTGGCGCGGACAAGAAGGGCTATCCGCTTGCGCATACGGAACGCTTTGTGGAGCGGCATTTTCGGTTTGCGCCGGATGGGGAGCCGAATCTGCTTTCCGAGGGAATTTCGGCAAAGCGCGTGGAGCCGGGCTATTCCTACAATCAGCCGTGGTTTGCTTACAACGAGGAGGATGGGCTGTATTACCGTTATCAGTACGGTCAGCCGCAGATCGACGATATGACCGGAGAGCAGCTCGCCTATAAGAACGTGATCTTTCAGTTTGCCGAGTCAAAAACGCTCGACCATAACGGCTATCTGAGCTTTACGACCAAGGCTTCGAATATGGACGGCTATTATATCACAAACGGGCGGGCGATCTCCGTTACATGGTCGAAGACCGGAGACTTTGAACCGACTCGTTTTTATGACGCGGACGGGAACGAGATCGTCCTGAATACCGGAAAAACATGGATCTGCGTCATTCAGAATTCCAAGCGAGGGAACGTCGTGCTGGAATAAAGGCAGGTTTTCGGAAAGGCGGAACAGAGGATGGAGGAATTTATTCTGGTAAAACAGATGACGGAGCTGTATGCGCTCTGTCAGGCGGCGGAGCAGGCGCGGAGCCGGGAGGAGCATGCGGAGTGCGCGGAGCAGGTGAAGCGAGCCTTTGTCTGGATGGCGCAGAGCGTATGTCAGACGGCGGAGACCGAGCCGGAGGCGTTGAAGCAGCTTCTTTCGGAGGCGCCGCTTTTGACCGACCGGAGCCGCGCCACCTATATTCAATATGCGGCGCCGTCTGCGGAGCATGCGGGCGCGATGGAGGCGGAAATCGCCTACGAGTCGCTGGTCGAGGAGGTTTCCAAGTTCGCAAAATATTACTGCAAGGGCGAGACGCCGCAGAGCACGCAGGAGATCGCCGAGCAGTATGCGGACGGGAAAAATTCCACGCGAAGCGGGAGAAACCGGGCGGACGACCTGTTCCGCGGGCTGGTTTTGGCGCTGCTGGGGATCGTGGGCGTGCTGATGGTGCTGCTGTCGGTTTTCGTATCCTCGCTGAGCCATCTGCTTGTCGGCGGCGTGGTCGTGCTGCTGTTCGGATTTCTGTTCTATACCATCGGCAGCAGGATCGAAAAATAACAACGGCTGCGGTTTTCCGAAAAGCCGGGCGGCTTTCGAAAATACAACAGGAGAAGTGCAAGATTTATGGATATTATCGCGCAACTAAGCAGTCGTCTGCGAGGACACCGCGTACTGCTGCAAACCCATGATTTTCCCGACCCGGACGCGATTGCAAGCGCCGCGGGATTGCAGTATCTGCTGAAGCAGGAGGGGGTACCGGCGGAAATCTGTTTTTTCGGACGGTTGGACAAGATCAACCATGTTCGAATGGTAGAGCTTTTTGAGCTGTCACTGACGGAATGCAGCCGGCTTGCGGAGGAACCGGATACGCTTGTCGTTACCATCGACGGGCAGAAGAACAACTCCAATTTTACCGACGTGCCGGGAGACGAGATCGCCTGCATCGACCATCATCCTTGGGTGACCGACCATGCCTATGAGATCGTCGATCATCAGCTTGTGGGCGCGTGCGCCACGATCATTACCGGGTATTTTATGGAGCGTAAGCTGCTTCCGCCCGGAAATCTGGCGACGGCGCTGCTGTACGGCATCAAAATGGACACTTTGAATTTCTGCAACGGCGTGACGCAGAAGGATATTCAGGCGTTTTCGTTCCTGCACGAGCTGGCGGACAACGAGGCGATCTCCCATCTGAACAACAGCGTGCTGGAGCTTTCGGACATCAAGGCGTACGGAAGCGCCATACAGAATATCGTGATCTACGATCGGGTCGGCTTTGCCGCCATTCCCTTTGACTGCCCGGACGGGCTGATCGCGAGCGTTTCCAATTTCATCCTTTCGCTGGATGCGGTCGATGTTTCGGTCATTTACGCCGCCAGAAACGGGGGCTATAAGTTTTCGGTGCGTTCGGAGCTGGCGAATGTCAATGCCGGAAAGCTGACGAATCTGGCTCTGCGGGATATCGGAAACGGCGGCGGGCATCCGACGATGGCAGGCGGGCTGTTATATGCGGAGCGTATGCATCTGCTTGGCGAGCGTGTGCATGAGCCGATCCGAAGGCGTTTTCTGGATGTTTATTACAAAATGCAGGAGGAAGGAAAGCGCAGGTAACGGAGCGGGAAAACGCTTCGCTGCGCGGGAAATGCTATGTATCGAATTTTATGTAAGGACGGCAGCGCCAAACGGGCGGAATTTACCACGGTACACGGAACGGTGCAGACGCCGGTCTTTATGAACGTGGGAACGGCGGCCGCGATCAAGGGCGGCGCTTCGAGCATCGACTTGGCGGAGATCGGCACGCAGATCGAGCTGTGCAACACCTACCATCTGCATGTGCGCCCCGGCGACAGGGTGGTAAAGGAAATGGGCGGTCTGCACCGGTTTATGAACTGGAACAAACCGATTCTGACGGACTCCGGAGGATTTCAGGTATTTTCGCTGGCAAAGCTGAGAAAAATGAACGAGGAAGGGGTCACGTTCCATTCGCATGTGGACGGTCGGAAGATCTTTATGGGACCGGAGGAGAGCATGCAGATCCAGTCCAACCTCGGTTCCACGATCGCCATGGCGTTTGACGAGTGCGCGCCTTACCCGGCGACCCGGGAATACATGCAGAACAGCGTCGATCGGACGACGCGGTGGCTGCTTCGCTGCAAGGCGGAGCTGGCGCGGCTGAACAAGCTTCCGGACACGATCAACAAGGAGCAGCTGCTGTTTGGCATCAATCAGGGCGGCACGTTTGCGGATATCCGGATGGAGCATGCCCGGCAGATCGCCGAGCTGGATCTGGACGGCTATGCGATCGGCGGTCTGGCGGTGGGAGAAACGCACGAGGAGATGTACCGCATCCTGTCGTGTACGGTTCCCTGTTTGCCGGAAAACAAGCCGGTCTACCTGATGGGCGTGGGCACTCCGGCGAACATTTTGGAGGGCGTGGAGCGCGGCGTGGACTTTTTCGACTGCGTCTATCCGACCCGCAACGGGCGGCACGGGCACGCCTATACGAACCACGGCCGGATGAACCTGAAAAACGAAAAATACAAGACCGATCCGCGTCCCATTCAGGAGGGCTGCACGTGTCCGGCGTGCAGAAATCACAGCCGTGCCTATATCCGTCACTTGCTGGTTGCGGGAGAAATGCTCGGATATCGCTTAATGGTCTTGCATAATTTGCACTTCTATAATACAATGATGGAAGAAATTCGGGACGCCATCGAGCAGGGAAACTTCCGGCAGTACAAGCAAATGCGGCTGGAGGGCTTTGCAAGAAACGGCGAGGATTGACAAAAAAAGAAAGAAACGAGGTAAGTTATCATGGAAGGTGCCGGCTATTATATTATCATGCTGGTTGTGTTTATCGCAATTTTTTATTTTATGATCCTGCGTCCGCAGAAGAAGGAGCAGCAGAAGCAGGAAGCGCTGCTTTCTTCGCTGGAGATCGGCGACAGCGTTGTGACGACGGCGGGCTTCTACGGCGTTATCATTGATATCGTGGAGGAGCAGGGCGTGATCATCGTCGAATTCGGAAATAACAAGAACTGCCGCATTCCGATGAAAAAGAGCGCGGTCGTTGAGGTGGAAAAGGCGAGCAAGTAAGCGGAGGTGCCGTTGATGCTTTATCACGTGTCGGAGCAGGCAGGGCTGAAAACGCTCGTCCCGCATGTTTCCACGCACAAAAAACCGTATGTCTATGCGATTGAAAACGCAGTCACGGGGCTTCTGTTCGGTGTGCGGCAGGATGATTTTGACTTTCAGATCTCCACGGACAAGCAGGGAAGACCGACCGTATGCGAGTGCTATCCGGGCGCCTTGGAGCGGCGTTATCGCGGAAAGCGCTGCTCGGTCTATATGGTGGACGGCGCGGACTTTCAGCGGGGGAGGACTTCATGGGACTCGGAGCTGGTCTGCGAAAGCGAGGTGCCGGTTCTGTGCGAAACCGTCGTGAACGATATCTACGAGCGGCTTTTGGAGGAAGAAGCCGCCGGGAACATAACGCTTTGCCGGTACGAATGTAACGATCGGTACCGGCAGCGGATCTCCAAGCATATTGTTGACCGCCTGATTCGCTTTGAGGTTGATTTGCCCACCTGTATGGAGACGGACGGCAGATTTTCCGAGCATTATAAGGGAATTGTGGAAGCGCTGCTTTCGGTTATGGACGGGCATTTGCTAAAATAAAAATATGCGGCGTATTTGGCATAAGATGAAAGAATATGTGGGAAACACCTGCATGCGGGTTGAACGGCTGTTTTTTGCGTCGCCCGTGAAAAGGTAGGGCAGAGCCGTACTTGATATTATGCGGATTCATTTCCCTGCTTCCGGGCTTCCCGCAGAGCCGTCAGGATCGCGTAAGGAACGCAAAGGCTGCCGTAGCCGGTGCCGAGCATCAGTCCCGGCTTGTTGGAGCCGTGGTAATCGCTGCCGCCGGACAAAAGCAGATCGAAGCGCTTCGCCAGCTCCCGTACCGTCGCTTCCTGTTCGCGGGAGTAGGCCCCGTAAACGGCCTCCACGCCGTCGAGCCCCTGCTCCTTTAACTGACGCACCATCGCAAGGATCTGCCCGTCGGAAAATCGGTAGGAAAGCGGGTGCGCAAGAACGGCAAGTCCGCCGGCGTGATGAATTTCGCGGACGGCGGTTTCGGGAGACATATATTCTCTGGGCACATAAAACGGGGACGTATCGCCGAGAAATCGGTCGAATGCGTCCTTGTTGTCTTTGGTGATCCCGTGTTCGGTCAGATAGCGGGCAAAGTGCGCCCTTGTGATGATGGCGTTCGGATCTCCGAAGGATAGCTCCTTGAGGGTCATCGGAATTCCCGCCTTTACAAAGCGTTCCGCCATTTGCTCGTTCCGGTCGTCGCGCCTTTTGCGCGAAGCCGCCAGCGCCTCCCGAAAGGAGGCGTTTTGGTCGTTTACGAAAAGCCCGAGAATGTGAATATCCCGCCCGCCGTAGCCTGCGGAGATCTCCACGCCGGGGATCAGCTCCGGCGCTTCTTCGCCCAGCGCTTGGCAGGCGAGCCGGGCGCGCTCCACGCCGTCCACCGTGTCGTGGTCGGTTAGGGCAAAAGCCGAAAGCGGCACCGCCGCAGCAAGCCGAACAAGGGCTTCCGGAGTATCCACGCCGTCGGAAACGTTGGAATGCACATGCAGATCAATGGGAAACATAAATTACCTCCTGTTAGGAATGAACCGGAACTTTGTCTCATACATTGTACAAGAGAAGTTGGCGGTGTGCAATGAAAATAAAAACGATTTGTCTGTCTTTTTTGTCCAGCGTGCTGCTCACGGTGATCGCCCTGCTGCTGATCGCTCTGTGGATGTACCGGAGCGGGCCGAGCGACGGCGCCGTAAACATAGCGATTTTGGCGGTTTATGTGCTTTCCAATTTTGCGGGCGGTTTTCTGCTCGGAAAGTGCGCGGGAAAGAAGCGGTACTTGTGGGGCTTGGGTCTGGGCAACGCGTATTTCCTTTGTCTGCTTTTGCTGTCGCTTGCGATCGGCAACGGCGGAACGCTCGGCGTGATCCACGGAGCCTTGACTTACGGACTGATCGTAGTCAGCGCAAGCTTTGGCGGAATGCTGGCAGGATGATCCGGAAGTTACTGGAAAGAGAGAAAAAACGCCTCTTGGGGTTGTTATTTTTCCGTTTCTGTGGTATGCTAATACCAACCTGGGATGTACGATAACTTCTGTTATTTTGAACCTACACCTTTTCAAAGGGATTCCTATATCGGCGGAGTGGATGTCAGGCCTCCTTCTGAGTGGAAGGCAGAAGCTTCCCTGCGGTTACCCACCTAGCCACTGCTAGGACTCAAAGTGCAGGAGCCGGCACCCTGGGGGTTTTTGATTGAAAAAAAGACTGTGGAGCAGGAGCGAGAGAGCTCCCGAACCACAGTCCTTTTTTATCCGACCGGTTTTCCCCGGTCGGATAAAAACCGCTCCGCTGAGGAAGTTGGGGCAGAGCGCCCCGCCCCCTTGTTACTCGGCTTCTTCGGACAGCATCGCCAGCGCGAGAATGTTCTGAATCTGCGCGAGCAGGTAGCTTTCGGTGTACTTGCTGTCTTCGGAGAACTGGATCTCCTCCGGCAGCGCGCCGACCGCGAGCTGTTTGTTCAGGTTTTCCAGAGCGCTTGGAAGCAGAGGGTACATCGTTTCCACGGCTTCGTCCAGATAGACGAGGGAGCAGCTCTTCACACGGTCGGAATCGATCAGTACCTGAAGCTTCATCCGATAATCGCCGAGCTCGATCTCTGCTTCATAGCTTCCGGGGACGTATTTTGCGGACGGTGAGGACGGTTCCTGCTCCGGGCTTTTTTTATCACCACGAAAAGCCCCGGTCAGGAACAGAATCAGCGCGACCACGGCAAGAAGCGCCAGCAATCCCCAAAGCAGCTTCTTTCGTTTTAGAACCACAATTTTAGTTTGCGACATGCAGACTCCAAGTTTTTTGTATAAATATATGCCGGGCGGATGGCAATATGACCGCAGACGCGTTTCTGCCGCTTGCTATTGCTCTGCCGCAGCGGCGCCCGTCACAGAGGAGGAAGATTATCATGGCGTTACATATGATCCTCGGCAATGCCGGAGACGGAAAGACCCATGCGCTTTATCAAAAGGTGCTGGAGACCTCCGCCGACGCCGGAAGAAAGCTTTTTCTGCTTGTTCCGGAGCAGGCTTCGCTCTCGGCGCAGAAGGAGCTGACGGCAATGCATCCGAGGCACTGCATTTTGAACTGCGACATCCTGAGCTTCCGTCGTCTCTCGTTTCGCCTTCTGGAAGAATTGGGAAACCGTCTGCCCGTCATTTTGGAAGACACGGGCAAGGGAATGATGATAAAAAAGCTGCTTTTGGAGCACGGGGAGGAGCTGACGCTCTATGCGGGAAAGGAGCGGAAAAAGGGCTTTGTCGGACAGGTGCGCTCTCTGCTGTCCGAGCTTTCCCAGTACTGCGTAACGCCCGAAGCCATGGAGGAAGCAAGGCAGGAGATGGCGGACCCGCTCCTGACGCATAAGTTTTCCGATCTGATCCGCATTTACCGGCTGTTTCAGGACGCCTTGGCGGACTCCTACCTGACCGAGGAGGATCTGTTTTCCGCCATGTGTCCGCTTGTGCAGGAGTCCGCGCTTCTGCGGGGAAGCCATTTGTTCTTGGACGGCTATACGGGCTTTACGCCCTCGCAGTACCGGCTTTTGGAGCAGTTGTTTTTGGCGGCGGACGAGGTGTATGTCACGCTTTCCATTGACCCGGCGGAGCTTGCGCCGGGGAGAGGAGGAGCGCCGCTCTTTACGCTGAGCCGGAAGACGCTTGCGCATCTGCGGGAGCTTGCGGAGCGCTGCGGACAGCCGGAGGCCCCGCCGGTCTGCGTGTCGTATGGCGGGGGAGAGCCGAGCCTCCGGCATTTGAAGGAGCAGATCTTTCGCTATCCGGCGGCTGCGAGCGCGGAAGCTCCGGCAATTACGATCCGATCCCTCGCAAATCGGCGGGAGGAGATCCGCTATTTGGTTTCCGTCATTGTCCGGCTCGTGCGGGAGGAGGGGTATCGGTACCGGGAGATCGGCATTCTCTGCGGCGACGTGGAGGGCTATTCGGAGGAGCTGCGTCAGGCGTTTCGCCGGGCGGGCATCCCTTGCTTTATCGACTATAAGGAAAACGTGCTGGGCGATCCGTGCGTCGATCTGCTGCGGAGCGTTCTGCGGATTTTGGCGACCGATTTTCGCAGAGACGCGGTGGCGCATTATATGAAAAATCCGCTTTCGGGCTTTACGCTTCGGGAGGCGGCGCTGATGGAAAACTATCTGTTGGCTTCCGGCGTCCGCGGAAGGTCCGCATGGAGCCGTCCGTTTGTGCGGACCTGTCAGGGCCGTCCGGCGGCGGAGCTGACGGAGGCAAACGCGCTGCGGGAGCGGTGCATGGAGGACTGGCAGATCCTGTTTTCCGGCTTCGGCAAGGATAAGACGGTGCGGGAAGGGCTGACGGCGCTCTATTATTTCCTCAAGCAGAGAGACGCCGCCGGGCAAATGGAACGGCTGGCGGATCGAATGGCGGGAGCGGAGGAGGGAGGCTCCGAGCTGCCGCTTCGGCTGCGGAAGGAAAAGGAATACCGTCAGATCTATCCGGCGCTGATTTCCATGTTCGAGCAGATGGAAGAAATTCTTGGGAACGAATGTCTGCCGGTACAGGAATTCGCCGACATTCTCGATACGGGCTTTGAGGAAACGAAGCTCGGCGTGATCCCGCCGGAGCCGGACAGCATTTCCGTCGGGGACGTGAAGCGTTCCCGTCTGCAGCAGGTTCGGACGCTGTTTTTCCTAGGGGTCAACGAAGGCGTGGTCCCCGGCTTTTCCCATGCCGCCGGGCTGTTTACCGACCGGGAGCGGGAAAAGATCAAGGCAGCGGGGCTGGAGCTTGCCGAGACCGCGAAGGAGGCGGTGGCAACGGAGGAATTTTATCTGTATTTGGCAATGGCAAAGCCGACGGAGCATCTGTATCTGACGTACCGCCGCTGCGGAGACGACGGCAGGGAGCTGCGCCCCTCGTATGTCCTGCATCGGATCGGACGGATCTTTCCTTCGCTGACCGTATCCTACGGGGAGGAGGATTCGCTGTTTTCTCGGCTTGCGCCGGACGGGGGCGAGCGTTTGCTCTTGCAGGCGATCGGACAGAGGCGGCGGGGCGTCCGCACTCCGGAGGGAGAAGCGCTGCAGGCTTATTTTTCCCAAAGAGAAGAACCGCTGTTCGGAAGCCGCATGACGGCGGAGAAGCTTTTTCGGGCTTCTCGCGGGCGGCAGGGCGGTTTTGCGCTTTCGGAGCGGACCGCAGGGGAACTGTATTCGCAGACGCTGCGGGGCTCCGTGTCCCGCATGGAATGCTTTGCGCAGTGCGCGTACCGGCATTTTCTGCAATACGGACTGCGGCTTTCCGAACGGAGCGAGTTTCAGGTCTCCGCGGTCGATGTGGGAAGCCTGTTTCACACGGCGCTCTGTCTGTTCTCCGAGGATCTGAAGCAGGCGGGGCTTTCGTGGCGCACCGTGGCGGCGGAGGAGGCGCGTCCCCGGATGCTGCGCGCCGTACGGGAAGCGCTTTTGGAGCAGACCACGGAGCTGTTCGAGAGCAGCGAACGGAACCGTTATCAGCTTTCGCGGGTCGAGGAGCTTTTGGAACGCACCGTGCTGACGGTACAGGAGCAGCTTCGCGAGGGGAGCTTCGAGCCGGAGAGCTTTGAGCGGCGTTTTACGCACGCGGACGAACGGCTGGAGCTGAACGGGATCATCGACCGCATCGACGTTTGTCGGGAGGACGGGATCACCTACTTTAAGGTCGTGGATTACAAATCCGGCGAACAGAAGCTCGATCTTTCGCGCGTCTTTGACGGCGTGTCCCTGCAGCTGTCGGTCTATCTTGCCGAGGCGGAAAGACTGTTTCCGGACGGAGCCGTGCCGGCGGCGGGGCTGTATTATCATATCGACGATCCGCTTGTGGACAAGCTTTCCGACGACCGGCACCGGGAGCTGCGCAGGGCGCTTTGCCCGGACGGCGTCGTGCTGGAAAAGAAGCGGGCGCTTCGGCTTCTGGACGGCGGACTCGTGGACGGAGCCGGGGAGTATGCGAAGCGGTACCAGTCGCTGGTGCTGCCGGTCGCCACGACGGCGGCGGGAGAACCGGCGAAAACCTCAAAGCTGCTGTCCGAGAGCGGGATGTGGACCGTGTTTTCCTATGTGGACTGGCTGCTGCACCGGCAGGCGGAGCGCATTCTGCGGGGCGAGATCGAGCCGCATCCGTACCGGAACGGGCAGCGCAGCGCCTGTGAGTATTGTCCGTATCGTTCGGTCTGCGGCTTCGACGCAAGCCTGCCGTCCTGCACCTATCGGCAGGGCAGGACGCGCAGCCGCGAGGAGGCGCTTGCCGAGATGCAAAAGCGCATGAACGGCGAAGCGAACGGAGAAAATTCGGACGAAGGAAAAGCAAACGAAGGAAAAGCGGACGGGAAGGAGTAGGAAGCCATGGCTGGAATTTCATTTACGGAGCAGCAGAAGCAGGTCATCCGGCATCCCACCTGCGATCTGCTCGTGTCGGCGGCGGCGGGCTCCGGAAAGACCGCGGTGCTCGTTCAGCGGATCATGGAGCTTGTGCTGGACGGTCCCAAGCGGAAGGACATCGACCGGATCCTTGTGGTGACGTTTACGCGAAACGCAGCCGCCCAAATGAAGGAGCGGATCATGGATACGCTTTCGGAACGTCTTGCCGAGCAGCCGGACGACGCGCATCTGCTGCGGCAGATGAATCTGGTGCATTACGCGAATATTATGACGATCGACAGCTTCTGCCAGTCGGTGGTAAAGAGCTATTTTCAGAAAGCGGACGTCGATCCGACGTTCCGGGCGGGGGACGACGCGGAGCTTCGGCTCCTGTGGGAGCAGGCGCTTTCCGAAGTGCTGGAGGAGGCCCACGAGGCGGGAGAGGAACGCTTTTTGACCCTTGTCTCGTCCTATGGCGGCAGGCGCTCCGACGAGCCCCTTGCCGAGGCGATCACGCGGCTCAATTCGTTTGCGGAGAGCGACCCGTGGCCGGAGCTGTGGCTGAAAAATTCGGTTCGGCTGCTGCGGGAGGACGGCGACTTCGGCGCGGGGAGCACGGCGCGGGAGG
Organism: Lachnospiraceae bacterium; assembly: GCA_030524525.1. Classification (GTDB taxonomy): domain Bacteria; phylum Bacillota; class Clostridia; order Lachnospirales; family Lachnospiraceae; genus ISDg. The sequence continues at coordinate 15,062 of JAUNGI010000005.1, forward strand.
CGTGCGCGCAGGCAAAGCTGCGGCTGTCCGGGGCGCTGGAGCTGATCCGGCAGGCGCTTGCCGTCTGCCGGGAGCCGGACGGTCCCTCGGCCTATGCGGACGCGCTTTTGGAGGACGAGAGCTTTTTGACGCTCGCCCTGCGGCAGGAAAGCTATGCGGAGCTGGCGGAGCTTTTTGCGGAGCACCGATTTCCGGCGCTTTCCCGAAAGCGTCAGCCGGAGGCGAGCGAGGAAAAAAAGAGCGCCGTACAGGAGCGCCGGAAGGCGGCGAAGGCGGTGGTCGAGAGCGTGAAGAACGCCTATTTTTTCCAAGCGATCAGCGAGCTGGCTGCCGATACGGCGCTCTGCGCCGAGCCGATGGAGACCCTTGCGGAGCTTACGATCGCCTGTCGGAAGCGCTATTGGCAGGCGCTGCTGAAAAACAACGTGCTGGGCTTTTCGGATATCGAGCATCTGGCGCTTTCCATCCTTGTGGAAAGAGGCGAGGACGGAGCGTTGGTTCCGTCGGAGGCGGCGGGAAGCTACGCGGAGCAGTTCGACGAGATCATGATCGACGAATATCAGGACTCGAACCTCGTGCAGGATCTGATCCTTACGAGCGTTTCGGGCGAGGCGATCGGACGTCCCAACCTGTTCGTCGTCGGCGACGTGAAGCAGAGCATTTACAAATTCCGTATGGCAAGACCGGAGCTGTTTCTGGAAAAATACCGCCGGTATCGGGAAAACGGGGAGCGCGAGTGCCGGATCGACCTTTCGAGGAACTTCCGGAGCCGGGAGACGGTGCTTGCCTCGGTCAACCGCGTCTTTGAAAAGCTCATGACTCCCGCGCTGGGCGGGATCGCCTACGACGAAAAGGCGGCGCTCCGTCCGGGAGCCGACTATCCCGCCGTCTGGGAGCGGGAACAGGCGCTTTCGGAGCTTGTGCTGCTCGATCCGCAGCCGGAGCAGGGGGAGGCGGACGACGGGATCTCCGATACGGAGCTGTATGTGCAGGCGGTCGCGGAGCGCATTCAGGAGATCGTCCGTCCCGGAAGCGGTTATCTGCTGAAGGACGGAGACGGCGCGCGTCCGGCGGGCTGCGGAGATATCGTCGTGCTGGTACGTTCTCTGCGGGGCATTGCAAAGCCGCTCGTACAGGGGCTTTTGCAGCGGGGGATCGAAGCGTATGTCACGACGATGGAGGGCTATTTTACCGCGGTGGAGGTGCAGACCGTGCTGAACCTTCTGCGCATCCTCGACAATCCGCTGCAGGACATTCCGATGGCGGCGGTGCTGCATTCGCCGATCGGCGAATTCGGGGAGGAGGAGCTTGCAAGGCTGCGCATTCTGGGCGACCGCTTGGGGGAAAAGGGAAGGCAGGCGTATTTGTACGATACGATGCGGGAGCTTGCCGCCTGTGCGGTGCCGGAGCTGGAACGGCCACTTCGGGAGAAGACCGAGCGCTTTCTGGAGCTGTACGACGCTCTGCTGCCGCGCAAGCAGTCGCTGCGCGTTTCGGAGCTGTTGGAGGAGATCTACCGAATGACCGGCTATCTGCTCTACTGTCAGGCCATGCCCGGCGGCGATACCCGGAAGAACCATCTGGAGGCGCTCGTGCGCAAGGCGCGGGAGTTTCAGAGCTTTGCATATACGGAGCTTTGCGATTTTATTGCCTATATCGACCGCATGATCTCGTATCAGGTAAAGGTTGAGGACGGGAGCCCGGCGGACAGCGGCAGAGCCGTCCGGATCATGACGATCCATGCGAGCAAGGGGCTGGAATTTCCCATCGTTATTCTGCCCGATCTGCAGCGAAAATTCAATCTTACCGATACGACGGGGCCGCTGCTTCTCCACGAGGAACTGGGGCTTGGCCCGGTGGCGGTCGATCTGCGGAACCGGACGAAGGTCGATACGCTTGCCAAGAAGGTGATCGCCTGCCGCATCCGACAGGACAGTCTCGGAGAGGAGCTTCGCATCCTCTATACGGCGATGACCCGCGCCAAGGAAAAGCTGATCCTGTTCGGGGAAAAGCCGGGGCTATCGGAAGCGTGGGACGGGTGTCTGGCGGCGGGCGGAAGCGCGGGCGCGAACGAGCCGTTTTCCTTCGGGCAGCTGTATTCGGCGGGCAGCTATCTGGACTGGCTGCTGCCTGCCGTCGTTTCAAGTCAGGGCTTTTCCCGCGCCGAGCTTCTGGCGGCGGAGGAGGGAACGCCCTGTCTCGGCGAGGAATTTCTGCTGCGCGTCCGCACGCGAAAGGAGCTGCGGTTGTCTCTGATGCGGCAGAACGCGGAGGACTTTGTCGCGGAGGAGGGCGGCGGCGCCGTCCGCACGGAGGAAGCGGAGCGGGTCCCCGAGCTGCTGGCGGACTGGGAGCGGTACGAATATCCGCATCTGGCAGCGGCGTCGCTGCCCGTCAAGCTGTCGGTCTCGGAGCTGAAAATGTCCGCCATGGAGGCGGAGGAAACGCCCTCGCTGCCCTCCGTTCGCTTGGAGCATCCCGTGGAGGAGGAGCCGGTTCCCAAGTTCCTGAAAACGGAGGAGAAGGAGGAGCTTCTGCGGGGAAGCGACCGGGGAACGCTGTATCACCGGCTGCTGGAGCTGCACGATTTCCGTGCCGAGCCGTCGAGGGAGACGCTTTCCGCGGAGCTTCGGAGCGCGGTTTCGGAGCGCCGCATTCCGGAAGCCGCAGAAACGGCGGTATCGACGGAGAAGCTGTATGCGTTCTGCGCTTCGGAGATCGGACGGCGGATGCGGGCGGCGGCGCTTGCCGGAAGGCTGCATAAGGAGCAGAATTTTGTGCTGTCCTATCCGGCGCGGGAGCTTTCCGAAGCCTACGACAGCGAGGAACCGGTGCTCGTGCAAGGAATTATCGACGTTTTCTTTGAGGAGGAGGACGGCGTCGTTCTGCTCGACTATAAGACCGATCGGGTCGATGCGGCGAACGGAGAGGAGATTTTGCGCAGACGCTACCGCGCGCAGCTGGCGTATTATGCCGACGCGATCGCGCGCGGAACCGGAAAACCGGTAAAAGAACGGCTGATTTACTCTTTTGCCCTTCAAAAATGCTTTGCCGTGTAGTATACTTAGAATGGTTTTCGGAAAAACTGCACCTATCGGGATTATCCGGATAGGAGGCAGCAATGGGAAAGAAGAAAAAAGAGATCGATTTTACGAACCTGACGCCCGAGGAGGAAATCAAATATGAGATCGCGCGGGAGCTGGGCGTGTTCGATCGGATCGTGGAACAGGGCTGGGGATGTCTTTCCGCACAGGAGGCGGGGAGGATCGGAGGCATCATGACGCAGCGGAGACGGAGCGCCGAGGCCGCGAAAACGAAGGAAGACGGGGAAGCGGCGCGATAACAGGGAGAAAAAATGAGAGAGAAGATTTTATTCGTTTACAACCCGAATGCCGGGACGAAGAAAATTCAGGAGAAACTCAACGAGGTCGTGAACCTGCTGACGCAGGGAGAACGGGAGCTGATCATCAGTCCCACCAAGCAGCGAAAGGACGCGCAGAACGCGGTGATGGAATACGTTCGCGAGGGGCGCTGCGAGAAGATCGTCGTGTCCGGCGGCGACGGGACGCTGCACGAGGTCATCAACGGGATGATGCAGTGCGAGCGGCGCGTGCCGATCGTATACATTCCCGCCGGAAGTACGAACGACTTCGGCTATTCGCTGAATATTTCAAAGGACATTCTGGAGGCGGTGCAGCTTGCGAACGAGGGCATTCCCTTTGACTGCGACATCGCGCAGTTCAACGACCAGTATTTTGTATATACGGCGGCGTTCGGGCTGTTTACCGACGTTTCCTATGCGACGCCTCAGGGCATGAAAAATATTTTCGGCCATGCGGCGTATGTGCTGAACGGCGCAAGCTCCCTTGCGAAGATCAAGCGCTTCCGCATGGCGGTTTCGTACGACGGGCTGTATGTGGAGGACAATTTTATTTACGGCATGGTCGTAAGCTCCGAATCCATCGGCGGATTTCGCGGCATAACCGGGCCGGACGTCAAGCTGAACGACGGCGAATACGAGCTGTTCCTTGTGAGGGACTGCAAGGCGTACGAGATCCCGGAGCTGGTAAACGATATCCTGCGAGGGAAATTCGACAACAAGAACATTATTTACGAGCGCGTCAAAGAGGTGGATTTCTCCTCGCCGTCGCCTGTGGCGTGGACGCTCGACGGGGAATTCGGCGGAGAATTCACGACGGCGCACATTACCGTACATAAAAAGGCCGTGACCTTTATGACGCCGAGAAATCTGGTCAGCCTTGTGGAAGGGGATATGCTGTGACGGGCTTTTCTGCTTGACACGGCATGGGTGTTGTTGGTATTATTGCCATGTGGGTGATCGGATGAAAAATCACCGTAGAACGGGAGGCAAAAATGTATTACATAGGTGTAGATCTGGGAACTTCTTCCGTCAAGCTTCTGCTGATGGATGAGAAGGGCGAAATCAAGAATATCGTATCGAAGGAATATCCGCTGTATTTTCCGAAAACCGGCTGGTCGGAGCAGAAGCCCGAGGACTGGTGGAGCCGGACCAAGGAAGGTATCCGCGAGCTGGTAAGCGTTGTCGATCCCGCGAACGTGGCGGGCATCAGCTTTGGCGGACAAATGCACGGACTTGTTATTTTGGATAAAGAGGACAACGTTCTGCGTCCCGCGATCCTGTGGAACGACGGTCGGACGCAGGCGGAATGCGACTACTTAAATAAGGAGATCGGCAGAGAGAAGATCAGCGCGTACACCGCGAACATGGCGCTGACCGGCTTTACCGCGCCGAAGCTTCTCTGGGTGAAGAAGAACGAGCCGGAGATATTTGCGAAGATCGAAAAGATCATGCTTCCGAAGGATTATCTGGCATATAAGCTGAGCGGCGTGCACTGTACGGACGTGTCCGACGCTTCCGGCATGCTTTTGTTCGACGTAAAGAACAAGCGCTGGTCGAAAGAGATGATGGAGATCGTGGGCGTGAAGGAATCTCAGCTCGCGAAGATCTTTGAAAGCTACGAAGTCGTCGGAACGCTCCTTCCGGACGTTGCCGCGGAGCTGGGACTTCCGGAGACCGTCAAGGTCATTGCCGGAGCCGGGGACAACGCCGCCGGAGCGGTGGGCACGGGAACGCTTGAGCACGGCATGTGCAGCGTATCGCTCGGGACGAGCGGAACCGTATTTATCGCCACCGACGAATTCGCCGTGGACGACGCGAACGCAATGCATTCGTTTGCTCATGCGAACGGGAAATATCATTTTCTCGGCTGTATGCTCTCCGCCGCTTCCTCGAATAAGTGGTGGATGGACGACATCATCGGAACGAAGGACTATGCCGCAGAGCAGAAGGGCATTACCGAGATCGGGAAAAATCATGTGTACTATCTGCCGTATCTGATGGGCGAGCGTACCCCGCACAACAATCCGAACGCCAGAGGCTGCTTCGTCGGACTTTCGATGGACACCAAGCGCGAGGATATGACGCTTGCGGTTATGGAGGGCGTTACCTACGCGCTTCGCGACGCGCTGGAGATCGCGCGTTCCTTCGGCGTGGAGATCACGCGTGTCCGCGCCATCGGCGGCGGCGCAAAGAGCCCGCTCTGGTGCAGGGTATTGGCGAATATTATGAACGTAAAGGTGGATCGGATCAACTGCGAGGAGGGCCCCGGCTACGGCGCTGCGATCTTGGCGGCTGTCGGCTGCGGCGAGTTCGCTTCGGTGGAGGAGGCGGCTTCCAAGCTGATCCGTGTCGTGGACACCATCGAGCAGGAGCCGGCGGTGGTCGCAGAGTACGAGAAGCGTTATGCGATCTTCCGTTCCATTTATCCGGCGCTTGTACCGGTATTTGACGAAATTGCGGCAAACGAGTAATTTTTCTGGCGGACGGAGGCGGCTCCGTTCGCCAAACGCCGTTATAGCGAGCGTGCGCTGAAGCACACGAAAATTATAGTATAATGTGCAAAATGCTCCGCATTTAGCACTTCTGAATTGAGTGTGTGCTGAAGCACACGAATTATGGTATAATGTTGCGAGACGGGGAAACGATGTATTCGGAATTTGCATGGATCTATGACGACTGTATGGACAACGTTCCCTATGACCGCTGGGCGGAGTTCCTGACGGCGCTGCTGCGGGAGCACGGCTTGACGGGCGGAATCGTCGCCGATCTTGGCTGCGGAACCGGAGAAATGACGCTGCGGCTTGCTGCGGCGGGCTATGATATGATCGGCGTGGACGCTTCCGAGGAAATGCTTGAAATTGCACGGGAAAAGGGATATGATAGGGAGTGTTCCTCCATCCTGTACCTGCATCAGGATCTGCGGGAACTGGAGCTGTTCGGAACGGTCGGAGCCTTTGTCAGCGTCTGCGACACGATGAACTATCTTCTGACGCGGGACGAGTTGATCCGGGTGTTTCGGCTTGTGAACAACTATCTGGAGCGCGGCGGGCTGTTCGTTTTCGATATGAAGACCGCCCGGTATTATCGGGACGTTCTCGGCGACCGGACGCGGACGGAGCAGCTTTCCGAAGGCGTGCTGATCTGGGAAAACGCCTACGACGAGGCGGCGGGACGGAACGAATATGCGCTGACGATGTTTTTGGAAAACAAGGACGGGCTTTACGAGCGGAGCGAGGAACGGCATGTGCAGCAGGCCTATTCCGTCCAAGAGGTGATCGAATGCCTGACGGCGGCGGGAATGGAATTTGTCGCGGCGTATTCGGACTATACGCGCGAACCGGCGGACGAAGCGTCGGAGCGGGTCGTATTTGTGGCGAAGGAAGGCTTTCAGAAAAACAAAACGTATTTGTGATTAGGATGTGAGACGATGGATTATATTGTTCGCGCAATGGCGGCAAACGGGCAGATCCGCGCGTTCGCGGCAACGACCCGGGAACTGACGGAATTTGCCCGGAGCGCTCATAACACAAGCCCGATCGTAACGGCGGCGCTTGGGCGGCTGTTGACGGCAGGCGCGATGATGGGCGTTATGATGAAGGGGGAGGAAGACGTTCTCACCCTGCGCATTCAGTGCTCCGGTCCGATCCAAGGGCTGCTCGTAACGGCGGATTCCAAGGGGAAGGTCAAGGGCTATGCGAATTGCCCGGACGTGATGCTTCCTCCGAGGGAGGACGGTCATTTGGATGTGGGCGGCGCGCTCGGACTCGGCGTTCTGAGCGTGATCAAGGACATGGGGCTCAAGGAGCCGTATGTGGGAGACACCGCGCTGCAGACCGGCGAGATCGCCGAGGATCTGACCTATTATTTTGCGACCTCGGAGCAGGTGCCTTCGGCGGTCGGACTTGGGGTCCTGATGAACCGCGAAAACACGGTGCGGCAGGCGGGCGGCTTTATCGTGCAGCTTATGCCCTTTGCCGAGGAGGCGACGATTTCGGCTCTTGAGGAAAAAATTCAAAAAATATCCTCGGTGACGGAGATGCTTGAGAGCGGAAAAACGCCGGAAGATATTTTGCAGGAGCTGCTGGGCGGCTTGGGCTTGGAAATTACCGATACGGTACCGACCCGGTTTGCCTGCGACTGCTCGAAGGAGCGTTTTGAAAAGGGGCTTTTGTGCATCGGGAAAAAGGAGCTTTCCGATCTGCTGTCGGAGGAAAAGCCCGTTGAAACCGTATGTCATTTCTGCGGTCGGAAGTATGCTTTCTCTGTGGAGGAGCTGCGTCGGATCGCCAGAAAGTAACATAAATTTTCATACAGCACAGAAAAGGAGATTATCGTATGCAGAAGTTAGAACAGCTCTATGAAGGAAAAGCAAAAAAGGTCTACAAAACCGACGATCCGGACGCGCTCATTGTGGATTACAAGGATGACGCCACCGCGTTCAACGGTCTGAAAAAGGGGACCATCGTTGGAAAGGGCGTGATCAACAACAAGATGTCCAACCATGTGATGCAGATTCTGGAAAAGAAGGGCGTTCCGACCCATTATATCGAAGAGCTCAGCGACCGCGAGACCCTCGTTAAGAAGGTCGAGATCGTTCCGCTGGAAGTGATCATCCGAAACATTTCCGCCGGAAGCTTTGCAAAGAAGCTCGGCATGGAGGAGGGCATCGTTCTGAAGCGCCCGACGCTGGAGTTTTCCTATAAGGACGACGCGCTCGGCGATCCGATGATCAACGGTTACTATGCGGTTGCGATCGGCGCGGCAACGCAGGAAGAGGTCGATACGATCACCAAATACGCCTTTATGGTAAACGACGTTCTCAAGGAGTATTTTGCGGAGTGCGGCATCGAACTCGTGGATTTCAAGATCGAATTCGGCCGTTACCACGGACAGATCATTCTCGCGGACGAAATCTCTCCCGATACCTGCCGTCTGTGGGATATCAATACCCATGAGAAGCTCGATAAGGATCGTTTCCGCCGCGACCTTGGCGGTGTGGAAGACGCTTATCAGGAAGTGTTCAAGAGACTGGGGATCCAGTAATTTTCGTTACATGGAGGAATTTATGAGCAACGATTGCTATGTCAGTCCCCTTTCGGAGCGCTACGCCAGCAAGGAGATGCAGTATATCTTTTCCCCGGATATGAAATTTCGGACATGGAGAAAGCTGTGGATCGCGCTGGCGGAGGCGGAGCACGAGCTTGGGCTTCCGGTGACGGAGGAGCAGATCGCCGAGCTGAAAGCGCATCGGGACGATATCAACTATGACGTGGCGAAAGCCAGAGAAAAGGAATGCCGCCATGACGTTATGAGCCATGTATATGCGTACGGCGTTCAGTGTCCGGGGGCAAAGGGGATCATCCATCTGGGAGCCACCTCCTGCTATGTCGGGGACAATACGGATCTGATCGTTATGACCGAGGCCATGAAGCTGGTGCGCAAAAAGCTGGTGAACGTCATGAGCAAGCTCGCCGCATTTGCCGAGCGCTACAAGGCGCTTCCCACGCTTGGCTTTACGCATTTTCAGCCGGCGCAGCCGACGACCGTCGGAAAAAGAGCCTGCCTGTGGCTGCAGGAACTGAAATTTGATTATGACGACCTTTGTTATATTATCGACTCCATGTGTCTGCTTGGTTCCAAGGGAACGACCGGAACGCAGGCAAGCTTTCTTGAGCTTGTACACGGAGACCGGGAGAAGGTCAAGGAGCTCGATGCGAAGATCGCGCAGAAGATGGGCTTTTCGTCCTGCATTCCGGTTTCGGGGCAGACCTACACGAGAAAGCTGGATACGAGAGTTCTGAACGTGCTGGCGGGCATTGCCGCGAGCGCGCACAAGTTCTCCAACGACATTCGTCTTTTGCAGCACTTAAAGGAGATCGAGGAACCGTTTGAGAAACAGCAGATCGGTTCGTCCGCAATGGCATATAAGCGGAACCCGATGCGGAGCGAGCGGATCGCGTCGCTGGCGCGCTATGTTATGGTGGACGCGCTCAATCCGTCGATCACCTCGGCGACGCAGTGGTTTGAGCGGACGCTGGACGACTCCGCCAACAAGCGTCTTTCGGTGCCGGAGGCGTTCCTTGCCGTGGATGGCATTCTGGATCTGTACCTGAACGTCGTGGACGGTCTTGTCGTTTACGACAAGGTCATTACCAAGCGGCTGATGAGCGAGCTGCCGTTTATGGCGACGGAAAACATTATGATGGATGCGGTCAATGCCGGCGGCGACCGTCAGGAGCTGCACGAGCGCATTCGTCAGCTTTCCATGATTGCCGGAAGAAACGTGAAGGAGCTGGGCTTGGAAAACAATCTGCTGGAGCTGATTGCCGAAGACCCGATGTTCCATTTGTCGCTGGACGATCTGAAAGCCTGCATGGACCCGACAAAGTATACTGGCTGTGCCAAGGAGCAGACCGAGGAATTCCTCGGTCAGGTCATTCAGCCGATTCTCGATGCACATAAGGATGAGCTTGGGATCCGTGCAGAAATCAACGTATAATGCAGTCAAGTGTGCACCGGCTTCTGGCGGGTGCACCTTGTGTTTTGTCCCAAGTATTTGCAAATTGGAGGTAACTATGAGCGAAAAAAACAAGAAAAATGCGTGGCTCTCCTATGGAGAAGCCGAGCTTGGCAGGGTGATGGAGTTTGCCGAGCGGTATCGGGGCTTTATTTCCGAGAATAAGACCGAGCGGGAGTGTGTCCGCAGCGTGATCGCAAAGGCGGAGAGCCTCGGCTATCGCGATCTGCTTTCCTGCGACTCGGTAAAGGCGGGGGATTCCGTATATTACAATATGATGGGCAAGGCGCTGGCGCTGTTCCGGATCGGGACGAGACCGCTTGCGGAGGGCATGAAGATCCTCGGCGCGCACATCGACTCGCCGAGACTGGATCTGAAGCAGAATCCGCTTTATGAGGATACGGACATTGCGCTTCTCGATACGCACTATTACGGCGGCGTCAAGAAGTATCAGTGGGTGGCGCAGCCCATGGCGATCCACGGCGTGGTCGTAAAGACCGACGGCACCGTGGTTCCCGTGGTGATCGGCGAGGAGGAAAACGATCCGGTGGTGGGGATCAGCGACCTGCTGATCCATCTGGCGGCGGATCAGCTTCAAAAGAAGGCGGCGAACGTTATTGAGGGAGAGGATCTGAACGTGACGATCGCCTCGATGCCGCTTTCCTCGGAGGAAAAGGACGCCGTTAAGGCGAATGCTCTGCGGATCCTCAAGGAGCGCTACGGAATGGAAGAGGAAGACTTTGCCTCGGCGGAGCTGGAGATCGTGCCGGCGGGAAAGGCGCGGAGCTACGGCATTGACAACAGCATGATCATCGGTTACGGTCAGGACGACCGGGTGTGCGCCTATACGTCCGCCGAAGCGCTGTTCGACTGCAAGGAGACCGACCGGACGGCGGTTTGCCTGCTGGTGGACAAGGAGGAGATCGGCAGCGTCGGCGCAACCGGTATGCACTCCCGCTTCTTTGAAAACTGTGTGGCGGAGCTGCTTGCTCGCATGGGCGAATATTCGGAGCTTTCGGTACGCAGAGCCCTGCAGAATTCGCATATGCTGTCCTCGGACGTCAGCGCCGCGTTTGATCCGAATTATTCCGGCGTTTTTGAAAAGAAGAACGCCGCTTACTTCGGCAAGGGTCTGGTATTCAACAAATATACCGGCTCCCGCGGAAAATCCGGCTCCAACGACGCCAATCCGGAATATTATGCAAGGATTCGGCGGGCGCTCGATCTGCACAACGTGGCGTACCAGACGGCGGAGCTTGGCAAGGTCGATCAGGGCGGCGGCGGCACGATCGCCTATATTATGGCGAACTACGGCATGAACGTCATCGACAGCGGCGTTGCCGTGCAGAATATGCATGCGCCTTGGGAGGTCACAAGCAAGGCGGATATTTACGAGGCATATCTTGGATATCTGGCGTTTTTGCAGGAGATCTAGCACGCGGCACGGAGTGGATACCCTTTGATCGCAGCCGAAAATTTGAAATTTTCGGCGCGGCGCTTCGCGGGAACACGCTCCGCTATCGGAGGAAAATATGGAAATTCTGAAAATACGATATATCAGCAATGAGATCGAAGAACTTCAGTATATTGAGAACAAGTCCGACTGGATCGACCTTCGGGCTGCGGAGGACGTGGTCATGAAAGCCGGTGAATTCCGGCTTATTCGTCTTGGGATCGCCGTGGAGCTGCCGAAGGGCTACGAGGCGCACGTCGTGCCGAGAAGCTCCACGTTTAAGAACTTCGGCGTGATCCAGACCAACCATATGGGTGTGATCGACGGCAGCTACTGCGGAAACGAGGACGAGTGGAAATGGCCGGCATATGCCCTGCGGGACACCGAGATCCACGTCAACGACCGGATCTGTCAGTTCCGCATTGTGCAGAATCAGCCTGCGCTTCGGTTTGAACGGGTCGAGCGGCTGGAGGGAAAGAACCGGGGCGGCTTTGGAACTACGGGAACGGTTTAACAAAAATGGTTTCGTTTTTTTAGGAGTGTGAGAAAAGTGATTAAAATTGATATTTTTTCCGGCTTTTTGGGCGCCGGCAAGACAACGTTGATTAAGAAACTGCTGCAGGAGGGCTATCAGGGCGAGAAGGTCGTCCTGATCGAGAACGAATTCGGCGAGATCGGCATCGACGGCGGATTTTTGAAGGAAGCCGGCGTGGAGATCACCGAAATGAATTCGGGCTGCATCTGCTGCTCCTTGGTCGGTGATTTCGGCGAGGCGTTGAAGAAGGTAAAGGAACAGCTTCATCCGGATCGCATCCTGATCGAGCCGTCGGGCGTCGGCAAGCTTTCCGACGTCATTAAGGCGGTGGAAAATGTCGGCGACGAGGATTTTGTGATCTGCGGCGTCGTAGCCGTTGTGGACGCCGGAAAATGCCGCATCTATATGAAAAATTTCGGTGAATTTTTCAATAATCAGGTACAGTATGCAAAGACCATCCTGCTCAGTCGGACGCAGAATCTCTCCGATGAAAAGGTGGAGAAATGCGTAAAGCTTGTGCGGGAGCAGAATGCGGAGGCGGAGCTGGTAACGACGCCTTGGTCGGAGCTGACCGGCGCGCAGATCCTTGCGGCGATGGACAAGAAGATGGATCTGGCAAAGGCTCTTTTGGAGGAGGAGAAGATCTGTCCGGTCTGCGGTCATCATCACGACCACGAGCATGACCATGAGCATGAGGAGTGCTGCGGTCATGAGCATCATCATGAGCATGAGCACGACCACGACCATGAGCATGAGCACGAGGAGTGCGGCTGCGGTCACGAGCACCATCACGACCACGAGCATGAGCATGACCACGAGGAGTGCGGCTGCGGTCATGAGCACCATCACGAGCATGGGCATCATCATGCCGACGAGGTGTTTACGAGCTGGGGAGCGGAAACGACGAAGAAATTCCCGAAGGAGCAGTTGGAAGCCATTTTGGAGCATCTTGCAAATTCCGATGAGCTTGGCGTGATCCTGCGTTCCAAGGGAATGGTTGCGGGCACGGACGGAAGCTGGCTGCATTTCGATCTGACCCCCGGAGAGTATGAGATCCGTCAGGGCAGCGCCGAGACGATCGGTCGGCTGTGCGTTATCGGCAGCAAATTGAAGGAAGAAGCTATTCGGGAATTGTTTGGTATTTGAAACCAGATGGAGCAATGAGAAAATAATGGAAAAACCTGTATTTCTTATCAACGGTTTCCTTGACAGCGGGAAAACTACGTTTATCAAGGAAACCTTGCAGGACCCCCAGTTTCGGAACGGGGGGAAGATCCTCCTGATCCTTTGCGAGGAGGGGGAGGAGGAGTACGACGAGGTCGCTCTTGCCAAGCAGGGCGTCAGCATCGTAGCCGTGGAAAAGGAAGAGCAGCTGACCGACGAATTCCTTTTCGGACTTGACATGTTCTATAAACCCCATATGATCATGGTGGAAATGAACGGCATGTGGAAGCTTGCCAGCATTCTGGAACGGAATATGCCGGACGAGTGGGCGCTGATGCAGATCATTACGATTGTTGATGCGACGACCTTCGACGCTTACATGAAGAATATGCGTTCGCTTATGCTGGAGGAAATGAAGTACTCCGACATTGCGATTTTCAACCGCTGTACGGAGGAAACGAACAAAACGGCCATTCGGCGCTCCATAAAGCCGGTGAACCGTAAGATTCAGTTGATCTATGAGCGGGAGGATGGGATCGACGACTCGGAGGAAGAGGAGGAGCTTCCTTACGATATGACCCAGTCGCATTTGGAAATTACGGATGAGGACTATGGGATCTGGTATATGGACGCCATGGATCATCCGGACGCCTATGTCGGAAAGACCGTATCGTTTTTGGCAATGAGTTATGTGTCGCCGAAGCTTCCAAAGGGCTGCTTTGTACCCGGACGGATGGCGATGACCTGCTGTGCGGACGACGTAGCGTTTATCGGTTTTCTGGCAAAGCCGCCGGCAGCCGTCAATGTCAAGCAGATGAAAAGCCGTCAGTGGTATCGGGTCACGGCAGTTGTAAAAAAGGAATATCAGCGGGAATATCAGGGCGAAGGGCCGGTGCTTTATGTGACGGCGCTGGTTCCTGCGGAAGAGCCTGCGGATAAGCTTGTTTATTTCAATTAGGAATTTTGGAAAAGGAAGGATCTTGTGGAGCTGAATCAGAAAAATCTCATAAAACTGGTGCTGGCGTTATTTGCCGTCGTGCTGTTTTATCTGCTGATGAATCATTTGAGCGTAATATGGCGGGTATTTCTGTATCTGTTTGACGTGGCGTTTCCGATCATTCTGGGATGCTGCATTGCATTTCTTCTGAATATTCCCATGAGAGCTTACGAGCGTCAGCTGGGGAAGCTGGAGAAGAAACGCTTTGGGAAATTTTTTCGGCGCCACAAGCGGGGAATGGCGCTGGCGCTGACGCTGCTGTCCGTGGTAGGGGTGCTGGCGTTTATGCTGAGAATTCTGATCCCGCAGCTTGCGGTAACGGTGGCCGGACTGCCCGATACCTTTCTCGGTTTTTGGAATCGCGTGGTGGCATGGGCGAACGAAAACGAATGGGTGCATACGAATATCGTTTCTAAACTGAAACTGGAAAAGATTGATTGGAAGCAGATTTGGGAAAATGTGAATTCCTTTATCTTTTCCGGAGCCGGAACCGTACTCGGCGCGTCGATCAATTTTGCCACCTCGTTGGTTTCCGGCGTTGTGGATTTCTTTCTGGCGATCTGCTTTGCGGTCTACATTTTGTTTCAGAAGGATCGGCTTGGCGTTCAAATGAAAAAGATCCTGTACGCCTTCCTGCGCAGAGATCGGGCGGAACGGGTGCTTCAGCTTTCCGCAATGATCGAAGAAACCTTCTCCAATTTTTTTGCGGTGCAGTGTCTGGAAGCGCTGATTCTGGGCTGCATGTTTTTCGTGTCCATGACGATCCTGCGTTTTCCGTATGCGCTGCCGATCAGCCTTTTGATCGCGGTCACGGCGCTGATCCCGATCTGCGGAGCGTTTATCGGCTGCGCGATCGGCGTATTTCTGATCGTTATGGTCGATCCGATGCGCGCCGTTTGGTTTGTCGTGTTGTTTCTTGCCCTGCAGCAGATAGAGGGGAATTTTATTTATCCGAGAGTGGTGGGAAGTTCGGTCGGACTTCCGGCGCTTTGGGTCTTGGCGGCGATCACGGTCGGCGGCTCCCTGCTTGGGATCGTCGGAATGCTGATTTTTGTGCCGCTGTTTTCGGTCCTTTATGTGCTTCTTCGGGAAAGCGTCGTTCGGAGGCTCAAGAAAAAGCAGATCCGGGTGACGGACGACGGCAGAGTAAAATGCAGATAAAAACCACATGAGTTTGGAGGCGGAGCAGATGCATACTTTTACAAAGGACGAGTGGAGCTTGGTACGGGTTCACGGCAGAACCGACGGAACCTTTCCGATCACCTTCTTTTACAGCGGGAGCGCCGTGGAGTGCAATGTCAAGGCGGCGACGCTGCAAATTACGGTCAATGCGGTTTATGATTGCTTTGACCAGTGGCTGACGATCCTGATCGACGGGGCGTTTATTTCGCGGCAGATGCTTGCGAAGGGGGAGCAGACGATCACGGTATTTCGTCGGATGAATCCGGATAAAATAAAGAATGTGCGGATCATCAAGGAAACCGAGGCGATTCCGGAGGATTCCGTACATTATTTGCAGATCCTGTCGTTGGAAACCGACGGCGAGGTCTGCCCGGTGGAAAAGCGTCCGCTTTCTCTGGAATTTGTTGGCGACAGCATTACGACCGGAGAGGGAACCTACGGCGCAAAGGGCGAGGAGGACTGGATCCCCATGTTCTTTTCCGCCTATCATAACTATGCTTTTCTGACCGCACAGGCGCTTCATGCGGACTACCGCGTTATTTCCAAGGGCGGCTGGGGGATTTACTGCGGCTGGGACAACAATGTGAACAACAGCATTCCGCGCGTATACGGAAAGGTCTGCGGTATGCTGACCGGTTTGCGGCACGAGGCGGTGGGCGCGCAGAAGGATTACGACTTTGCCGCAAACCCGGTGGACGCGGTTATTTTCCATCTGGGTACAAACGATTACAGCGCGTTTACGCAGCAGCCTTGGACAGACCCCGAAACCGGGCTCGTCTATCGGCAGACGCTTTTGCCGGACGGAACGCCCGAGTCGGAATCAAAGGAGCGATTCCTTGCGGCTGCGGTCGCGGCGCTGCGCGATATCCGCCGGAAAAATCCGCAGGCATACATCCTTTGGATCTACGGCATGCTGGGAGACGGTCTGGAGCCGATGATCACGGAAGCCGTTGCGCGCTATCAGGAGGAAAGCCGGGACGAGCGGATCTCGTATCTGCCGCTTCCCAATACGACCGACGAGACCGTGGGAAGCCGGTACCATCCGGGCTATCCCTCTCATCGGGCGGCGGCAAAGGTTCTGATCGAGGAGCTGCAAAAGATTTTTTCGCTGTAAAAGGAGCTGAAAGAGGGGTATGATGGATTTACAGGCTTGGATCGGCATTTTGCTTCCGTTTGTCGGGACGACCTTGGGAGCGGGCTGCGTTATCTTTATGAAGCATTCGTTCCATAAGTCGCTGGAGCGGGCGCTGTCCGGCTTTGCCGCCGGCGTTATGGTTGCGGCATCCATCTGGAGCCTCCTGATTCCGTCGCTGGAGCAGGCGGAAGGGAAGCTTTCTTTTCTGCCGGCGTTTCTTGGCTTTTGGTTGGGCATCCTTTTTCTGCTTCTGTTGGATCGCAGCATTCCGCATCTGCATCTTCACAGCAGCGAGGCAGAAGGCCCGAAAAGCCGTTTGAGCCGTACGGTCATGCTTGTGTTTGCCGTAACGCTTCATAACATTCCCGAGGGAATGGCGGTCGGCGTTGTGATTGCCGGCTGGCTTTCCGGAGAGATGGAAATCAGCATGACCGGAGCCTTGGCGCTTTCCATCGGCATTGCCATTCAGAATTTTCCGGAAGGAGCGATCATTTCCATGCCGCTCCGTGCCGAGGGCGCTTCCAAGAGGAGAGCGTTTGGCTACGGCGTGCTCTCCGGAGCCGTCGAGCCGGTCGGAGCTTTTTTGACAATTCTGGCGGCGCGCTGGATGACGCCGCTGCTTCCTTATCTGCTCAGCTTTGCGGCCGGCGCGATGATTTATGTTGTTGTGGAGGAACTGATCCCGGAAATGTCCGAAGGAGAGCATTCCAATATCGGAACCGTACTGTTTGCCGCGGGCTTTTCGTTGATGATGGTGCTGGATGTGGCGTTGGGATAAAATCAAACCTGCCTGAAAAAATCGAATATTATACCGAAAACACGTTCCGTGAAAAAGAGAAAGAGAACATCTCGTCAAGGAACGTGTTTTTGCTTTTCCTTTTATAGAAAAGCGCATCCGGTGAAACAAAAACGCAGCGCAAGCTTCTTGGGTCTAGACAGCTTACGGGAATCCGAGATAGGGTTTGCACAAAAAGTGCAGATTCCTGTCATTGACAGAAAAATTTTAGATGTTACAATTAAAATGTGACGATAGTACGCTTGGGGTTCAAAACGGGGGAAGAGAGATGCTGCGTATTGGGATTTGTATGGGGGACAGTGAGGCAAGGCGGAAGCTGGAAGCTTCGATTCATGTGTTTTTGGAAAAAGAAAAAGTGGGATATGAGGTGGACGTCTTTCGGAACGGAGCGGACTTTTTTTCGTTTGCCAAAGACCATGCGCTGCCGGAGCTTTTATTTTTGGATACCGATCTGGGGGACACGACAGGGATTGAGATCGGACAATGGTTGAGAGCCGACATAGAAAATGAAGTGATGCAGTTGATTTTTATCTCTGAGAAGGAGGGCGACGCGATGCGGATCTTTGCTTTGCGGCCCATGAACTTTCTTCTGAAACCGGTTTCGCAGACAGAGATATCTTTTGCATTGGGAGAATATCTAAGACTTTACGGGAAAAATCCGCGCTTCTTCCAATATTCTTTTGGAAAGCATACTTTCAGCGTTCTTCTCTCGCAAATTACCTTTTTTCAGTGCTGTGGAAAGAAGGTAGCGATTGAGATGCTCGACGGGACAAGACAGGAGTTTTACGGAAGGATGCAGGACGTAGCGGAACGGGTAGAAAATCAGTTCTTTTGTCAAATTCATAAGTCTTACATTGTAAATATAAAACACATTACCGAATGCCGATCGGATCAAATTGTATTGAAGGACGGAACCGTACTGCCCGTCAGCCGCGCATATAAGAAAAGAGTGGCGGAACGGCTGGCGCGCTTTTCAAATTAACAATGTTTTTTGCCGGTTTTTCCGGAAACAAAACCGATTTTTCCCTGCTGCGGCAGAATGGGAGGTTATGCATTATAATGAATTTATAAGCGGCCATCACTTACTTCTGCAACGCCGAATGATAGCTGTGGCATTAACCTAAAGTGGAACGCTGTTTCAGGGGCGACAGAATACTATATTTACCAGTGCGACACTCAGCATGGTATATACAAAAAAGTTGCAACCACAGCAAATACAAGTTATTCACGAAATGGTTTGTCGCCCAATACAACATATTATTTTCGGGTAGCAGCACATAAAACGGGCGGTGAGAGTAATGACAGCCTACCGATCAAAGCTACGGTAAAGATGGTGCCGCCGACGATTTATGCATCATCGGCAGAAAGTACAACCAGCATCTCTATTACATGGAGCAAAAGCAGTGGAGCTACCTCCTATGAGGTTTATCGTGCCACAAGTGCGAGTGGAACATATTCAAAGATTGCTTCGTTAACAGCGGATACTTTTACCGATACCGGATTAAAGCCCGGAATAACATACTATTATAAAATTCGAGCATATGGCTATTCGGAAGAAAATGTCAGAAACAGCAGTGCTTTGGGAGCATATAAGGCTGTTACAACAAAAAAATAAAAGGATGTGAATCAAATGCAGAAACATCGTGTGGATTGGAGAAGACTGACCCTGCCAATTGTATGGCTGGGTAGCGTTGCCATTTTCCTACTTGATTACTGGTATGCTTGTACACAATATTATGAATGGACTACAGGATACCTTCTCGGCACAATTTATTATATTCTGATGCCACAGGGCTTCGTGTTTGGGATTCTGTTTGGACGAAAAGAGGGGGGCTTTTGGAATTTGAAATGGCTGCTTCCCGTCTATTACTTTTTGGCAATGTGGCTTCTTTTAGGCAGATGGGGCTTTGATTGGCTGTGGTTTTGGCCTGCGGGAGCTGCTCTGTTCGGGCTGCTGCTAAGCTTCTCCGTGCATCAAATTAGAAAAATGCTTTGGCGGCGCTGGGCGGAACGGCATCCGTGGAATGCGGATGACTTATTAGAAAAGCTGCGGAGATGATACAAATGCAGAAACGTCGAATGGAATGGAACGGATGGATATTGCCAATCGTTTGGCTGCTTAGCCTTGTCGTCTATGCCCTTCTCTATCTTTATGCGTGTGCAATAGACGGAGAATGGACGACGGGTTTTGGCATCACGACTTTGTATTATTTTATGCCGCAGGCATTTCTCTTCGGAGTCCTCTTTGGCAGGAAAGAGGGAAAACTCTGGAGGTTTCGTTGGCTGCTTCCGGTTTTTTATTATGCGCTCATTGGTAGTATTTTTTCTTATTGGGAGATGGACGGCTGGTTTTTCGTTACGCCCTGCTTGGCTCTTGTCGGTCTGCTCTTGGGCGTTTCCGTGCATCAAATCAGAAAACGTCGGTGGCGGCGTTGGGAGGCGGAACATCCATGGAATGGAGAGCGCCTGCTGGAAAAGCTGCGGCAGTAAATCAAACGCAGAATCTTCTTTGGGACAGGCATCTGCCTTTTCCTCCATTATCTTGCCCTGACCTACTGGCTGAATGCGGTCGATTGTCTTCTGGGTGGTCTGATTTTTTTGACGGAACTGTTTTGTCTGTACCGCTTGGCACGCGGGAAGGCTTCGGACGCCTTTTTCTTTCTTTTGTTAGGCTTCAATCAGGGCGTCGCATTGTTGCCGCTTTTGTTTTTGGAGGCGAGCGGCAAGCGCATTGTCTATGCGGTGCTGAGCTGCCTGCTGTTTGCTCTGTGTGAATTTTGGCTGGTAATGTGCAGAAGGCGGGGGAAGCAGGCGGAGACTGGGGAATGGGGCGAGCGGCAAGCGCGTTTTTTCCGTGTTTTTCTGCTGCTTCTTCTGTTGGGCGGAGGTCTTGCGCTTGCATTCCGATTTTTGCCGAAAAATGTTTTTAAGATAACAGAAGTTGAGCAGGAGAATGTCACACGAGCGAGCATTGCGGTGGTGTATGCAGACCGACGGATCGAGGAATGGGAGATCAGCGGAAGCGAGCCGCTGGAGGCTGTTTTTCGGGAATTGGAGCAGATCTCCTGTTGTTATCGTCCTGCCCGGCTGGACGGACAGCTTTCGGGACGCGGCGGAGAGGATGGGCGCATTGCTGCGGTCATGCTGGATTTTTGGGATGAGAATTATCGAGGCGTCCGGCTGGTGCTGCAGGGGAGAACGGCGTATGTTACGCCTCAGTCCGCCCGTTTTGGATGGTTGGACGATGTGTATCGGCTGCAAAGCTCCGGCGAAGCGCTTGCGGAACGGTTGGAAGAGCTGGCAAAGCGGTACGGGACCAAATGAAAAACGAAAAAGGATGCAAAAAAAGCTCCCGTCACCTGTTTCTGGACAGGCGGCGGGGGCTTGATTTTTGTTCTGCAATTTGATCACAGCTATTCGTTGCTTTTCTGATCCACATACGAAACCGCGCCCGCAAAATTATCATGGACAAATTTCTGTACCTGTTCCGACCAGCCGTAGATAATACCCTTTCGATAGGGGGAGAGCACCTGACGGATCTGCTCGATCGCGTCGTCGCTGGGACGCTTTTTGGTGATCGGGCCGGTCGTGGTCATTCCCAGCATAAAGGTTTCCTGTCTGCGGGTCAGCAGAAAGACCTGATGCTCTTTCATGTAAGGAATGAAATTCATGCGGCAGGTCGTGACGCTGCCGTAGACCCAGATAATGTCGCGTGTCGGAATGACGAAGAGCGTGTTCCAGCCGAAAAACAGGATCGCGGACGGCATGACAAGCGTTTGCAGCACTTTTTTGCCGATACGACCTCTTCGTTAATGCGTTCCAGATCCTCCGGAGAAAGCTGCGCCCATGTGCGGTCGGCTTCCTCGATCTTCTTTTTGTTGATCACGGTTTTCTTGAGTTTTCCAAGCTTTGCAGCCTGCGCCGCAATGTTCGGATAGTTTGTAAAGTCCATATTCTCCCTCCCCTTGTCTATCGATGGAGGGGCTTACCCGGCAAGGATAAGCCCCTCGGCACAATTTATGCGTATTTTTGCTCCAGATTCCTGCGGATCGCAGCGATAAATTCCTTGAAATTTACCGGAGTTGTTTCAATTCCTTGAGCAAGGACAGACAGCTCCTTTGGCATGATTCCCTGATTCAGCGTTTCGATGCAGGCGGCCTCCAGATTGTCGCCGAACGCCGCCAGAGCCGGAAGCGCATCCTTCTCGCCGCGCTTTCTCAAAGCGCCGCTCCATGCAAAGATCGTTGCCATCGGGTTGGTAGAGGTTTCCTCGCCCTTTAAGTAGCGGTAGTAGTGTCTCGTTACCGTGCCGTGAGCCGCCTCGTATTCGTAATTGCCCTCCGGGCTGACCAGAACGCTGGTCATCATAGCCAGCGAGCCGAACGCCGTGCTGACCATGTCGCTCATAACGTCGCCGTCGTAGTTCTTGCACGCCCAGATAAAGCCGCCCTCGGAGCGGATAACGCGGGCAACCGCATCGTCGATCAGCGTATAGAAGTAAGTAATGCCCGCCTGCTCGAATTTCTCCTTATATTCGGCGTCGTAGATCTCCTGAAAGATATCCTTGAAGCGGTGATCGTACTTCTTGCTGATGGTGTCCTTGGTGGAAAACCACAGATCCTGTTTGCTGCCCAGAGCAAATTCAAAACAGCTTCTGGCAAACGAAGCGATGGAAGTGTCCTTGTTGTACATTCCCTGCAAAACGCCCGGACACTCGAAGTCGTAAATCGTCTGGCGCTGCTCGGAACCGTCCTCGCCGGTAAACAGAAGCTCCGCCTTTCCCTTGCCTTCAATGCGGAATTCGGTGTTTTTGTAAACGTCGCCGTAAGCATGACGGGCGATCGTGATCGGTTTTTTCCAGCTTCGCACCGCCGGATGAATGGAATCGATCATGATCGGCGCGCGGAAAACCGTTCCGTCCAGAATGGAGCGGATCGTGCCGTTCGGGCTTTTCCACATTTCGGTCAGGTTGTATTCGGTCATGCGCTGCGCGTTGGGCGTGATGGTCGCGCATTTTACCGATACGCCGTATTTCTTTGCCGCATAGCTGGCGTCCAGCGTGACCTGATCCTTGGTCTTTTCGCGTTCCGGCAGACCCAGATCGTAATATTCGGTCTTCAGATCGACAAAGGGGAGGATCAGCTCATCCTTGATCATCTGCCAAAGAATACGGGTCATTTCGTCCCCGTCCATCTCCACGAGAGGGGTGGTCATTTGGATTTTGTTCATTGTTATACCTCCATGGCGGAGCAAATGTATTTGCGGTTTTTGTGGCGCAGACGTTTCTGCTCCGCTGGAAACGTCTGTAGGTGATCGTTTGGTGTGCGCCTTAGCTGTTTTTGCGGTTCAGCGAAGCGTAGTAGTTGATCAGGCAGCCTTCGAGAATGATGGTCTTTTCGTCCGGCGTCAGCCCCTTGACATAAAGCGTCAGCGGTTCGATGGAGCCGTCGGCTTTCAGAACCTTGGCGGCGAATTCCTCCCGGCCTTCCTCGATGCCTCTGCGGATGTCGGGCACATAGACATAGTCCCCGTCGCCGTAAGGGAATTCCGCGCCCTCCGCAAGCGTAAACGGCAGGATGCCCCAGTTGATGCAGTTGCTGCGGTAACGCTTGGTCGCATATTCATAACAGATGTTCGCATAGCCACCCAGCACCTTCTGGCAGGAAGCCGCCTGCTCTCTTGCGGAGCCGTCCCCCGGACGGTTGGCAAAGACGCAGGAGCCGTATTGGGTCTTTGCGAGCAGCTCCGCGGCGTCTCCGAAGCGGGAGAGGACGTCGATCAGCTCCTGCGGAGCCTTGCCGTCCCGGCGCTCCAGATCCAGCGCGTGGATCGCCTTGCTTCTTCCCACATATTCCGGCACGCGGCGGGAGAGGGCAAATTCGGACAGGCGAAGCGGGTTGCTCCGGTAGGAGCTTGTCTCGCCCGAAGGGATCAGCTCGTCGGTGGTCGTTACCGGGTCGCGGATGACGGCGGCAAGACGAACGAGAAGGTTCTCCGCCAAGGGTTCCATTTTGGGCCAGTCGGTAATGTTGGGGCCGAGGATCAGCTCGGCGTTCTTGTCCGCTTTCCCGTAGCCGTAGTAAAGGCGGTTCCGGTAAACGGTTTTATCGAAGTGGTAGGTATGTGCCGGAACCTCGTAGTCGATATCGGTGGCAGCCGTGATAACGCCGCCGTTTGCAGCGGTGGCCGCAATGCTTCTGGCGTCCATCAGCGCCACGCCGCAGATCTGACCGTCGCCGGGCTTGCTGCCCTCGCGGTTCGGGAAATTCCGGGTCGTGTGACGCAGGGAGAGACCGTTGTTGGCGGGAACGTCTCCGGCGCCGAAGCAGGGGCCGCAGAACGAAGGCTTGATGACCGCGCCCGCCCGGAGCAGATCGGCGGTCGCGCCCACCTTGGTCAGCTCCAGACTGACCGGAACGCTTGTCGGATATACGTTCAGCGAGAAATAGCCGTTTCCGGTGCTGCTGTTTCGCAGGATCGCGGCGGCTTCGTCGATGTTGTCAAAGAGACCGCCGGCGCATCCGGCGATCACGCCCTGATCGGCATAGACCTTTCCGTCCTTGACCTTGTCGGTCAGGGAGTAGGAGACGTTTTTGAACTTTTTGCGGGCCTCTTCCTCCACGCCGGCAAGGATCTCCTTGGCGTTCGCAACGAACTCGTGGATCGTGTAGGCGTTGGAAGGATGGAAGGGAAGGGCGATCATGGATTCGACCTTGTCCAGCTCGATCGTGATCATGCAGTCGTAATACGCGCCGTTGCCCGGCTTCAGCTCGCGATAGCATTCGGAGCGTCCGTGCGCGTCGTAATGTCCTTTCGTGATCTCGTCGGTTTCCCAGATGGAGGACAGACAGGTGGTCTCCGTCGTCATCACGTCGATTCCGTTCCGGAAGTCGATCGGCAGATTTTTTACGCCCGGTCCGACAAATTCCAGCACTTTGTTCTTTACAAAACCAGAGGCAAACGTGGCCTTTACGAGAGCGAGCGCCACGTCGTGCGGGCCGATGCCCTTGCGGGGAGCCCCGGTCAGATAGACAAGAACGACCTCGGGCATGTTCAGATCCCAAGTGTTGCGGAGGAGCTGCTTGACAAGCTCCGGGCCGCCTTCGCCGACGCCCATCGTGCCGAGCGCGCCGTAGCGGGTGTGGGAATCCGAGCCGAGGATCATGCTGCCGCAGGCCGCCAGTTCTTCTCTGGCGTAGGAATGGATCACGCTCTGGTTGGCGGGAACGTAGATGCCGCCGTATTTCTTTGCGGCGGAAAGACCGAAGACATGGTCGTCCTCGTTGATGGTGCCGCCGACCGCGCAGAGACTGTTGTGACAGTTGGTCATGGCGTAGGGGATCGGGAATTCCTCAAGGCCGCTCGCCCGTGCCGTCTGAATGATTCCAACATAAGTAATATCGTGGGAAACCATTGCGTCAAACTTAATTTTCAGCCGTTCGTCGTTCCCCGAGGTGTTGTGCGAGGATAGGATGCGGTAAGCGATGGTCTGTCTGCGGGCTTCCGCCGGCGGACAAGCGCCGGTCTCCGTCGGTACGCCGTCGGTCAGATAGACTCCGTTCTTGTGTAATGTAATCATGAAAGATCCTCCTGTAATGGATTGGGCATAACCCCTCTTCATTATAAAAACTTCCGGGGAGGCTGTCAATCCTGATTCCGGAGTTTGGCGGAAAAATGAGAACCATTTGCACCGCAGAAGAATAAGGTAGAAAAAGAAAGCGAATCGGGTCGAATTATGGTATGGATGATTGCGGTCGCGGGCATCGGTCTGCCGTTTTTGCTGGCGCTTCTGGGCGGATTCTGCGCTTTTGCGGGAAGTCGGCAGAAAACGGAAAGCCCGCGCTTTTTTCTGGGCCTGTCCGCCGGTGTGATGCTCTCAACGAGCGTATGGTCGCTGCTTTTGCCGGCGATCGAGCGCGGGGAAGGCTTGTGGGGAAACGGCGTGCTGCCGATCTCCCTCGGATTTTTGGTCGGCTTTTTGATTCTGCGGGGCATTGATTTGGCAATGGCGGCGCTGTCGCGGCGGGGAGCGGAGCAGGCGTCCGGCGTCACGGGAAGTCAGCCCTTCCTGCTCGTATTTGCGATGGCGCTCCACAACATTCCGGAGGGCATTACGCTGGGGCTTGCGTTTACCTTGGTGGGCGGCGGCGAAATTGACCCGGCGGGGATTGGCACCGCCGTTCTTCTTTCCGTCGGCATTGCCATTCAGAATTTTCCGGAGACGGCGGCGGTCGTCTTGGCGCTCATGGAAAAGGGCGTCACTCGGAAGCGCGCCTTTGTGTGCAGTATCGTTACCGCGCTGGTGGAGCCGGCGGCAGCCGTTCTTTCGGTCTTTCTGGCAAAGCCTATCGAGCCGTTTCTGCCGTTTTTGCTTGCCTATGCGGCGGGGACGATGATCCATGTGACGGTGGAGGAGCTGATTCCGAGCGTACAGCGGGATACGCGCTATCATATGGGGACGCTTGGCATTTTGTGCGGCTTCCTATTGATGATGCTCCTTGACATTATTTTGTAGGGAAGCGGAGATCCTGTCGATGAAAAAAAGAGAATTTGCCGGGACGCTCTTGCGTCCCGGCGCCGTCTCCCCGTAAACTGTAAGGCAGGAAGGGAGGGTGCCGTATGGGACTTTATACGTTTCTTTTATATCTGCTCGTTTTTGGCGAGATCCTGTGCGCGCAGGAGGTGACCGATCAGGACTTCAACAAGCTGAGTCTCGGCTCGGGCGCGGGTCTGGTCGCCGATCTGCTCCTGTGGGTCTCTTCGTCGCTCGGAGCGTTGGAGCTGGTGTTTACCCTGTTTTGCTGGGGCTCTTTTTTTTATTTTACGGCGGTGACCGTGTATCTTTATTTCCGTCTGCGCGAAGAATTTTCGACACATTCGACGCAAAAGAATGACAAAAAGCCTGAGATGTGATACAGTATTTAGGAAAAGGAGGTTTCCTATGGGGGAGATGAAATACTGTATCATGTCAAAGGACATGTTTCAGGCAAAAATGTGGAAGCCCGAGGATTGGTATCTGGACGATCAGGTGCTTTCCCTGCTTGTTTCCGCGCCGTCATGGAAGGGGAACGCCGTGCAGTACCATCTGGCGGTGCTGAAGGAAGGAGAGGTCGTGCGCCTCGGCGACTGGAACAGGAGCCTGCGGAAGGATATCCGGGAGGCGTATTTGCGCAGCCTGACGGAGGCGTTGACGAGGGTTTTGGAAACGGGCTGCCGATGGGAGGGAAAGCCCGGCGTGAGCCTGCATTTCGGCGTGGTGGACGAGGCGCAGAAGGAGCAGCCGGACGGGCCGGCGCTTCGGATCGTGCTGCACGGCAAGGGCGTTCTGCCCATGGAGGCGGCGGAGGAGGAGCGTCTGCGCAGGGAGCTGCGGGCCGAATTTTCCGACTGGCTGGAGCTGGTGTTCCGCGACGTTTCGCAGAACGCGCGCCGAAACGAACCGGAAACCGATCTGTCCGCCTATGTCGGCGCGGAGCTGCTGCCGCATGAGAAGTCGGACGGTAAATACGATCTGACGATGACGGTTCTGGCGCTCGTGTTTCTGGGAATCAGTCTGTTTTTCAAGGAATGGTTCGTCTTTCAAGTGATCGCCGTCGGCATTGCCGGCTGCGGAGCGTTCCGTTCGGCGCAGCATAAGCATTACGTCTGTCTGGCGCTCTGTACGCTGACCGCGATCGCCGGGCTGGCGGTTGCATGGAGCGCTTATGAGGACCTGAAGGAAAGCATGCGGGGAGTTACTCTGCCGGTGCGCAAATAAGAGGAAGCTCATGGCAAAATCACAGAATCAGAAGCTGAAAATCGTATATTTGATGCGGATCCTTTACCGGTTGTCGGACGAGCAGCATCCGCTGACGCTTCGGGAGATACGGGACGAGCTTGCGGCGTACGGGATCGAGGCGGAGCGAAAGAGTCTCTATGACGACATTCAGGCGCTGAATCTGCTGGGGCTGGACGTTCGGCGGGTAAAGAAGGACCGCACGTTTTATTATTACCTTGCGGGACGCACCTTCTCGGCTCCGGAGCTGCGTCTGCTGGCGGACGCGGTGCTTTCCGCCCGGTTCCTGACGGAGGAAAAATCCGCGGAGCTCGTGCGGAAGCTTTCTTCCATGATGAACGAGCGGGAGGCGAAGACGCTGCGGCGTCAGGTCACGGTTCGCGGACGCGTGAAGACGATGAATCGTCAGGTGCTGGAAAACGTCGATCTGCTGCACGAGGCGATTGCGGAAAACGTGCAGATCGCGTTTGATTACTGCGACTGGAACGAAAAAAAGGAGCTTGTGCTCCGGAAAAACGGCAAGAAAACCCGCATCAGCCCGCAGCGGCTTTTGTGGGACAACGAGTCGTATTATCTGGTGGCGTATGACGGAGAAAAGGGCGCGGTGCGCCATTACCGCGTGGATAAGATGCAGCGGCTTACAAAGCTTGCCGAAGCAAGAGAGGGCGCGGAAGCGCCTGCGGCGGATTCCGGCGTGGAATACAGCGAACGATATTTTGAAATGTTTGACGGCGATCCGGAGACGGTCACGCTTCGGATCAAAAAGGAGCTTCTCGGAACGCTTCTCGACCGTTTCGGGAGCGGGATCGCCGTTCGGGAGGCGGACGGAGCCTATGAGGTACGGCTTCGCATCGCCGTCAGCAACGTGCTGCTCGGCTGGCTTCTTGGACTTGGCGACGGCGTTGAGATCCTGCGTCCGCAGGGAGTTGCGGACCGGCTGCTGACGCTGGCGGGAGGCGCCGTCCGCAGACAGAACCGCCGCCGGGTGAAGAACATCGTCTTTGATCTGGGCATGGTGCTCGTGGACGTCCGCTGGCGCGAATATATGCGGGACTTGGGCTTTTCGGAGGAGGAGATCGCCTTCTTTTCGGAGCATGTGCTGTTTGGCGACACATGGAAGCGGATGGATGAGGGAACGCTGACGCAGGAGCAGGCTGCCGCCGCGTTTCAGGAGGCCCATCCGCAGCATCGGGAGGCGATCCGGCTTTTCTTTGACGATCTGACCGAACTCGTGCATCCGTTCCCCGACGCGGCGGACTGGCTCCGGGAGTACCGGGAGCGGGGCTATCGGGTCTATGTGCTGACCAATTACCCCGACCGGATGTTTTCGCTGCATCTGGAGACGCAGTTCCCGTTTCTGAAGGAGGCGGACGGCGTTCTTGTCTCCGCCAGAGAAAAAATGCGGAAGCCGCAGCCGGAGATCTACCGGCTGCTTTTGAAACGCTTCGGACTCGCGGCGGAGGAGTGCGTCTTTCTGGACGATTCCAAGGAAAACGTCCGGGGCGCGGAGGCGGAGGGCATTCACGGGATCTTAGCGGAGGACCGCGCCCGGGCGAAACGGGAGCTGGACGATTTTCTCAGCGGATGCGGCGCTCATACAGCTTCTCTGCCATAGAGAGCAGCAGATAGAGCAGGGTCGCCAGAATGCACAGCAGGACGATGGCAAGCAGCACGATATCGAGCTTGAACACCTGACTTCCGTAAATGATCAGATAGCCCAGACCGGCGGTGGAGGCGAGGAATTCGCCGATGATAACGCCGACAAGGGAAAGTCCGAGGTTCGTTTTGGAGACGTTCAGCAGCGTGCCGATATTTCCCGGAAGGATCAGATGCAGCAGCACGTCGCTTTTTTTGCCGCCGAGGGTGTAGATCAGCTTGATTTTATCGGGCTCCATCTGACAGAAGCTGTGATAGAGCGTCATCGTGGCGCCGAACACCGCGACCGAAACGGCGGCAATGATGATCGTTTTCATATTGTTGCCGAACCAAACGATAAAAACCGGCGCAAGCGCCGATTTCGGCAGACTGTTCAGGACGACCAGATACGGCTCGAAGATCCTTGAGAGGACCGGAAACCACCAGAGCAGGATCGAGAGCAGCAGGGCGATCCCCATGACGAGAGCGAAGCTCAGCAGCGTTTCGGCAACCGTGATCCGGATATGGTGAAGCAGTGTTCCGGAGGCCATCAGCGAGCGGAAGCAATCCCACAGCCGCGAAGGACTGCTCGTAACAAAAGCGTCGATGTATCCCCGGCGGGCTGCCAGCTCCCAAGCAGCGACCAAGGCTGCAAAGATCAGGATGCGGATCAGGTGTACCAAAAATCGTTCTCTGCGAAGACGGCGCAGATATTCTTCCTGCGTACGGACAAGCGGTTTCATGCGCGCATCAGCTCCTTCCAGATTTTATTGAAATAAACGGCGAATTCCGGATGATTGCCGGCCTCCATCGGGGAGAGACGGCAAAGCTCCGCAGGCAGCGTGTGGCTGCTCAGGATCGTGGCAGGAAGACGGGACAGAACGAGGATCCGGTCTGCCATCCGGATGGCTTCCGTAACGTCGTGCGTAATTAAAAGCGTCGTTTTTTTTGTCTCGCGGATGATGTGCCATACGTCCTCGCAGACCGTAAGGCGCGTCTGATAGTCGAGAGCCGAGAACGGTTCATCCAAAAGCAGGAGACTGGGGTCGCGCAGCAGGGTACGGATCAGCGCCGCGCGCTGGCGCATACCGCCGGAGAGCTGAGAGGGCAAATTTTTTGAAAAGTCGGACAGACCGTAATCCCGCAGCATTTTGTCAATGCGCTCGCCGTCCTCCTTCCGATAAGTATGGCTGACCTCAAGCCCCAGCGATACGTTGCGCTTGGTGGAACGCCAGTCAAGCAAATGGTCTTTTTGGAGCATGTAACCGATTTGTGACCGGGAGCCTGCAACGGGCAGCCCATTCAGGAGAATTTCTCCGGAGGATGGGGTAAGCAGTCCGCATAACAAAGAGAGAAGCGTCGTTTTCCCGCAGCCCGAGGGACCAACAATGGCAATGAATTCTCCTTCGCAAACGTGAAAATGAATGCGGTCAAGGACAGGAATCTCTCCGGTTTGGCTAAAATAGGAAAAAGATACCTGATTGATTTCCAGAAAATCTCG
The DNA here is from genome assembly GCA_030524525.1 of Lachnospiraceae bacterium. Classification (GTDB taxonomy): domain Bacteria; phylum Bacillota; class Clostridia; order Lachnospirales; family Lachnospiraceae; genus ISDg. The sequence continues at coordinate 45,134 of JAUNGI010000005.1, forward strand.
CATAAATCGTTCCCACTGTACCATTTTTGTTTATTATATGTCGAAATGTGCATTCTGCCCCCTGCTTTTTGACGGAAAAACGGGGCGAGCTCGCATAAGCGGGCATCGGCGAGACATACTAAGGGCGGAAAAGGAGGTAACGTGCAATGAAAATGAAAAAACAGCTTGCACTTGTCGTCTTGTTCTTGCTGGCGTCGGTTTCTATGATGGCATGCTCGAACAAGAAGAACGGAGTCAACTCCGCAACCAGCCCTTCCGCAAACGAGGAATCTGACAGAAACGATTCGGATAAAAATAACAATGGCGGAGACGGAACCGACAACGGCGACAGAAACGACGGAAACGGAACCGACAAAGACCATACGGATCGTGACGACACTGTCGGAGGCGTCGCGGACGATGCGGTCGATGATGTAAAAGACGGCGTCGAGGATCTGACCGACGATGTGAAAAAGGGCGTCGACGACGTGACCGACGACATGAAAAACGGTGTCAACGACGTAGAACGGACGATGCAGTAAAAGTGCACAAAAGGCTTTCTTCCAAGCTCTGTGGAGGAAAGCCTTTTTTGTATATTTTTGACGAAAAAGAAAAAGAAATTTCTCTGCGCTCCGCCGCTTGACAGACGGAGCCGCAGAGACTACGATGGAGAAGAAGCCGCTATTCGCAGCCGTCGTCGCTTTCCTCGTCTTGGCAGCCGCCCGACTCGCAGCCGGTCTTCAGCACGATCCGTTCAAACAAAAGTCCTGCCGCCATCCATGCCGGAAGATAGTCCAGACGGATGACGCCGTCGATGTTCAGCTTGGCATGCTCGTAATTCCATGGGCAGATCGCATGGCTTTTCAGCAGGATGCCGCTGAGATATTCTCCGATGAAGATAAAAATGGCATAGACAAAGCCGCGGAAAAGCAGGCAGCGCTTCTTGATGCAGTGATAGACCGGACAGATCAGACACGCCAGTCCGTAGATGGGAAACATCCACAGAGAGGTTCTGCACGTCAGGCGGTAATCCTTCTGCAGCAGCGAGCTTAGTCCGGTCCAGACGCATTCCCAGAGCCAGCCGGTCATGCCGCAGCGCAGAAAGCGTTTCCAAAAAAGTTTCATAGTAACCGTAACCTCACATTTCATTTGCTGTACACCCAGTTTGGGTCAGTATGTTCACTTGACTGTCAATTCATACGGACATTTGCGAAAACCTAGGAAAGGAAAATCGATATGGAAATTGAAAGAAAATTCAAACTTCGCCGTCTGCCGGAGCCTTTGGAGCAGTACGAGGCATGGGAGATCGAGCAGGGCTATTTGTGTGAAAAGGGCTGCACGCTGCGGGTGCGGAGGACCGACGAGCGGTACTGCCTGACGCTGAAAATCCGTCAGGAGAGGTCCGGCGCTTCGGCGCTCGTGAATGTGGAGGAGGAATATCCGATCCCGCGGGAGGCGTACGAGCATCTGCTTGCCAAGGCGGACGGAAACCGCATCTGCAAGACCCGCTACCGCATCCCTCTTGCCGAAGGGCTGACGGCGGAGCTGGATCGGTTTCACGGAAAGCTGGAGGGGCTTCAATTCGTGGAGGTGGAGTTCCCCGATCTGGAGACTTCCGCCCGCTTTGCGCCGCCCGATTGGTTTGGGGAAGAGGTGACCTTCGATCCGGCGTATCGGAATTCCCGTCTGATCTTCACGGAAAAAGACTCCGCCGATTGACAAAAAAGGACAAAAATGCGCCTGCTGCCGTAACTTTCGGTATTTGCGGGATTTTACATAACAGGATAAAATAATTTCACGGTATTTCATTCAAGAATATCTTTTATCTTTTCTTTTTTCTTGACAGAGACTCTGCTTCTTTGTGCTGCGCCGGGCCAGCGCAGCACATCTCTTATCATTTCAAAGCACCACTCGAATTATGGAGGTCTATTTTATGAATATTGCGTTTTGGTCGCCCTTTGGCGGAAGCGGCGCTTCGAACCTGTCGGCTTTGGCAGCGGCGGTATCGGCGGTACGGTTTCCATGCCGTATCGTTGTTTTGGAAAACTATCTCAGCGCGAGGAATCTGGGGCATTTGCTGCTCGGAGAACGCTACGGCGAGCTGCGGCAGAATTTTCGGCAGTTTGAGGCGGGGATCAAACGGGGAGATACGTTTCTTCAATTTCTCTCTGCGGAGACCGGAAGGCGCGTCCGCGGCCGCCGGTGTCTGGAGGTCATTCCGGATTCCCTGTACTTTTGCCCGATGAACCAAAGTCTGTCGAAGGATATTTATGAATACGGATTTATGGAGGAGCTGCCGGAGACGCTCGAATACTGCGGCGAGTTTTACGACGCCGCCTTTTGGAACTTGGAGTCCAATCGGAACGTTACGACGCCTTGGCTGCTGGAGCAGGCCGATCAGGCTGTCGTCTGTCTGCCGGGAACGTGGGAAGCCTTTCAGAAATTTTTTGACGATTACAAGTCTTTGATGCCGAAAAGCCTGCTCGTTTTGCAGGAACAGCCGACGGCGGCGCTGTCGATGCCTTCCCTGATTCGGCGGATCCGGCGGAAGTACGCCGTTCCCAAGGGACGGCTGTACGGCTGGCATATGACGGGCGAGCTGGTCTGCGCTTTGGAGGAGGGGAAGACGGTTGAATATGTATGCGCGAATTACCGTACGGAAAAGACCTCTCCGGAGTATGAGGGGCTGCGGTGTCTGAGAAACCTTGCTTTTCAGCTCCTGCGCAGAGAACGGGAGCAGCCGCCGCTGGGCTATCCGGAGCTGAACGCCGCGCTGCTTGCGAGAAAACAAAGCAGCTCCCCCGAAACGTCTTCCGAGCTTCGAAAGACGGCGGAGGAGCTGTGGGTGGCCGATTAGCTCAGCGTTCCTTTCCGACGAAGAAAAGGGCTACGGTTCCGGGACCGGAGTGGGAGCCGATCGTCGGGGAAACGTAATTGTACCGAATGTCGGTAATTCCGAAGCGTTCGCTTACCAGCTTTCCGACAAAGCGGGCGTCCTCCTCGCAGTCGCCGTGGCTGATAAAGATCGTATCGTTCCGAAAGCCCGGGATCTGTTCCGCCATGTTATCCACAAGCGCCGTCAAAGCCTTTCGTCTTCCGCGGACGTTTTTCAGCGGAACGAGACGCCCCTCGTTGTCCACATGAAGCACGGGCTTTACGTTGATCATCGTGCCGAGAACGGCGACGGTCTTGCTGATCCTGCCGCCGCGCTGCAAGAAATGCAGGTCGTCTACGGTAAACTGATGGCAGAAGTGAAGCTTGTTCTCCTCCAGCCAGTCTGCCAGCTCGTCGATCGGCATGCCCTCCGCCCGCTTCTGAACCGCGTAGTGTACGAGCAGACCCTGTCCCATCGACGCGCAGAGGGAGTCGATGCAGCGGATCTTCCTTTCCGGAAACTCCTTTTGCAGCTCGGCAGCCGCAACTGCGGCGTTGTTATAGGAGCTGCTCAGAGCCGAAGAAAAGCCGATATGCAGAATATCCCCGCCCCGTTCCAAAACGGCGCGGAAACGGGCGGCGGCGTCCTCCAGATTCGTCGCCATGGTTGTGGCGATCTCTCCCTTGCGCAGCCGCGCATAAAATTCTTTGATGTCCATATCGTGTTCTCCGCCGTAAACCGAATCGTTTATCGTATAGAACAGCGGATGAACGAGCAGATTGTGTTCCTCCCGATAGCTTTCCGGCATATCGTAGGTGGAATCGGTAGAAATGAAATAGTCGGACATGGAATCCTCCTTCCATAAACTTCACATACGGCAATCCGATTGTCTGATGTGGTTTCGAATACCAGATGAGTATATCATACATACGCATATAACGCAATCAAAACAAAAAAAGACTTTGCTATTTCCTCCTTCTGTGCTATAATAGCGGAAGCTAGAAAAATAGGAGGCTTTCTTTATGAAGCATATTACCACGCTGAACGCAAAAAATCTGAAGGATACGGCGAAGAAGGGCGGCTGCGGCGAATGCCAGACCTCCTGCCAGTCCGCATGCAAAACTTCCTGCACGGTAGGAAATCAGACATGTGAGAACAGCAATCGCTAAGTCCTTTGCAGAGGGTACTTACAATAAGCAGCGTCAATGCCTTTGCCGCTGCTTATTCGTTGCTATGTCAAAAAACGGAACGCAGAGGCTCCGAAGGCGGAGTTCTGCCTTTCAAAAGGAGATTTTTGTCTTGATACATCAATATAAATCCAATGGATTCAATATCGTGCTCGACGTCAACAGCGGGATGGTGCATCTGGTGGATGAGCTGACGTACGATATGATTGCAGGCTTTGAAACGACGGAACGGGAAGCTCTCGTTTCGGGCGTCTGTTCGGCTCGTCCGGACGGCGCCGAGGGCGAGGACGGCAGAAGGCTGACCGGCGAGGAGCTGCGTGCCGAGGCGGAGCGGGTATACGACGATCTGCTCGCCATGAAGGAACAGGGGACCCTGTTTTCGGAGGATACCTACGAACCGCTGATCGAACGGTTCTCCCGGCGGGAGACGGTCGTAAAGGCGCTGTGTCTGCATATTGCGCACGACTGCAATTTGGCGTGCCGGTACTGCTTCGCGGAAGAGGGAGAATACCATGGCAGACGGGCGCTGATGAGCTATGAGGTGGGAAAGAAGGCGCTGGATTTTCTCATTCGGAATTCCGGCAGCCGGAAGCATCTGGAGGTGGATTTCTTCGGCGGGGAGCCGCTGATGAACTGGGACGTTGTGAAGCGGCTTGTGGCGTACGGACGCGAGCAGGAAAAGCTGCACGATAAGCAGTTCCGTTTCACGCTGACGACCAACGGCGTGCTCCTGAACGATGAGGTGATGGAATTTGCCAATCGGGAGATGAGCAACGTGGTGCTGAGCATCGACGGGCGGAAAGAGGTCAACGACCGGATGCGTCCGTTCCGCAAGGGAGCAGGAAGTTACGATCTGATCGTTCCGAAATTCCAGAAGCTGGCGGAGCAGAGGAAGCAGACCAACTATTATGTGCGCGGAACCTTTACCCATTACAATCGGGATTTTTCCGAGGACGTAAAGCACCTGTCCGAGCTTGGCTTCGAGCAGATCAGCGTCGAGCCGGTGGTGGCTGCGCCGACGGAGGACTATGCGTTTCGGGAGGAGGACCTTCCGGAGCTTTTGGAGCAGTACGATATTCTGGCAAAGTATATACTCGAACGGAGAAAGAGCGGAAAGTGGCTCAATTTCTTCCACTTTATGATCGATTTGAGCGGCGGCCCCTGCGTTTACAAACGTCTTTCGGGCTGCGGTTCGGGAACGGAATATTTGGCGGTGACGCCTTGGGGCGATCTCTATCCCTGTCACCAGTTCGTGGGGAACGAGGAATTCCTCATGGGCAACGTGGACGAGGGCGTTACCAATCTGGAGCTTCGGGAGAAGTTCCGGCAGTGCAACGTATATTCCAAGACGAAGTGCAGGGACTGCTTCGCCAAGTTTTACTGCAGCGGCGGCTGCGCAGCCAACGCCTATAATTTTCACGGAGACATCCACGACGTGTACGAGCTGGGCTGTGAGCTGCAAAAAAAGCGCGTGGAATGCGCGATCATGATCCAAGCGGCGGAAGCGCAAAAATAACGGAAGAGAGGCTTGCTTATGAAACCCAGAACAAAAGGAGTGCTGCAGCTACTGCTGATCCTTGTGGTGGTAGCGGCGATCGGGGCTTGGGGCTATTTCGGCTATACGAACGACAAGATCCCCGGAGTGCAGGATATCAAGCTGGGACTGGACCTGAACGGCGGTGTCAGCATCACTTATGAAGCGGTAAAGGAGGATCCGTCCAAGACGGAGATGGAGGACACCTTTGCCAAGCTGCAGAAGCGTGCGGAGGCGTTCAGCGAGGAGAGCGCGGTTTCGCTCGAGGGAAGCAACCGAATCAATGTGGATATTCCGGGAGCGGACGATGCGGAGGCCGTTCTGAAAAAGCTCGGTGACGCGGGTAATATTTACTTTATCTACAGCGTGAACGCGGAGGGGACCGCCAACATCAAGGCGGCGGGAACCGATCAGGACGGTCAGACCGTGTATGAGCTTGCCCGCACGATCGAGGAGATCATTGCGGACGGCGACGTAATTATTGACGGAAGCGACGTTTCCGGCGCGGAGGGAACCTATCGTTCCACAAACGACATCGGAGGAACCGAATATTTCGTGGAACTGACGTTGAATTCCTCCGGAGCAAAGAAGTTTGAGGAAGCCACCGGCTGGTGCGTTGGCAAAAGCGGGTTACAGAATACGATTGCCATTGTATACGACAACGAGATCGTCAGCGCGCCTGCGGTATCGACAAAAATTTCCGGCGGAAGCGCCGTAATAACCGGAAGCAAAACGTTGGAAGAGGCAAAGGACCTGGCGACGATCATCCGCATCGGAGCGCTTCCCTTGGAATTGAAGGCAATTCGCTCCAACATCGTCGGCGCGACGCTTGGCTCGGAGGCGTTGAGAACCAGCTTGATCGCCGGTGCGATCGGCTTTGCGCTTGTTTGCCTGTTTATGATCGCGGTTTACCGTTTTCCGGGACTGGCTTCCGCGATCTCTCTTGTTATCTATCTGGGAGTCGTCCTTTTGCTGATGCTGCTCTTTGACGTGACCCTGACCCTGCCGGGCATTGCCGGCGTAATTCTGTCCGTCGGCATGGCGGTGGATGCAAACGTCATTATCTTCACCCGGATCAAAGAAGAGCTTGCGACCGGAAAGACCGTGCGCTCCGCGGTCAAGATCGGCTTCGGCAAGGCGGCGTCCGCCATTATTGACGGAAACGTTACGACGCTCATTGCCGCCGCCGTGCTGTTCCTGCGGGGTTCGGGAACCGTCCGGGGGTTTGCGATCACGCTGGGAATCGGTATTGTCGTGTCGATGTTCACCGCCATGGTCGTGACCCGCTGGATCTTATACACCTTTTATAATCTCGGCTTGGACAAGCCGGGCATGTACGGGATCGCCAAGCCGGTCAAGAGGCTGGATTTTGTCAAGCACGGAAAGAAGTATCTGCTGATTTCCGGCACGCTGATCGTCGCCTGCGTTGTGATGCTGATCGTCAACAATGTAAGAACGGGGACGGTTTTGAACTACGGTCTGGATTTTGTCGGCGGAAGCTCGGTGACGGTTACGTTTGACGGCGATCTTCCGTCCAATTCGGAGATGGAGCGGTTTGCTTCCGACCTGATCGGCGAGCCGGTAACGGTTTCGGAGATCAAGGGAAGTAACGCGCTGGTAATCAAATCGACGGCGGTGCTGGACGACGAAGGGACGATGCAGAAGTTGAAGAATGCCTTCTCGGAGACCTACGGGGTTCCGGAGAAGAACATTGAGACGGAGACCATCAGCGGTACGGTCAGCAGGGAAATGAAGGCGGACGCAGTATGGGCGGTGGCGATCGCAACCGTGTGCATGCTGATCTACATTTGGATCCGCTTTAAGAATCTGTCCTATGCGGCAAGCGCGGTGACGGCGCTGCTGCACGACGTTTTGGTCGTGCTTCTGGTTTATGCGGCGGCAAGGATCACGGTGGACAATACGTTTATCGCCTGCATGCTGACGCTGGTCGGCTACAGTATCAACGCAACGATCGTTATCTTTGACCGTATCCGCGAAAACCGAAAGGAAATGCTGAAAAAGGACGACCTGAAGGACATTGTAAACGACAGTATCAGCCAGACGCTGACGCGAAGCATCAACACGTCGCTGACGACGCTGCTGCCGGTGCTGATTCTGATTGTTTTGGGCGTTGACTCGATCCGTGCCTTCGCGATCCCGCTTGCCGTGGGAATCGTGTGCGGAACCTACTCCTCGGTCTGCATCACCGGAACGCTTTGGTATTTCCTGAAAAAGAAAACGGAAAAAGCGGACTGAGTAATCTAAGATGGAAAATGAAAAGTGGATGGTCTGCAATAAGACCGGCGATTTTGCCGCCATATCCGAGCGCTTCGGGGTCGGAGAGCCGATCGCCCGCCTGCTCGTCAATCGGGGACTGACGGAACCCCGGCAGATCGAGGAATATCTCTGGCCGAAGCTGGAGAGCCTGACGGACGGGCGGCGGCTCCCCGATGCGGAGCTGCTCTGCGGATATCTGGAGGAGAGTCTGCGGCTGCACCGGCGGATCCGTATTTTCGGTGATTACGACGTGGACGGCGTCTGCGGGACGTATCTTCTGATGACCGGTCTTCTGCGGCTTGGAGCAAATGTGGATTTCCGCATTCCGCATCGTCGAAAGGACGGCTATGGGATCAGCGACCGGATGGTGGAGGAGGCGATCGCCGACGGGATCGATCTGATCCTGACCGTGGACAGCGGCATTTCTGCGCTGCCGCAGGTGGCGGCGGCACGAGACGCCGGAATCATCATATTGATCACCGATCATCACGAACCGGGGGAGCTGCTTCCGGCTGCGCATGCGGTCTGCGATCCCAAAAGGGCGGATTCGGACTATCCCGAAGAGATCTGCGGAGCCGTCGTCGCCGCGAAGCTGATGGAGCTTTTATACTCCCGCCTTTCCGCCGGGAGCTTTCTGCCGGCGCATCTGGACGTTATGGCGCTTGCGACGGTCTGCGACGTGATGAAGCTGACCGGAGAGAACCGGACGATCGTGAAGCTGGGCTTAAAGCAGCTTCAGGAGCGAAAGCACCTTGGGCTTGCGAAGCTGGCAGACGCCTGCGGGATCGACGCGTCCCGAATCTCCGCCTATCACCTTGGGTTTGTGCTGGGACCCTGCATCAACGCGGTGGGACGGCTGGAGCATGCGAAGATCGGCGTGGAGCTTCTGCTTGCAGAGCGGGAGGCAGACGCCGAGGCATATGCGAAGCAGTTGTTTTCCTATAACGAGCTTCGGAAACAGCGGACGAACGAGATGGTGGAGCGCGCGCTGGAAATGCTCGCGGAGCTGCCGGAGCTTCCCGATTATATACTTTTGTTTTATCTGCCGGAATGCGACGAAAGTCTGGCGGGGATCGTGGCGGGTAAGGTGCGGGAAGCGTGCTATCGTCCGGTCGTGATCCTAACGGACAGTGAAGAACCGGGGATGCTCAAGGGCTCCGCAAGAAGCATCGACGGAGTGTCCGTTTTCCGCATCTTGCAGCAATGCGGCGGGCTGCTTGAAAAGTACGGCGGGCATGAGCAGGCGGCGGGAATGTCCCTGAGGAGAGAACGGCTGGGCGAATTCCAAGAACGTCTGGAACAGGTCGGGCATATACCGCCCGAGCTGCGGCAGCGAAAGCGGCTGATCGACATCATTCTTCCGTTTTCGTATCTGAACCGGGAGCTTTTGACGGAAACGAGTCTTCTGGAGCCGTTTGGAGCGGGGAATCCGCAGCCGCTCTACGCAAAACGCGCCTGCGAGCTTTGCCGGATCGCTTTGGCGGGGAAGACGAACCGCTTTTTGAAGCTGTATTTTTGGGAGGCGGGGCGAGAATACGAGGGCGTTTATTTCGACGGCGCGGAGGAATTCTTGCAGGATCTGGAGGAACGGTACGGGGCTGAGACCGTGCGCGCTCTCTGGCAGAAGCGGACGAGCATCCGCCTGCATCTGCTTTACACGCCGCGCCTGCACCGCTACGGAAATCAGGAGAGCGTGGAGATCGTTGTGAAGGGATATCAACATGTGCTGTAAAATCTTTGGCGCCGGCGACCGCTGTGCGGCGGCGCGCATTTCTCCGTGTACGCAGGGGGAGCTGATCCTTGCGGCGGACGGCGGTCTGCAATGGCTGGATGAGCTGGGCAGGAAGCCGGATCTGGTGCTTGGGGATTTTGATTCGCTTTTGACCAAACCGCCGGAGAGCGCCGTTCGTTTTCCGCATGAAAAGGACGACACCGACATGGGGCTTGCCGTGGCGGAAGGGCTGCGGCGGGGCTTTCGAGAGTTCGAGCTATACGGCGGGACGGGCGGCAGAGCCGATCATACGATCGCGAATTATCAGCTTTTGACCAAGCTGGCGAAGCAGGGGGCAAGGGGGTTTTTGATCGACGACCGCATGACGGCAACGGTAATCGCAGACGGGGAGCTTTGTTTTCGGGCAAAACCGTCGGGATATGTGTCGGTCTTTTCCGTGGACGAGGTTTCGGAAGGCGTAACGATCGAGGGACTGTATTATTCGCTGCACGACGGGACCCTGACTAATTCCTTTGCGCTTGGCGTCAGCAATGAGTTTTGCGGCAGCGAGGCCGTCGTTCGGGTGCGGAAGGGAACCTTACTGATTATAGGAGAATACTTGCCGGAGGATATAAATAAATGAAACTACTTCTGAAACAAGGACATCTGGTGGATCCCGCCGCAGGCGTGGACGAAATCTGCGACATTTTGGTGGAGGACGGAAAAATCGCGGCGGTCGGTCGTCTGGCGACGCCCCAAGGTGCCGAACTCCGGGACTGCGGCGGCCGTTATATCTTTCCGGGGCTGATCGATATGCATGTGCATCTGCGCGATCCGGGGCTTACCCGGAAGGAAACGCTGACGACCGGCGCGGCGGCTGCGGCAGCCGGAGGCTATACGACGATCTGTCCGATGCCGAATACCTGTCCCGCCACGGACAGCGGCGAAAAGATCGCCGCGCTGCTTGCCCGCAGTCAAAAGGAAGCCTGCGTCAACATTCTGCCGATTTCGGCGGTAACGCTGGATCAGGCGGGAAACGAGCTGGTGGATATCGCCTCCGTGAAGCGGGCGGGAGCGATCGGGCTGTCCGAGGACGGGAAATCGGTCATGGACATCCGGCTCTACCGGGAAGCCATGAAGCAGGCAAAGGAGCGGGACATGCTCGTGCTGGCGCACTGTGAGGAGAAGCAGCTTGTCGGAAACGGCGTGATCAACGCCGGGGCAAAGGCGGAGGAGCTTTCTATTCCGGGCATCAGCAACGCGGTCGAGGACGTGATCGCCGCACGGGATATTTTTCTTGCCGGGGAAACCGGGGCAAGGCTCCATCTTTGTCATTGTACCACAAAGGCGACGGTCGGACTTGTAAAGCTTGCAAAGGAGCTGGGCTATTCGGTGACCGCCGAGGTATGCCCGCATCATCTGGCGCTCTGCGACGAGGACATTCCCGGAGACGACGGCAGTTACAAAATGAACCCGCCGCTGCGCAGCCGCGAGGATATGCTCGCCGTGCGGCAGGGCTTGGCGGACGGGATCATGGATGTGATCTCCACCGACCATGCGCCGCATACGGCGGAGGAAAAGGCGGGCGGCTTTCTGGGGACGCCGTTCGGCATCGTCGGTCTGGAAACGTCGTTTGCGCTTTGCTATACGACGCTTGTGCGGGGCGGTTATATGACCCTGTCAAAGCTGATCTCGTGCATGAGCGCCCGTCCGGCGCAGATTCTCGGCATTTCGCGGGGAACACTGGCGGTCGGCAGCACCGCCGATCTGTGCATCGCGGACTTGTCCGAATATGAGATCGACCCGGAGCGTTTTGCCTCCAAGGGCAGGAATACGCCCTTCGGCGGCCGCAGGGTCTGGGGAAAGATAACGGCGACGATGGTGAACGGCCGGTTTGTTTATGAGGCGCAGCCGTAAGCCGCCGCGCAATAAATTTGCTTTGCTATGGAGGGAAAAATGGTACGGAAACTGATTCAGAACATTATGGAAAAAAACGCTCCCGTCGTGGTCGGTCTTGACCCGATGCTTTCGTATATTCCGGAGCAGGTAAAGAAGGAGGCGTTCGAACGCTACGGCGAGACGCTGGAAGGAGCCGCCGAGGCGGTCTGGCTTTACAATAAGGCGATCGTTGACGCCGTGTACGACCTGATCCCGGCGGTCAAGCCGCAGATCGCCATGTACGAGCAGTTCGGGATTCCGGGCATCATTGCATATAAGAAGACCGTGGATTACTGCCACGGAAAGGGACTCGTCGTCATCGGCGACGTAAAACGGGGCGATATCGGCTCCACATCCGCCGCCTATGCAGCCGCCCATTTGGGGACGGTGACGGTCGGCGGCAAGACCTATGCGCCGTTTGACGAGGATTTTGCCACGGTCAATCCCTACTTGGGAACCGACGGCATTCAGCCGTTCGTGGATGTGTGCAAAAAGGAGGACAAGGGAATCTTTGTGCTGGTGAAGACCTCGAATCCTTCCAGCGGGGAATTTCAGGACAGGAGCATTGACGGAAAGCCCCTTTACGAGCTGGTAGGCGAGATGGTCAACCGCTGGGGCGAGGAGACGCGGGACGGCGCTTACAGCAACGTGGGAGCCGTGGTCGGCGCGACCTATCCGGAGATGGGAAGGCTGCTTCGCAAGGTGATGCCGCATGCGTATATTCTGGTGCCAGGCTACGGCGCGCAGGGCGGCAAGGCGGCGGATCTGGCGCCGTATTTCAACGCGGACGGACTCGGCGCCATCGTCAATTCCTCGCGCGGGATCATTGCCGCATATAAGCAGGAGCGCTATGCTTCGTTCGGAGCCGAGCATTTTGCGGAAGCTTCCCGGCAGGCGGTCGAGGATATGCTTGCCGACATTCGTCCGGTTATCGGCTGACGCGGAAGCGCTTCCAGAGATACCGGATCGAAAACAGGGCAAGCAGGGAAAGAAGAAGGATCGGAAGGAGCAGGTGCGCATAGGAGCGATACCATGTCTGCACCTGCTCCCAGTGCTCTCCGAGGACATAGCCCGAGGCGATCAGGAGCGAGTTCCAGACGGTGATGCCAAGCAGCGAAGCGCCGAAAAAGCTGCCGTAGGGCATGGAAAAGGCGCCTGCGACAAAGGCGATGTAGGTTCGGCAGAGCGGGACGACCCGCAGCGTGCCCACCGTTACCGCCCCTTTTTTTTCAAAGTAGGAGCAGGATTTGCGGATCCCCTTCTCGCTCTTGGGAAATTTGCGCATCAGCCAGTTCAGCAGCGCCTCGCCGCCGAGACGTCCGAGCCAGTAGCAGAAAGAGGTTCCCAGCAGACCCGCCACCACCGAAGCAGGCGTAATGAGAAGAAACGGGATCTGACTGCGGCTTGCGACGGCGCCGGAGAGCGGCAGGACGATTTCGCTCGATACCGGGAAGCAGGCGTATTCCAGAAAGATGGCGGCGAGCATCGCCCAGACGCCGTATTGCTCTACGAATTGGATGATCTGATTCATATCTTTCCTTTGTCGGCACGCCAAGGCGGGGAAACCCGTGCTGCCTGTTTCCTGCGATTCCGTACAGTATATGAGGCGAGCGAAGGAATATGCCGGCGACAGGGCTTTTTGGGTTTTTGGGGTTGACATTCCGTACCCTCTGTAGTATGATAGCATACAAAGTTTTATAGGATTGCGATGATGAGGAATAGTAGCGGTCCTGCTTCGCTCAGAAAGCTGTTGGTCGATGCGAAACAGCGGAAGCGGAATCGTGAACTCGCCTCGGAGCTGCCGATGGAAGGCTTAGGCTGTGTAAATCGTGCCGGATTCCCACCGTTAGCGGGGAAGAACATATGACCGTCAGGTTCCGTGTTCGTTTGAGCGCATGGGGCAGCCCATGAAGTAGAGTGGTAACGCGATAAAGGCATCGTCTCTACCGAAACAGATTTGTTTCGGTAGTTTTTTTTATTCTATCGGCAACTTTGTTCCCGATAGAATAAAAAACGCTCCGCTGAGGATCGCACTGCGGCGGAAAGGAAGATGCGGCGGGCGGTGTCAAGGAAGTGATCGGGCTGTTTGTCGCGGAGAACAAACAGTCGGGAAACGGTATCTCCGCAAAAAATACTTCGCTATGGAGGGAAACATGGAAAATTATGATCCGAAACGGATTGAAAAAAAGTGGCAGGATATTTGGGACGAGGAGCAGGCTTTTGTAACCGGCACCGATTATTCCAAGCCGAAATACTATGCGCTGGTCGAGTTCCCGTATCCGTCGGGACAGGGACTGCACGTCGGTCATCCGAGACCCTATACGGCGCTTGATATCGTTGCCAGAAAGCGCCGGATGCAGGGCTATAACGTACTGTACCCGATGGGTTGGGATGCGTTTGGACTGCCGACCGAAAACTATGCGATCAAAAATAAGATCCATCCGAAGACCGTAACGGAAAACAACGTGGCGCGCTTCAAGCAGCAGCTGAAAAGTTTGGGTTATTCCTTCGACTGGTCGCGGGAGGTGAATACCACCGACCCCAATTACTATAAGTGGACGCAGTGGATCTTCCTGAAGCTGTTCAAGAAGGGGCTTGCCTATAAGTCGGAAATGCCGATCAACTGGTGTACCTCCTGCAAAGTCGGACTTGCCAACGAGGAGGTCGTAAACGGCGTCTGCGAGCGGTGCGGCAGCGAGGTCGTTCGGAAGGTGAAGAGCCAGTGGATGCTGAAAATCACCGAATACGCGCAGAAGCTGATCGACGATCTGGACGACGTCGATTATATTGAAAAGGTCAAGGTTTCGCAGAAAAACTGGATCGGGCGCTCGGAGGGCGCGGAGGTGGATTTCCAGCTCGTGGGTTTGGACGAAAAGCTGACGGTCTATACGACGCGGCCGGATACGCTGTTCGGCGCGACCTATATGGTCATTTCGCCGGAGCATCCGCTGATCGACAAGTACCGCGACCGGCTGGACAACTACGACGAAATTACGGCATACCGTGAAATGGCAGCCAGAAAGTCGGATTTTGAACGGACGGAGCTTGCAAAGGAGAAGACCGGCGTGCTGCTTTCGGGCATCCGCGCGATCGATCCGGTGAACGGCAAGGAGATCCCGATCTGGATCAGCGATTACGTTCTGATGACGTACGGCACCGGCGCGATCATGGCGGTACCGGCCCACGACGAGCGCGACTGGGAATTCGCAAAGAAATTCGGTCTGCCGATCATTGAGGTGGTTGCGGGCGGCAACGTGCAGGAGGCTGCGTTTACCGATGTGGCGACCGGGAAGCTTGTAAATTCCGGTTTCCTGAACGGTATGGAGGTTGCCGAGGCCAAGAAAGCAATCATCGAATGGCTGACCGAAAAGGGACTGGGACATCGGAAGGTAAACTTCAAGCTGCGCGACTGGGTATTCAGCAGACAGCGCTACTGGGGCGAGCCGATCCCGATCGTCAAGTGCCCGTGCTGCGGCTATGTTCCGCTGCCGGAGGAGGAGCTTCCGCTGCTGCTGCCGGAGGTGGAGAGCTACGAGCCCACCGACAACGGCGAATCGCCGCTTGCCGCCATGCGCGACTGGGTGGAAACCACCTGCCCGAAGTGCGGCGGCAGGGCGGAGCGGGAGACCGATACGATGCCCCAGTGGGCGGGCTCGTCGTGGTACTTCCTGCGCTATATCGACCCGCACAACGACGAGGCGTTTGCCGGCAAGGAAGCGCTCGACTACTGGATGCCGGTGGACTGGTACAACGGCGGCATGGAGCATACGACGCTGCATCTGCTGTATTCCCGCTTCTGGCATAAGTTCCTGTACGACGAGGGCTATGTCAATACGAAGGAGCCGTATCGGAAGCGGACCTCTCACGGCATGATCCTCGGAGAAAACGGCGAGAAAATGAGCAAGTCGCGGGGCAATGTCGTCAATCCGGACGATATTGTGAACGAGTTCGGCGCCGATACGCTGCGGACCTACGAAATGTTTATCGGAGCGTTTGATCTGGCGGCTTCGTGGAGTCAGGACGGCGTGAAGGGCTGCCGGAGATTTTTGGATCGTGTCTGGAAGCTGCAGGAGCTGGTGACCGAGGAAGACGCGTTCAGCGAGGCGCTGGAAACCAAGATGCACCAGACCATCAAAAAGGTTGGCGAGGATTACGAGAATCTGAAATTCAATACCGCGATTGCGGCGATGATGGCGCTCATCAACGAATTTTACAAGGTCGGCAAGGTGACGAAAAAGGAATATACGACGCTGTTGCTGCTGCTGAATCCGGTTGCACCGCACATCACCGAGGAGCTGTACGGTATTTACGGCGACGGAACGCGGGCATATCAGGCGGCTTGGCCGGAATACGACGAGGCGAAGACCGTAGAAAATACGGTGGAGATCGCGGTTCAGATCAACGGAAAGGTCAAGGCGACGCTCAACGTGCAGCTTACGGACGATCAGGCGGCAGTCAGGGAAAAGGTTTTCGCCGAGCCGCTCGTTCAGAACCTGACAAAGGATAAGAATATCGTAAAGGAAATCTATGTAAAGGGACGGATCTACAACATTGTTGTAAAGTAAGCGTCCGAAAATCAAAAACCACCGAAAGTCTGCGATATGCCCCCTGTCTGCTTGACAGGGGCATATCAGCTTCCGGTGTTTTTTTCTTACGGCTTTTTCTTGTTTGCGGCTTCTCCTTTTTGCAGGATCTTTCCGAGCTTTTCCTTTTCCTGTTCGCTCATCGTCTCCTTGAGAAGCTGGATCATGAGCTGCGCTTCTTCGCGCGTGAACAGCAGGTTCTGCGCCTTCATTTCCTGCTGAAAGCGAAGAAACAGCGGCATGACCTGTTTTTTGGGACATCCCTGCAATTCCTGAAAAAAGGCGGCCAGCCGCTCTTTTTTCTTGGGTTCCATTTGGGAGAGTTCTTCCCGGTTCAGCCAGTCTTCGGTCATTGGATCCTCCGTTTTTGAAGCGCCATGCCGGGGCATGACTTGCTGAAACAGTATATGCGGCGGAAGAGGGGAATATGAGGGAGCGCTTCGCCGGACGGGAAGGCACGGTTTAGGAAGCGTTGGAGGATTCCATCATCATTTTCATCATTTCCATCGTTTCCTGTTGTTCGGGCGTCAGCATCTGCATGAAAAATGCCATCGGATCTCCGTTTTCGCCGTTTTCGGCGGCAGCGGAGGAAAACGTCTGATACATCTGAAACATGCGCATGGCTTCCTCCATCGACTGAAACTGTTGGAGCATTTCCCGCTCTTTTTGACTGCAAAGAGGAGAGAGGGTCTGAAACAAACGCTCTCGATTGACGATCGGAGCCTCTCCGGGCGGGAGCCCCACGGGAGCGGTTTGCAGCTCTTGACACTGTGCTTTCAGCTCCCAGACGCTGCAAAGCAGAAGGAGGATCGGCCGGAGGCCGGGATGCAGAAACGGAATGACCGCTTTGAGCATTTTCATTTCCCTTGAGGACATAGCGCCTCCGCATATCGGTTCTATGGAAAATATATGTCCAAACCTGCGGGAATTTGCTTGTCCCGAAGAAATTCCTCGGCGGACAGGATCAATTCGGATAGACGAGACGTTCCTCGGAGATGTGTTCCAGCACTTCGTTCAAAAAGCGGCGGGAGAGAAGACGAGCCATCGGCAGGTTCATGTCCAGATAATTCCCGCAGCTTCTTGCGTCCGCCCCCGGCACGGCTCCTTCGTAATCCGCCATGAACGCGAACAGCTCCTTCATCAGCGGAACCACGTCCTTGGAGTCTGCGTCCTCCGCCAGCAGCAGATAAAAGCCGGTGCGGCAGCCCATCGGTCCGAAGTAGAGGACGCGGCTTCCGTAGACCGGATGGTTCCGCAGAAAGGTGGCGGCAAGATGCTCGATCGTATGGACCTCCGCCGTATTCATGACCGGCTCGCGGTTGGGCGCGGTCATGCGGATGTCGAAGGTGGTGACGGTCTGTCCGTTCACGAGATCCTTTCGGGAAACGTAAACGCCCGGAAGAAGCGTCTCGTGATTTATGGTAAAGCTGGCAATGGGTTTCATGGGAGTTCTCCTTTTTGTTCGTACTATCGTCAGTATACGGTCTGTCCGCCGGAAAGGCAAGCCCCAAAATTTCCGAACCGGGGGATTGCGGAGCCGGGGAAAAGCGTGTAAGATAAAAGAGCAGGCGCGGCGTGCGGGCTGCCGCCGGATACTGTGGAAATTTGTGCGAACGGGAGGAAGGGGCATGAAGGAAAGCTGCAAGATCGTATTTTTGGAAAGAGACACCTTGGGAAGCGACGTAGATCTGTCGGGCTTCTCGGAGCTGGGGGAGGTCGTGACGTATGCGAAGTCCGATCCCGAAAAAAACGCCGCCCGCGCGGCGGAGGCGGACGTTCTGATCGTCAATAAGATCCCCGTCAACGAAACGCTGCTGGCGGGGGCAAACCATTTGAAGCTTGTCTGCCTGACGGCGACGGGAACGAACAACGTGGATTTCTCCTATATGGCAGGGCGCGGGATCCCGGTCGCCAATGTGAAGGGCTATTCCACGGACAGCGTCGTGCAGCACACGTTCGCGCTGCTGTTTTACGTCTATGAAAAGCTTGCCTTTTACGATCGTTTCGTCAAGTCCGGCGAATATACCCGAAGCGATATTTTCAGCCGCTTCGACGCGCCCTTCCGCGAGCTTTCCGGAAAGACGTGGGGGGTGATCGGGCTTGGCAGCATCGGGCGGAAGGTGGCGGACGTGGCCCGCGCCTTTGGCTGCAGCATCTGCTATTACAGCACGACCGGCGCAAATTTGCAGCCGGAATACCGTCCGGTCTCTCTGGAAACTCTGTTGGAGGAATCGGATATCGTGTCGATCCACGCGCCGCTGACTCCGGCGACCGAGGGACTGATCGGCAGGGCGGAGCTGGCGCGCATGAAGTCCTCCGCGGTTTTGCTGAACTTGGGCAGGGGACCGATCGTTGTGGAAGAAGCGCTGACGGAGGCGCTGGAAAAGGGGAGCATTGCCGGAGCGGGGCTGGATGTGCTTTCCGTCGAGCCCATGCGCGCGGACAATCCGCTGCGGCGCGTTCAGGACAGTACCCGGCTGATCGTTACGCCCCACATCGCATGGGCGACCGTGGAAGCGAGACAGCGGTGCGCGGACGAGGTCTGCGAGAACATCCGCGCGTTTCTTCGCGGAGAAGCGCGGAACCTTGTCTCAGGCTGACGGCGTATTCTGATGCATGAACTGTCCCGGCGTGACGCCCTTATGGCGTTTGAAGCAGCGGATAAAATAGTTCAGATCGTGAAAGCCGTTGTCGAAGGCGACCTCGGTCACCGACTTGCGCGTGGAGAGCAGTTCAAAGCCCGCCATTTCGATCCGGTAATAGTTCAGGTATTCGATCGGCGTCTTTCCGGTCATTTCCTTGAAAAAACGGCAGAAGTAGCGGGGCGTCATGCCTGCCTCCTCCGCGAGCGTGCCAAGGGTCAGGTCCTGCGTGTAGTTTTCTTCGAGATAGTCCATCAGATCCTTCATGACCTTGAGCTTGCGGAGGGACGAGGAGTTGGTGGGGCGCTTGACCCAATAATTCATTTTGTTGATATGTCCAAGGATCAGGCAAAGAAGACCGAAAACCTCCAGCTCCCGACCGACGCCCTGCGCTTCCATGGAACGGAAAAAGGCGGCGAGAATATTCGCTCCCTCCCGATCCTCCCGCGGCAGCATCCAAGGCAGCGTGCGCTGCTGGTTGTAATTCGGCTGCAAATACCGGCGAATGAGCGGGAGCTGATGAAAGAGCATACGGGGATCAAAGACGATGCATTCATAGACGCAGTCCCGGGGAGTTCCGCCGTGGATGGCGCCCTCGTGAACAAAAAGATAGTCCCCGCCTACGGCGTGAAATTCCTGCGAATCAATGCAGAGGTCAAATACGCCCTGAACGATATGGATGATCTCCCACTCCTTGTGCCAGTGAAAGGGCATTTCGTAACGGGGGCTCTGCGCATCCAGCCGGAAATATTCGATCGGAAAATCGGCGCGTCCGCGGGAGGCGGTTTCATGAAATGAGGGAATTCCCATAGAAAAACTCCTTGTTTTTGCACTTTTCAGGATTTTTTTGACGAAAAGTGAATTCTGTACTATTTTTTATACATAAAAACGGAGATTTTGTCAAGGGAGTGCGATAAAATATCAACAGTTTTGAGAAACACATTTTTGCCAGCTATCCATTCACATACACACAATCATGCAAAAGGAGGGCCCCCCTAATCCCCTCCTTTTGTGCTGTCTAAATCTTTTTTCGGTTCTATTTTACCTTCGCCCACTCGTCCAGATAAAAACGCTCGTTGTCCTCGCCGAGGAATTGGAAGGTTTCGCAGCGCGCCAGCGTCGCGTTGTCCGGAAATGCGATCGGGCTGTTTTTGACGTCCTCGTCCTCGATCAGCGCCTGCGCCGCCGTATTGGGGGTGGAGTAGGTGATAAAGTCGAAGTTTTTCAGCGCCACCTCCGGGCGGCACATATAGTCGATCCACTTTTCGGCTGCCGAAACGTTCTGGGCGTCCTTCGGAACGACCCAGCTGTCGATCCAGACGTTCGAGCCCTCCTCCGGTACGACGTATACGAGATCGGCGTTGGAGCGCTGCGTATAGATCGCCTCTCCGGAATAGATCACGCCGAGGACGGCTTCGTTTCCGACCATTTTGTCGCGCACCTGATCGACAACGTAAGCCTGTACCAGCGGAGCCTGCGACTGGAGCAGCTTGGTGGCTTCCTGAATTTCGTCCTTGTTTGTGGTATTCTGGCTGTAGCCAAGATAGCAGAGAGCGGTCATGTACGCGTCGCGGACGCTGTCGATCATCAGGATCTGTCCCTTGTACTGCTCGTCAAAGAGCGCGCTCCAGCTTGTGATCTCGCCCTTGACCTTGGTTTTGTTGTAAAGGATGCCGACGGTTCCCCAGCAGTAGGGAACGCTGTATTTGTTGCCCGGATCGAACTGCTGAGACGACGTCAGGTATTCCGCGCCGATGTTTTCCAGATTCGGGATGTTCTCCTTGTTGAGTTCCTGAAGCAGACCTTCCTCCGCCATCCGGTTGATCATATAATCGGACGGACAGATCACGTCGTAGGAAGCGGTCCCCGATTTGAGCTTGGCATACATTTCTTCGTTGGAATCGAAGGTGCTGTATACGACCTTAATATCGTATTCTTCCTCAAACGCCTCGATAACCTCAGGGTCGATGTATTCTCCCCAATTATAGACATAGAGCTTTTCCTTCTTGTCCTGACATCCGCCGAACAGTGCGCACAGGGCGGTCAGGAGCATTACAAACAGCAGCTTTCGTTTCATACTTTCAACTCCTCGCTTTCTTTTGATTCTTATTCTGTGTGCGTCCGCACAAGATAAGCAGTACGACGATGACGACGAACATCAGCGTGGAGAGCGCATAGATCTCCGGACTGATGCCTCGGCGCTGCATCGAGTAAATGACGGTGGACAGCGTGTGAATGTCCGGACTCGTCGTAAACCATGTAATGATAAAGTCGTCGAGCGACATGGTGAACGCCAGCATAAAGCCGGAAAGCACTCCCGGCAGGATCTCCGGAAAGACGACCTTGCGGAACGCCTGAAACGGCGTGGCGCCCAGATCCAGCGCCGCCTCGTAGTTGGCACGGCTCATCTGACTGAGCTTCGGCATGACGCTGAGGACGACGTAGGGGATGCTGAACGTAATGTGCGCCAGCAGCACGCTGAAAAAGCCGAAGGTGAAGCCGAGCGCCGTAAACAGCAGCATCAGCGAAATGGCGGTGACGATATCAGCATTCAGCATGGGGATGTTCGTAATGCCGAGCGTCAGCGCTTTGGGGATCTTCTTCATTTTATTGATCGCAAACGCGGCGGCGGTGCCGATGATCGAAGCGATCAGCGCGGCGCACAGGGCGATCAGCAGCGTCGTTCCGAGCGCGCTCATGACCTCGTCGTTGGAGAAGAGGGAGCGGTACCAGTCCAGCGTAAAGCCTCCCCATTGATTCCGGAATTTGGACTTGTTGAAGGACAGCACGACCAGAACCAGAATCGGCGCGTAAAGGAAGAAGACGATCAGTCCGATATAAAGCTTTTTTAAGGAATTTCCGAGTTTTACCATAAATTCGTTCCCTCCCGGCTCTTATCGAATTTGGCGACGAACGCCATGCTGATGAGAATAAAGACCATCAGCACCAGAGACAGGCCTGAGCCGGCGTTCCAGTCGTAGTGGAGCAAAAACTGCTGCTCGATGAAATTGCCGATCAGATTCTGCTTTCCGCCGCCGAGGATCTGCGAGATCGCAAAGGTCGTCAGCGAGGGGATGAAGACCATCGTGATCCCGCTGATAATGCCCGGAAGACTTAACGGCAGCATGATGCGCCGGAAGGTCTGCAGGCTGTTCGCGCCCAGATCGCGGGACGCGGCGATCAGGTTGTTGTCGATCTTTGCCAGCGAATTGTAGATGGGCAGGATCATAAACGGCAGAAAGTCGTAAACCATGCCCACGACGATCGCCGCCGGCGTGTTGATAATGTGCAGTCCCTCGAAGCCCAGCAGCCGAAGCAGGCTGTTGAGGATGCCGTTGTTTTCCAAGATCGTCAGCCAAGCGATCGTCCGAAGCAGAAAGTTGATCCACATCGGCAGAATAAAGATCATAACGATCAGGCTCTGGTTTTTCAGCCGCAGCGACCGCAGGATCATCGCAAGCGGGTACGCCAGCAAGAGGCAGATGACGGTGCTGTACAGAGAGAGCTTTAACGACAGCAGCAGGGACTTCATGTAGATCGGGTTGGTGATCTCCAGTATGTTTTCCAGCGTAAAGGCGCCGTCCCGGTTCGTCAGCCCGTAGTAGAGGATGATGAACAGCGGGATCAGGATGAACAGCGCCATCCACAGCAGGTACGGACCGGAGAGCAGAGCCTGATTCAGGAACGCTTTCTTCTTATTCTTCAACGTTGACCGCCTCCTCATCCTCGGATTCCGGAACGTTCATGATCTGAATGTCGAACGGATCGACGTGAATGCCGACCTTCGTTCCGACCGCGCTCAGGTCGGTGGAATGCACGAGCCACTCAAAGCCGCCTGCCAGAACCTCCATCTCATAGTGAACGCCCTTAAAGATCAGCGAGGTCACAACGCCTTGGAGCGTGCCCTGCTCCGGCGACACAAGGTCGATGTCTTCGGGGCGGATAACCACGTCCACCTCTTTATTTCTTCCGAAGCCCGTATCGACGCAGGGAAATTTTGCGCCGAGGATCTCCACAAGACGGTCTTCCAGAAAGACGGAGCGGATGATGTTGCTTTCTCCGATAAAGTCGGCGACAAAGGCGTTTTCCGGCTCGTTATAAATTTTTTCGGGACTGCCGACCTGCTGGATATAGCCCTGATTCATTACGACGATCGTGTCGGACATCGTCAGCGCCTCCTCCTGATCGTGCGTCACATAAACAAAGGTGATGCCCAGCTCGTTTTTCAGCCGGATCAGCTCGTACTGCATGTCCTGACGAAGCTTTAGGTCAAGCGCGCCGAGCGGCTCGTCGAGCAGAAGGATCTTCGGTTCGTTTACGATCGCCCGGGCGATCGCGATCCGCTGCTGCTGGCCGCCGGAAAGCGAATCGGGCATCCGGTCGCCAAAGCCGTCCAGATTTACGAGCTTTAGGGCATAGCGGATCTTGTCCTGAATATACTGCTTGGATTTTTTCTTGATTTTCAGGCCGAAGGCAATGTTTTCGGCAATGCTCATATGGGGAAACAGCGCGTACTTTTGGAATACCGTGTTCAGCTGGCGCTTGTGGGGCGGGAGATCGGTAATGTCCTGCCCGTCGAAGATCACCTGTCCGCTGTCCGGGTGCTCAAAGCCGCCCAGAATTCGAAGCGTTGTTGTTTTTCCGCAGCCGGACGGGCCGAGCAGGGTGAGAAATTCGTTCTCCCGGATGTACAGAGAAAGGTCGTCCAAAACGAGCGTGTCTCCGAATTTTTTTGTGATATGCTGCAGATCGATCAGCTTATTGTCGTTCATTGCTTTCCTCCTTAGGTAACGGTGCGGCGAATCTTTCTTCATTAAAAGGACGGCGGGGTAGAGACCCAGATCAGGGTCGCTCCGCTTTTTCCGGCGGTCAGAAAATGGGTCTTGGCTGCCGGGAAATAGAAGCTTTCGCCTTTGCGTACGCGGCTTGTCTGGCTTCCGAAATGCAGAGTGACGGAGCCGTTCAGAACATAGCCGAATTCCTCGCCCTCGTGGGGATTGTCGGGGTAGGTCGAGCCTTCCGGCTCCAGCGTCAGCAGGATCGGCTCCATCATGTTTTTCTGCGCGTTTGGAATGATCCATTCGATCCTGTTTTTCAGCTCCGCGTCGTATTTCTCAAAATAGTCGCTTTTGTGAAAAACCAGCTGCTCCTTGGCGGTATTTGAAAAAAATTCCTCCAAATTGGTTCCCAGACACTGTAAAATGTCCACGAGCGTGGCGATGGAGGGGGAGGTCAGATCGCGTTCCAGCTGGGAGATAAAGCCCTTTGACAGCTCCGCCCGATCCGCAAGCTCCTCCTGTGTCAGCCCTTTCTGAATGCGTATTTCTTTGATCTTGGCGCCAATATCCATATCGTGCCTCTGCTTTCTGTAAAATAGTAAACTTTCAGTTTAGTCAAAGTAAACAAGCTCTATTATACCTTTTCGACTCCTCTTGTCAACCGGAAATAAACTAAAAGTTTACTTTTACTAAGAATGCCCATCCCGAAAAGGCACTGCGCCGGAACAAAGAATCTCGCTCGCGAGATTCTCCGCCTGCGGCGGGTCGCTCTGGCGACACAATTCCCCTCCGCCGCAGTGCGATCCCCGCGGAGCGTTTTTTGTTTCATAGGACGCTCTTTCCTATGAAACAAAAAAGGGGCGTTCGGAAGACCGAACGCCCCTTTCCGCCGGACGGCAGCCGTCCGAGGCTCCTGCCATTAGCAGCCGCAGCCGCATCCGCAGTTGTTGGAATTGTTCTGTGCGCAGCCGCATCCGTTGTTGCCGCAAAGGCTCAGGATCAGAAGGATCCAGATGATGGAGCAGCAGTCGTCTCCGCCCATGTTGCAGCCGCAGCCGTTGTTGCCGTTGCCGCAGAACAACAGCAGAAGGATGATCCAGATACAGCTGTTGCCGTTGCCGCCGAAGATGCCGCATCCGTTATTGCAGCCGCAGGAATTCGTTAAACAATCACTCATGTTTGGTTCCTCCAAGGAAAACTTACATTGTATCCTATGAACGGAAAATGCAAAGTGTGACAGCGATCCCTTCTTTTTTGCGGAAGAAAAGCGGTGGGGCGGACGGACAACGGATGCTTGACATTTGAGACGGGATTGTATACAATGATGCAGTCGGTAGGAAACTACGGGACAGACAGGGAGGCCGTTACGGGTGGACAACAGAAATTTTTCCAATGAAAACGCAGACAAATATTCGCTGCGCGGAATGGTATTCAAAAAGATCCGGGAGGATATCCTCTCCGGAAAATATACGGTGAACGAGGAATTGAAGGAGATCTCCATCGGGCAGGAACTGGGCGTCAGCCGGACGCCGGTGCGCGAGGCGCTCCGTCAGCTTGAGCTGGAGGGGCTCGTCAAGATCATTCCGAACAAGGGGGCTTACGTTGCCGGAATCAGCAATAAGGATATCCACGATATTTACACGATCCGCTCGTATTTGGAGGGACTGTGCGCCCGCTGGGCATGTGAAAATATTACGCAGGAGCAGCTTGACGAGATCGAGGAGGTGATCTACCTTTCGGAGTTCCATATAAAAAAGGAGCATTACGATCAGATCGTCGAGCTGGACACCCGTTTCCACGAGCTGCTGTATGCCGCGTGCGGAAGCAAGATTTTGGGGCATCTGCTGCGGGACTATCATCAGTATGTTCACAGCATCCGCAAGGTGACGCTTGCCGAGCCGGAGAGGGCGAAGAAATCGAACGCCGAGCACAGCGCCATTTTGGAGGCGATCCGAAGCCGGGACGGCGAGAAGGCGGAAAAGCTTGCGCATGAGCATATCATCTGTACGATCGACAATATTATCATGCACAATCTGGCACAGTAGGAGCGCGGCAATTTCAATAGACTTTCGAACGGCATCAGGTGCAGTTTTGCGGGCTCTGCCGCAGCTTCCCCCTGCGGAGAGCTGACCAAGCTCATCCGCTGGAATCCGAATATCACAGAGCATTTAACGGCGCTTGCTAATTAAGCTCCTGAGACTTCTCAGGAGCTTAATTTGTCCCATTCCTCCATGGCGTTCATCAGCGTCTCCTCCAGCGCCTCTTTTTCGGCGGAGAGGCGGGAGAGGGCGGCGGAGTCGGTACAGGTTTCCGGCTGCTGCATCTGCTCGTCGATGCGGGCGATCGAGGCTTCGCATTCGGCGATCTGCGCTTCCAGCTTGGCGATCTGATTTTGCTGCCGCCGGAGCCTTGCCTGTTCCTCCTTCTGCGTCTGCCAATCCTGCTTGCTTTCGGTATCGGTCTTTTTTGCCGTGGTCGGAGCCGCCGACTCTCCGAAATTCAGTTTGTGGATCAGCTCCCGTTTTTCCAAATAATCGTCGTAATTCCCCTCGTAGTTCAGAAAACGCTGTCCGGTCAGCTCCAAGATGCGGGTTGCCGTCCGGTTCACGAAATAGCGGTCGTGTGAAACGTAGAGCAGCGTGCCGGTATAGGCGGCAAGCGCTTCCTCAAGAATTTCTTTGCTCTGGATGTCCAGATGGTTGGTGGGCTCGTCGAGCAGCAGAAAATTGGTCGGGGACAGGATCAGCTTGGCAAGCGACAAACGCCCCCGTTCGCCGCCGCTCAGATCCTTTACCTGCTTGAAAACGTCTTCGCCGGTAAATAAAAAGGCGGCTAGAGTGCTTCGGATCTTGGTGTTGTCAAGCAGCGGATATTCGTCGTGCAGTTCGTCGAAGACGGTTTTTTCCGGATGAAAATTCTGCTGCTCCTGATCGTAATAGCCGATCGTGACCTTGGCGCCCTCGCGTACCGAGCCGGAGTCCGCGGGCAGAAGTCCCCGCAGGATCTTCAGCAGCGTCGTCTTTCCCGTGCCGTTGTCCCCGATGACCGCAACGTGTTCGCCCCGGTGGATCGTCACGTTCAGATCGGAAAAGAGCGTATGGCTGCCGAACGACTTGGACAGATTCGTAATGGTCAGCACGTCGTTCCCGCTTGGAACCGAGGGCGAGAGCGTGAGCCGCATGGAGGGATCAAGATCCTCCGGCTTCTCCACAAGCTCGATCTTTTCCAGCAGCTTCTCGCGGGATTCGGCGCGCTTGATCGACTTTTCCCGGTTAAACGAGCGCAGCTTTTCGATGACTTCCTTTTGATGCGCGATCTCCTGCTGCTGATTGAGGTACTGCTTGCGCTGGCTCTCCCGAAGGAGAGCTTTTTTTTCGGAAAATTCGTCGTAATTTCCCAGATACATGCGGGCGTGTGTATGGGAGATCTCCACGACCTTCGTTACGATCCGGTTCATGAAATACCGGTCGTGGGAAACCACGAGGACCGCTCCCTTATAGTTCAGCAGGAAGGTTTCCAGCCAAGCGATGGAGGACATGTCCAGATGGTTGGTGGGCTCGTCCAAGAGCAGCAGATCCGGCTCGGAGACAAGCAGCTTGGCAAGCGCCACCCGGGTTTTCTGTCCGCCGGACAGCACCGACATGGGACGGTCGAAGTCCTCCTCGGCAAAGCCCAGCCCCTTGAGAATGCCGGTTACCTGACTGCGGTAGGCAAAGCCGTTTTCCAGCGTGAAGCGGTGGGAGAGCCGGGAATATTCGGCGCCCAGAGCGGCAAGCTCCTCGCCCTCCGCCTGTGACATGGCGATCTCCAAGGCGCGCAGTCGTTCCTCCATTTGGAGGATATCCTTTTTCATGGACAGGATCTCGTCGTAAACGCTTCCCTTGCCCGAAAGCGTCTGGTGCTGTTCCAGATAGCCGACCGAAGCGCCCTTGGCATAGACGACCTGACCGGCGTCGGCGGAAAGCTCGCCCGTCATGATCTTGAGAAGCGTGGATTTGCCCGCTCCGTTTACGCCCACGACGGCGGCTTTTTCCTGCTCGTTGATATGGAAGGAGACGTCGTTTAAAATACAGACGTCTCCGAAAGACTTTGAAATCTGGTTTACGGATACAATCATGGCGTACCTCTCAAAACACGGGTTTGACAACCGTTCCCGGTATGGTATATTATAAGGGATAAGACTGCCCGGCAAAGCCGCAAACGCCTGCGGCATTCGCGGCTCGCGTTGCTCGCGGCGCAGGGGAAAACCTGCAGCTGCCCGGCAAAGCCGCAAACGCCTGCGGCATTCGCGGCTCGCGTTGCTCGCGGC
>JAUNGI010000005.1:73046-113191 GCA_030524525.1 Lachnospiraceae bacterium
GCAAGCGATAAACGCCAAGCACCGGAGACCAAAGGCGGGTCTCCATGCCTTGCGTTTATCCCTTGCTTGCTTTGCCTTCGCGCACATTATACATGGAACGGTTCCTTTTTGCAAGCGGATACACAGAGGGGGCATATGGACGGATTTGAGGAAGGAAAAAAGAAAATCAGCGAGGCGGTCATTCGGCGGCTTCCGCGTTATTACCGGTTTTTATCGGAGCTGCAGGGGCGAAACGTGGAACGGATCAGCTCGAAGGAACTGAGCCGGAGCATGGGGATCACGGCTTCGCAGGTGCGGCAGGACTTGAATCAGTTCGGCGGCTTCGGGCAGCAGGGCTACGGCTACAACGTGGATTACCTGCGCCGCGAGATCGGCAGGATCTTAGGACTGAATCAGACGTATACGATGATTATTATTGGTGCCGGCAATTTGGGACGAGCCATCTGCAACCATCAGAATTTTGACCGGCGGGGCTTTCATATTGCGGCGCTGTTCGACATCGACCCGAAGATGACCGGCAAGGAGATCAATCGGGTCCCCGTGTATTCCATGGATTTTCTCGAAACGTATCTGCGGGAAAACCGGGCGGACATTGCGGCGCTGTGCATCCCCAGCAGTCGGGCGCAGGAGGTTGCCATGCTGCTTTGCGGCTGCGGCATTAAGGGACTGTGGAACTTCTCCTCGATCGAGCTGCGGGTCCCGGAGCAGGTAAAGGTGGAAAACGTACGTCTGACCGAAAGCTTGATGACGCTTTCGTTCGCCATTAAGGAAGCGGGCGGACCGCAGTAAGAGCTGTGCTTGGCAGCGTATTGTTCAAACGACTCTTTGTGTCGGAGCGTCACAGGGAGCCGGTGGCAGATGGGAAACCGTAGGCGCGGACTTCCCGCTGCGGAAACGCTCCGGAATGAGGATTCGTATGAAAAACAGAACTCCGCTTATGACCGCAAAGGAGATGAAGCGGTTCGAGGAAGCCGCCATCGGGGAACAGGAGATCCCCTCGCTTGTGCTGATGGAGCGCGCGGGGCTGGCGCTGCGGGAAGCGCTTCCGAAAAACGGACGCGTGGCGATCGTCTGCGGACGCGGCAATAACGGCGCCGACGGCGTTTGTCTGGCGCGGCTGTTGGGAGAAACCGGAAGGGGCTGCGCGGTTTTTTTCCCGGAAGAAGGAAGGGAAACGCCGGAGATGCTTCACCAGAAGAAGCGGCTCATGCAGTCGAATTTTCCCGAAATTCGGTGTTTTTTTGGACAACAGGGGACGCCGGCGGCGCTGGATGCATATGATGTGATCGTAGACGCTCTGTTCGGCATTGGTCTGAGCCGGCCGGTGGAGGGCGCCGCAAGGGACTATATCCTTGCGATGAACTCCTGCCGGGAGAGAGGGGCGTTTGTACTTGCGGTCGATATCCCGTCGGGCGTGGACGGCGGCTCCGGCAAGGTGCTTGGAGATGCCGTGCGCGCCACGCGGACCGTAACCTTTTCCGTGGAGAAGACCGGGCTTGTGCTGTTTCCGGGGCGGGAGCTGTGCGGAGAGCTGGTAACCGCGCCGATCGGGCTTCCCGTACCCGAAAAAAGCCTGTGGTACTGCTTTGGGGGCGCGCCCGGCGCGCTTATGCCGAAGCGTCCGGCGGATTCCCACAAGGGAACGTACGGCACGGTGGCGGTGATGGCGGGATGCCGGGAGATGCCGGGAGCCGCCACGCTCTGCACAAGGGCGGCGTATCGGAGCGGCGCGGGCATCGTCCGGCTGCTTTCGGAGGCGGAGGCGGCGGAGACGGTGCGGCGGACGGTGCCGGAGGTCATTGCGCAGACGCTGCCCGAAGAGCTTTCGGAGGAGGCGTTTCGGGAGTGGGCGGATGCGGAGCTTTCCAAGGCTGCCTCTCTTGCGGCGGGACCGGGGCTTGGAAGCGGAAGGCTTGCCGAGCGGTGTTTGGACGCCGCGCTGCGTTTCGAAAAGCCGAAGGTGCTGGATGCGGACGCGCTGAACGGACTTGCCGGGCGGCTGAACGCGCGTGCCGCCTCGCTGCCGGAGCGGCTTGCGCTTCTTAACGAATGGCTTTCGCCGAACACGGTGCTGACGCCGCACAAAAAGGAGCTGTCCCGTCTGCTGGGCGTGCCGGTGCCGGAGCTGGCGGAGCGCTGGACGGAGCTTCTGATGCTGCTGCACGAGAGCATCCGCTTTGTGATGGTCCTGAAGGACGCCTGTACGGCGGTCGTATCTTCCGAGGGAATTTACCTGAACCGAAGCGGCAATTCGGGTATGGCGACCGGAGGGAGCGGCGACGTGCTGACAGGGATTCTGGGGGCGCTGCTTGCCGTGCTGCCGCCGAAGGAGGCTGCGGACTGCGCCGCTTACCTGCACGGCTGTCTTGGCGACGCGGCGGCCGAGCGGGGCGGGAAGCAAAGCCTGATGGCGTCGGATCTGATCGCCATGCTGCCGGAGCTGCTCCCGTAGGAAAAGAAAGTATACTCACGCAAAATCAGGAAATACTACTAAAAAATGTATGGAGTGTGAGTGTTGTGACAGTAGTACGGGGAGATATTTATTATGCGGATCTGCATCCGGTAGTCGGTTCCGAGCAGGGAGGCGTTCGGCCGGTTCTGATCATTCAGAACGATACGGGCAATAAGCACAGCCCCACGGTGATCTGCTCGGCGATCACGTCGCGGACGAATAAGGCGAAGCTTCCGACGCATGTGGAGCTGTCGTCAAAACGCTATCATCTGCTGAAGGATTCCGTGATCCTTTTGGAGCAGATACGAACCATTGATAAATCTCGTCTTCGGGAAAAGGTATGCCACCTCGATACCGAGATTATGATACAGATCAATAAGGCGCTTTTGATCAGTCTTGGGATTGATACATAAGCGGAAAAGGAAAGGAAGGAAACAAATTCTATGGAAGAACAAGCGGGCTCCAGTCTGGGAGGCAGACTGCGCCGGAGGCTGTTGAAAAAACGAGAGGAGGAGAAAAAGGACGAGGAGATCCTGTCCATCGTTAAGGACTATCAGGAACAGGGGGCGCTTCTGGAAGAAGAAGCGGAGATGATCTCCAATATTATGGAGTTTTCGGATACACAGACCGGCGACATTATGACGAACCGTACCCGGATCGACGCCATCTCCTGCGAGGAAACTTTGGAAAACGCCCTGCTACATATGCTGCACGGAAATTTCTCGCGTTACCCGCTTTACCGGGAAACGCTGGACGATATCGTGGGGATGCTGTACCTGAAGGACGTTATGGTCGAGTATATGGAGGGCGAAAGAAACTGTCCTCTTGAGCGAATTGCGCGGGAGCCGATGCGGGTCCCGGAGACGCTGCCGATCGACACGCTGTTTGCGGACATGCAGGCAAAAAAAATGCAGCTTGCCGTTGTCATTGACGAATATGGACAGACCGCAGGCATCGTTTCGATGGAAGATGTTCTGGAGGAGATCGTCGGGGACATTATGGATGAGTACGATCAGGAGGAGAAGGAAGCCGAAAATACCGGAAAGGAGCTGATCGTTTCCGGCAGGATCCCCTTGGAGGAGCTGCACGAGCTGATTTCCGTTGCCTACGAAGAGGAGGACGAGGAGAATTTCGATACGCTCAACGGTCTGCTGATCGCGAAGCTCGGTCATATTCCGGAGGACGGCGAACAGGCCGTGATCGAATATCAGGGATATCGTTTTGTGATCCTGAATTGCGAAAACCGTATGATCGACCGTGTTCGGATCGAAAAAATATAAAGAAAAAACGCAAGCAGGGGGATGCTTGCGTTCTTTCCGGTATTGCTACCGTACATCATTACACTTGCGTGTATTATTGGGTGGGAGTAGAAAGTATTAACTTAACTTTCAATACGGAGTATACCGGGAAATTGTGATGAAATTGTGTTTGATTCTGGAAGAAAAAATAAAGAGAGTATAAACGGGGTGTATATGAACATTACGGTTTTGTGCGTCGGAAAGGTCAAGGAGTCTTATTTCTGCGACGCTATTCGGGAGTACGGGAAACGGCTGTCGCGGTACTGCAAGCTGGAAATTGTCGAGGTGCCGGACGAAAAAACGCCGGACGGCGCTTCCGAGGCGGAGGAAAACAAGATCCGTGAGACCGAAGGAAAGCGGCTGCTGAAGCATATGAAGCCGGATGCTTATCGGATCGTTCTTGCGATCGACGGAGCGATGCAGGATTCGGTCGCCTTTTCCCGGACGATGGAAAGGATCGGGGTTCGGGGCTACGGGCAGATCCAGTTTGTGATCGGCGGCTCTCTTGGTCTGTCTCCGGAGGTGCTTTCGCAGGCGGACGAAAGGCTGAGCTTTTCCAAGATGACGTTTCCGCATCAGCTGATGCGCGTGATCCTGCTGGAACAGATTTACCGGGCGTTTCGAATTTCGGCAAACGAACCGTACCACAAGTAATTTTTTGGTTTTTGCAAAGCAGATACGTTCCGAGGCGGAAAGAGAGAGTCTGAAAAAAAGCGCCGATTTTTATATGAAAAAAAGCGAGGAAAGCATACCTATGAAACTGATCCGAAAAATTTTGCCCGTCGTGCTGATGATTTGGCCGTATTTGTTCGTTGCGTATTTTTTGCTGGCAGGAGGCGAAAGCAAGGCGCTGCCCCCCGCCGTGGAACGAAACTTCGTTCCCGTGTACTGTCTTCTGACCGCTGTTGTCTATGGGCTGAATATATGGAACGCGCTTACTTGGCCGCAGGAGGACGCGGGGAAGGCGCTGACGTTTTATGACATGACGGTGAAGCTGGTACATATTCCGTTTTATATTTTCGTTTTTTTGTGCGGCGTCGCTCTTTTGTTTTCGATGGTCGTCCCTGCGCTTTTGTTCATTTCGCCGTTTTTGATTCTGTGTCTGGTCGTTGTGGATTTCTTTCTGATGCTGACCTCGTCCATGTACGGCATCAGCGCGGCGCTCCGAATGTCGCAGAAGAATATCCTGTCAAAAAATGCGGCGACGCTGTTCATTGTGCTGCATCTGCTTTTTGTGGCGGATGTTTTCGGCGCGGTCGGGCTGTTTGCAAAAAGGAAAGGAGAGCGGTCGTGAAATTTCGCCCCTGTATCGACATCCATAACGGAAAGGTAAAGCAGATCGTCGGCGGCAGCCTGACGGATCGGCAGGACTATGCGAAGGAAAACTATATTTCGGAGGAGTCCGCGGCGGATTTCGCCAGACGCTACCAAGAGGACGGTCTGTCCGGCGGGCATGTGATTTTATTGAACGGCGCGGACAGCCCCTATTATCCGGAAACCAAGCGGCAGGCGCTTTCGGCGCTTTCGGCGGCGCCCGGCACTTTACAGGTCGGCGGCGGCATAAACGACGAAAACGCCGGGGAATTTTTGAATGCCGGAGCTTCCCATGTGATTGTGACCTCGTTTGTGTTTCGGGACGGGAAGCTTTACCGCGACAATTTGCGGCGGCTCAAGGAGCGGATCGGCAGAGAACGGCTCGTGCTGGATCTGAGCTGCCGGAAACGGGAAGACGATTATTTCATCGTGACGGATCGCTGGCAGCGCTTTACCGAGGAAAAGGTGACGCCGGGGCTGATTTATGCGCTGGCGGATTCGTGCGACGAATTTCTGATCCACGCGGTGGACGTGGAGGGAAAGCAAAACGGCGTGGAGCGGGAGCTTCTGCAAATGCTGGGAACGGTTTCGGGAGTTCGGATGACCTATGCGGGCGGCATCCGCAGCGAGGAGGATATCCGTCTGTTGGCGGAGCTGGGGAAAGGACGCGTTGATTTTACGGTCGGAAGCGCTCTGGATCTGTTCGGGGGAACGCTTTC
The DNA here is from genome assembly GCA_030524525.1 of Lachnospiraceae bacterium. Lineage (GTDB taxonomy): Bacteria > Bacillota > Clostridia > Lachnospirales > Lachnospiraceae > ISDg. Next base: position 78,830 of record JAUNGI010000005.1, read on the forward strand.
CTATGAACGGCTGGCGGCGCGGTACGGAACCGGGCGCGGCGTATAGACGCATCGCTCGCCGCGTTTTGACGGCAGCATTTGCCGGTAGAAGGTCCGGCTGCGCGCACCGGAGGCAGACTCTGCCGGAAGGCGGTGAGATTCAGCGCATCGGCCGCACGGTTCTCCGGTCGGAATATTTTTCGAGCAGGTCGTCGATCTCCTCGTTCACGCTGTAGAGCGGGGCGAAGGAGATCGGATATTTCTTGCCCTTGGATTCCAGAAAGCGGTAGGCGATCGTAAAGGTCGTTTCGTTAAAACGGGTCAGATATTTGCGATTGATGCGTTCCACGGCTTCTTCCACGGTCTGTTCCGGCGAGCGGCAGATATCGGAGAAGACGCGGTCGAAGGAATCGAACACGATCTGTTCCTGAACCTGAAAATCCGAGGAGATGCTCTGCATCTGGAAGGCGCTCAGATACGCCTTGAGCCAAGACGTGCCGTTGGCGTACCAAGCGGAAATCGTTTCGTAATCCTCGGTCATATCCCGAATCTCCTCCGCCCAGTCTGCGGACAGATAGGAGCCTTCCACGATCCGGTCGATCTCGTCCTCGGTCAGATTCAGTCCATGGGTTTCGTTGAAATCCGCAACGATCTTTCTCCGCTTTTTGGAAGCGGACGGAATCCCCGGATACGAGGCCGCTCCGCCGGTTTGTGAGGTGCTTCTCTTGGAAGAAGTCCGTTTGCCGGCAGGAGAGGCGTTCCGGGCGGCGGTATCGGTCTTTTTACGGGAATCCGATTTCTTCGGTTTTTTTTCTTCGGAGCTGCGGGAGAACAGCAGCCCGATAAGGATCAGAACAAACAGAGGACTCAGCCCGATAAAACCGCTGAGCAGAAGACCGACAAAGAGAAACGGTAAAATCGGACCCCAGCCCTGTTTCGGGTCAAAACCGGCGATCTTTTTGATGATGGCAATGCAGATGCAAAAGCAGACGAATTGAAACATGAATAGCTCCCCCTTTGTTTGACAGTATACAACAGACGATACGGGGTTTCAAATGAATTTTAGATGAATTTCCGGAATCCGGGGTTGTAATTTACCGGGAAGCTATGTATAATAGTAGCGTATCTGTGAGGATCGAAGCTACGGTTCTTTTTCCTTATTTCAGAGACCCGGCGGGCGGTGCGAGCCGGGAAAGGCGGAACCCTTCCACTTCGGGAGCAGCCGGTGAAAGCCGGAGGAGTACCCTTTATCGTACGCAATGAGAGGCCGGAAGGCAAGTTGGGTGGCAACGCGGAGTTCATTCGTCCCATGGAAAGGGATGCGTGGGCTTTTTTTGTTTTATAGGAAACTCTTTTCTTAATAATAAAAACGCTCCGCCGAGGATCGCACTGCGGCGGAAAGGAAGCTGCTGCCGACGCAGCCTGCCGCGGGCTAAGAATTTCACAAAGCAAGGAACTTGATTCTTATTTCATAGGAAAGAGCATCCTATGAAACAAAAAACGCTCCGCGGGGATCGCACTGCGGCGGAGAGGAATTGTGTCGCTGGGGCGACCCGCCGCAGGCGGAGAATCTCGCAAGCGAGATTCTATGTTCTAATAATGGAAAGGAAAAATGATATGTTGGATTTACGGTTTGTAAGAGAAAATCCGGAGCTGGTAAAGCAGAATATCCGGAATAAGTTTCAGGATCAGAAGCTGCCGCTGGTGGACGAGGTCATCGCGCTGGATGAGCAGAGCCGCAGGGCAAAGCAGGAGGCGGACGGCCTGCGGGCGGAACGGAACCGGATCAGCAAGCAGATCGGCGGGCTGATGGCAAAGGGACAGAAGGAAGAAGCCGAGGCAATGAAGCGGAAGGTCAATGAATTTTCCGCGCATCTGGTGGAACTGGAGCAGCAGGAGGCGGAGCTTTCCGAAAAGATCCGCAAGATCATGCTGACGATCCCGAACATCATCGACCCCAGCGTGCCCATCGGCAGGGACGATTCGGAAAACGTGGAGATCGAGCGCTACGGCGAGCCGGTCGTTCCGGATTTTGAGATCCCCTACCACACCGAGATCATGGAACGCTTCTCCGGACTCGATCTGGACAGCGCCCGGCGCGTTGCCGGAAACGGCTTTTATTATCTGATGGGCGACATTGCCCGGCTGCATTCGGCGGTCATCAGCTACGCCAGAGACTTTATGATCGACCGGGGCTTTACCTACTGCGTGCCGCCGTTTATGATCCGCAGCGACGTTGTGACCGGCGTTATGAGCTTTGCGGAGATGGATTCGATGATGTACAAAATCGAAGGGGAGGATCTGTATCTGATCGGTACGAGCGAGCATTCGATGATCGGCAAGTTTATCGACACGATCCAGCCGGAGGAGAAGCTGCCGTACACGCTGACGAGCTATTCCCCGTGCTTCCGTAAGGAAAAGGGCGCGCACGGCATTGAGGAGCGCGGCGTTTACCGGATCCATCAGTTTGAAAAGCAGGAGATGATCGTTGTCTGCAAGCCGGAGGATTCGATGAAGTGGTACGATAAGCTGTGGCAGAATACGGTGGATCTGTTCCGCTCTCTGGACATTCCGGTTCGGACGCTCGAATGCTGCTCCGGTGATCTGGCGGATCTGAAGGTAAAGAGCTGCGACGTGGAGGCATGGTCGCCGAGACAGAAGAAGTATTTTGAGGTCGGAAGCTGCTCGAATCTGGGAGACGCGCAGGCAAGAAGACTGAAGATCCGTGTTGCCGGAGAAAACGGAAAGTATTTCGCGCATACGCTGAACAATACGGTGGTGGCGCCGCCCCGGATGCTGATCGCCTTTTTGGAGAACAATTTGCAGGCGGACGGTTCGGTTCGGATCCCGGAGAAGCTTCGTCCGTATATGGGCGGAAAGACCGAGCTGCGGGCAGAATAATAATTAGAAAAGAGGGAAAACGGATATGCTGGAATTTCGTTATGACACACAGCTTCTGATCGAAGGAAAGGATCTGGATGAGGATGCGATCACAAAGTATTTTGTCGAGCATTTTCAGGGGGACTGTCTGCTGGCAGTCGGCGACGAGGAGCTGATCAAGGTGCATTTTCATACGAACGAGCCTTGGAAGGTGCTGGAATACTGCGCCGGACTCGGCGAGATCTATGATATCGTTGTAGAGGATATGGATCGTCAGTCCCGCGGGCTGCATGGCTGAGGATCGGGAAGGATTTGGGATGGAAACTGAAATTGCAGATGCGTTGATCGCCAATCTGTTTACGACGGAGGAGACGCTCGCGAAGGAGCTGTTCGAAGGACGACGCTATCCGTGGGAGGTGCTTCCGCTGATTCGCGAGTTTATTCTGCGGCTGGGGGAGACGCTTCCTGCCGGGGAGTACGAACGGCGCGGAGAAGCGATCTGGGTCGCGAGGGACGCAAAGGTGGCGGAGAGCGCGTTTCTTGCGGGGCCGTGCATCATCGATCACGAAGCCGAGGTGCGGCACTGCGCTTTTGTCCGCGGCAGCGCGCTGATCGGGAAACAAGCGGTGGTCGGCAACTCGACCGAGCTGAAAAACGTGATCCTGTTCAATCGCGTGCAGGTTCCTCATTATAACTATGTCGGGGATTCTATCCTCGGTTTTCGGTCGCATATGGGCGCGGGCTCGATCACTTCCAACGTGAAATCGGACAAAACCAACGTGGTGGTGAAGCAGGGCGACGTCCGGCTGGAAACCGGAATGCGCAAGTTCGGCGCAATGCTCGGCGATTATGTGGAGATCGGCTGCGGCAGCGTGCTGAATCCGGGAACGGTCGTCGGGCGGAACAGCAGCGTTTATCCGCTGTCGAGCGTGCGCGGGGTGATCCCGCCCGGCCGAATCTACAAAAATCAGGGCGAGATCGTGGAAAGACAGACGCGGTAAGGCAGAAGATAAATAAGGTTGTTACGTCATGGAGGAAAAAACGATGGATCTGAATTTAAGACCTGCAAATGAATGCAGATACGACGCGGTTTCTTTGGGCGAGGTCATGCTTCGCCTCGATCCGGGCGAGGGGCGCATCCGAACCGCCCGCTCGTTCCGCGCATGGGAGGGCGGCGGCGAGTATAACGTCGTTCGAGGACTGCGCCGTTGCTTTGGGCTGAAAACCGGCGTGATCACGGCGTTTGCGGAGAACGAGATCGGGCTTTTGATGGAGGACTTTATTTTGCAGGGCGGCGTGGACACCTCGCTGATCCGCTGGATGAAGACCGACGGGATCGGCAGGATCTGCCGGAACGGGCTGAATTTTACCGAGCGCGGGTTCGGCATCCGGGGAGCCGTCGGCTGCTCCGATCGGGCAAATACCGCGATCTCCAAGGCGACGCCCGAGGATTTTGATTTTGACTACATTTTCGGCGAGCTGGGCGTTCGTTGGCTGCATACGGGCGGCATTTACGCGGCGCTTTCCGAGCAGTCGAGCGAGACCGTTCTTGCCGCCATCAAAACGGCAAAGAAGTACGGCACGGTCGTTTCGTACGATCTGAATTACCGCCCGTCCATGTGGAGCGCCATCGGCGGGAAGGCAAAGGCGCAGGAGGTCAACCGGGAGATCGCCCAATATGTGGACGTGATGATCGGCAACGAGGAGGATTTTACCGCCTGCCTCGGCTTTGAGATCGAAGGCAACGACGAGAACCTCAAGGAGCTGAATCTGGAGGGCTATAAGAAGATGATCAACGAAGCCGCCAAGACCTATCCGAACTTCAAGGCGGTGGCAACGACGCTGCGGGAGGTCAAGACCGCTACGGTCAACGATTGGAGCGCGATCTGCTGGGCGGACGGAGAAATCTACAAGGCGAAGGATTATAAGGGACTGGAGATCCTCGACCGGGTCGGCGGCGGCGATTCGTTTGCGTCCGGACTGATCTACGGGCTGATGACGAGCGGAGACGCAGAGCTTGCCGTGAACTACGGAGCGGCGCACGGCGCACTTGCAATGACGACGCCGGGCGATACGACAATGGCGAGCAAAAAGGAAGTCGAGGCGATTATGGGCGGCGCAGGCGCGAGAGTGCAGCGCTAGAACAAAAGCCGGTTGCGGCTTTGTGAGGAAATTATTGAACAAGGCGTTTAAGGAAGCCTGCGATCTGCTCTGTACGATCCCGATGGCGGAAAGCTCATATGCGTCCTCCTTTAACGTAAGCTGCGCGGCTTCCATTTTGATGTATGAGATCACGAGACAGCGGGAGGGCAGGTAAGCAGATTGGGAGAATGATGATTCTAAGGCTTCCGTGTGAAATCCTACCTTGCAAAATAAGAGAAGCCGTCGCCCCATAGACCTTGACGGATCTATAGGGCGGCGGCTCCTTTTTTTCTTCTATAGGAAACTTAGCTGCTCTCAGAACTTCCCTGCGTTGGCAGCTTCCTCGATGGAAACAGTACACCTTGATTCTATTGACTTTTTCGGCATTTTTGTTAGTTATGTGAATGCTACTACGGTAATCGCAAGGAAATGCTTACTTATTTTATTTTTTGAATTTCCTGTTGCAACTGCTCCATTGTTCTGTGTGTGTATACCCTCTCGGTAATATCCTCGATAGCATGACCAACGATAAGCTTCAGGATATAATCGTTCATGCCAGATTCCTTGGCTAAAGTAATGAATGTGTGCCGGGTATCATGTGGTCGATGAGAAAGCCCTAGCTTTTTATTGATTTTGTCAAATCTACCACGATATTTATCATAGGTCAGGTGAGTTCCCTGTTGACCGTTTGGATCATTAAAAAGATATTTACTGCCAAGGCTCTGAGCCAGCTTGTAGTTGTTAGCTACCAAGTCTCGGATACGTGGATGTATAGGAACACATCGATTGCGCCCTGCATCTGTTTTTAGCCCACCGTAACATGTCCAGTTTATCAAATCTATGTCGCTTATTTGCAAAATTGCTAGTTCTTGAGGACGCCAACCGCTGTATATCCCAATCAGTACCATATCCACAAAAGGGAAGTCAACATGATCCCATAATAATTGTATTTCGTCATTGCTGTATGGAATTCGGATAATCTTTGGGCTTTCACTTTTCAATCTGTCGCATAGTGCAGCATAGTCCTTGTCTACGATATCACACTTAAGGCAGTATCTGTACATGAGATTGTATAAGCTTTTCATCCTTTGCTTAGTGCTGTTGCCAACATTCGCGTTCTGGATGCAGCCCTCAAGATGGTTTGCGCGGATATCACGCATACGCATTTTGTGCAGTGGTTTCGAATGATTAAAAGCGCTAACCCAAGTACGCCTTGCACTTGGGACAATGGAAGGGAAATGTATCGAGCTCCACCGTTCATAAACTTCTGCAAAGGTTATAGAATCTGTCTTGATATCATAAGGATTTTCATTGTAATTTACAAGAGCAGCCAGAGCGGCCTGTTTAGTAGGGTAGTATCCAATAGTTATATATCTTTGTTTGGTGTTTCCAGTAACTTCGTCGATTTCCCATCCGGTAGTTTTGCGAGCAATCCAAGGATTACGCCGGTTCCCTGATAATTTGTATACACTTCCGAATCCATTTGGTAATTTCACAACAACACCGTCCTTAATTTTTTTCCATACTGTAAAGCATAACATAAAAATACAACTAAGTCAAATGAAGATGCAGCAAAATGCACGATTGAGTATGACCTGAAATTGTATCTCCCCTATCAATTTTGACTGAGTCATGTGCAGAATTTGGCTGAGTAGAAGAAGGGAGCAAGAAAATGAGTGTTGATTTGGACTATCGAAGAGCCTTTATCAAGTTAATAAATCAAATGAATGATGATGATGTGCAACGGATGTTGATCCATGCTTCTGGATATGAAGCCGGAAAAGTTGTGTGTGCAGTAAACAGGAATTTAAGTACTTTTACTCTCCCTTTTCTTTATGCTGAATTTCCAACAACTGATCGATCTGTTTGAGGACATACTCTTGATATTCTGGCTTTAGCTCTTTGAATGTTAAATAGGCTAACTCTGCTAATTGATTAGGTTGTTCGTTAAACATATCACCTTCACCATTTTTTACCATTCTTCTCTCACATTAAAAGCAGAAGAGATAAGTTTAATAAGGCGGTCATTTACATTGCGGTTTCCTAATTCAATTCCGGCTATGTAGCCATTTGATATGGATATAGCTTTTGCAAATTTGGCTTGAGATAAACCCATTTTTAAGCGTAATTCCTTGATTCTCTGATTGGCATTCATCGCGACACCCCCTTCTCTTATGGCACTTACAATATCATAAAAGCAAAAAGAAAGGGTTGACTCCAGATCGACCGGTACCAATGGCGGGCGGCGGACAAGCCGAAGCATCCGCCAAAAAAAAGACAGGGAACCGGAAGCAGAAAAAGGAATAGTAGTTTATATACTTACATCTGATTTGTTTGGTTCAAAAAGAAATGCCTTTTTTACGCTGTCTAAGGAATTGGCAAAAGCTAGGAGGGCAACGATTTCTTCATCGGGCATTTTATAGATTTTCTTTAAAAGTGCAGCTTTTGCAGCGGATAGTGAAGGAGAGATTTTTTCCGAACCCTCCCCATTCATAACCCAATTTGCCGAATAACCATAAGTTTCCTCTATCAACTTCGCCAATGTATCTGAGATATTATTTTTTTTGCCTTTCACCAATAAATTTACATAGTTGGCACTTATTCCAAGACTCTCAGCAAATTCAACTTGCTTGATGTTACATTCTTGGATTATCAATTTTATCCTATCACTTAAGGTCATCCTAATTTCACCTCGATTCTGCATAGAGCATAGCATATAAAAACTACTTAGTCAAACAAAAACGCACTTGACATTTGACTGAGTTAGATATAGAATTTGACTGAGTAAAAGAAAGGAGCAAGAAAATGAGCGTTGATTTGGACAATCGAAGAGCCCTTATCAAGTTAATAAATCAAATGAACGATGATGACGTGCAACGGATGTTGGTCTATGCTGCTGGATATGAAGCTGGAAAAATTGGTAAAATATGCTATTTGGAACAAAAAAGAAAGCAGCAAAATCTGGATGATAATTACAACAAAACAGGGGTGAATTAAAAATGAAGAAAATAACACCAGAACAGGCGGCTGCGGTTATGGGTTGTAGTCCACAATTTGTGCGAATCGGTTTGCAGCGAGGCATTTTGGATATCGGTGATGCGGTGCAGATGTCAACGCAGTTTACATACAATATTAGTCCCGCAAAACTGGCAGAACGTCAAGGGATCACCTTGGAACAACTGGAAAAAATGGTAAATTCCTGATGGAGTGGAAAAGAATGGGTTAGCAGCGCTTCGGAGCGGACGGGCGTAAGTCCGGCTCTTCGGCGCTGCTATAAAACTGCATATGGGATTGTGATTGTTGACAGCAGACCATGGAGGAAGGAGTAAGGGCATGAATAAATCCAGAAGGAAACAACTCACTGAAGCGTCTAAATTGATCGTATCAGCTCAGGCGATTATCGAAAGCGTAAGAGATGCCGAACAGGAAGCTTTCGACAACATGCCGGAATCTATTCAGCAGTCGGAGCGAGGGGAAACAATGGAGGAATATATTGATACGTTGGACGATGCATATGAACAGTGTGACGATCTGCAACAACTTATCGAGGAAATGCAATAACAAGGCGCAGCGTTCGCGGGAAGTGGTCTCTTCGGAGGTCATCGGGGTTCGAGTCCCCACGCTGCTATAAAACTGCATATGGACTTGTGCTTAAAAAAGCCTTGTATATTAGGCGGTACACGATGACATTGAAAAGTCAACGATACAAAAGAAAGTGATTCGTCCCGTTACAGTGGGGCGCTGGGTAATAGTTAGGGAACGCCCCTATCAACCCCAGTTACCGAGACACGATATCTGTGTTAGCATCGGTTATAAAATGCAGCATACTGTAAACCATCCAAAGGTTAGGAAAAAATGACACGCTGCCGACGAAAGCGTGTAACAAATAGGTCGGTTTTATTATCTGGACAAATCAAATTGTTGGGATAAAAGCAGCGTTTGGGATAAACGGGGTTCCCGGCGGGGTTCGACGCCCCGGCGTTGCTATACTGATATAAAAATCAATCCAAAGGAGGACACTATGGGAAAGATTATCGCAATCGCAAATCAAAAAGGCGGTGTCGGGAAAACCACGACAACAAGCAACTTGGGCATTGGACTGGCAAAGCAAGGCAAGAAAGTCCTGCTGATCGATGCGGATGCACAGGGCAGCCTGACTGCGAGCTTAGGCTTTGCGGAGCCGGACAAGCTGGCGATCACGCTTGCAACGGTTATGGCAAATACCATCAACGACATTGATATGTCAGCCGGATACGGTATCTTTGAGCACGAAGAAGGGATATCGCTGCTGCCGGGCAATATCGAGTTGTCCGGCTTGGAGGTCTCGCTTGTAAACGCCATGAGTCGGGAACTGGTGCTGCGGGCGTATCTGGAGCGCATAAGAGAGGATTACGACTATATCCTGATCGACTGTATGCCGTCGCTCGGTATGATCACCATCAACGCCTTTGCCTGTGCCGACAGTATCCTGATCCCTGTACAAGCGGCATATCTGCCTGTCAAAGGGCTGGAGCAGCTCATAAAAACCATCGGCAAAGTCAAGCGGCAGATCAATCCAAAACTGGAAATCGAGGGCATCCTGCTGACGATGGTAGACAGCCGCACCAACTATGCAAGGGATATCAGTGCTTTGCTGGTTGAGAGCTATAGCAGTAAGGTGCGGATCTTCCGCAGCAGCATCCCGCTCTCTGTTCGGGCGGCGGAGATATCTGCGGAGGGGTGCAGCATTTACCAGCACGACCCAAAAGGCAAGGTGGCAGTAGCCTACCAATCGCTTACGGAGGAGGTGCTTAAAAATGGGCATTAAGATCGGGAGCGCAGCAAAGGTCAAGATTAACAGCTTCGATGATCTGTTTGGAATGGATGAGTCCCGTGAGGCGCAAGGCTTGAGTGAGATCCGGGAGATCCCACTTGATGAGATCGACAGCTTTCCGGGACATCCATTCCAAGTTTTGGTCAACGAGGACATGGCACAGCTCGTTGAGAGCATACAGCAAAACGGCGTTATGACTCCTGCTACGGTGCGGCAAAAAGAGGATGGACGGTATGAGTTGATTAGCGGACACCGGCGTAAATTGGCGTGTGAGCTTGCAGGGCTTTTGACGATGCGATGTGAGGTCAAGGAGTTGAGCAACGATGATGCAATAATCGCGATGGTTGAGAGCAACTTACAACGATCGGAGATCCTGCCAAGCGAAAAAGCGTTTGCCTATAAGATGCGGCTGGAGGCGATGTCCCGGCAGGGGAAAAGGACGGATTTAACTTTGTCCCCAATGGGGACGAAGTTGCGAAGCGACAGTGAACTTGCCGAGAAAGTTGGTGTAAGTCGTAATCAAATACAACGCTATATCCGCCTGACCGAGTTAATTCCGGATCTGTTACAGCTTGTGGATGATAAGCGGATGGGGTTTCGACCGGCAGTGGAAGTCTCATATTTGACGAAGGAAGAACAAAATTGGCTGTTGGACGCCATGGAGCGGACGGATTGCTCACCGACAATCGCTCAAGCGGGGAAGCTCAAGGAGGTTAGTAAGCAGGGCGGGCTGACGGAAAATAGGATTTTTCTTATCTTACAGGAACAGGAAAAGGAAAAGTCAGCGTTCCGGGATAAGCGGATTACGGAGCTGATTCCGAAGTCGATTCCCAAAGGACAGGAGACGGATTATGTAATCAAAGCGTTGGAGTTTTATAACAAGCGTTTGGAGGCGTCGGAGGGAAAGGAAGGGCAATAATATGGCGGAGCAAAAAAAAATTATGATGGCAAGGTTGGCGCCGACACAAGAAGAGCCGATTGCATACCAGGTTGGAGAAATAAATGAAGCCGAATACGGCGAAGAATGGGACGGGAACGTTTTCGGATATGTGAGAAATGCCATAGAAGATTGGGACGACGCGGAATTGGTAAAGTATTCTGAATCGAACATTACGGTTTACGAACCTGCGTTCGGCGATATCATAGGTGATATTTATATTCTCATGTGCGGCGGCACCCCATGCGAGATTTACTGGTGCGAGAAAGTGCCAGAGATTGAGGCACAGGTAGAGGATCTTAACGATGTAGAACTTTGCCAGCTGGCTGTGGTCGAGGCGGGACGATATTCCGGGCGTCGGAGAGAAACGTCGCCCAGCGCTGATGGCAGAAAGGCCGCTGCTGCCGGAGAAAAGCGGGAGAAGCGGCACATACATGGGAAAAGATAGGAGAGGAGGCGAACTACATTAATGAACAAAGGAAACGAGCCGGTATCTTATTTGCGTGACAGTGGTTTGTCACTGCGCGCGAAGGGGTTGCTGGCAACGATGCTGTCCTATCCTGAGGGGCGTAGGGTCACGGCGGACACATGGGCGGAGCTTTCCGGCGGCAGCATCCGTACAATCTACAACGTCATCAAGGAGCTGGAGAAAAAAGGGTATCTGACGCAGCGACGCTGTCAGGACAACAATGGATACTATAAAGGCGGGATCATATACGCATTATACCCTAGGGGTAAGGCAACATCCCCGAAAAGGGTGATTGGGATATGAGACAGCTATATATAAAGGAAGAAGCAAAAATACAGAAAGGGGAAAAATGATGAAAAGATGGATATTATTTATGGTTTCTTTGGTTGGCGGCGGTCTTATTCTTATACTCCTAATTGTGCTTGGAGGCGGCAAGTCGCTTTCGCGGGATGCGGAGGTTTGTCTTGGCGCTGTTTGTGTAGTCTGGATGTTGGCGGAGGCTGCATATATGATGTTCCTCTTGATAACGGATGGAGAGGAAAGCCTTTGGGGATTTATACGCAGCTGGCAAATTGAAAAAACAGAAAAGCGGGAAACCGGGTTGCTTGCGACAAGCACCACGTCAGATGATGGGGAGCAAGCAGAGGAGCAGCCGGATGAGGCGCTGGCTCTGGCTCGGCAAAACTGGGAAACGATTTGTGCACAGTGTCACGATTGTGGCTGTGATCTGTTTCCCTACGGGGAGCAGCAGCTTTTTCTGCGGGACGCTCTAAAAGAGGCTATACGCGTCGTACTCTATACAAAATATCAGGCGCGCATAGAGGCTCTGAGCATCTACTTTATTATTAAAAAAGGCGAGCCGGGGTTCCGAATTTCCTACATCCGCAGCAGTGTTGTTAAGCGGGAGCAATTTATCTTTCCCAAATTCGCCGGTAAGCCGTCCGACGACGAGCTGATGGTGCTGCTAATACAGGGCGCGGTGGAACGTTGGAGGGTCATCCGAGATGCCTTTGCAGAATGGGGCATTATTACATCTTCGGCAAATACGTTTTCTGCTGATAACAGGGTGTTGACAAGAGACGAGGTATTGAAGCTGCAAGACGAAAACGCAGAGCTGCGGAAGGTGAACGAAGAACTTCGGGAGATGAACAAGACGCTCTTGGAACATAACACAAAACTGCAATCGGAACAAAATAAACTCCAGAAAGAGCTTGACGATCTGGCGGCAGATTATAAGATGCTGCGTGCACGTTACGATATGCTGGACACCAAGACACGAACACTTACGGATACAATCCAACAACTAAATATAGATTTTCTATCCGGCTCTATCCGGCAGTAAAAATGATGAAAAAGTGCCTGACATTTGATCCGGAGTGATTGCACAAAATGTGCTTCTTTTCCGTTGACGCGGAGGGGATATATAGTATAAAATGAGGGGGGAAAATACATGAAAATTTCAGCAGCGTTTTGGGTTTTCTTGGGCAATATGCTTGTTGTGACTGCCTGCGTTATTCTCACAGTTTTTGGTGCTGCAGTGGAGACAATCACGTTTATACTGACGGCTACTGGAGAGATATGTGTTATAACCGGATTGATAAAGGAGTGGAAAAATGAAGCATAGAAATTTATCGCTGCTCAGCTTGCTGCTGGCAACGATCTTACTATTCGCCGCCTGTGGCAAAAAGCAAGAACCGGCTTCCGGCGCTGCTGCCGCTACGCCGTCAGGGATCGGTGCAGCTGGGGAAGCTTCCGGCACGCCGACCACCGACAGTAACCTCTCGTCGGCTCCGGGAACCCCGACGCCCATTGGACTGACCACGCAGCCCACACAGGGCGCGGCGGCAACGCCGGACATTGACTCAGTTACACCAACAATCACACTGAGTGATCCTACGATTATACCAAGCGGCGCAGCGACGCCGTCTCCGGACACCAAGCAGCCGGAACCGTCCTCGGCGGCAAATCCGGGCACGGCAACGCCGATCCTGACTACAGCCGCAGGAAAGACGCCGACGAAGGCTGCGGGGAATACGTCTACACCGACGCTAACGCCGAAAAAGAGTTCGGGCAACACGTCTACGCCAAGTCCGACACCAAGCAAAAAGCCGGGAAATACCTCGACGCCCAGCCCGACGCCTACGCCGGAGCCGGTCGTGTGGGATGAACCGTGGGAGGATGCGGTTTGTCGGGACGATATTGCGGCGGCGCTGATGCAAAAGGTCAATGCATATCGGGTAAATAAGGGGATTCCGGCGTACGAAGATCCTTATGATTGTCGTGCATCGGTAGCGGATTATCTATTTAATGCAGCGCATCGTGTTGCAAGAGAACAAGTACTTCTGCGAGATGCCCGGCATGAAAATAACCAGATTGGTACTGGCGTCGTTTGGTATACGACTGGAAAAGATGCAGATTTCATAGACACTATCGCGGAAACGGCATTTTCACACTGGTACAATTCCAAGGCGCATAACGCAAACATGCTTGATGATAGCTCCCCTTATTACATTGATGTCGCAGTTATGGCGGTCTATGAATGGTACGATGGGATGTTCTACTATTATACCTGCATTATGGGAAGTTCGACGACATCGGTTCGGAATTAAACAGAGTACCCCAATTGAATAGCTAGCTAAGAGAGAAGCAAAACCTCCTTGCTTCTCTTTTTTGCGCCTATTTTTCAACGAAACAACCCGCTTCGGCGGTTGTTTATATAACAAACTAAGAAAGGAAGGATGCTTATGAAAAAGCACAAAATCATCTCGCTGGTTCTGGCGGCGCTGCTTTTGCTGTCCAGCGCTTCCAGCGGCTTGGGCATTGCACAGGCGGCGAACACCGGAACCACCGAGAACAAGCAGTCTGCCGCGTATTTTTTAGTAAAAGAGACGTCAGACGGCAGTTGGCTTACAAAGTACAACTGGATTCACTACATCACGATCGGCGGTACGAAGTACCCGGCGTACTGCGTGGAATCCAGCCGTACCAATCCGTTAGACGGTGCGACCTACGAGCAGATCGACAGCAGCTCCATGGGGTATTCCTCGACGGCGCTGTCAGGGCTGCGGGAAATCGTCAGGAACGGCTATCCGTACAGCACGAAGATCAATGGTACAAGCCTGAGCGCGGAACAGGCACAGGCAGCCACCCAGATGGCGATCCGCATGTGGCTCTCTTACCGCAAGGAGCAGGAGGGCGCGAGCTACAACGTCTCCGGCATGTACAACCCGGAACCGGCAGCCGGAAATGTCCGTATCAAAGCCGGGACCGCGTCCGGTGCGACGGACGTTTACAACGCGGCGATCGCCTTGTACAAGATCGCCAAGTCCGGGAGTACGACAACGTTTAGTGTGGCAGCAACAAGTACCGGCAGCGTGACGTTCCCGACCAGTACCAGCGATCCGTATTATCATGTACAGATCAGGGTCACAATGACCGGCTGTGACTACGCAACTCTTACGGGATTGCCGTCGGATGTTACCATACTGGCGGTAACATCCGGTACAAAAACACAGATTAAAAACGGAGCAGTGGTAACGCTACAGGTTCCTGAAAGTTATGCCGGCAAGACGTTACAGTATACGCTGACCGGTTACAGTAATAAAGGAAATACGTCCCTACAGTTTTATCGATCGAGCAATTCGCCGAACAGCTATCAACGGCTGTTTGTACCTGTGTCGAGCTATGCGTCGGTAACGGGGAGCGGCGGGACGTATGCAATGCCGACTTATTCGCGCGGATCGCTGAAAATTCATAAGACAGATGTTGACACTGGAACGGCACTGTCTGGGGCGGTGTTTGCCTTTTATGAGTGGTCGGCAAGCAAAAACAACTACGTGCTCTCCGAGGACTACGTAATCCAAGAAACGGAGGAAAAAGGAACTTATACCTTGTTTTTGGCTGGTAATAGTGACGGAAAAGCCCAAATCCTCTACACCACCGAAAACCTCGGTAAGATCAAAGTCGTCGAGACCAAAGCGCCCGCCGGTTACTCCAACATCGACCCCGCCACTGGGCAGCCCTACGAGTGGGAGCGGCAGTTCACCAACGACGGCGAGGTACATACCATCACGATCGATGCGGTGAACGAACGTGCGGAAACCGATGCCTACCTCTGCCTGTACAAGGAGAGCGACGCCAATCAGCCGCTTTCGGGCGTCAAGTTTAGCGTCTACTCCGACGAGGTGTGTAAGACCCTCTTGCAGACAATCAGTACCGACGCCTCCGGCTACGCCATCAGCACGGCGATCCCTGTCCAGATTGGCGAGGAACGCACCGTCTACGTCCGGGAACTGTATCAGGGTGGCAGCTATGGCGGCGGCTACTATCTGCCGGACGATACGGTCTATACGGTGACGCTGACAGAAGCAAACACAGAGGATAACCCCGCGCGCGTGGGCGGCGAGGACTTCGTGATCGTCAACCAGCGGCGGCTTGCCTATCTGGAGCTGACCAAGCTGCGGGACGATACGGACGCGCCGATCAAGGGCGTTCGCTTTAAGATCTCTCAGACGGCGACGATGGACGCAGTGATCGAGACGATCACCACCGACGCTAACGGCTACGCCAAGAGCGCGGCGATCAACATCCCTGCCGAGGGCTATACGGTCTATGTGCAGGAGGTACCGCAGGACGGATATGTCCCGGACGACACGGTCTATGCGGTCAAGTTGTACTCGGATCGGATCGCGGTCGTAAACGACGGCCCGATCTACAACACGCCGACCAAGGTCGAGCTCAGTAAGACCGATCTTGTGACCGGACAGGAGATCCCGGATGCAAAGATGCGACTATGGGAAGTCGTGCAGCTTGGCAGCATGACGGCGCGGCAGATCGTTACGGTCACGACTGAGGACGGGCAGACCGGTACGAGCTGGATCACCACCGGCGAAGTAACAAAGATCTATGCGCAGCTCAAGGCAGGGGCGACCTATATCTTGGAGGAGATCGCCGCACCGGACGGCTACCTGATCGCACACGAGGTGGAGTTTACCGTCAATGCAGACGGCAGCATCACCAAGGTGCATATGGAGGATGACTGTACGAAGGTGCTTGTGCGCAAGGTTACAAAGTAAAAGGAGGGCGAAGATGAAACGCAGCAAAGAAGAAATCACCGCGGAGATTGCCAAAGTGGAAAAAGCTCGGCAGGCTGCAAGCCGAAAGGAAGCCCGCTGTATCCGGCGTCTGGTGGAATTGCATCAGGAACTGGAGGAAGCCAACGAGGTTATGCAGCGCTTGGCAGAATTGTGCAGCCGGAGCTGAAAAAGCAGAGCAAGGCAGTTATGCCATAGGAAATTTTGAAAGGAAGGAAACATACTATGAAAAAGAAGATCTTACTGATCATTTTATCTCTGACCCTGATCTTAGGGTCTGTATCTGTTGCAGTCGCAGCCGTTACCGGCGGCGAAGAAAAGAATGAGGCGGCGAAAGCCGCCGACGCAGCGGCAACCGGCTCGGACAAGGGCGCGGAAACCAAGGCTCCGCAGTACGAAGTCACGATGCTGCACAGCGTAGTCTCCGGGGCGGCCGTGATCGGATCGCACTTGCAGATCCTCGATAAAGACGGGGACATTATGGACGACTGGATCACCGACGGTACCGACCATGTGATCAACGCAAGGCTGATCGCCGGGGAGACGTACACGCTGCACGAGGTATCGGCTCCGGCGGGCTATGTGCTGGCGCCGGATGTGACTTTCACCGTCAGCGAAGACGGCAGCATCGACGAGATTGTGATGCAGGACGATTACACCAAGATCCAGTTTGTTAAGATTTCCGAGCTGACGGGTGAGCTGCTGGCGGACGTGCATATGCAAGTCTGGGACAAGGACGACAAGGTGATCTTGGATTGGATCACCGACGGCACGATCGCACAGGCGGACGGGCTGCTGGTCGCCGGAGAGACCTATACGCTGCATGAGGTGTCCGCGCCGAACGGCTATGTGCTGGCGGACGACGTGACCTTTACGGTCGGTACGGACGGCGAGCTGCAGACGATCACGATGACCGACGATTACACCAAGGTACGGATCAAGAAGACGACGAAGTAAGGGTCAGAGAGAATCGCTTTTGGCGGAGAGAGGGGGATAGTCCCAAGGGACAGGACTCCAAGGGACACAACCCAAGAAGAGAAGCACCGGGCGGGGCGAGAAGCTCTGTCCCGGTTTGAAAAAAATCAAAAAGAAAGGACTGAGGCAAAATGAAAGCATTTACAAAACGGCAGAGCCGTCTGTTGCTGACCGGTCTGCTGGTCGGTGTTTGTCTGCTGACCGCCGGTTTGCTGGGGCATTACAGCCGTGCGGCAGAGAGCCAAGCCGTCACGATGCAGGGGCACTCGTACGAGATCCGCACCGGCGAGCCGGTGATCGGCGCAGTGCTGCATCTGCTGACGGCGGACGAGACGCTGATCGCCGAGCTGGTGACGGACGGCGGAGACATCGTCTTTGACGCGGAGCTGACCGCCGGGGAGACGTACATTCTGCGGGAGGTCGCAGCGCCGCCCGGCTATGTGCTGGCGGAGGATGTGATCTTTACCGTGAGCGCAGACGGCAGTATCGACGAGATCGTGATGGAGGACGATTACACCAAGGTGGAGATCGTCAAACTCGACGGACGGGATCAGCCGCTGGCGGGCGTGCCGTTTGAGCTTTGGGACAAAGACGGCAACGTGGTCGAGGAATGGATCACGACCGAGGAGCCGCATCGGATCTGCGCAAAGTTGATCGCCGGAGAAACGTACACGCTGCACGAGGTCAAAGCGCCGGAAGGGTATCTGCCGGCTGACGACCAGACGTTTACCGTGAGCGAGGACGGCAGCATCGACCGGCTGACGGTCTACAACATCCGGAGCGATACGCCGCAGACCGGCGACCATAGCCCGATCTTTTGGCTTGTGGTGATCGGCGCGGCGGACGTGGTATTTTTTATCGGCGCGGGGCTTTGGATTGCATGGCGGAGGCGCAAAGAGACGGTATAAACAAAAGGGTAAAAGGGCAAAAGGGCTTGTGCCCAAACGGTGGCTTATGGTACAATGGGCGTGGTGGGAACGGTTGCCCCTTGAGAAAGGGGGAGTTGCCTATGTATGTTACATATGATGCGTTGATCCAGTTTGGGTTGCTCATAGTTGCGTTAATAGGTCTTGTATACAAGATATGCCATAAAGACAAAAAATAAACCGCCCCTAGCCTGAGAAACTTGGACGGTTTATTTTAGTTCTGTTTACTTAGCAAGGGGTACAGCCAAGTACCACCTTTTCTACTTGCAATATACCACGCCCCTACAAAAAAATCAATAGCTTTTTACTACTCTACAGTCAAGCAAAAAATTTTGTTTGACTGTTTTTTTATGCGCAAATGGCAGATGCACCACTGGCGCACCTGCAGAAAGGAAAAGGAGCAACATATGAATTTTATCTTGGAGCGAGGACGGCAGATCGCCAGCTTTGCGGAGCCCGAAGAGGCGAAAGAATATTTGGAAAACAAAAAGGGCAGGATTTTCCGCGCGCGGTTTGAAAGCTGGCACGAATCCTATAAAAAAGATCACTCGATGGATGTTTTGTCTGAGATCCCCAGCAACGAACGGGATCACGCTGCTCGCCAAATCGAAAAACAGGTAGAGACAGATTACCGTCTGGTGCTGGGAGAAGCGGAGATCCCAGCATGGGAGACGCCGGATCCGGCGCGAGGAGGAAAAAACCAGCAGACAAAAGAAGATTTTGTGAAGCTAATCAAGGGGATGCTGGAGATTGCTCATTATCGCTGGAAAGTGGAGGTGATCGATGTGGTAGAACAGGAGCGGGTGAAACAAAAACTGGTGATATACCACGAAGATACCCCGCAGCATGGAACCGTTTTTTCGTTGGATGTGCTTTACGACGAATATCGGAGCGGAATTGATCCGGAGGATATCATGCAGAAAGCGGCAAAAATTGCAAAGCAGGAGGAGCGGTATGTGGTGGTAGAAAATGGAAAGCCCATCGCCAGTTTCCTGACTCAGCAGGACGCCAAGGACTTTTTGTTTTGGATAAAAAAGCCACAGCAGCGGGATGCAAGGTGGGTAACTATAGCAAAAAAATTCGAAGAGAGCGGAGAGTATGAGCCTCTCAATGAATCAGATGAAATAATCCCACTGATGCAGCCGTACCTGCCAGCAATCAGAGCCGAAGTGGATCAAATGTATCAAATAGAAGATACACAAGAACCGAATTGGCGACAGTCGCAGTCGGTAACTCTGGTAACCGAATACGGTTGTCCGGTCGCTGGTTTTGTTGCTGCGGAGGATGCAGATGCATGGAGGCGCCGAAAAGTGCAGGCAGAACACGATGATCGGTGGAAACGATGGGTCGATACGGTGAAAGAAAAAAGAAACATTGAATCTGCCCTTGACATCCCGAAAGAAGAGGCAAGACGAATGGGCGACGAAATCCAAGCGGCAGCAGAATTTAAGTATGGTTTGCGGCAGCAAAAACCGTCCGAAAGCTTGTCATCGCAGAAAACGATCGATTGGCAGCCGGCAACACCGGAAAAGGCTGCCTCGGAGGACAAGCAAGAGCCACCCGATAAGGGCAAACAAGATAGGGAGCGACCAAAACGCAAGGGTCGTTAACTATAAATGCACGTTAACGTACAAGGTGTAGATTATCACGGATCACAGCCATGGCGTTACCTGCTATCCGGGCTGCGGGGGCAGTGATACAAAAAATTTACTCGGTGTAAGTGTAAAAAAGTCTGCCCTCGAAGCCCATGCTTAGAAACGAAAAGAGAGGTGCAATAATGAAAAAATATGAGTTTACAGGGGAAACAGAGGAACTTATCGGCGGTACTGTCCTGCGGCGGATAAGGGCGGTCAGAGATTTTGGGCACGTCAAGCGTGGCGAGTTAGGAGGCTGGATTGAAAAAGACGAAAACCTATCGCATGAGGGCAGCGCATGGGTCGGAGAGGAAGCAGTAGTTTGGGGCAATGCGCGAGTCGAGGAGCATGCGCAGGTAAGGGATCACGCGCAAGTTTACGGAGATGCACAGATCCGGGGCATGGGGCGTGTTTGGGATCGGGCGGTCGTTTGTGAAAATGCCAAGGTTGACGGTCGGGCAGTTATCTGTGATTTTGCCCGAATGTTTGAGCGGTCGAGGATCAGTGACGACGTGGAGGTGAGCGGCACAATGCAGCTTGTTGACGACGAGTGCTATGGCGGCGAGCAGATCATCACAAACAAGTATCCGCTTACCAGAGATCAGGAGCGGATGCTGCGCTATGTACTGTTACACCCGGACGACGGCAGAACTATCAGCTGGCTGCCGATCAACAAATATCTCAGCATCCAACACAACGCGGGCGAAAAAACGCTGCTGTCCATCAACGAGCGCGGAGATATCTTTGATGCTGCAACCACCGAAATGATCGCCAAAGGGAGTATGCGGGACGGACAGGAAAAATGGGAGGGACTGCGGAGGCTGTTTCCGGGCAGCTATCAGGAGCAGCTTGACCGTATATCGGAGCGTAGGGAAGCGCTTTTGAAAGAGCAGGAAAGAAAGGAGCAGCAAGGTGGCAGAAATCATCGAACCAAAGGTCGTCGCTGAATTAAAGCAGATCGATCTGCTTACCTATCTGCAGACCTGTGAGCCGG
The DNA here is from genome assembly GCA_030524525.1 of Lachnospiraceae bacterium. Classification (GTDB taxonomy): domain Bacteria; phylum Bacillota; class Clostridia; order Lachnospirales; family Lachnospiraceae; genus ISDg. The sequence continues at coordinate 99,672 of JAUNGI010000005.1, forward strand.
ACAATCTCGTGCGGGTCGGCTCTAATATTTTCTCTACCAAGGAGCATGATTCGATGCGGATCTCCAACGGCAAGTGGTGTTGGTGGTCTCACGGGATCGGCGGCAGCACCGCGCTCGATTACCTGATCAAGGTCAGGGATATGCCGTTTTTGACGGCGGCGCATCATCTTGCGGACGTCTTTCATGGGCGCAGCGTGAGTGCCGTCTCGGTACGGCAGCCAGCGCACGAACAGGTACGGAAGCTGCAGCTGCCGCCGAAAAACGCGACGCATGGCCGGGTAGAGGCATATCTAAAAAAGCGGGGGATCGCCCCGGAGGTCATCGACCATTGCATCCAGTCCGGCAGCCTGTACGAGTCCGCCGACTATCATAACGCCGTGTTTGTAGGTTTTGACCGATCCGGCGTCCCAAGGTACGGATTTAAACGTAGCACCGGGGCGACGCGGTTTGTTGCGGACTGCGCCGGATCATCAAAGCAGTATGCCTTTTGCATGGATGGAGGGAGCGGGGAGGATGTGCATCTGTTTGAGTCGGCGATCGACGCTTTGAGTTTTGCAACGCTTTTGCTGCTGCATCGCAGGGATTGGCGCGCGGAAAACCTGTTGTCGTTATCTGGGATCTATACGCCAAAGGATGGCAAGCTGCCGGCTGCGCTTGCGCAGTACCTAGTAGACCATCCGGGGATCCGGTCGCTTACGCTGCATCTTGACAACGACGCGCCAGGGCGCATCGCAGCACAGGCAATCGCGACGATCGCAAAAAAGCAGGGGCTGCGGTGCGAGGACTGCTGTCCGAAGCATAAGGACGTCAACGAGGATCTTTGCCTGTTTAGGGGTTTGGGGCTGCCGCCAAAAAGCCGTCCGCCGGGGCGAGGACGATGATCGCCGCCCCTTTCTTTTTGGAAGGTGGTTTTCCTCGATTTTTTCGAGGTGCGCGGGCGGTACGGAGGTGCTCGTGCTGGTGAAGCCGGGGCGCACTGCGGCGGTAGCCGGGAGACTTGAAATTTGTACTAGCAAGCAATGACTTTTGATATCACAACATCAAAAGTCGCTTGTTAGGGGATGCCCCTAAGACCCCGGTTAGAAAAGAAAGGTTGACCAAAAGGAGAAAAGAATGGGAGCACGAAATTGCGGATTTGTCTTACGTTTGACAGCGGAGGAGCTGGCACATTTGGATGCCATGGTCGCGCGAACAAATCTATCGCGCGAGGAGTTTTTACGCAAAATGATTGCCGGCTATACCATTGTCGAAAAGCCGGACATCGATTACTTTGAGGTGATCCGGCAGCTGCGTTACATTGGCAACAACCTACGGCAGATGGCGATCCGGGCGCACGCGCTCTACCTGATCGATGCCGACCGGGTTATGCAGCGGACGGATGAGGTGATCGCGATTACAAATCAACTTGCGGCAGCGGTCAACCGGCATCTGCCTCCGGCACAAAAACGCAAGGAAAAAATACAAGAATAGATAGGGAGGTGTTTTACTGATGGCAAGAAAATATGACTTGATTACCGAATTGTATAATCGCACCTGTAAAACGGTTATACAGTATCCGCAGAGCTGGGAAGCATTTTTGCGGGCTGCCTGTTGGAATTATAGACTGCGTTTTGATGAGCAGCTACTTGTCTATGCACAAAGACCCGATGCGACGGCGGTACTGGAAATCGAACGATGGAACAAAAGCTTTGGGCGCTGGGTAAATCGTGGCGCACAGGGAATTGCGGTATTTGAGGATGCGGATAGGAGCAAGCAGCGTCTTATCTACTATTTTGATATTTCTGATACCCATGAAAGCCGGCACTCACGTCCGGTGCCGAGCTGGCAGATGAAGCCAGAATACAGCGGTGAGATTATTGATACACTTGAAAGCACCTTTGGAGAACTTGATAATAAAGCCAGTCTGGAAGATGCGATCATGAGCGCTGCAAAAAATGCCGTTGAGGATAATATTATTGACTATTTGCCCGATCTGCTCTACTCGGTGGAGAATAGTCTTTTGGATGGGGTCAGCGCTGAAGAAATATCGTTTATTTACAGGGAAACGGTGCGGAATAGCGTGGCATATATGCTGATGTCCCGACTAGGGATGGATACCAGTAATTGTTTTGAGCTGGATGATTTCCGGGGCGCTGTGAGTTTTACGACGCCGGAAACGCTGAATGCCCTTGGCATTGCTACAAGCGACATTGCCAAAGTGGGACTGGCGGAAATTTCCCGTACGGTTAATGCGCTCGACAAAAAAGATCGCATCATTGACGGAAATAAAAAGGTTGGTTACAATATTAAAAAAGATAACGAGGAAAGGAGTTCCAAAAATGAACGAGATCAAATACACGATGCAGGGCGATTACAGCCTACCGAACCTGATCATGCCGGAACAGCCGGAGGTGAGCTTGGGAAGATACGCCCAGATGAGAAGAACATTTCTCAAGGAACATCACAAAGTACGCTATTACAACCTGCTGACGAGCTGCAAACTGAACGCACACTTGGTGGAAACCGAGCAGAGAGCCTTGACGCTGGAGGAGACATTGATCCAGCAGATGGCGGCACAGGAAGGAATAACAGAGAGTCTGAAAGCGGCGGATATGATGTCGTGGGTTCGGAAGATGAACAATTTGAAGAACCGGGTGCAGGAGATCGTGAAAGCGGAAGTAATCTTCGCTTAGTCTACGACCGCCAGTACGAGGATAAAAGCCTTCCCTTTTTCGGCAAAGATGAGGTTATCAATGAAATGCTTGGAACGACGCCGCACCTGAAAGCGTCAAAGGGCGAAATTAGAGCCTTTTATGAAAACACTCTCGACGATACCGCTCGAACCGAATATATCAAGGGTATTTTCAATGACGATTACACCGAACTTATCCTGAGCGATGGCAGGCGTGTCGGTTACAAAACCTTTGAGAATGTGCTGCATTTGTGGGAGGGCAGCTATTTACAAAGAACAGCACAAGGCTATTATGATTGGGGGGTTATCGCAAAACATTTTGAAGCAATGCGGCTTTTGGGAGAGCTGCAAGATAGCATTAAACCATTACCGTCGCTGGACGGACAGCTCACACTGATGTTTGAGGCAGAGGACAAAAAATCCTCTGCCTTTACCTTTTCTCAGGAGATTATTGACGCTGTTTTCCGGTCAGCGGAATCCGGGAGGAAAATGCGTATTAATGAGCAGTTTGAAAAGAGTCTGTCTGCAAAAGAAAACGCAGACTTCCTCAAAGCGGAATATGGTTTGGGCGGCTCCTATCCCGTCATTGCTGGCACAGGGATTCACGAGAAGCACGATGGAAAAGGGATCAGCCTTTCCAAGGAGATTGGCAGTGACGAGCTGCATATTTTGCTCAACTGGAAACAGGTTGAGAAACGCATTGACGAGCTTATCAAACTGGACAGATACCTGAATCCAAAAGAAAAGGCACAGTATCCCGAATGGATTGAGAAGCAGGAAGCAAGACGAGCCGAGCTTGCAGGGCAACAGAAAAACCGTGAAATCCTCTCTCTTGATGATGAACAGGTAAGGCTCTATGATACTGAGCAGAGTCTTATTGGTATAGTTACACCTGACCTTGCTACTCGTCTGACTATGCTTGTGAAAGATTTAGATTACTATGGCTATCAAGACAATATGGAGTTAGGTGATACGGATGAAGATATAGTTGCTCAAGTCAGAGGTTTTCTGGCTGATCCTGATGAAATTCCTGTTATTCTTAATTATCTCAATGATATTGATAGAGATGATCTAACAGCGGAAGATCAGAAAGAACTTCGTGAATTGATAGCTTCCCTACAGGACTTAGAGCATAAAATTCCGGTCAATGAGATTTCCGAGCATAACGAAATCGCAAAAGCTTTGGAGCCTGTTATTCCTGCTTGGGAGCAGAAGAAAAAGGAACGAATAAGAAGCTATGATCTTCACCCTGAAATTCCGATGGTGGAACGACATGATTTCAATCTCAGAGAAAATGAGGTGGAAATCGTCGGCAAAAAAGAACGCTTCCACAGAAACCTTATGGCAATCCAACTGCTCAAAAAGTGTCAGGAAGAAAATCGGTTTGCCACGCCTGACGAGCAGGAAATCCTTTCAAAGTATGTTGGCTGGGGCGGCATTCCCGAAGCCTTTGACGAAAACAATTCCGCTTGGACAACAGAGTTTTTGGAGCTGTCTGCCGTGCTTGCGCCGGAGGAATATGAGAGTGCAAGAGAGTCTGTCTTAACGGCATTTTATACACCGCCGGTGGTCATTGCAGCAATCTATAAGGCGCTGGCGCAGATGGGGTTCCATGAGGGGAATATCTTAGAACCGTCGTGCGGTATCGGAAGCTTTATTGGTATGCTGCCGGAATCCATGAAAGGCAGCAGAATGTATGGTGTAGAAATTGATACAGTCTCGGCGGGCATTGCGCAGCAGCTTTATCAGAAAACCTCAATTGCAGCACAGCCGTTTGAGGAGGCAAATGTTCCGGACAGCTTCTTTGACGCTGTTGTGGGGAATGTGCCGTTTGGAGATATTCGTATCAACGACAGGCGGTACAATAAACACAACTTCCTGATCCATGATTACTTTTTTGCTAAGTCCCTTGATAAGCTCAGACCGGGCGGCGTAATGGCGCTTGTGACGAGCAAAGGCACGATGGATAAGGAAACCCCTGCTGTTCGAAAATATATCGCACAGAGAGCCGATCTGCTCGGTGCGATCCGATTGCCAAACAACACTTTTAAGGGTAATGCCGGAACGGAGGTCGTTTCCGATATTCTGTTCTTGCAGAAGAGGGACAGGCTTGTGAATATTGAGCCGGATTGGGTTTATCTTGATACCGATGAGAATGGAATTAAGATGAACTCGTATTTTGTCCAGCACCCCGAAATGATACTTGGCGAGATGAAAATGGTAAGTGGGCGCTTCGGTATGGAGAGTACCTGTGAGCCGTATGAAAACGCTGATCTGAAGGCGTTGCTTGAAGAAGCGGTACCGAATATTCACGGAGAAATAACAGCGTATGCAATCGAAGAACTGGAGGAGGAAGATAACTCTATTCCCGCCGATCCGAATATACGCAATTACTCCTATACGGTGGTAGACGAGAAAATCTACTATCGGGAAAACTCCAGAATGACGCCTGTAGGGTGTTCTGCTACAGCGGAAAATCGCATGAAGGGAATGATGGATATCCGAGATTGTGTGCGGCATTTGTTGGAAATGCAGACGGAGGATTATCCAGATGAAGAAATCAAAGCCGAGCAGGGACGCCTGAATCGTCTCTACGACAAGTTCACAGAAAAATATGGTTTGATTAACAGCCGCGCGAATGTATCTGTTTTTTCGCAGGACAGCTCTTTTGTGCTGCTGTCCGCACTGGAGGTGCTTGGAGAAGGAGGCGAGCTGGAGCGTAAGGCGGATATATTTACCCGCAGAACGATCAGGACGCATAAGCCGGTTACTTTTGTAGATACGGCAAGCGAAGCACTTGCCGTATCTATGGGGGAAAAAGCGCATGTAGATATGGAATATATGCAGCAGCTTACGGGAAAGAGTGAACGGGAGATCTTTGCAGAATTGAAAGGTGTTATCTACCTGAATCCAATGTACGGCGATGCGGAGAGCACTGAAGCAAAGTATCTGATGGCGGACGAATATCTTTCTGGCAATGTGCGAGAGAAGCTCGCTTGGGCGAGAAAGTCCGCCGAGGTTTATCCTGAAGATTTCAAAATCAATGTAGAGGCGCTTGAAAAAGTGCAGCCGACAGATTTAACAGCCAGTGAGATTTTTGTGCAGCTTGGTACGACTTGGCTACCCGAAGAAATCGTGCAGCAGTTTATCCATGAATTTTTGGATACGCCGATATGGGCAAGGTATAACATTAAAGTCCACTACTCAAAATTCACAAGCGAATGGAATGTGGAGGGGAAGTCCTACGATCGATCCAATGTAAAAGCATACAGCACCTACGGCACAAGCCGAATCAACGCCTATAAAATTATTGAAGAAACGCTGAATATGAAGGATGTCCGTATCTTCGATTATGTCGAGGACGACGAGGGCAAAAAGAAAGCGGTTCTCAACAACAAGGAAACGCAAATCGCACAGGCAAAGCAGGAGCTTATTAAGCAGGGCTTTAAGGATTGGATATGGAACGATCCTAAACGCCGGGAAAAGTTGGTCAGACTCTACAATGAAAAATTCAACAGTATCCGTCCCCGTGAGTATGACGGAAGCCATATCATATTCAGTGGAATGAATCCTGAAATCGAGCTGCGGGAACATCAGAAAAATGCCGTTGCCCATATCCTTTATGGAGGAAATACGCTTTTGGCTCATACCGTAGGAGCAGGAAAAACCTTTGAAATGACAGCCGCCGCAATGGAATCCAAACGGCTCGGACTGTGCAGTAAATCCCTGTTCGTTGTCCCGAATCATCTGACCGAGCAATGGGCGGCGGAGTTCTTGCAGCTCTACCCGGCGGCAAACATTTTAGTCGCAACGAAAAAAGACTTTGAATTGAAAAACCGCAAGCGTTTTTGCGGCAGGATTGCAACCGGAGACTACGACGCTGTAATTATCGGGCATTCTCAGTTTGAAAAAATTCCGATAAGCCTTGAGCGTCAGAGAGTGGTTTTACAGCAGCAAATCCGGGATATTACAAACGGAATCCGAGATCTGAAAGCAAACAGGGGAGATCAATTCTCTGTAAAGCAGCTTGAGCAGACAAAAAAGTCTTTGAATGTAAAGCTGGAAAAACTGAATGATCAATCGAGAAAGGATGATGTGGTTACTTTTGAAGAACTTGGAATAGATAGGCTTTTCGTTGATGAGAGCCACTACTATAAGAACCTTTTTTTGTATACCAAAATGCGAAATGTGGGTGGTATCGCTCAGACAGAAGCACAAAAAAGCTCAGACCTCTTTATGAAGTGTCGTTACCTAGACGAGATTACGGGAGGACGCGGTATTGTGTTTGCAACGGGGACGCCGATTTCGAATTCGATGACAGAACTCTACACCATACAGCGGTATCTGCAATACGGTACACTTGAAAAACATGATCTTCAGCATTTTGATGCGTGGGCTGCCAACTATGGCGAAACGGTAGTCGTAACAGAACTGAAGCCTGAAGGTACGGGGTATAGAGCAAAAACTCGCTTTGCACGGTTCAACAATCTCCCGGAACTCATGGCGATGTTCAAGGAAGTGGCGGACATTAAGACTGCAGATATGCTTAAACTGCCTGTACCGGAGGTTGAGTATCATAACATCGCCGTAAAGCCTACACAGATCCAAAAAGAAATGGTTGCAGAGCTTGCAGAACGAGCGGAAGCTATCCGTGGGGGAGGTGTAAATACAAGTGTCGACAACATGCTGAAGATTACCAACGACGGAAGAAAGCTTGCTCTTGACCAGCGTATGATAAATGAAATGCTGCCTGATGATGAAGGCAGCAAGGTCAACGCTTGTGTCAACGAAGTGTACCGTATTTGGGAGGAAACCACGGATAAGCGGTCAACGCAGTTGGTCTTTTGTGATCTTTCGACACCGAAGGGCGAGGGATTTTTTTCAGTTTATACCGATATGCGAAAAAAGCTGATTGGTAGAGGGATTCCCGAATCAGAAATTAAGTTTATCCACGAAGCGGACACGGAAGCCAAAAAGCAGGAACTTTTCAAAAAAGTTCGTAAGGGCGAGGTGAGAATCCTTATCGGCTCAACGGCGAAGATGGGAGCAGGAACGAATGTACAAAACAAGATCATTGCTTCCCATGATATTGATTGTCCGTGGCGACCAAGTGATCTGGAACAGCGAGCAGGAAGAACCGTCCGGCAGGGAAATGAAAATTCAAAGGTACATCTTTATCGTTATGTTACGGAGGGCACCTTCGACGCCTATTTGTATCAGCTTGTAGAGGGAAAACAGAAGTTCGCAAGTCAGATCATGACGAGCAAATCGCCTGTCCGCTCCTGCGAGGATATCGACGAAACGGCGCTTAGCTTTGCTGAAATAAAAATGCTCGCAACAGGTAATCCGCATATCAAGGAAAAGATGGACTTAGACATTCAGGTATCGAAGTTACGGTTACTTAAATCCAGCTATCTCTCTGAAAAATATGCTTTGGAGGATAAGGTCGTTAAATATTACCCAAAGAGAATCGCACAGATAAAAGAGTCTATTTCAAATCTTGAAAGCGATTTCAAACGGGCAAGCGAACACCCGAAACCAACCGATGACCACTTTGTCGGTATTGAGATTCAGGGTATCGCCTTCCTCCAGAAGGCGGACGCAGGGCAGAAAATCATTGAAGTCTGCAAGGGAATGACATCTCCGGATCCGATTCCTCTTGGTAAGTATAGAGGTTTTGATCTGGAGCTTTTCTTCGAGATTTTCGAACAGGTTTATAAAGTGAAAATCAAGGGAGATGCTTCGCGGACTGTCACATTGGGTACGGATGCTATCGGTAACATTACCCGGATTGATAACGCCATTGAGAAAATTGCTGAACGACTAGTGGCGCAGCGACAGGAGCTTGCGGAAACCGAGAAACAGCTTGTTAATGCCAGAAAAGAGGTGGAGAAACCGTTTGCCTATGAAAGTGAATTAAAGGAAAAAACGGAACGTCTGAATGCTCTCAACATTGCGCTGAATCTGCATGAAAAGGATATGGTTGTTGTTGATGATGAGCCTGTGCAGGAGGGAAAAATCCAGAAGCCTCAAAGGAAACATATCCGTTAAGAGAGGGGGTGATTTTATCGCTTACACAAAGATCTGGGCGGTACATACCCGGCTGGATCATGTGATCGACTACGTCGAAAATCCAGAAAAAACTCGAAATCCGGACTATCAGGAGGCGGGCTATGAGGACTTGGAGACGGCGTTAACCGGCTTAACCGGCGGGACAGAATACCGCGCAGAAAAGGCGCTCTATGTAAGCGGATTAAACGTAGATCCAGCGACCGCTTACGAAAGTATGATGGCGACGCAGGCGCTGAGCAGCCGGGGAAAGATCCTTGCTTTTCACGGGATCCAGTCCTTTGAACCGGGGGAGGTGACACCGGAGGTCTGCCACGAGATCGGCGTAAAGCTTGCAGAGAGGCTGTGGGGAGATCGGTTTGAGGTGATCGTATCGACACACCTTGACGAGGAGCACCTGCATAACCACTTTGTTGTCAATGCGGTAAGCTTTGTGGATGGGCGGCGCTGGAAGCAGGACATCCATGCCCGCTGGGAGCTGCGGGATGCAAGCGACGAGCTGTGCCGCGAGTACGGCTTAAGCGTGATCGAGCATCCGCGCAAAGGGCAGGGGCAAAATTACGCCGAGTGGCAAGCAGAGCAGGAGGGACGACCGACAAAAAGAGGTAGTATCCGGCGGGATATTGACGCCGCGATCCGGGAATCGGGCAGCATGGACGAGTTTCTCCGGATCCTGCAAAAAAGAGGCTACCGTATCCGGCTGACCGGGAAGCATCCGGCAGTATTGGCGCCGGGTGCGGATCGCTGGAACCGGCTGTATAAGCTTGGTAGTGCTTATGAGCTGGAAGCCATTGCAAAGCGCATCCGCAATCGCCGCACACCGCCGCAGCATCCGGCAAAGCAGCGGTACCGGAACCATCGTTATCAGGTAAGCATTGGCAAGCTACTGTTTCCGGGGATACGGGGGTACTACTACCGTTTGCTTTACGATATCGGCGTATTGCCCAATAAGCGGGCGCGGCAGATCTACCGCCGACCGAAGGAGGATCGTCGGGCGGTCTACCGGCTGGATCGATACTCGGAGGAGCTGCGATTGCTATCAAAGTATCGCATCAGCGCCATCACCGAATTGCAAATGTTGGAAGGGAGGCTGAAAACGGAAAAAGAGGAACATCCGGAGCAGGCGAAAAGGATACAGCGGGAGCTGCGAACCTGTAAGCGGATCCGGGAACGGTTTGAGAAAGACCGAGTACGTTAATGCACCAGAGGCAATACACCACTGGTGCATTTTTGCGTCCGGCAAAAAATGCTCGGACGTGCATCCCTGAGGAATTTAATTAAGGAGGAAAAAGTATGAGTATGGAATCGGAATCTGCCGAACAGGTAGTAAGCATGGGCTTAAAAGACGTAGAAGTCGGGACAGAACTTGCCGGTAAGGCTGTCATGGGGAACGGCTCTTATGTTGTGACTGACCAAAAGGGCGAGCTGCTGCGAATTGCCGGACTGCTGGAGAAACAGGGGTACCAGATCCGCGTGCTCGACCTGCAGTGCATGGCAAAGAGTCACGGCTATAACCCGTATTTTAGCAAGGAGGAAAAAGTATGAGCATGGAATCGGAATCTGCGGAACAGGTCGTAAGCATGGGGCTAAAGGGCGTAGAGGCTGGAGCGAGTCTCGCTGGCAAAGCGGCGGTAGGTACCAGCAAGGTGATCTTAGCGTTGTTTTTAGCCGCCGCGCGCAAGGTGGCGGAGGGGAAAAAACTGACGCCCGGCGAAAAGCGATTGTATCAGTTTTTGAAGGATGGTGACCCGATCCACATCTTTACCGTCAACAAGGACGATCTGGTTTTGGTAAAAGATGCAATGAAGGAATACGGTATTGCCTACACCGTGATCCATGATAAGTACGGGGACGGCACGATCGATATCCTGACACGCGAGAAAGATGCCGCACGGGCGGCAAGGGCGCTGGAACGGTATCAGATTGATGCAATACAAAAGGTGCTTGACGATCGCGAAGATCTGGACAAGGTTTTGGAGGACGCCAACTTTACGAACGGGAAAAACTATACATTTACGGAGATCCTCGAAGACTGCTGCGGGTCGTTAGCAGAAGGTCAGGAAGTCTATATCTGCCATCCGGATCATCCGGATAACTATATTCGTGCCGTCACACAGGAAGCGGTCTATGACGACCGCACATGCTATGAAACGGAGTTTGCTGTGCATCGGGACGGAGAGCCGCAACGGTGCGAGCATTTTAAGCACGGGCGTTTCCTGCGGCGAACCGACGCGGCCGGAAACAATACGTCCGGGAAAGGCGACGAGCATTGGGCGGCATTACAAGAAGAAATGCAGGAAAAAACCGGGATCCGAAATCTGGTCAAGGTATTTACCGACAAAGAGAGTTACCTGCAGTATCGACAAGAGATCATGCAGCAGGTGCCGGAAAATAGCAGGGAAGCCGTTGAGACGATTGCGGAGCAGGTACTGGAAAACCCTCAAAGAGCAAAGACGGAAAGCGCAGCTCCGTCCGCGCAAAGCTCCTCGTCGCTGCGCAACGAAAATAAGGAGGCGGCAGAGTGGACGCCCGCCGAGCCGGAAGCGCCCCAGACGTGGATCCAGAATGGCAGAACCATGGGAGCAGCGGAGGCGGCGGAACGATGCTGCGGAAAAGAAATGGAAGGGCAGGAAGTCTATATCTGTCATCCGGATCATCCAGATAACTATATCCGTGCCGTCACACAGGAGACGATCTATGAGGGGCGCGTCTGCTATGAGACGGAGTTTGCCGTGTATAAGGACGGAGAGCCGCAGCGGTGCGAGCATTTTATGCACGGGCATTTCCTGCGCCGGACGGACGCCGCCGGAGACAACACGTCCAGTAAGGGAGACGAGCATTGGGTGGCGCTGCAAGAGGAAATGCAGGCAAAAACCGGGATGCGGGAGACGGTCAAGGTATTTGCCGACAAAGAGAGCTACCTGCAGTATCGACGAGAGATCATGCAGCAGCCGGGGAACAGTAGGGCAGCCGTTGAGATGATTGCGGATCAGGCACCGAAAAACCCCAGATCAGCCAAAACGGCAAGCGCGGAGCAAAATCGAAGCAGCCTCTTGCAGGAAAACCGGGCGCAGTCGAAAAATGTCGCTAAGGCTCCCAAGGCTCCCGCGCGAGAGCCGGTAAAGAAGCGTTTGGAGCGCTGCGATCAGGCAGCAAAGGCGGAGCTGGCCGAGCGCTTGGCAAAGCAGCTCTCGATTGAGCAGGTGCTGCAGCAAAAGGCGCAGAAAAAATAGAATCAAAATCATAGGCGTGCACCACTGGCGCATTTTTGGAAAGGAGAGGAGACTTTATGGCGTCAAACAAAACATCAGAGACATCAGAAAAAACTGAACAGGCTGACCTTTTGAATCAAGCCAGAGAAACGGAAAAAGAAGCGTTGTGCCGCATGATCGGCGAAGAACTTTTGGCGTGTCGGCAAACGGATCGCTTACGTAGCTTTTTGGAGCTGCTCGTGCGATTTCCACAGCTTACAACAGAAAATCTGTTGCTGCTGGCAAAGCAGGCGCCCGCAGCCACGCGGATCGGCACGGCGGAGAACTGGTTTGCCAGCGGCAACCCGATCCGAAAAGGTGCACGTGCGATCCGGCTGCTAAACGCTGAGGGAGCAGTGGAACGCTGGTACGATCTCTCACAGACGATGGATGTGCCGGCAAGACGTCCGAAACATCCATCGGAGGGCGTCTTGGCAGGCGATGCGCCGAGAGACATGGATACGATCCGAGAGTTGATCGTATGCCTGATGTGTAATGCGCCGGTGCGCTTTACGGTGGTGTCGCCAAGCCCTTGGGAGAGCCGGTGTACGCCGTATCATCCGATCGATTGGGATTCCGGCAGCAACACGCTGCACATCTTACGGGGCGTGGAGGCGACGGAGCTGCTTTACAACGTCGCATGGATCCGCGCTGCCCGATGCCCGGCGGCGGAGGAGGCAGAAAAGCCGTCGGAGCAGATGGAGGCGCCGGAGGAGGTGGCGGACAAACCGCCGGACGAGCTGGCTTGGCTGACTGCGGCTCTGGCTGCCTATGTATTTTGTCGGAGGTGTGGCATGGATATGCCATACTTGTTCGTGAAGAGTTCAGTTGCCTTGAATTTATCATGAACAGGGACACGATCAACTGGATTCTGAAAAAACTGAATACAGGAGGTCGAACATGGAGCATTTACCAAAGAAAATCCATCAAAACGGCATCAGCTACACGCTGGTGGGAGACTACTACATCCCCGATCTGAAGCTGCCGGAGGAAAGCCGCCCTATCGGACTGTGGGGCCGGATGCACAAGACGTTTCTGCAAGAACACCGGCCCGGCCAGTACAACGCCCTGCTTCTGTCGGGAAAACTCTGGACATATCTTGCTGACCTGAACGAACAGGCCGTTGACCGGCTAGCGTGTATCGTCTCGCAGATGCAGGAGGCGGAGGGCGTCACCGAGGAACTGAAAGCCCGTGACCAGCTTGCATGGGTCGGGGGTATGAACAGCATCCGCAGCCGGGCAGAGGAAATCATCCTCTCTGAGATGATTTTTGTCTGAGGGAGGTGGGCGCATGATACTGGAAGAAATGTTTAACGGCAGATTTTATCCCTGTGAAACGGTGGTCGCTGATTCACCGAGATTCAAGCAGGCAGTCAAGGCCAGCGCCGATCTGATGGACACCTTATCGGAGCGTCTGAGCAAAGAGGACTATGCACTGGTCGAAGAACTGCGGGAGCAGGTGGCAATCGCTCAGTGTGAGGAAAACGAAAGCCACTTCAAATACGGCTTTTCGGCGGGGCTGCTTGTCC
>JAUNGI010000025.1 GCA_030524525.1 Lachnospiraceae bacterium
ATCCCCGCGGAGCGTTTTTTGTTTCATAGGACGCATTTTCCTATGAAACAAAAAAAAGGAAGCCGCTTGGACGGCTTCCCGAATGCGGATGGCGGGACTTGAACCCGCACGAGTGTGAACCCGGCAGATTTTGAGTCTGCTGCGTCTGCCATTCCGCCACATCCGCTAACGAATGGCATTTTACCATAAGATTTTTCGTTTTGCAATACCCAAAAAAAGTTTTTGCGTAGGTGAGGAAAAAAAGTGAACTGTAAGGAAGCCAAATCCCTGATTCAACCGTATATCGAGCATCGTTTGCCGGAAGGAAAGCTGCCGCAGTTTCTGGAGCATATGGAGACCTGCAAGGACTGCTTGGACGACTTGCAGGTACAGTACGCGATCTGTACCGCCATCGACCAGCTCAACCGAGGGGAGGATTTCTCGGACGACTACAATACCGAGGTGCTGCAGGGGCTGGCAAGAGAACGGGCGCATCTGCTCCGGCACGGCAGAAAGCTGCGTTTTCTCCGGGGCGTCACGCTGCTTTTGTTCTTGGCGTCGGGGCTTGCCATCGGGCTGACCAACACAAAAAACGTGTTCCGGACGTATCTGCCGCCGACGCAGGAATCCAGCTTTTCCTTGGACTACTACGGGATCGACCGGGCGCGGGACCCGGTCTATCGCGCCATACAGGAATATAACGACGAGGTGATCGCCCGGCTGCGCGAATTGGAGGCGGAGCAGGGGACGGAAAACGCGGAAAAATAAAAAGTGAGGGAACATGAAGGAGTATCTGCTGATCATCGACGGCTCAAGTCTGCTGTCAACACAATTTTACGGAAATCTTCCGAGGGAGGTGCTTCTGGCAAAAACGCCGGAGGAAAAGGAACGGTTTTTTTATAAGATCATGAAAACCTCCACGGGGGTCTATACGAACGGAATTTACGGCTTTCTGCGCACGCTGTTCAAGATCATGGAACAGCAGAGCCCGAAATATCTGGCGGTCGCGTGGGATCTGACAAGGGATACGTTCCGACGGGAGCTGTACGCCGATTATAAGGGCAATCGTTCCGAGACGATGGCTCCGCTTGCCGAGCAGTTCGCGGGAATGCAGGAGATTCTTCGGCGGATGGGCGTGCGTCAGTTTATGGACACGCGCTACGAGGCGGACGATTTCAGCGGAACGCTGGCGCGTCGGTTTGAGGCGGAGGTGCCGGTCTGCATTCTGACGAAGGATCACGATTATTTGCAGCTTGCGACGGAGCGGACCACGATCTGGATGCTGCATTCCGCACAGAAAAAGGCGGACGAGCTGTTTGCCAAATACGGCATGAAAAAAGAGGCGGCGGAATGCCCGGAAAAGGTGTTCCCGCTGAATCCGGAGCGCGTCCGGCAGGAGTACGGCGTGCCCCCGGAGTCCATCGCCGCGCTCAAGGGTCTGATGGGCGACAGCTCCGACAACATCAAGGGCGTGCCGGGAGTCGGTCCGGCGACCGCCGCCGCGCTGATCGCGCATTACGGCTCGGTGGAGGAGCTGTACCGCGCCATTGACGGGGACGCCGCCTCCGGATATCGGAATCTGACGGCGCAGTGGAAGCAGGAGCTTGGCGTCAAGCGCAATCCGATCGGCTGCCTGACAAAGGAGTCCGAAGAGGAGCTGACCGGAAGAAAGGCGGCGTTTTTGAGCGAACGGCTGGCGACGATCCGGACGGATCTGCCGGTTTCCGAGAGCCTTTCCGACCTGCTGCTGGCACCGGACTGGCAGGAGACCTCCCGCATTCTTCGGGAGCTGGAGATCACGAGCCTTCATTTGCCGCAGGGCTACGAGGACGGGGGAACCGAAGAGGTCAAATGGAAGCGCCCCGAACGCGAGGAGCGGGTTTCGGATCTTTCGCGGGCGGAGCAGGTGCTTTCGGGAAACGGACTGCGGGGCGAATGGCTGGGCGTCGCGCGTGAGGAGACGGACGGGGCGACGGTCTGGTGGATCGCCGACGAGAAAGCGGCCTATGGCTTGGAGCTCGGCGGCTTTCTTTCGGAAGAGCTTCTTTCCGAACGGCTTTTGCAGCTTGCCGAACGGGGCTTTCGCTTTGCCGTCTGGGACTGGAAGGCGCATCTGCCGGTGCTGCCGAAGGACAGCCGCTTTGTTTTTGACCTGAGTCTTGCGGACTATCTGCTGCGCCCTTTGACCACGGAACACGGTCCGGAGGAGGCGGCCGCCGTCTGGTACGAGGCGTCCGGTGAGGGGCTTGCGGGAGCCGGGCTGGCGGCGTTTGCGCTGGCGGCGCGGGAACGTCTTTTGGCGGAGCTTTCCGAACGGGAGCTGCGCCCGCTTTACGAGACGATCGAGCTGCCGCTCGTGCCGGTTCTGTACGAGATGGAGAGCAACGGCATACGCGCCGACTACGAGGCGCTTGTCGCCTACGGCGAGACGATGGTTTCCGCGATCGAGGAGGAACAGCGGAGGATCTATGAGCTGTCCGGCGAGCGGTTCAACATCAATTCGCCGAAGCAGCTCGGGGAGGTGCTGTTCGTGAAGATGAAGCTCCCCTACGGAAAGAAGACGAAAAGCGGTTATTCCACCGCGTCGGATATTTTGGAAAAATTGCAGGACGACTATGAGATCGTGCGTCATATTCTGCATTATCGGCAGCTGACGAAGCTGAAATCGACCTATGTGGACGGAATGAAGGACTACATTCGGACGGACGGTCGGATCCACAGCAAATTCAATCAGATGGTTACGGCGACCGGACGGCTCAGCTCCACCGAGCCGAATTTGCAGAATATTCCGATCCGCTTTGCGCTCGGCAGAGAGCTTCGCAAGGTCTTTGTCCCGGAGGAGGGCTTTGTCTTTCTGGACGCGGACTATTCCCAGATCGAGCTTCGGCTGATGGCGCATATGTCGGGAGACGAGTCGCTGATCGCGGCGTTCCGGAATCACGAGGACATTCACCGCTCGACGGCGGCGCAGGTCTTTGGGCTTCCCTACGAGCAGGTGACCGCCGAGCTGCGAAGCGCCGCGAAAGCCGTCAATTTCGGAATTATTTATGGGATCAGTTCGTTTTCGCTCGGACAGGATCTGAACATTTCCCGAAAGCAGGCGGAGGAGTATATTCAAAATTATTTTGCGCGCTATCCGAAGGTAAAGCAGTATCTGGATAAGCTTGT
The DNA here is from genome assembly GCA_030524525.1 of Lachnospiraceae bacterium. Classification (GTDB taxonomy): domain Bacteria; phylum Bacillota; class Clostridia; order Lachnospirales; family Lachnospiraceae; genus ISDg. The sequence goes on from JAUNGI010000025.1 coordinate 3,148, forward strand.
AGCCGATGCGAAGGAGCGGGGGGAAGCAAGAACGCTTTACGGCCGCGTCCGTCCCATCCCGGAGCTTGCCTCCTCCAATTTCATGCAGCGCTCCTTCGGCGAGCGGGTCGCCATGAACATGCCGATCCAAGGGACGGCGGCGGATATTATGAAGCTTGCCATGCTGCGCGTTTCGCGCGCCCTGAAGGAACAGGGGCTTCGCTCCCGGCTGCTTTTGCAGGTACACGACGAGCTGCTGATCGAGACGGCGCAGGAGGAGATCGAGCAGGTGACGGCGCTTTTGCGCGAGGCGATGGTGCATGCGGCGGAGCTTTCCGTCGAACTGGAGATCGACATTCATCAGGGCGGCAGTTGGTATGAGGCGAAATAGGAGATCACTCGTCGCCTCTTCGCGACAAGTCGCTCGGAAATGAGAAATGAGGATTGGCATGAAGATTGTAGGCATTACGGGCGGCGCAGGAAGCGGAAAAAGTCATGTCTGCCGTTTGATCGCCCAGCGGTTCCCCTATCCGGTCATCGACTCCGACGCCGTGACGCGGGAGCTGATGGCGGCGGGCTCGCCGATGCTGCAAAGCGTGGCGGAGGAATTCGGCTCGGAATTTTTGCTTGCCGACGGAAATCTGGATCGGGCAAAAATGGCGGCGCTTGTTTTCCGCGACGAAGCCGCGCTTGCCAGACTGAACGCGCTGACCCACCCCGCCACCATTGCGGAAATTGTCCGCAGGTTGAAACGTTACGAAAAAGAGGGAAGAAAAATTGCGGTGGTCGAATCGGCGCTTGCGGATAAGGCGGATTACCGGAGCTTCTGCGACGAGCTGTGGCTTGTTGCCGCCTCCGAGCAGACAAGGGCGGAGCGGCTTCGGCGGCAGCGGGGGTATTCGGCGGAGCGCATCCGTCAGGTGATGGAAAGCCAGTCCACGCAGGCACAGTTCGCCTTGGCGTGCCAAAGGACGATCCGAAACGAAGCGGACACGGACGACGAGGAGCTGCTCCGGCAGCTTGACGTTTTGTTTTCTGCCTTGGAGGACGGTGCGGGAACGGACTTTACCATACGGATCGCGGAGCGCCGCGTTGCCGTTCGCGCGCGGTACGCTTCCACGCGCAGCTTTTGCCGCGATTATCTGACCGAAGAGGAACCGGAGCTTACGGTTGCGGTTTCAGGTGCCGATCTTGCGTTCGAACGGGAAAGAGCGGCTCGCGAGGAGGCGGCGGAGGGGATCCCCGCCCGGTGCTTTTCGGATGCCTATCTGGAAACGCTTGCCGTTTATCGCAAAATTGCGGAGGCGCTTCCGGCGTACGATACGCTTCTGTTTCACGGCTCCGTGGTCGCCGTTGACGGAGAGGCGTATCTGTTTACCGCCAAGAGCGGAACGGGGAAAAGCACGCATACGCGGCTTTGGCGGGAGGTCTTCGGAGACCGCGCGGTGATGATCAACGACGACAAGCCGTTGATCCGGGTCGGCGAGGCGGGGGCAACGGTTTACGGAACGCCGTGGAACGGCAAGCATCGCCTCGGAAGCAACACGGCGGCTCCGCTGAAAGCGATCTGCATCTTGGAACGCGCGGACCAGAACCGTATCGTTCCGATTTCGTTTTCCGAGGCGCTGCCGATGCTTATGCAGCAAGCCTACCGTCCGTCCGAGCCGGAGCCGCTGAAAAAAACTCTGGCACTGGCAGAACGGCTGGGGGAAAGCGTGCGGCTGTACCGAATGGGCTGCAATATGGAACCGGCAGCCGCCCGGACGGCTTATGAAGGAATGAAGGAGGGAATAGATTGAAAAATCACACCGATGTGTTGATTTTTCAATCGGCAATTTGTGCCGGAGCATCACAAATTGCTTTGATCGCAGAAGAGAAATCGCCTTCGCGAATTTCTCTTCGCCCCGTCGCAAATGCTCCGGAATGGAGATTACAGTGAAACTCAAGGAAGGATTTATTACGCATGAAAGCGCCGGAGAGCAGATTATGGTCGCCGCCGGCAGCGCAGGCTTTGCGGGGATCGTACGCAGCAATCAGACCGCCGCGTTTATCGTGGACTGCCTGAAGAACGATACGACCCCGGAGCGGATCGTGGAGGCAATGGCGGAGACCTACGACGCGCCGAGAGAGGTGATCGCAAGGGACGTCGAAGCGATTCTTGGAAAGCTGAGGGGCATCGGCGCTTTGGAAGAGTAGCCTTTGCGATCGGGACGGCGGTTTTGCGCTGCCGGAGACGGGCGGCGCATGCGAAGGAAAGGGAAACGATGAAGAAGGACGGTACCTCCTCCCTGCATTGGCTTTGGAGGATCTCCGGCAAAAAAAGAAGGAAGATCTTGTGGCTCATGCTGCTGCAAATGCTGCTCGGCGTTTTCAGCGTGGGCTTTGTTTGGCTGCTCCGCGGACTGATCGATGCGGCTGCGGGCGGAAGGGAAACGCGGTTTTGGGGATATGCGGCGGGGCTTTTGGGGCTTACGCTTCTCCAGCTTGCGCTGCGGGCGCTGCTCCGGCATCTTTTGGAGGATACCAAAGCGACGCTTGAGAACCGCCTGAAGGAGCGGCTGTTTTCGGTGCTGCTGTCAAAGGACTACGCGGCGGTCACGGCGGTGCATTCCGAGGAATGGATGAATCGCCTGACCTCCGATACCGCGGTGACCGCGGAGGGGCTAAGCACCATTCTGCCGGAGGCGGCGGGACTGCTTGTGAAGCTGGCGGGCGCGCTGCTTCTGCTCGTGTATCTGGTGCCGGGGCTGGTTCTGGTTCTGTTTCCGGCGGGCTTGCTTTTCGGGCTGCTGACCTACGGCTTTCGGAAGCTTTTGAAGCGGCTGCATAAGCGCATTCAGGAGGCGGACGGACGGCTTCGCGTTTTCCTTTCGGAACGTCTGGCAAGCCTTCTTGTGGTACGCGCGTTTGCGATCGAGGAGCAGACGGCGGCGGAGGCGGAGGAAAAAGCGGCGGAGCATCGGGCGGCGCGGATGAAGCGAAACGCGGTCTCGAATCTGTGCAACACCGGCTTCGGCGTGCTGATGTCGGGCATCTATCTGCTGGGCGCCGTATACTGCGGGCACGGTATTCTAACGGACACCATGACCTATGGGACGTTTACCGCCGTGCTGCAGTTGATCGGACAGATCCGCGCGCCGTTTGCAAACCTGACCGGATATCTGCCGAAATATTACGCCATGCTTGCGAGCGCCGAGCGCCTGATGGAGGCGGAGGGCTATACGGACGGCGGGATCGAAGCGCGAAGGGAGAAGGAGAGCCTGCGGGAATTTTACCGGAACGAGTTTCGCGCCATGGGGCTGCGCGGCGCTGCGTTTACCTATCTGCCGCCGGCGCGGGAGGCTTGCGGCGAACCGCGGAGCGAAGAAAAGCGTCCCGTGGTGCTTCAGAATATTGACTTGGAGATCGAACGCGGGGAATATGTCGCGTTTACCGGCGCGTCCGGCTGCGGAAAAAGCACGCTGCTCAAGCTGTTCCTTTGCTTATATCCGTTGGACTGCGGGGAACGGTATTTGAAGCTTGCGGACGGCGGGGAGATCCCGCTGGACGGAAGCTTCGCCCGTCTGTTCGCCTATGTTCCGCAGGGGAATCATTTGATGAGCGGAAGCATTCGGGACGTTGTTACCTTTGCCGACGCTTCCCGGGGCGAGGAGGCGGTATGGAACGCGCTTCGCATCGCGTGTGTGGAGGAGGTCGTCAGGGAGCTGCCGGACGGCTTGGACACGCTGCTCGGCGAGCGCGGTACGGGACTTTCCGAGGGGCAGATGCAGCGGATCGCCATTGCAAGGGCCGTTTACTCGGACAATCCGATCCTGATGCTCGACGAATCCACGAGCGCGCTGGACGAGCAGACCGAGGCGCGGCTGCTTGCCAATCTGCGTTCCATGACGGACAAAACGGTGCTGCTTGTCACGCACCGCCCCGCAACCTTAGCGATCTGCGACCGGCAGGTGACGATGCGGGAGAATTTTGCGGCGGAAGCGCGCGCAGAGGGGAGGCGTGGAGAATGACGACGGAAGAACGGAAAAGGACGGGCTACGAGCTGATCTACCTGACGGCGTGCGCCCTGCACGGCGCGGAACCGGACGAGGCCGTGACGGCGGGGATGGAGCTTTCAAGAGGATTTCGCCTTGCGCGCGCCCATGCGCTAGGGGCCGTTTACTGTATGGCGCTGGAGAACACCGCGGCTTATCAGCACGCGGCGCCGGAGCTGCAAAAGAAGATGCAGGAGGCGAAAAATAAGGCGATCCGCAAAAACCTGCTGCTGGACGCCGAGCGGGAACAGCTTTTTGCATGGATGGACGCCGAGGCGATCTGGCATATGCCGTTAAAGGGTGTTCTGTTAAAAGAGCTTTATCCGAAAGCCGGGATGCGGCAGATGTCCGACAACGACATCCTGTTTGACGCCGCCGCCCAATCCCGCGTCCGCGATCATATGAAGGCGCGGGGATATACGGCGGTCAGCTATGGAAAAGGAAATCACGATGTTTATAAGAAGCCGCCCGTTTATAATTTTGAGATGCATACGGCGCTGTTTGGAGCCGCCCACGATCCGCTCTGGCAGGAGTATTACGCAGACATAAAGGAACGGCTGCTCCGCGATTCGGATACTTCGTTCGGCTATCACTTCCGGGAGGAAGATTTTTATTTGTATTTTATGGTGCACGCCTGCAAGCATTATTCGACCGGCGGGACGGGGCTTCGCACGCTTACCGACGCCTATGTCTATATCCGCAGCAAGGAGGATCCGGACCGGAGTTATATCGCCGCAGAAGCGGAAAAGCTTGGGATCTCGGAATTTGAGGAGGCCGTCCGGAGTCTGGCGGAAAAGCTGTTTCGCGCGCCGGTCCTTCTTTCGGAAGCGGAGCTTACGAAGGAGGAGCAGGAGATGCTTTCCTACTTTCTGTATTCCGGCACCTACGGAACGACCGAAAATCACGTGAAAAACAAACTGGAGCAATTACAGCGGGACGGGGCTCCGGTCACGAAAAAGACGAAACGGAAATATCTTCTGCGGCGAATTTTCCCCGATATGGAGTGGTACAAAAGCTATGCGCCCTTCTGTTATCGTCACAGATGGGCGATCCCGTTTTTCTGGGTTTGGCGTTTGGTGCGCGGCGCGCTGGTAAAGCGGAAGCGGATCGCGGGGGAGCTGGAAGCGGTAAAGAAGACCGGGGCGGAGCCTCAGCCGGAAAATCTTGCCCGCAAATAATGGCATTTTTTACAAAAATGTAAGGAGCGGGGAATGGAAAATATCAAGTGTCTGTTTTTTGACGTCGGCTCAACATTGGTAGACGAATGCAAGGCATATGAAAGCAGAATGCGGAGCATTGCAGAGGCGGCAAACGTATCCTATGAAACGGTTTACGAAACCGCGTTGAGGTTCTATAAGCAGAATAAAAAGGGCGATTTGGAAACGATAAAAAAGCTGAAGGTGGAAATGCCCAAATGGCGCAGCGAATGCGAGGTTCTGTATCCGGATGCGGAGGAATGTTTGAAACGGCTGAGCAGGAAGTATAAAATCGGAGTGATTGCCAATCAGTCGCTTGGAACGGAGAAACGGCTGGAGCGGTTTGGAATCTTGCGCTACATAGATCCGGTGATCGCTTCGGCGGAGGAGGGCGTCGCGAAGCCGGACGAAAGAATTTTTGAGATCGCCTTAAAACGGGCGAAGTGTAGTCCGGAGCAGGCGGTTATGATCGGGGACAGAATTGACAACGATATCGTTCCCGCAAAAAAGCTGGGGATGAGAACCGTGTGGGTAAAGCAGGGATTCGGGAAATATTGGAATATTACCGGCGAAGGGGAACGGGCGGATTATGAGGTAAACCATTTATCGGAGCTTTTGCCAATTTTTATTCCTCCATTGTGATTTTCAAAAAGGCGTGCTATAATGTGCGCGGAGGCAAAGCCGGGCGGCGAAAGCTTCGCGGGAAGAGCGGAGCCGACCGGAGAAGAGGGAGGAAGAGTTGTGGAATTCTTCAGCATTGCAAGCGGCAGCAGCGGGAACTGCGTCTGCATCGGCACCGAGGCGGGACGCTTTCTGGTGGATGCGGGGATCAGTACCAAGCGTATCGCTGCCGGGCTGCAAACGCAGTGGATTCAGGGAGAGGACATCCGGGGACTGTTTGTCACCCACGAGCACAGCGATCACATTAAGGGACTGCCGGTGCTTGTAAAAAAATATCGGATCCCGGTATACGGAACGGCGGAGACGCTGCGGAAGATCCGCGCCACGGCGCAGGGGGCCGAGCTGCCGGGCGAGCTGCTGCATCCCATCCAAGCGGGAGAAACGCTGCGCTTTGATCGCCTGAAGGTGAAAGCGTTTTCCGTTCCCCACGACGCCGCCAATCCGGTGGCGTACACTTTTTGCGAAAACGGTACGAAGATCGCGCTTGCGACGGATCTGGGCTATGTGGACGAGTGTATCCTGCGGCAGCTGCGGGACGCAAATCTGCTCTACATAGAATCGAATTACGACCGGAATATGCTTCTGGTGGGCATCTATCCCTATCCGCTCAAGCAGCGGATCCTTGGGGAATACGGACATCTTTCAAACGACGATTCCGCCGCCGTGGTGCGGAGCGTGCTGCACGAAAATTTGAAGGCGGTCGTGCTGGCGCATTTGAGTAAGGAAAACAATTATCCGGAGCTTGCCTATCAGACGATGGAAAACGAGCTGCGGGCGTCGTGGCATTACGCGGGGGAGCCGCCGCGTCTGCTGGTTGCAAGGCGGGATGAGCCGACGGAGATGATAACGGTATCTTGCGGCGAGCCGTGTGTGGGATCGCTGTAAAACGGAGGAAAGAAAGAATGAAAAAGGCAATTATTACGGTAATCGGACAGGATCGGGTCGGAATTATCGCCAAGGTGTGTACCTATCTGGCGGAAACGCAGGTCAATGTTCTGGATATTTCGCAGACCATCGTTTCCGGGTATTTCAATATGATGATGATCGTGGACGTGGCGGACGCGGCGGTTCCGTACGATACGCTTGGCGAACAGCTTGAGGCGGTCGGAAGCGAAATCGGCTGCATCATTAAGATCCAGCTTGAGGACATCTTCAATATGATGCACCGCATCTAAGAGACCGGAGGTAATTATGCTGAACCGAAGTGAAATTTTGGAAACGAACCAGATGATCGAAAAAGAAAATCTGGATGTTCGGACGATCACGCTCGGGATCTCCCTGCTGGACTGCATCGACAGCGATCCGGAGCGTCTGAATCGGAAAATTTACGATAAGATCACGACGCTTGCGCAAAATTTGGTCGCGACCGGAGAGGAGATCAGCCGGGAGTACGGAATTCCGATTGTAAACAAGCGAATCTCGCTCACGCCGATCGCCCTTGTGGGCGGCGCCGCCTGTCGGACAAAGGAGGATTTTGTCGCGCTGGCAAAGACGCTTGACCGCGCGGCGAAGGAAGTCGGCGTCAACTTTATCGGCGGCTATTCGGCGCTTGTTTCCAAGGGAATGACGGCGAGCGATCGGCTGCTGATGGAGTCGATCCCCGAAGCGCTGGCGGCGACCGAGCGCATTTGCAGCTCGGTGAATCTGGGCTCCACCCGCACCGGCATCAATATGGACGCCGTGCGGCTGATGGGAACGATCATCAAAGAGACGGCGGAGCTGACAAAGGACAACGATTCGTGCGGCTGCGCCAAGCTGGTCGTATTCTGCAATGCGCCCGACGACAATCCGTTTATGGCGGGAGCGTTCCACGGCGTGACGGAGGCGGACGCCGTGATCAACGTCGGCGTCAGCGGACCGGGCGTTGTGAAAAAGGCGCTTGAGAAGGCGCGCGGCAAGGATTTTGAGGTGCTTTGCGAGACCATCAAAAAGACCGCGTTCAAAATCACCCGCGTGGGACAGCTGGTGGCAAAGCGCGCTTCCGAGATGCTGGGCGTTCCGTTCGGCATCGTCGATCTGTCGCTGGCGCCGACTCCGGCGGTGGGCGACAGCGTAGCGGAGATCTTACAGGAGATCGGTCTGGAATATCCCGGCGCGCCGGGAACGACCGCCGCGCTTGCGCTGCTGAACGATCAGGTGAAAAAGGGCGGCGTAATGGCTTCCTCCTATGTCGGGGGCTTAAGCGGAGCGTTCATTCCGGTCAGTGAGGATCAGGGCATGATCGACGCGGTCAACGCGGGCTGTCTGACGCTGGAAAAGCTGGAAGCCATGACCTGCGTCTGCTCCGTGGGACTGGATATGATCGCGATTCCGGGAGCGACGAAGGATACGACGATTGCGGGGATCATTGCCGACGAAATGGCGATCGGCATGATCAATCAGAAGACCACGGCGGTTCGGCTGATCCCCGTGATCGGCAAGAGCGTGGGCGACACGGCGGAATTCGGCGGACTTCTCGGTTACGCGCCGATCATGCCGGTCAATTCCTTTTCGTGCGATACTTTTGTGAACCGAACTGGCAGGATTCCGGCACCGATCCACAGTTTTAAGAACTAGCAATGAATACGAGATACGAAGAAGATTATTATTCCATATACGACGAAGAAGACGCCGAGCAGCTCCCGGTTTCCGGTGCCGGAAAGCGGAGAGGGAAACGGAAGAAGAAAAGACCGATGAAACGGCTGTTTTTTCTGCTTCTGGGCTGTCTTGTCTGTCTGTGTACGGTGGTTTTTGTTTCCGGTTACTGGAAAACGCTGCTCTCCGAGTTTGCGGGGGATTTTATCTCGGACAATATGAACAGCTTTACCGAGGAGGAACTGAAAAGCACGTTTGAAAAGCCGGCGGTCATTCCCGACGGCTGGCAGTACGACGAGAACGTCGTCAACGTCCTGCTTGTGGGGATCGAGGGGATCGGAAGCAACGGCGCATATGCCGGACGTTCCGATTCCATGATCCTTGTTTCCCTTCGAAAGGATACGGGGCAGATTTCGCTTGTTTCGCTGCTGCGGGACACCTACGTTACGCTGCCGGGTCACGGCGGGGTCAAGCTGAACGCCGCTTACGCCTACGGCGGACTCGACCTGCTGATCGAGACGATCCAGAATACGTGGAAAATCTATATCGACGGCGTTGTCCGCGTGAATTTCGACGAGTTTGAATCGGTCATCGACACGCTGGGCGGCGTGACGATCTCTCTGACGCAGGAGGAAGCGGACTATCTGAATCGGACGAATTACATTTCCGATAAGAGCAATCGCGTGATGGTCGCCGGAAACAACCGGATGAACGGCAATCAGGCGCTTGGCTATTGCCGGGTGCGCAAGGTGGGAACCATGGACGGCGACAAGATGGTCTATAACGACTACGGCCGGACGACTCGCCAGAGAAAGCTGCTTTCCGCCATATTTGAAAGCTATCGGAATTACAGCAAAACAAAATTACTATCGGTTACAAAGGAGATTTTAGGGATTCTGACCTGTAGTCTGAACGAGCCGCAGATCACGGAGTGCATCAGCGCGTATCTGGACCATCCGACCGATCGGCTTTTGCAGCATCAGATCCCGGCGCAGGGGTATTTTACCGGAGAAACAAAAGATTGTGGGGATTGTCTGGTACCGGACTATGAGGCGAATGTTGCGATCCTGCACCATTACCTGTACGGAACGGCGCTGCCGGACGGGATAACATTATCCGAGTAAAGATTAGGAGTTGGGGTTATTATGGAAATACAATTATGGCGAGAGATTCTAGAGCCATATTCCTTGGCGGTCGATGAGCTGCTGATAAAATTCAATCACGTGCAGCGGGCGTTTCAGAAGGCAAACGACTATTGCCCGATCGAGCTGGTGCAGGGGCGCGTAAAAACCATCGCCAGCATTCTGGAAAAGGCGAACCGCAAGCACATTCCGCTGGATACGCTGGAGGACCAGATGGGAGATATTGCGGGCATCCGGCTGATCTGCCCGTTTGTGGAGGACTGCTATGCGGTGGCGGAGCTGATCCGGAGACGCACCGACATGGAGATCGTCTCGGAGGACGACTATATCGCCCGTCCGAAGGAGAGCGGCTACCGCAGCTTTCACATTCAGATCCGCTATACGGTGCAGACGCTCCGGGAGCCCAAGACCATCTATGCGGAAATTCAGATCCGTACGCTGGGAATGAACTGCTGGTCCACGATCGAGCATTCCCTACAGTACAAATACCGGGGGAATGTGCCGGAGGAGCTGAGCCTGCGTCTGCAGCATACGGCGGACGGCATGATCGCCACCGATCAGGAGCTTTCGTCCATCCGCGACGAGATCCAAGCCGCCAAGGTGATGCAGGCGGAGGAGGATCGGATCGTAGGGGACATTCTTGTGACGATCCAGAATCTCTATAAGCTGGCGAGCCGCCGGGAGGCCGTTCGGATGCAGGAAGAATTTTTCCGCATCTATCAGGAACAGAATCTCGATAAGCTGAAACACTTTGCAACCGAGCTGGACATTATCGCCGAGGGGTACCGGGCGCAAAGTCTTGTGTAGGAAACGAAAGGAACCAAATGGGAAATCTGCCGGAAAAATTTGAAAAACGGATGGAACGGCTGCTTGACGGGGAATTTCCGGATTTCCTGTCAAGCTTTTCGGTAAAGGCGCGCTCCGGTCTGCGGGTCAATACGCTGAAGATCTCCGCGGAGGAATTTGCCGGTCTGACGGACTGGGAGCTGCGGCGGATCCCGTGGATCGAAAACGGCTTCTTTTATCCGGAGACGGCGACGCCCTCGAAGCATCCGTGGTACTATGCCGGTCTGTATTATCTGCAGGAGCCCAGCGCCATGACGCCGGCGAATCTGCTTCCGGTGGAGCCGGGGATGCGCGTTCTGGATCTTTGCGCCGCGCCCGGCGGAAAAAGCACGGAGCTGGCGGCGAAGCTGCGGGGCGAGGGCGTGCTTGTGGCGAACGATATCAGCAGCACCCGCGCGAAGGCGCTTCTGAAAAATCTGGAGCTGTTCGGCGTGCGCAACGCCCTTGTGACAAGCGAGAATCCGGCGGCGCTCGCCGGGCGTTTTCCGGGCTATTTTGACCGCATTCTGGTGGACGCCCCCTGCTCCGGCGAGGGCATGTTCCGGAAGCAGCCGGCGATCATGAAGAACTGGGAGCAGTACGGAACCGAATACTATGCAAAGCTGCAAAGGGAGATTTTGCCCCATGCCGTTTCGATGCTGCGCCCCGGCGGTTATCTGATGTATTCGACCTGCACCTTCTCTCCGGAGGAGGACGAGGAGACCGTGGACTTGCTGCTGCGGAGCTTCCCGGAGATGCGGCTTGCGGACGCGGTTCCGGCGGAACGGCGGACGGCGTATCGGGAAATGGGCTTTGCGACCGGACGGCCGGATTGGATGCGGACGCCGCGGGAGGAGATCGCCAAGACCGTGCGGCTCTTTCCGCACCGTTTGGAGGGCGAGGGGCATTTTCTGGCGCTGCTGCAAAAGAGCGAAGACGCCGGGCAGGGCGCGGGCTTCGTACCCGAAACCGGCTTTGTGCCGGAGAAGCGGCTTCCCGCCGAGCTGAGGGCGTTTTTTGCGGACTGCGGGGCGCCGGTGGATCTTTCGCGGATCGCCGCAAAGGACGGAAAGTATTATCTGCTTCCGGACGGAATTCCGGAGCTTCGCGGACTGCGGCTCCTGCGCAGCGGTCTGCTTCTGGGTGAGCAGCGAAAGGATCGCTTCGAGCCGAGTCAGGCTCTGGCGTGCGCTTTGAAAAAGCAGGAATATGCCAACGCCTTTTCTCTGCCGCCGGAGGACGAACGGGTCGTCCGCTATTTGAAATGCGAGACGATCGAGCTTCCGGAAAGCGTGCCGGACGGCCATGTGCTTTTGTGCGCGGGCGCTTATCCGCTCGGCTTTGTCAAGAAAAAGGGGAGCGGCGTGAAAAACAGGTATCTGCCGGGCTGGCGCCTGATGTAAAAGGATCTTTATGTTGATGCGATTGGACAAGTTTCTGGCTCAGAGCGGGGGCATGACCCGCAGTCAGGCGAAGGACGTACTGAAAAAAAGAAGTGTGACCGTAAACGGACAGCCCGCCACCGACGGGGAGCGAAAGGTCGATCCCGAGAACGACGAGATCCGTCTTGCGGGCGCGCGGCTGGGTGCGGAGACCGAGGAATATTATTTGCTTTACAAGCCGGCGGGCTGCGTTACGGCGGCCTCGGACGCAAAGGAAAAGACCGTTATGGAGCTGTTTCCGGAGACGGTCCGGCGGCGCTGCCGTCCGGTGGGCAGACTGGACAAGGACACGACGGGACTGCTGCTCGTCACGAGCGACGGGGCGCTTTCGCATGAGCTGACCTCGCCGAGGCGGCATGTGGAAAAGACGTACCGCGTCGTTGCGGACGGGAAGCTCGGCGAGGAAGAGAGGCGGCGTTTGCAGACCGGGATCGCCTTTGCGGAATTCACGTCGGCTCCGGCGCTGTACCGGGAGCTGGGATATGACGAAAGCGCCGACGAGACCACGGCGCTGCTTACGATCTCCGAAGGAAAGTATCATCAGGTGAAGCGGATGTTCCACGCGGTCGGGAACGACGTTAAACGACTCTCCCGCGTAGCGGTGGGCGGGCTGCGGCTGCCGGACGAACTGGCGGAGGGCGCGTATCGTAAGGTGACGAAGGAGTGGCTGCTTTCGCGGATCTATCCGTCCAAACGCCCGCTCTGGGAAACGAAAAAGGCGGTCATTTTTGACCTGGACGGAACGCTTGTGGACTCGATGTGGATGTGGCGGCGGATCGACGAGGAATATTTGGGACGCTTCGGGCTTACGGTACCGGAAGGGCTGCAGCGCAGCATTGAGGGCATGAGCTTTCACGAGACCTCCGTATATTTCAAGGAGCGCTTTGGACTTCCGGACACTTTGGAGCAGATCAAGGCGGATTGGAACCGGATGGCGTTCCGGCATTATCAAAACGACGTGCGCTTAAAGGACGGAGCCGCGGAATTTCTTGCCGAGCTTCAGAGGCGCGGCATCCGAACCGGGATCGCCACCAGCAATTCGAGAGCGCTTCTCGAAACCGTTCTCGACGCGCTGAAGCTTCGCGGCTGCTTTACGAGCATCCATACCTCCTGCGAGGTGGAGCGCGGCAAGCCTGCGCCGGACATTTATCTGCATGTTGCGCAGGCGCTTGGCTGCAAGCCGGAGGACTGCCTCGTGTTTGAGGATATCCTGCCCGGCGTGCAGGCGGGAAAGGCGGCGGGAATGACCGTCTGCGGCGTGGCGGACGATTACTCGAAGGAAATGCGCTGGCGCATTCGGCAGGAGACGGACGACTATATCTTTTCGTTCCGGGAGCTGCTTAGGTAAGGATTTAAGATTTTCGGCGCGGCGCTTCGCAGGAACACGCTCCGCTATCGGAGGAAGGCAGGAAAAGCATGAAAAAAGGTACGGTCGGTTATCTCCGGAAAAAGACCCGGTTTCAAATTTTATACACGCTGTTTATCGCGCTGGTTTCGGTGGCGCTGTTCCTGATCGGGTATTTTGCCGCGGGCAGCAGCAAAAATCTGCTGACGGTGGTGGCGGTGCTGGGCGTGCTGCCGGGCGCAAAATCGCTGGTCACGGTCGTGATCCTGCTGCCGTACCGTTCGCTTGCCCCCTGCAAGGCGGAGGCGTTTTCCCAATGCTGTCCCGAAGGCGCCCGGACCTACGGGGACATGGTGTTTTCGTCGCCGGAACGCGTGATGCAGCTTTCGTTTTTGTGCATTGTCGGGAACGAGTGCGTGGGACTGACGGAGAAGGAGAAGCAGATCGAAAAGATCACGTCGTATTTTACCGAAACGATGAAAAAGCAGGGCGTTTCCATCCACATGAAGGTATACGCCTCGGAAGAAGAATTTCAGAAGCGGCTCCGCAGTCTGAAACCGTCCGAAGCGCCGGTTCCGTCGGAGCTGACCGATTGGATCAAGGCGATACTTGTGTAATCGGCTCCGCAAGAGGCGGGAGCGGCGGAAACGGGAGGAACGCAGTTGAAGGAATTGCATGTGACGGCGGCAGAGCAGGGGCAGCGGCTCAATAAATATCTGGGACGCGTCCTGCGGGAGGCTCCGCAGAGCTTTCTGTATAAAATGCTCCGCAAGAAAAACATAACGCTGAACGGCGCAAGGGCGGACGGCTCGGAGCTTTTGCGGGCGGGGGACCGCGTCTGTTTTTTTCTTTCGGACGACACCTTTGAAAAATTTGCCGGAGCGCAGCCAAAAAACGAAGCGCCGCGCTTTGCGGAAACGGCGCTTGCGCCGTACCATATCCGCTATGAGGACCCGGAGGTTTTGATCGCCTACAAACCGGCGGGGCTTTTGTCCCAGAAGGACAAAAGCGGGCGGGAGGCGATCAACGAACGGATCCTGCAATATCTGGCGGATTCCGGACAACTGACTGCGGAGAGCCTGCGGCGGTTCAAGCCCTCGGTCTGCAACCGGCTCGACCGGAACACGAGCGGCTTGATCTTATTCGCGAAAACCCTTGCCGCGCAGCAGCAGCTCGGAAGGTGCCTGCGGGAACGCACGCTGAAAAAATATTATCTCTGCATCGTGTCGGGAAGGATGGACAAGCCGTTTTGGCACGAGGGCTTTTTAAGAAAGGATCCGGAGCGGAACCTTGTGACCGTGGAAACGAGTGAGGCGGGGAAGGAAAACGCTGCGGAAGCAGCGGCGGAGCGGATCGTCACCTCCGGTGCGCCGCTGGCTGCGCATGAGGAGCTGACGCTGCTTCGGGTCGAGCTGCATACCGGAAAATCGCACCAGATCCGCGCGGTTCTGGAAGCGCTTTCGCATCCGATCCTTGGCGACCCGAAATACCGGGGCGGAGCGGAAGAAACACGGCGGCGGATGCGCCGTCTGGAGGAGCGTTACGGGCTGCGCTCGCAGCTTTTGGTCGCCTATGAGCTGGGCTTTCCGGAGATGACCGGCAGTTTGCGGGCGCTGTCCGGCAAACGCTTCTTTTCCCCGCTGCCCACGGAATTCCGGCGGCTGCTGACGGAGGAATTTCCGGAGGCCGCGCCGGGGCTTCTGCAAGGAGGTACGCAATGAGCTGGAAATCCAGAGGACTGCGCGGATCGTTTTTTGAGGAACTGATCAATCATACGAACGAGCATTACCGAGAACGGTCTTTGGCGCTCGTGCAGAAAATTCCCACGCCGATCACGCCGATCGAGATCGAAAAGAGCAGCCGGCATATTACGCTGGCGTACTTCGATCAGAAAAGTACCGTCGATTATCTTGGGATCGCGCAGGGGGTCGCGCTGTGCTTTGACTGTAAGGAATGCGCGGCGGATACGTTTGCGCTGCAAAACGTCCACGAGCATCAGATCGCCTATATGAAGGATTTTGAAGCGCAGGGCGGCATTGCGTTTCTGCTGATCTACTATGTGAAGCGGGAGCAGATCTATTATATGCGCTGCTCGGAGCTTTGCCGTTTCTATGAGCGCGCCCGGCAGGGCGGCAGAAAGAGCGTTCGCTTTGAGGAGCTGGCCCCGGAATATCTGCATCCGGTGCATCAATCCCTCTATATCAACTATCTGGAATTTGTAAATCAGGATCTGGCGGAAAGAGACGCTTGACAAGACGGGATAAATTGGATATAATCTGCCGTGTTATTTATCTATTGCTTTAACACGATGAAGCGAATCCGGAGGATTCCGGGAACGGGAGGAAAAGGGAAGCCATGATTCAGTTGCTGCATACGCCCGAAGGGGTGCGGGATATTTACGGAGAGGAGAGCCGCGTAAAGGAGCTGCTTCGCGCGTCGATCACCGATTGTCTGCACCGCTACGGATTTCAGGATATCCAGACGCCGTCGTTTGAATTTTTCGACATCTTCAACAAGGAACGGGGGACCGTTCCCTCGAAGGATATGTATAAATTTTTCGACCGGGACGGCAATACGCTCGTGCTACGGCCGGATATGACCCCGTCAATCGCGCGCTGCGCGGCAAAGTATTTCCGCGACGAAACAAGGCCGCTGCGGCTGTGCTACTGCGGCAATACATACATTAACAACAACAGCTATCAGGGACGCCTGAAGGAGACCACCCAGATCGGCGCCGAGCTGTTTGCGGACGCGTCCGTTTTGGCGGACGCCGACCTGATCGCGCTGACGGCGGACTGTCTGCAGGCGGCGGGGCTGACCGAATTTCAGATCGAGATCGGCAACGCGGACTTTTTTAAGGGGCTTGTGGAGGAAACGAATCTGACTCTGGAGGAGCAGGAGGAGCTGCGGGTCCTGATCAAAAACAAGAACATCTTCGGCGTACACGACCTGCTTTCCAAAACGGCGGTTCCCGAAGAACTGCGGGAGCTGTTCGCGAAGCTTCCGGAGCTGTTCGGCTCCATCGAGACGCTCCGCGCCGTAAAGAGCCAAACGCGGAACCCGCGGGCGCTGCAGGCGCTGGAACGCTTGGAACGGCTCGATTCGCTTCTGCACGCATACGGCTGCGAGAATTACGTTTCCTTCGATCTGGGAATGCTGAGCAAATACAATTACTATACGGGCATCATTTTCCGGGCGATCACCTACGGCACCGGGGAGGCGGTCGCTTCGGGCGGACGCTACAACCGGCTGGCGGGACAGTTCGGCTTTGACGCCCCCGCCATCGGCATGTCGATCACGCTCGATTATCTGATGATCGCGCTGGAACGGCAGAACCGGCTGCCCGAAGCCGAGGCGCCGGTAACGTACGTCGCCTATACCCCGGAAACCATGGAGGAAGCGGCGCAAAAGGCGGCGGAGCTTCGGAAAAACGGCGTTTCGGCGGCGCTTTTCGAACGGACGCAGACGGGGAGGAACGAGTAGGACATGAGAGATATTACGATTGCCCTTGCGAAGGGACGGCTGGCAAGGAAGGCGATGGAGATCCTCGGAGAAGCGGGCATTTGCTGCGAGGAGATGAACGATAAAAATACCCGGAAGCTGATCTTCCGGAACGACGAGCTGGGAATGCGCTTTTTCCTTGCGAAGGCGAACGACGTGCCGACCTATGTGGAGTACGGCGCGGCGGACATCGGGATCGTGGGCAAGGACACGATCTTGGAGGAAAACCGCAGGCTGTACGAGGTTGTGGACCTGAAGATCGGGCGCTGCCGCATGTGCGTCGCAGGGCCGCCGAGCGCGAAGGCGCTGCTCGGAAGCGGGAAGGTGATCCGCGTGGCAACGAAATATCCGGGCATCGCCAAGGATTATTTCTACAATCAGAAGCACCAGACCGTGGAGATCATCAAGCTGAACGGCTCCATCGAGCTGGCGCCGATCGTGGGACTTTCCGAGGTGATCGTGGACATTGTGGAGACCGGCTCGACGCTGCGGGAAAACGGGCTGGAGGTGCTGGAGGAGATCGTCCCGCTTTCCGCGCGGATGGTCGTAAATCAGGTCAGCATGAAGATGGAGCAGGAGCGCATCGGAAAGCTGATCGGCGATATCCGCGCGGTGATCGAAAAGCAGGCGGAGGAAAAGGGGAAGGACAGAACATGAGAATCGTAACACTGAACAACGAAACCAAGCAGGATCTGCTGGCGAAGCTGCTTCGCCGCAGTCCCAATCAATATCCGGAGCAGGAAAAGACCGTCGCCGAAATTCTTGCGAACGTCCGCGAAAGGGGCGACGAAGCCGTTTTGGAATATACGGAGCGGTTTGACGGCGTCCGGCTGACCCCGGAGACGCTGCGGGTGACCGAGGAGGAGTTTGCGGAAGCGTACGCGCAGGTCGATGCGGAATTTCTCGACGTGCTTCGAAAGGCGAGCGAAAATATCCGGAGCTATCACAGCCTTCAGAAGAAAACGAGCTGGTTCGATTACCGGGAGGGTGTGATCCTCGGACAGAAGATCACGCCGGTGGGCTCGGTGGGCGTATATGTACCGGGCGGAAAAGCGCCGCTTTCGTCGTCGCTTCTGATGAACGTGCTGCCCGCCAAGGTCGCTGGAGTTGAGAAGATCAGCATTGCGACGCCCTGCGGCAGGAACGGAAAGGTCGCGCCCGCCGTTCTGGTCGCCGCCAAGGAGGCGGGGGCGGACACCGTTTATAAGGTGGGCGGAGCGCAGGCGATCGGGGCGTTTGCCTACGGGACGCAGTCGATCCCCAAGGTCGATAAGATCGTGGGACCGGGAAACATCTATGTGGCGCTTGCAAAAAAGGCGGTTTACGGCAACGTGGGGATCGATTCGATCGCCGGACCGAGCGAGATCCTTGTGTTGGCGGACGAGACCGCAAACGCCCGCTATGTGGCGGCGGATCTGCTTTCGCAGGCGGAGCACGATCAGCTTGCGTCCGCCATTCTCATTACCACAAGCCGGGAGCTTGCCGAGCAGGTTTCGCAGGAGGTCGATCGGTTTACCGAGCAGCTTTCCCGGAAGGACATCATTCGCGCGTCGCTGGAAAACTACGGCTATCTGCTTGTGGCGGAGACAATGGAGGACGCCGTTCAGGCGGCGAACGACATCGCTTCCGAGCACTTGGAGATTTTGACGGCAAATCCGATGGAGACGATGACGTACATCAAAAACGCGGGCGCGATCTTCCTCGGAGCGTATGCCAGCGAGCCTCTCGGAGATTATTTTGCCGGTCCCAACCACATTCTGCCCACCAACGGCACGGCCAAGTTTTTCTCGCCGCTTGGGGTTGACGATTTTATAAAAAAGAGCAGCATCATCTCGTACAACCGGGAGGCGCTCGCCGCCTGCGGCAGGGACGTGATCCGGTTCGCGCAGGAAGAGGGACTGACCGCGCACGCCAATTCCATTGCCGTGCGGATGGAAGATATCGGCTGAAAACAACGGGAAAAAGGAGGCGTCAAATGCGAAGCTATACCGCAAAGAGAACGACAAAAGAAACCAATATTACTCTGACTCTCAATTTGGACGGGAAGGGAACGTCCGACGTAAAGACCGGGATCGGCTTTTTTGACCATATGCTCCAAGGCTTTGCCAAGCACGGTCTGTTCGATCTGCGGGTGGAGGCGGAGGGCGATCTGTACGTCGATGCGCACCACACGGTGGAGGACGTGGGGATCGTGCTGGGGACCGCCATTCGGGAGGCGCTCGGCGACAAGGCGGGCATTCGGCGCTACGGAAGCTTCCTGCTGCCGATGGACGAGACGCTCATGCTCTGCGCCATCGACCTGTCGGGACGCCCGTATTTCGTATACGATGTGGCGACCTCGGTTGACAAGCTGGGGGAGATGGATGTAGAATTAGCAAAAGAGTTTTTCTATGCCATTTCCTACTCCGCCGGAATGAACCTGCATATCCGGATGCTGTCCGGAGACAACAACCACCATATTTTGGAAGCCATGTTCAAGGCGTTCGGAAAGGCGCTCGATCAGGCGACGCAGGTGGACGAGCGGATCGAAGGGGTACTCTCTACGAAAGGAACCATCGGATGAAAAATATTATTGCCTACATCAATGCGGAGACCGAATACGCTTCGAATGTCTTGGAGCTGGCGCAGCAGTACGAGCATAACGGCGCCGACGGGCTGTACATTTATAATTTTGACGACAACGAGACCGCGCAGATGGAATTTTTGCAGACGATCAAGCTCATTTTGAAGCGGGTGGATATCCCTCTTTATCTGGGCTGCGTCGTTCGGCGCTTTGAGGACGTGAAAAAGGCGCTCTATACCGGCGCCGCCTATGTGGTGATCCCCTACAACCCGCGCTATCCCGAGGACGAGGTGCGCCGCGCCGTGGAACGCTTCGGAAAAGACAAGCTCATGGTCGAGTTCAACGCGGACGTTTACGCTCCGAGCCGTCCGTATCTGGAGCCGGGGCTGCTCGACGGCTTGAAGGAGAGCGGGATCGCCGGATTTTTCTTTAAGCATGTGTCGGTGGACGAGCAGACGAAGCGGGTGTTTGCCGACGCGCCCGCGCCGGTGGTGATCCGCGACAGCCTTGTGCGGAACGACATTGAAACGCTGCTTTCGCTGGAAAACGTCGAGGGCGTGGCGACCAACTATTACCGGGAGAAAAATTTGCTTCCGGTCAAAAAAGCGCTGGCGGAGGCGGGCGTCGAGACCAAATGCCTGAAAAGCAGTCTGCCGTTTTCCGAATTTAAGACGAACGCGGACGGTCTGATCCCGGTCGTGGTGCAGGATTACCGCACGCTGCAGGTGCTGATGGTCGCATATATGAACGAGGAGGCGTATGACCGCACGATCGAGACCGGAAAGATGACCTATTATTCCCGAAGCCGCAGGGAGCAGTGGATAAAAGGGGAGACGTCGGGGCATTATCAGTATTTGAAGGAGATCTCCGTTGACTGCGACCGCGATACGCTGCTTGCCAAGGTGCGTCAGCTCGGAGCCGCCTGTCATACCGGCAATACGTCCTGCTTTTATACGACGCTTGCCGCAAAGGAATATGACACGACCAACCCGCTGTCGGTGCTGACCGAGGATTACAACATCATTATGGATCGGAAGGTGCATCCCAAGCCCGGCTCCTACACGAACTACCTGTTCGAGAAGGGGATCGACAAGATCCTGAAAAAGTGCGGCGAGGAGGCGACGGAGATCGTGATCGCGGCGAAAAATCCGGACGCCGAGGAACTGAAATACGAGATCGCCGACTATTTGTATCATCTGATGGTTCTGATGGCGGAGTGCGACGTGGACTGGAACGATATCGTCAAGGAGCTGGCAAACCGCAGAAAATCGTAAAGACAAGCGGGCAAAACGGAGGGAACAGGAATGGATTTTATGGTGGAACTGATTCGGAGCGCATTCACTTATTTGATCTATGTTGCGGTGGCGCTGGTCGGCGTTTTTGCGGGCACAAGCCTCCGGAAGTGGAAAAACAAGAAAAATGCGCAGAAATAAGCCGGAATTCCGGAAAAACGGGGTTGCTTTTTTCTGGAAATTGTGGTATTTTCTATTAGTAACGTATAGGCTAAGTAAGGAGTGGGCAGATGTCCACTCCTTATTGATGTAAGAAAACAACTTCGCAGCAAAGTGAGGAAGGAA
The DNA here is from genome assembly GCA_030524525.1 of Lachnospiraceae bacterium. Lineage (GTDB taxonomy): Bacteria > Bacillota > Clostridia > Lachnospirales > Lachnospiraceae > ISDg. The sequence continues at coordinate 24,007 of JAUNGI010000025.1, forward strand.
TGGCAAAACGAGAAAATTATGAACAGCGTGCGGAGGCGCTTTTGGCGCCGATTTTAGCGGAGCATGGTTTTGAACTGGTGGATCTGGAATATGTGAAGGAAGCGGGAAACTGGTACCTTCGGGCATATATTGACAAAGAGGGCGGAATTACGATCGACGACTGCGAGACCGTCAGCCGCGCCTTTGGAGATAAGCTGGACGAAGCGGATCTGATCGAGGATGCGTACATTTTGGAGGTCAGCTCGCCGGGCTTGACAAGACCTTTGAAAAAGGATAAGGATTACGAACGGAATTTGGGAAAGCTTGTGGAATTCCGGCTGTTTCAGCCGGTCTGCGGCAGCCGGGAGCATACGGCTGTATTGCAGTCCTACAGCCGCGCCGAGATCGTGGTGTTGATCGACGATCGACCGGTGACCGTGGAGCGTACGAATCTGGCAATGATTCGTCAGGCGTTTGTAGATTAAGAAAACAAAAGAAAAACAAAAGGAGGAATCAGTCGTGGAAAAGGAAAATAAGGAATTGATCGAGGCGCTCGACCTCATTGAAAAGGAGAAGGAGATCAGCAAGGAGGTTATGCTGGAGGCCATTGAAAACTCTCTGCTTGCCGCCTGCAAAAACGAGTACGGAAAAGCCGACAACATCCGCGTTTCCATCAACCGGGAGACCGGCGCGGTCAGCGTGACCGCGGAATATGAGATCGTCGAGGAAGTGGAGGACGAGACCTGCCAGCTCACGCTGGAGCAGGCAAGGGTAAAATTCCCGCACAATAAGCTCGCCGTCGGCGACGTTGTCAAGGCGGAGGTAACGCCGAAGAATTTCGGACGGATCGCGGCGCAGAAGGCAAAGCAGGTCGTTGTGCAGAAGATCCGCGAGGAGGAACGGAAGGTCATTTACGGTCAGTTCTGCAATAAGGAAAAGGAAGTCGTGACCGGCATCGTTCAGCGGTACATCGGCAACAACGTAAGCATCAATCTCGGAAAGACCGACGCCATTCTGACGGAGAGCGAGCAGATCCGCGGAGAGGTTTTCCGTCCGACGGAGCGCGTGAAGGTCTATGTGCTGGAAGTCAAGGATACGACCAAGGGGCCGCGGATCACGGTGTCGCGGACGCATCCGGAGCTTGTCAAGCGTCTGTTTGAAAACGAAGTGGCAGAGGTGGCGGACGGAACCGTCGTCATCAAGAGCATCAGCCGCGAGGCGGGACAGAGAACGAAAATGGCGGTTTGGTCGAATAACCCGAATGTCGATCCGATCGGCGCATGCGTCGGCGTCAACGGCTCCCGGGTCAACGTGATCGTTGAGGAGCTCAAGGGCGAGAAGATCGACATTATCAACTGGAGCGAGGACCCGGAGATCCTGATCAAAAACGCGCTTTCCCCGGCGCAGGTCGTTTCGGTCACCGTGGACCCGGACGAAAAGAGCGCGAGGGTCATCGTGCCGGATTATCAGCTTTCTCTTGCGATCGGCAGGGAAGGACAGAACGCTCGTCTGGCGGCGAGACTGACCGGTTATAAGATCGACATCAAGAGCGAGTCGCAGGCGGCCGATCTGTACTAGGTTCGGCGGAGCAGAAAAGAGGGAGCGTATGTCACAACAGAAATCGGGAACCAAACGGAAAATCCCCATGCGGAAATGCAGCGGATGCGGAGAGATGAAGCCGAAAAAGGAGCTTCTGCGGGTCATCCGCACGCCGGAAAACGAAGTTGTCCTCGACCTGACGGGGAAGAAGAACGGGAGAGGCGCTTATTTGTGCCGGGATGCGCAGTGCTTTTGGAAGGCGAAGAAGAGCAAGGTGCTGGAGCGCTCGCTGGAGGTTTCCATCTCGGAGGAGCTCTATGAAACGCTCGGCAAGGAGATGACGCAGGAGAACAATGACGAATAGGATCTATTCTATGCTGGGAATCGGGAGAAAAGCCGGAAAAGTCTTTGGCGGAGAGTTTAAGACCGAGGAAAGCGTAAAAAACGGAAGGGCGCGGCTGGTGATTTTGGCGGGGGACGCGTCCGAAAATACGAAAAAAAAATTTCAGAATATGTGCACTTACTACCGGGTTCCCTGCTGCGTGTACGGAACCAAAGAGGAGATCGGTCATGCAATCGGACTGGAGTTCCGGGCATCCGTGGTAGTCACAGATGCGGGAATCGCAGACAGGATTGCAGACTACTTAAAATATGGAGGTAACTTGAATGGCAAAAATGAAAGTCCATGAATTGGCAAAGGAGCTGGATATTCCAAGCAAGGATCTGGTATCCTATCTTCGTGAAAAAGGCGTAGATATCAAGACCCATTTCAGTGTGATTGAAGATAAGGAGATTCGGATCGCGGAGGATTTCTTCGGCAGACCGAAAAAGTCGGAAAGCGCCGAGAAAAAAGCGGCTCCGGAAGGAAAACAGAGGAAACAGCTGTTTGACGCCAATGGAAATCCGATCAAGCGAAAGCTCGATGCGAACGGAAGACCGCTGCCGATCACCGAGCCTGTGTTTGATGCGGACGGGAAGCCCGTGCAGCTTCGCAGACAGCTTTTCGACGCGAACGGAAATCCGATCAAGCGGAAGCTTGATAAGGACGGAAAGCCGCTGCCGATCACCGGGCCGGTGTTCGATGCGGACGGGAAGCCCGTGCAGTTAAAGCGGCGCGCGGCTTCGGACGGCGCAGGCAAGGCGGCGGAGACGGAGGCGCCCGCGGAGAAGAAGGAAACGGCGGCTCCGGCAGCGGAAAAGAAAGAGACGCCGGAATCCGTCGTGCGCGAGGAAGCGAAAAAGACGGAGCCGGAGGAAAAGACGGCGGAGAAGAAGGAGCCTACAAAGGAAGCTCCGAACGGCGGGGAACGCCGGACGAGAGAGGCGCAGAGCTACGGAAACGGGGAACGCCGTCAAAGCGGTCAGAACGGCTTTAACGGGAACCGCGGAACCGGCAGCTTTGGCGGGAACCGTCCGGCAGGGCAGAATGCGAACGGCTTCCGGAGACCGGCGGGGGCTGCCGGCGGCTTTAACAAGGGCGGCTTCGATAAGGATAAGGACGACGACAAAAGAAGCTTTCAGCGCAAGAACGATCACAGAGGCGGCCAGAGCGGCAGCATCAAGACCGAGCTTGGCAAGGAGCTGACGAAGGAGCAGAGAGCGGCGGCATTCAGCGACCGCAGCCGCGATAAAAACCGGAATTCCCGGAATTTTGACGGCGACGAGAGCAGTCGGCGCGCCAAGAAGAAGGATCCGAACCGGAAGGGCGCGTTTATTATGCCGAAGCCGGTTCCGGTAAAGAAGGAGGACCCGAACGAGATCCGTACGATCACGATCGGCGAGACCATTACGCTGAAAGAGCTTGCCGACAAGATGAAGCAGAATGCGGCGGCGATCGTAAAGAAGCTGTTCCTTGCCGGAAAGATCGTCAACATCAACTCCGATCTGACCTTCGAGGAGGCGGAGGAGATCGCGCTCGAATACAACTGCATCGTCGAGAAGGAAGAGATCGAGGATGTGGTGGAAACGCTGATGATGGATATCGAGGATCCGGAGGAAACGCTTGTGAAGCGTCCGCCGATCGTATGCGTTATGGGTCATGTCGATCACGGCAAGACCTCGATCCTCGACGCGATCCGTTCGACGAACGTAACGTCCCGCGAGGCAGGCGGCATTACCCAGCACATCGGCGCTTATATGGTGGAGATCAACGGCGAAAAGATCACGTTTCTGGATACGCCGGGACACGAAGCGTTTACCGCAATGCGGATGCGCGGCGCGAAATCGACGGATATCGCCGTGCTTGTCGTTGCGGCGGACGACGGCGTGATGCCCCAGACCATCGAGGCGATCAACCATGCAAAGGCTGCCGAGGTACAGATCGTCGTTGCGATGAACAAGATGGATAAAGAGGGAGCCAATCCCGACCGGGTCCTGACGGAGCTTTCCGAGCAGGGACTCGTAGCGGAGTCTTGGGGCGGCGATACGGTGGTCGTTCCGGTATCCGCAAAGACCGGCGAGGGCATCGAGCAGCTTCTGGAAATGATCCTTCTGACCGCTGAGGTGGGCGAGCTGAAAGCCAACCCGAACCGGCGCGCGCGCGGCATCGTGATCGAATCGAAGCTCGATAAGGGCAGAGGTCCGGTGGCAACGGTGCTGATCCAGAAGGGAACGCTGAAGGTCGGCGACAATGTGGCGATCGGTTCCTGCTACGGAAAGGTCCGCGCCATGATCAACGATAAAGGAGTGCGCGTGTCCGCGGCGACCCCTTCCACGCCCGTGGAGCTTCTGGGCTTGGACGGCGTGCCGGGAGCGGGCGATACGATGGTTGCGACCGAGACCGAAAAGGAAGCCAGAAACATTGCGGAGGCCTTTATCAGCCAGAGCAGAGAGCGTCTGATCGCCGATACGAAGGCAAAGCTTTCGCTGGAGGGTCTGTTCGATCAGATCCAGTCCGGCAACATGAAGGAACTGAACGTGATTGTCAAGGCGGACGTAATGGGCTCCGTGGAGGCGGTAAAGCAGAGTCTTCTGAAGCTTTCCAACGAGGAGGTGGCCGTTCGCTGCATCCATGGCGGCGTCGGCAACATCAACGAATCGGACGTTATTTTGGCGAGCGCATCCAACGCAATTATCATCGGCTTTAACGTAAAGCCCGACAATACCGCAAAGGATACCGCCGAGCGGGAGAACGTTGACATTCGGCTCTACAGCGTCATTTACAACGCGATCGAGGATATTGAGGCGGCAATGAAGGGCATGCTTGACCCGGTTTACGAGGAAAAGGTCATCGGCCACGCCGAGGTGCGTCAGCTGTTCAAGGCAAGCGGGCTGGGCGTGATCGCCGGTTCCTATGTGCTTGACGGCAAGGTCGTAAGAAACTGCAAGGCAAGGATCACCCGCGGCGGCGAGCAGCTGTTCGACGGCAATCTGGCTTCTCTGAAGCGTTTCAAGGACGACGCGAAGGAAGTGGCTGCGGGCTACGAATGCGGCCTTGTCTTTGAAAAATTCGGCGACCTTCAGGAGATGGATTCCATCGAATTCTATATCATGCAGGAAGTTCCGAGAAAATAACGGAAGTCCCCTGCGCTATGGAGAGTTATGAGAAAAAACAGTATTAAAAATACAAGAATCAATCAGGAGGTGCAGAGGGAACTCAGTTCCCTTCTCCTGACCGAGGTCAAGGACCCTCGCATTGCGCCGATGACGTCGGTCTCCGCCGTGGAGGTGGCGCCCGATCTGAAGACCGCAAAGGTCTTTATCAGCGTGCTTGGCGACGAGGAAACGAAAGCCGGCACAATGAAAGGGATCAAAAGCGCGGCTCCGTTTCTCCGCTCGCAGCTTGCGAAAACGCTGAATCTGCGCAACACGCCGGAGCTGCGTTTCGTGCTGGACGATTCCATCGAATACGGGATCCGCATGACCAATATGATCGCCTCCATGCAGATCTCCGAGGAAGAGGCGGACGAGAGCGGCGAGGAGGAGGCGTAACGTGAACGTTTTGGAAAAGGCGCTTGCCGAAGCTTCGGACATTGCCGTTGTGGGACACGTGCATCCGGACGGGGACTGCGTCGGAAGCTGTCTTGCGCTGCGGCAGTATCTGGAAGAAAACGAGCCGAAAAAAAAGGTGACCGTTTATCTGGAGAGCGTCGGGAAAAATCTGCGCTTTCTTTCCGGCTCGGAGAAGGTGCGGCCCTTGGAGGAGGCTTCCGGCTTTGCCGGGGAGCTGTGCATCTCGCTGGACGCCAGCAGCGCCGATCGGCTCGGAGCCGGCGCGGCGGCGTTTGAACGCGCGGCGAAAACGCTTGTGATCGATCACCATATTACGAACACACGGTTCGGCGCGGAAAACTGGGTTGACGGCGACGCCAGCAGCTGCTGTCAGGTGCTTTACGAGCTGCTGGAGGAGGAAAAGATCTCCAAGGCTTGCGCGGAGGCGCTTTATACCGGAATCATACACGACACCGGCGTTTTTAAGTATAGCTGCACCGGGGAGCGGACGATGCAGATCGCGGGCAGGCTCATGAGCCGAGGACTTGCGACTGCGGAGATCATCGACCGGAGCTTTTATCAGAAAACCCTGCTGCAGACCAAGGTCATGGCAAAGGTCGTTTCGGAGGCCCGGATGCTCGTGGAGGACAAGGTCTTTTTCGGCGTATTGTCCTACGAGCAGAGAAACGCCATGGGCGCCTCCGCCGCCGATACCGAGGGCGTGATCGACCAGCTCCGGCTTGTAAAGGGCGTGGAGGTCGCGGTATTTGCCCGCGAGGATCAGCCGGGCGTTTATAAATTCAGCCTGCGTTCCAACGGCAGGGTTGACGTCGCCTCCATCAGCGGCTTTTTCGAGGGCGGCGGGCACCGCTTGGCTGCCGGCTTCACTGCCGAGGGCGCGTTGGAGGACATTTTGAATGAGCTGACGGCGATGATCTTATTACAGCTTTAGACGGTGCGAGGAAGCATGAACGGAATTATTTTAGTCAATAAGGAAATGGGCTATACGTCCCACGACGTGGTCGCCAAGCTGCGCGGAATGCTCCGGCAGAAAAAGATCGGACATACGGGGACCCTCGATCCGCAGGCGACCGGACTGCTTCCGGTCTGTTTGGGAAATGCGACGCGGATATGCGATCTGCTGACAAACAAGGACAAGGAGTACGTTGCCGGCATTCGCTTCGGGGTGGAGACCGACACGCAGGATATTTACGGCGAGGTCGTTTCCCGGAGGCCGGCTACGGTTGCGGAAGAGGAGCTTTCGCTTGCGCTTTCCGAAATGCTCGGCGAGCAGGAGCAGCTGACGCCGATGTTTTCGGCGCGAAAGGTGGGCGGGCGGAAGCTTTGCGATCTGGCAAGGCAGGGCGTGACCGTGGAGCGCTCCCCGAAAAAAATCCGTGTGCTGGAGATCGAGCTGCTTTCTTTTGCGGAGGCCGCGGGCGAGGCGGCGTTTCGGGTCGTCTGCTCCCCCGGTACTTACGTTCGCACGCTGTGTCACGATCTGGGGCGGCGGCTTGGCTGCGGCGCGTGCATGTCGTCTTTGCGGCGGACACGGGTCGGGGACTTTTCCCTTGCGCAGGCGAAAACGCTTGCGGAGATCGAGGAAAGCATTGCGGACGGAAGCCTTGGCGCCGCCGTGCAGAGCGTCGATTCGCTGTTTCCGGACTATCCGCAGGCGGAGGTTCGTTCCGAGGAGGGCAGAAGGCTGCTTGCCAACGGCAATCCGCTGCGGGCGGAGCATTTGTCTGCTTCCGCGGACGGAAGGCTGCGGATCTACGAGGACGGAGAATTCCGGGCGATCTATGAAAACAACGGCACGTTTTATCGTCCTGTAAAAATGTTTTTACCAGAAAGAAAAGGATAAGCTACATGAATCTTTGGGAACATACCGCCGCCTTTCGGACGGAGCCAAGCTCCGTGATGCTTGGAAAATTTGACGGGATCCACCGGGGACATCAGGGGCTGCTCCGCTGCATGGAGGAGGACGGGCTTCCGTATCGGAAGGGGCTGCTGACCTTTGATTTTTCCGTTGCCGCCGCCGGCTTTTCCGACGCCGAGCAGCTGTTTGTCGGGAAGGAGCGGGAACAGATCGCGGGCGCCTACGGCTTTGACTGGATGGTACGGCTGCCCTTTACCGACGCCGTCCGCACGATGCCGCCGGAGGCGTTTTTTGAAGAATATCTTCTAAAACGCTGTCAGGCAAGGGCGATCTATGTGGGGGAGGATTATCGGTTCGGCTACCGGCGGCAGGGGGACGCGAAGCTGCTTGCCGGGCTCTGCGAGACCCGAGGCGTTCGTTTTCGGGCGATCCCGGAGATCCGGTACGGAGAAGAAAAAATCAGCAGCTCCCGGCTGAGGGCAAAGCTGGCTGCGGGCGATCTGAGCGAGACGAGGGCAATGCTCGGCTATCCGTATTTTGTGACCGGAACCGTCGTACACGGGAAAAAGATCGGGCGGACGATCGAATTTCCGACGGCAAACCTTTCCTGGGGAAACGGCAAGCTGCTGCCGCCGATCGGCGTTTACGACACCTATTCCCTTGTGGAGGGAATAGGGTATTTCGGCATAACCAACGTGGGAAACAACCCGACGGTGCGCGGAGAGGGCAAAAACGCCCTGACCGTGGAAACGCATCTGCTGGACTTTTCAAAGGAGATCTACGGAGAACGGATGACGACCTTTTTCCTTGAAAAGACGAGGGAGCAGCAGGCGTTTCCGGGACTGGATGCGCTTCGGACGCAGCTTGCGCACGATAAGGAGCGTCTGTACCGCGTCCGCGGACGGTATGACCTTGCGGACGTCGAGCGGTTTGCTTGACGGAAAAAATTTGTTGCAGATCCTTTGCTTTGCTACGGAGGAACCTATATGAGAGAGAAAAGAAACTATCTGCTTTTGGGCGGAGTGATCGTGGCTCTGGCTTGTATTTTTTTGATTGTTGTTCTGTTTATAAAATCGGGCGGTTCCGAAAAAAAGGAAACCGATCCCGACAAAACCCCAAGCGCGCAAGGCGGGCAGACGCAGACGCAGCAGACGGTATACGAGCTTACAAAGGATATAAGCTATCAATACGACGCAGAAACGAAAACGGTTACGCTATTCAGCGAGCAGTTTTCCAATTTGCCGGAAAACGAGCGGCTTCTTCGTTACAGCGTGCGTCAAAAATCGGACGGCGAGCTCCTGTATGAGTCGGAGCCTCTGCAGCCCGGCGGCTCGTTGGGATCCATTGCGTTTGTTTTTGACGCGGCGCCCGGGGAATACGAGATCTATTTGATCAGAGCTTCGCTCGATCTGACCACGAGGGAAGAAAAAAATTCGGTCATGACGCCATTGACATTGACGATTCCCTGAATTTTACGCCGTTTTTCTCGTCGGTTTTGTTAATTTTGACGATTTTTTCTATTGCCGTTTCGGCGTCAGAGTGTTATAATTTTATAATCACAGGGGGAATGATCATCTGTGCTTTTGGAGGAGAGACGCTTATGAAAGAAAAGACAAAACGCTTTTTGGCAGTGATTCTTTGCTTTCTGATGGTTCTTACGAGCGTGGGAATTTATCATCGGAGCGAGGCTGCGGAAAACGGATTGACGCTCTCGGATATTACGATATTGGTGGACGGGGAGCCTTTGCAGAACGGACAGACCGTAAATAACGGTTCGGTTGTTTCGATCGGCTTTGAATGGAATATTGCAAACGACACCTCCGATCCAAGCTCTGAATTTTCCGTCGATTTGGGAGCGCAGGGAATTACACTGACCGATTATCCGCTTTCGGATCTGAAAAACGACGCGGGCAGAGTCGTGGGAAAATATCAGATCATCGACGGAGTTCTGACCGTATTTTTGAACGAGGATTACTTGGAGGAAAGCGAATTGTCCGGTTATGCGCATATAACCGGCGTTGTTGACGTGGAGCAGGAGTCCGAGGGGGACGCTACGGGGGAAACCATCGGCTTCGGCGATAAGACCTATCTTGTTGACGTGGATTTCAACGAGCCCGACAGCTATTTGAACGTGTCCAAGAACGCCGTAGGTTCGGCGGTTCCGGACGGTGACGGACAGTGGCTGACACAGGAATTTGAGGTTTCGATGACGGCTTACAACGGCTCGGTTTCCAACCTCACGTTGGAGGACTTTCCGGGTGCCATGCTGGGCGAGCCTTACGAAATCAACTTTAACGGAACGATCTACGAGAGCATCGACGCTTTGAACGAGGCGCTGCAGGGCATGGTTTTGGAAAATAAGGAAACGCTTACGTTTTCTTATAAGGCAAAGGTGAGCGCTGAGGCCTATGCGTCGGACAAGGCGGGGCAGTGCAACAATCGACTGCATGTTTCCTATGAGAGCAGTCAGAACAACCCGAAGTCCTCGGAAAGCTACAGCGGCGCCAGCGTAAACCGCCCGTCGATCAGCAAAAGAGGCGTTTTGGATGAAGAGAACAAAAAGATCACTTGGACGGTAGCGCTGCATCTTGGCGATTTTTCGTTGGACGATATCGAATCCCTTTGGGATGCGCTTGGCGAATACCTTTCTTTTTCTGACGGCTCTGCCGCCGGGGATTCCAACGTGAATATCGAAAAAGGAGAGCTTACGGCAGAAGAAATGCTGGCAGCCCTTGTGGAACAAATGGGCGCGGAGTACAGCTACGATCCCGTGGCCAACATGCTGACGCTCACCTATGAGACGGACGTTGCGGATGAGGCTTTCGGCACTGTGGCGGGCGTGAATGCCGCCAACAGCATTGAAACCAAGGTCGGGGAGTATTCCTACGGCGCAAACGCATCGGTTGCAATTCCCAAGGCTCCGGCTTTCTTGGAAAAAACGCTGGTGGACGCAAGCTTTACGGAGGACGACGCGTCGGCGATCCTGACCTATCAGGTCGAGATCAACATTCCGGAGGGGTTGACCAGCCTGAGTATCAGCGATCGTTATTATACGAACAACGGCGATGCAAGCTTGTCGTTTGACGGCAATTTGTATTTGGACGGAGTGCTGGTCGTAGAAAACGGCGCGCTGACCGAAGCCGGCAAGCTGGTTTTGGCAAGCTATAACACATGGAGCGAGGGCAGCTTTGATCTGTCGTTTACGGAAGACTACCTGAGAGAGCATGCAGGGGAAAGAGTTCTTTTAACTTATACAATGCGGACCTCGGGAAATCGGGAGAGGGTTACGTTCACAAACCTGATCAGTTCACGGTACACCGTGAACGGGGAGAACGCAAGCTATCCCGTGCAGGAAGTCGATTGGATGGACAACCGCGCCCTTGATAAGAGCGGCACGGTACAGGACGATTCGACCATTGATTATACGATCACCGTAAATCTGGAAAGGATCATGAATTTGGAGGTCGGTAAGGTCGTTACGCTGGAAGATACGCTTCCCGAAGGACTGACGCTGATTGACAATCCAACCTTTGCGGCATATCGCTTTGTGAACATATGGTATTCAGAGTATCTGGAAAGCTGCAATCCGGAGCTGACCTCGGTAAAACAGAACGGCAATCGCCTGACAATTTCTTTTGTTATTACCGAAGCCATGATGGAAAAGCTTTTGGCGATCCAAGACGGCAGCGGGGAGTCTATGCAGATTCGCGTGTCCTATTCGATGAGACCGGAGGATCCCGTTGAATTTCTGAAACAGGACGGCGGCACTTATGTCAATGTGGTGCAAGGAAAATGCGGCTCGGAAAATCTGGGAAGCAACCGCGTGAGCAATACGATGAAGCCCGCCCCGGTGGTGGAAAAAACGCAGGAATATCTGATCACGCATCCGGACTATGTGGCTTATACCATAACGGTCAATCCGGACGCTCTTAAACTTTCGGATTCCGAGTGGATCGAGGGCGAGGACGTTATGGGAAGCGCGCTGATCCTCGACGCTGCGTCTGTGGCGGTTTCCGCATGGGACGCTGAGGCAGAGGAATGGAAGCCGCTGACTGCCGGAGAAGACTATCGTTTTACATATGATCCTGCGACCAATAAAACGGTTTATTTGCTTCCGGATGCGACTTACCTGAAAATTACTTACCATGCGCTGATCAACCTGAAAACCTATCAGGATTCGTCGAAAAACGAATGGCTGACTCCGGAGAACTCCGGCAATGCGTTTTCTATTTCCGGTTTTCAGTCGGATGCGGCGGAAAGTACCGTTTCCTTGGATATGCAGAGCTATTCTCTCGTTGTGGGTGCTTACAGCGAGACAGGAAGCATTACGCTGTTTAAGTATTGGAATGATGAGGATGGGCAGATGCTCGCCTTGAACGGTTCTGAGTTCAAGCTGGTGGAAAATGAGCTGGATCCGGCAACGGGAACCTTGACGGAAACCGATCGTGTGATCACGAATATTAAGGTTGAAGAAAATGGCGAAATATTTATTGACGAGCTGAAGTACGATACCATTTACACTTTGTATGAAACCAAGGCTCCGAGCGGCTTTGTCTGCGCAACCGAACCTTATTATTTTGTAATTACCGGTTCTGCACAGGTCGATCTCAGTAAGCTTTCGAGCGATATTCATGTAAGAGAATTCCGAAAGTCGGGACTTCCTGTTTACTTTGAAAATACTCCGGGGGAAACGCCGACGCCTGCGCTTGGTTCGATCTCGATCCAGAAGAACGACGGTGACGGAAAAGGACTGGACGGCGTAGAATTTACGCTGTACAACGACATCTCGCTGAGCGACGATTCAATCGTGGAAGCCAAGACCACAAGCGACGGCGGAAAGCTGAGCTTCACCGACTTGGAGCCGGGCGACTATTACATCAAAGAAACAAAGGCTTTGGAAGGCTACGTTGTTGACGAAACGGTTTACCATGTGGTGATCTCGCGCAGCGAAGCCAATGAGGTGACGGTCACGATCAACGACGGAACGGTAACGCTCACGGACGAGACGCTGGTGGTGGTCAACGTGACCGCAACGCCGACCCCGACGCCTGCGCTTGGTTCGATCTCGATCCAGAAGAACGACGGTGACGGAAAAGGACTGGACGGCGTAGAATTTACGCTGTACAACGACATCTCGCTGAGCGACGATTCAATCGTGGAAGCCAAGACCACAAGCGACGGCGGAAAGCTGAGCTTCACCGACTTGGAGCCGGGCGACTATTACATCAAAGAAACAAAGGCTTTGGAAGGCTACGTTGTTGACGAAACGGTTTACCATGTGGTGATCTCGCGCAGCGAAGCCAATGAAGTGACGATCACGATCAACGACGGAACGGTAACGATCACGGACGAGACGCTGGTGGTGGTCAACGTAACCGCAACGCCTACGGCGACGAA
>JAUNGI010000026.1:0-3294 GCA_030524525.1 Lachnospiraceae bacterium
GGTCCCACCCCCACGGCAAAGCCGAAGAATACGCCGAACCCCAACACGCAGAATACGCCCACGCCGGAAAATACGCCCACGCCCAAGCCCGGCGCGGTAACGGCGGACAATCTGGACGAGTATCTGGAAACATTGCTCGACAAGCACGGCAGAAGCCTTCGGGCGATCTACGACTATGTGCACGACGGCTTTACGTTCCGTTCCACCGTGAAATCGGACGTAACGACGATGGCGTGCCGCATTTTGAACACCGGAAGCGGAAGCTGCTGGGACTATGCGGCGCTGACCTCGCTCCTGCTGAAAAAAGCGGGCTACAACTGCCAGATCATCGTCGGGGTGGGCGCGGTCGCCTCGGAACACAACTGGGTCATCGTGGAGGTGGAGCCCGGCGTATGGCGGCATATGGATACGCAGCACACGAAGGAAACCTTCCTTTTGACCGACGAGGAGCTGGAAGCCCGGAACGGTAAGAGCCCGTATGTCAATTATGAGTGGGACAAGAGCAAATATCCGAAGGCGGAGTAGCGGGGCTTGCATTTTCCGAAACGACAGGCTATAATAAGAAAAACTTCATAGAAGCGGGGAGCTGGCCGGAGCCGGCTGAGAGGAAGCTGTGTCGCTTCGACCCGGAACCTGATTTGGATAATGCCAACGTAGGGAAGAGCAGAGGAAACAGGGAGGCTTCTCCGGATTTCTTTGCAGCGGAGCTTGTGATTTCTATTGCGGCGGTGCCAGAGTGCATTGCCGCATTTTTTATTCTATAGGAAACTGCGTTTCCTATAGAATAAAAAACGCTCCGCGGGGATCGCACTGCGGCGGGTCGCACATGCCAAAGCAGAGAATTTTTTTTTCAGGAGGAAAAACCATGTTTCAAGAATGTCTTAACAATGTAAGAATCCGTGTGCCGCTTGTACACAACATCACCAACTATGTTACCGTAAACGACGTTGCCAACGTGCTGCTTGCCTGCGGCGGCAGTCCGATCATGTCCGACGACGAGGGCGATGTGGAGGAGATCACAAGCATCTGCGGCGGTCTGAATATCAACATCGGAACGTTGAACAAGAATACGATCCCTTCCATGTATCTGGCGGGAAGAAAGGCGAACGAGCTGGGGCATCCGGTGCTGCTGGATCCGGTGGGCGCGGGAGCCAGCACGCTGCGCACGCAGACGGCGCTTGGACTGATGAAGGAGCTGAAGCTGACGGCGATCCGCGGAAATATTTCCGAGATCAAGACGCTTGCCTTTGGCTCCGGCAGCACCAAGGGCGTTGACGCGGACGTTGCCGACGCGGTGACCGAGGAGACGCTCGACGCTTCGGTGGCGTTTGTAAAGAGCTTTGCAAAGCAGACCGGGGCGATCGTTGCCGTGACTGGAGCGATCGACCTTGTTTCCGACGGCGAACGGTGCTTCTGCATCCGGAACGGACGCCCGGAAATGGGAAGGATCACGGGAACCGGCTGTCAGCTTTCGGGGCTGATGACCGCGTATCTGGTTGCCAATCCGGAACTGCGGCTCGAAGCGGCGGCTGCTGCGGTCTGCCTGATGGGGCTTGCGGGGGAGATCGCATACGAAAAGCTGCTGCCGGGAGAGGGCAATTCGACCTATCGGAACCGGATCATCGACGCGATCTATTGTATGGACGCGGAAACGCTGGCGCAGGGCGCAAAATACGAGATCCGCTGACAAGAAAAAACGCTGCGCAGGTTAAATTGCCGCGCAGCGGAGGCAGGCGGGAACATTATGCCGATGCGCAATGGAGGAATGTATGAAACAGAAGGATTTGCTGCTGTATGCGGTAACGGATCGCCATTGGCTGAACGGCGAGACGCTGGAAAGTCAGGTGGAACGCGCCATTCAGGGCGGAGCCACGTTGATACAGCTTCGCGAAAAGCAGCTCGATGAGGCGGCGTTTCGGAACGAAGCGCTTGCCGTTCAAAAGGTCTGCCGGAAATACGGCGTTCCGTTTGTGATCAACGACAATGTGGAGCTTGCCCGGCAGATCGGCGCGGACGGCGTTCATGTGGGACAGAGCGACATGGAGGCGCTTGCGGTGCGGGAAACGCTGGGAGCGGACAAGATCATCGGCGTATCGGCGCAGACCGTGGAACAGGCGGTGCTTGCGGAACGGCACGGCGCGGATTATCTGGGCGTGGGCGCGGTATTTCCGACCGGCTCGAAGGACGACGCGGTGGAGGTGAGCCGTGAAACGCTTGCGGCGATCTGCCGTGCGGTCTCCATTCCGGTCATTGCCATCGGGGGGATCACCCGCGACAACGTGACCGAGCTTGCGGACAGCGGCATCTGCGGGATCGCCGTGATCAGCGCGATCTTCGGAAAGCCCGACATCGCCGCGGCGGCGCGGGATCTGAAACGGCAGACCCGGAAGATGCTGGGGGCGCGTTTGCAGGGCGTTATTTTTGATGTGGACGGAACGCTTTTGGACTCGATGCCCATGTGGGATCATGCGGCTTCGCGTTATCTGGAGGGTCTCGGCGTAACGCCGGAGCCGGAGCTGCAGCAGATCCTGTTCCCGATGAGCCTGACCAAGGCGGCGGAATATTTGCGGGAGCATTACCGGCTGAATATGACGGTGCCGGAGATCATGGACGGCTTCAACGCGACCATCCATGCGTTTTACCGCGACGAGGCGCTGCCCAAGGCGGGCGCGGAGGAGCTGCTTGCAGGGCTTCGGCGCGAGGGAATCCCCATGACCGTGGCGACCTCGACCGACCGCTGTCATATCGAGGCGGCGTTTGCGCGCCTTGGCTGGACGCAGTATTTCGAGGAGCTTCTGACCTGCACCGAGGTCGGCGTGGGAAAGGTGCAGCCCTTGATCTATCAGCTTGCGGCGGAGCATATGGGCACGCCCGTGGGCTCCACGTGGGTTTTCGAGGATGCGCTGCACGCGGCGGAAACCGCCCATCGCGCGGGCTTCCCGGTGGCGGGCGTATACGACCGGGCAAGCGAGGCAAATCAGGAGCGGCTGCGGGAAACGGCGGAGCTTTATATGAAGGAGCTGTGGACGGCAGAACGGTTTATGGAGGAAATAGGTTGAAAAATCACACCGATGTGCTGATTTTTCAACCGGCTATTTGTTTCTGAGCGAAAGCAAATAGCTTTGATTGCAGCTGAGAGAACCGCAATGCGGCAAGTGTGCCGCATATGCGAATTTCTCAGTCGCATCTTCGCGACAAAGTCGCTCAGAAATGAGGAATAGCTTGAAAACTGCATTGACGATTGCCGGAAGCGATTGCAGCGGAGGCGCCGGAATTCAGGCGGATATCAAAACG
>JAUNGI010000026.1:3394-35877 GCA_030524525.1 Lachnospiraceae bacterium
AGTGCAGGCAAGCGTAGAAGGTTTTACAAAAAAATAAATCAATTACTTTCATAAGGATTGCCGGAAGCGATTGCAGCGGAGGCGCCGGAATTCAGGCGGATATCAAAACGATGACCGCTCACGGGGTTTATGCCATGAGTGCGATCACCGCTCTGACCGCTCAGAATACGACCGGCGTATATGGAATTTATGAGACGTCTCCGGAGTTTCTGGCAAAACAGTTGGACTGCATCTTTACCGATATTCGTCCCGACGCCGTAAAGATCGGAATGCTTTCGTCTTCGGAGCTGATCGAGGTGATCGCGGAAAAGCTGACCGAATACGGAGCGGAGCATATCGTTCTCGATCCGGTCATGGTTTCCACAAGCGGCTCCCGCCTGATCGGAGAGGGCGCGGTAAAAACGCTCTGTGACAGACTGATGCCGCTTGCCGAGCTGATGACCCCCAACATTCCAGAGGCGGAGGTGCTGCTTGGTGGAAGCATTGCCGGGGCGGCGGATATGGAGCGGGCGGTCAGGGAGCTGGGCGAGGCCTACGGCTGCGGCGTCTTGTTGAAAGGCGGGCACCGCGTCAACGACGCGAACGATCTGCTCTATGCGGACGGAGCGCTTCGGTGGTTTTACGGCAGACGGGTCGATACCGTCAACACGCACGGAACCGGCTGCACGCTTTCGAGCGCGATCGCTTCGAATTTGGCGAAGGGGCTGGCGCTTCCCGAAGCCGTTCGGCAGGCGAAATGCTATCTTTCCGGCGCGCTTTCGGCGGGGCTTGCGCTGGGCAGGGGAGCCGGGCCGATGAACCATGCGTTTGCCGTTTCCGGCACTTTCGAGGAATAGAAATTGAGGTAAGAGGATTATGCGTGAATATACGACACAGATGGATGCTGCCAGAAAGGGGATCTTGACGCCCGAAATGGCGGTCGTTGCAAAAAAGGAGCATATGAGCGAGGAACGGCTGATGCACCTCGTCGCCGAGGGAAAGGTGGCGATCTGCGCCAACCGGCGGCACGCCTGCCTGAATCCGGAGGGTGTGGGCAGCATGCTGCGCACGAAGATCAACGTCAATTTGGGCGTATCCCGCGACTGCAAGGATTACGACATTGAGATGCAGAAGGTTCTGAGCGCGGTGGAGCTGGGAGCGGAGGCGATCATGGATCTGTCCAGCCACGGCGATACGCAGCCGTTCCGGCGGAAGCTCGTGCGGGAATGCCCGGCAATGATCGGGACGGTTCCGGTCTATGACAGCGTCATTCACTATCAGCGCGATCTGGCGACGCTGACCGCAAAGGATTTTATCGACGTGGTGCGGATGCACGCCGAAGACGGCGTGGATTTTGTGACGCTGCACTGCGGGATCACCCGGAAGACCATCGAGCAGATCCGGACGCACCAGCGGAAAATGAATATCGTCAGCCGGGGCGGGAGCCTTGTGTTTGCTTGGATGAGCATGACCGGCGAGGAGAATCCGTTTTACGAATATTTCGATGAGATCCTTGCGATCTGCGAAGAATACGACGTTACCGTTTCCTTGGGCGACGCCTGCCGTCCCGGCTGTCTGGCGGACGCCACGGACGTGTGTCAGATCGAGGAGCTGGTGCGGCTCGGCGAGCTTACCAAGCGGGCTTGGGCGCACAATGTGCAGGTGATGGTGGAAGGGCCCGGGCATGTGCCGCTGGACCAGATCGCCGCCAATATGAAGGTGCAGCAGACCATCTGTATGGGGGCTCCGTTCTATGTGCTGGGGCCGCTGGTGACCGACATCGCGCCGGGCTATGACCACATTACGAGCGCCATCGGCGGAGCGGTCGCCGCCATGAACGGCGCGGCGTTCCTCTGTTATGTGACCCCGGCGGAGCATCTTGCGCTTCCGAATGTGGACGACGTAAAGCAGGGCATTATCGCGTCCAAGATCGCCGCGCATGCGGCAGATATTGCGAAGGGCGTTCCGGGAGCCAGAGAGATCGACGACCGGATGGCGGACGCGCGCCGGGCGCTGGACTGGGAGGCGCAGTTTGCCTGCGCGCTCGACCCCGAAACTGCCAAGGCGATCCGGGACAGCCGCGCGCCGGAGGACGATCACAGCGACACCTGCAGCATGTGCGGCAAATTCTGTGCGGTGCGGAGCATGAACAAGGCGCTGGCTGGGGAGTATATTGACATTTTGTAAGAGAAGATCTGCAAATTTCTTTGGGATTTGTAACAGCCGTTTCGGAGGGCGTGCCTTTCGGAACGGTTTTTTATTTCATTAGGAAAGAGTGTCCTATGAAAAAAACGCTCCGCAGGGATCGCACTGCGGCGGAGAGGAAGGTGCCGCTGCGCGGCCCGCCGCAGGCGGGGAATCTTGCAATGCAAGATTCTTTACTTTGATGAACATCCCTGAAAACGGATTTGCTTCCGCTTTGACTTGTTACTTGACAATTAACATGAAAAAACTTGCTGAACGAGAAATCACCGTTGGAATATTACGAGGATCTATTGCAAAGGGAGATGGCAGGTGATATACTGAAAGATACCAAAAAAGAAAGGAGTTGATGCATTGTGAAAAAAATTGTTAGCCTAGTACTCGCCTGTCTGCTGACGGTGACTCTTTTTCCGCATATGGCGCAGGCAAGCAGCGTACTCAGCACGGATTCGTATTATATTAACGAAAAATCCAGCGGGAAATATCTGTGGGTTTCCGGAAGCATTGCCGGAGCAAAACAGGGGAAAATCAGCACGCTGGGAACGTCCATACAATGGAAGGTGACGAATAAGGACAGCACATGGTCCACGGTTACCCGCATCTCCGACAGCACAAAATATCTTTGCAATGAAAGCGGTTCTACTGTCAACATAAAAACCGTCTCCGGGACGACTCCGGATTCCTGCTTATGGTCTTTTACGATGGAGTCGGGCGGAATCCGGATCAAGAACAAGGCAACAGGGAATTATCTTTATATTTCTGGCGGAAGTGTGGCGGCGGTTTCGCTGTCGGCGAATCCATCTTATTGGAGAACGATCCCTACCAGCAAATATGGGACGACAAGTGCATATACCTATCGGGAGCTTCTCGGCCTTTCGATGGGCAATCCTGTTGTGAGGCTTGGCGAAACCAAGACAATTTCTTATAACAAGCTGCCTGTGAGCACGAATGTTTTGTGGGCAGGGGTCAATGACTTTACTTATAGCATTACAGAAAATTCCGGAAACTGTTCTGTACCTTCTGCGGGAAAGCTAAAGGGACGGAACCTTGGAACCGCGACACTGAAAATGGTACATAAACCTACCGGACTTACGATTACAAAAACGGTAACCGTTATGGTCGATGCTGCGCTGTTTGGCGTAACCTCGACTGGTCATGATCATAGCAGTGGGCTGCAAAACGTAAGCAACACTTTGACCAATGCTGGGTATGATCATATTTGGCTGAAAACTTCCGGAACAATTTCGATGGCGGATATAAAAAAGGGGCTGCAGTATTCCAGCCTGTTTATCAGCCGCAGCCATGGCGGCAGCTCTTCTGACGGTTCCTATATCGTCATAGGAAACGCAAAATCAGAGACAAGGTTTTACGGCAGCGAATTGTATGACTGGTCAACAGGGGAAGCTTGGATAGATCTTTCTCGATGTAAAGTTTGTTTGTTCGTTGGCTGTGAGACGGGGAAAGTGGGAACTCCCAATCATAATTTGCCGGAATCGGCGGTAGGAGCCGGTGCGAAGGCTGCGGTAGGATTCCAGAAATCTATAACCTGTTCCGAGGCAAATACATTTACCAAAGAGGTTGTGAAAAATCTTGCGGCGGGTCAGGGAATTGCTACCGCATTAAGAAATGCAGTCAATGTTGTAGATAAATATGGCGCTTACGGTTTGGATTCCTACAAGGTATCTGGGAATCAAAGTCAGACTTTGAATTGAGGAGGCATATTATGAAAAAGCAATTTTACGTTTTATTGTTGGGACTTCTGATCGCATTGTGCGGCTGCCAGAAAAACGAGGAAAAGGAAGCAAGTTATGAAACGTTTGCGGTAGCGGCAGACGGTACCAAGCAGCTCTTTTCCGGGGATGCCAAGTTCAAAGAAGAAAAATATGAGGAGGCATACCAAAACAAGAATGCTGCAAAGGAAAAACGGGGAAGTTTTTTAGACGTATCGGATGAGCTTGTTTATGAAGAGACAGAGAAGAATCATTTCACGGGATGCCCGATTGATCTCTACAAAGGAAAAACAGATTCGCAGGTAAAGTATTGGTATTTTTCTGACACGAGTACCTTGTATCAGTATTTTAACGAAAGGGGGCTGGATATCGGAATCGCGGCAGACGCAGCGGAGGATGAAATCTACTCCGCGCTGGAAGGGCTTCTTGTGGAGAAGCTGCTTCCAGAGGGGGTCGAGATAAATCAGCTGCGGCGCACGGTGCGTACGCGTATGTTTACCAATACGGTGGAGGATGGAATTCCGACCCTGACTGCGGACAGTGTGGACGGCTATATATTGCCGGGAGAAAATCAGGAAACAGAATATGTAATTATGTATGCTTACCCGATTGGCGGCGTAGATTCATATGAAATGTATGTATTTACTCTGACAGAGGCGCATGCCTTAATTTTGTACAGTGCGCCCAGACCGGAGATCTTTAGCCTTTCGGACGACGCCATTGATAAGAAAAAAATGCAGGAGAGCGTAGACAATTTCTGCAAAGAGGGCTTTTCGAAAGAAACCGGGAAAAAGCAGACGAACGGACAATTTTGGTATTGGAATTCCGAAGGAAAGCTGGAGATATTGACAATCATGGATGTGGAATATAACCGTGGGGATCATACCGGCGGAGAGATTGTTGAACTTATCACGACATTGGAGTAGCGGGGGGGGGGGGGAAATTTCGCCTTACCTTTGTTCCCGGTGATGCGGCAAAAGTGCAGGCAAGCGTAGAAGGTTTTACAAAAAAATAAATCAATTACTTTCATAAGACAACTGAAGATGGAGAAAGAACAATAAATTGCAAAGAACAAGGAGGGGCGGCTATGAAAATAAAAAACAAGAAAAGAAGACTCGTTGTACTTCCTTTAATCCTTCTCTTATGCCTGTTTCTGACCGGCTGTCAGGGGATCAAGGCGACCGATCTGACAAAGGACGTCAAAGCTTCTTCGGACGTTACCGGAAAGGAGACTACCGAGGAGTTTGCAAAAGCGCAGATGGACTTTGCGGTGCGGCTTCTGCAAAACGGAGGGTCAGAGGAGCAAAATACGCTGCTTTCGCCCGTGTCCGCCATGCTGGCGCTTTCCATGGTCGCTAACGGCGCGCAGGGCGTGACGCTTGCGGAAATGGAGGCGGTGCTTGGGATGCCCGTCGGGGAACTGAACGAGTTTCTGTACTATTATGTGAACCATTTGCCGGACGGAAGGAAATATCGGGTGAATTTGGGGAATTCCATCTGGATAAATACCGGACGAGGGCTTACCATCAAGCAGGATTTTCTTCAGACAAATGCGGATTATTACGGCGCGCAGATTTACGAAACGAATTTTTCGGATGCTCAGGCGCTGGAGGACGTGAACCGGTGGCTCAGCAAACAGACCGATAAAATGCTGGAAGACGCTGTGGAAAAACTGAATACCGATGCGGTTATGATGCTGCTGAATGCGCTGAGCTTTGAGGCGGAATGGGAAAATGTCTACGCAAAGTCCGATGTGCATGAGGGCGAATTTACCTCTCTCAAGGGAGAAATCCAGAAGGCGACGTTTCTTTCCGGCGAAGAAGGCTGTTATTTTTCCATGGAAAACGGGAGGGGCTTTGCCAAAGATTATAAAAAATCCGGTTATCAGTTTATTGCTCTGATTCCCGAAGAAGGCGTAAGTTTATCCGATTTCCTTGCCGGATTGACCGGAGAGCAGCTCTTTGAAACACTGAAAAACGGACAGAAGGCGAGCGTGGAGGTTTCGCTTCCCAAGTTCTCCTGCGAGTACGAAGCCGACCTAAAGGAAGCGCTGCAAAAGATGGGAATGGTAGTGGCGTTTGAAGGCGGAGCGGCTGATTTTAACTGCTTGGGCCGGTTGGTGGACGGACGGCTGCATATCGAAAATATGGTGCAGATGACCACGCTTACGGTGGATGAGAAGGGAACGCGCGGGGGTGCGGCGTCCAAGATCGAAATGGAGATGGATTCGGCGTCGATGTACCGCGTATCTTTGAATCGTCCGTTTCTGTATATGGTCGTAGATACGGAAAATCATATTCCGCTGTTTATCGGAACTGTGGTGGATCTGAAATAATGCAAGAAAACTTATGACGAAAACGGAAGGAACTTGTCTTAAAAAAGACGAATTCCTTCCGTTTTTTGATTGGCTCTATAAAGAGACGCGTATATTATGTGAATTTTTACTAAAGATCAGGATAAAAAGTGCGTAAAAACATCAAAGAAAGGTACAAAATTAACAAAAACGAATTTGAAAGAGAATAAAAAGTTGACATGTATTTTGGCGTAATAGTATAATGCCTATGTAACGGTCAGAAGAAGTTGCAAGACGCTGCTTATGACTGAGAAAAAAATGGAGGTAATTTATGAAATTACATGCAATGAAAAAGGGAATTGCGCTGATGCTGATCACGGTATTGGTGTTTTCCACGTCGGTATCGAGCGCCAGCGCGGACACAAAGTACAAGGTTACCCGCGTTGACAAGGAGTCGAAAACGGAATTTGGGACAGTAGGGACGCTGACGGATTCGACCACGCTGAACATTACGATGAAAAGCTGGTGGTACTCGAAGTCCAAGGTGAAGACCAGCGGCGTATCAAAGCTTGAGTTTGACAAAGGGAAAACAAGTTATACCTGTGAGGTGCAGTACCACAAAATCATTTTAACCATGTCCGGCATCGCCTTTTCCGCAACGATTTCCAGCAGTCCGTCGGTATCTGCTAAAACGAAGGGCAACAAGGTGACCTATACCTGTACGGACGCCTACTGGAGCTACGTCTTAAATACATCGGCAAACTGCTGGACCGGAAGCTATACACAGGAGTCTCAGGTTGAGTATAAGATTAAGGCGGGTACCGCTTACAAGGGAACCGTAACTCTATCAACGGAAATTGAATGGTAGGCGGATTGAAAATGGCAAAAAAGAAGCTTCTTTGGAAAATACCGCTGTTCGTTATTATCGGTGCCGTTGTGGTTCATCTTGTGATATGGTTGTATGTTCATTGGATGGCGAATCGACCTACGGTATCGTCGGTGCTGCCGGGTCATACGGACTACATGCAGATGGCGTACGGCTATGTGCACTGCATGGAGCTGGCGGAAAAGTCCGGCATTGCCATCGATCCCGCCGTCCGGGAGGAGGTGCGGGACTTTGTAGTAGCTTTAAGAGAATGCTATGAAGAAGGGAGATATGATGGGGTTTCCTGCTCCGAAATAATAAAAGTGGGCTACCTCTATTCCTATTTTGATCTGGACTGCACGGGGCTTCAGAAGGCGCTGGATGAATTCTACATAAAAAAAGAGCGGCTGTTTGCCGAGGACAGCGCGGACGATCCGTCGCAGATGGAAGCTGACGTCAGCGGCAGCGCGGATTTTCTGAAGATTCTGTTCGACACCGGCTCGGAGCTTTTGGAGGATTACAAGGTCAGACAGGGTTTGGAGACGTGGTTCAACGAAAATATTGCGGAGGAGATAGGTAAGAAGGACGCGAAATTGGGAATGTTCCATGATATTTTGTACATCTTCTATACAGACGGTGGTTCGGTCGAGACGCTTTCCTATTCCTACCTTCGGGAGGACGCGCTTTCCTTCCTGCAAGAGGTTGACCGGGAAATGGACTCCTATGAGACAAGCATCTGGAACGTAGGCATTTTGGATGACGCGGTATTTGAGGCGGACATTTTTGACTATGACAGGGACTTCCTGACCGCGTCGCGGCAGATGTACGAAAAGCTGGATTCGCGGGAGGCGTTTGGTTACGACGTGAACGAAGGCTTCGGGCTGCTTGTGATATCTTATTTCCTAAGAGAGCACTTTTCCGTTACCGGCAGCATATACAACGATTTCCTTGCGGAGAATTTGAACGGGATGCTCCACGAACATTTTGAACGCTACTGCAAGGGAAGGATAGGGACGTAGGCGGAATGAAAAACTCAAAAAAGAAGCTTCTTTGGAAAATACCGCTGTTCTTTATTATCGGCGCCGTTGCGGTCCATCTTGTGATATGGGTATATGTTCATTGGATGGCGAATCGACCTACGGTATCGTCGGTGCTGCCGGAGCATACGGAATATATGCAGTTGGCGTACGGTTATGTGCACTGCATGGATCTGGCGGAAAAATCCGGCATTGCCATCGATCCCGCCGTCCGGGAGGAGGTGCGGGACTTTGTAGTAGCTTTAAGAGAATGCTACGAAGAAGGGAGATATGATGGGGTCTTTTGCTCTGAACTAATTAAAGTGGGCTATCTCTACTCCTATTTTGATCTGGACTGCACGGGGCTTCAGGAGGCTCTGGATGAGTTCTACGTAAAGAAAGAGCGGCTGTTTGCCGAGGTCAGTGCAGACGATCCGTCGCAGATGGAAGCGGACGCCGGGGGCAGCGCAGATTTTCTGAGAATTCTGTTCGATACCGGCTCGGAGCTTTTGGAGGATTATGAAGTCAGACAGGGTTTGGAGGCATGGTTCAACGAAAACATTGTGGAGGAGACGAGCAAGCCAGACGGGGAACGGACTCCGTTTTTTGATATTTTGTATCTTTTTTACACAAGCGGCGGCTCGATCGAGACGCTTTCCTATTCCTACCTTCGGGAGGATGCGCTTCCCTTCCTACAAGAGGTTGACCGGGAAATGGATTCCTATGAGGCATACATTTGGAACGTGGGCGCTTTGGACGACGCGGCGTTTGAAGGGGATGTTTTCGGCTACGACAGGGACTTTCTGACCGCGTCGCGGCAGATGTACGAAAAGCTGGATTCGAGGGAGGCGTTTGGTTACGACGTGAACGAAGACTTCGGGCTGCTTGTGATATCTTATTTTCTGAGAGTACACTTTTCCGTTACCGGCAGCATATACAACGATTTCCTTGCGGAGAATCTAAATGCAATGCTCCACGAGCATTTCGAGCGCTACTGTAAGGGAAGGATAGGGGCGTAGGCGGGGGCCGTCGCTCCGAAGAAAGGAGCATCATGGCATTCTTGAAGCTTACCAATATCAGCAAGCGCGTCGGTCAGACGGAGATTCTGTCCGAGGTGTCCTTGGAGTTTCCGGAGACCGGGCTGGTTTTTATTGTCGGCAAATCCGGTGCAGGCAAAAGCACGCTGTTACATATTATCGGACAGCTGGACAGCGCATATGAGGGCGGCGTTTGGCTGGACGGGGAGGCGTGCGAGAAGGACGACGCGCGCATGTGCGAGCTTCGGCGAAAAAAAATCGGCTTTATTTTTCAGGACTTTAATTTGCTGGGCGATCTGAGCGCGGAGGAAAACATCCTTCTTGCGGCAAAGCTGGCGAACTGCGGCTCGGCGGATGCGGAAGGGTTGTTGGCAGCCTTTGAGATCGAAGCCTGCAGAAAGAAGCCTTGTAAGGTGCTTTCCGGAGGCGAACGCCAGAGGACGGCCATCGCCCGCGCGATCTGCAAGGAAAGCAAGGTGATCCTTGCGGACGAGCCGACCGGAAATCTGGACGAGGAAAATACGCGAATCGTTTTCGAGGCGTTGAAGCGGATCAGCCGAGAACGGCTGGTGCTGGTCGTGACGCACGACATGGAGGCGGCTTCGCTTTACGGCGATCGGCTGATCCGCCTTGCGGACGGCCGTGTGATCTCGGATGAGCGCAAAGCGGAAGCCTCCGCCGCATTCGAAGGGCAGGCGGCTGCGGAAACGTCGGCTGCAAAAAATGAACCGGCGGCCGCCCGGGGACTTTTTTCGGGGCTCAAGCGGCAGCATTTGAAAAACAATCGCAGAAGAAACGCGATGATCGTTACCCTCTGCGTTTTTTTGACGGCGCTCTCCCTGATTACGACAAGCCTGCTCAGCGCGATGCAGTCGGTGAATTCCAGCGTCAGCGCCGTGCTGGAAAATGACAAGCTGATCGTAACGGACAGCGATGAGGAGCAGATCTATAAAACCCTCTCGGAGGATTTTATTCGGGAGCTTCAAAAAAGCGATGTGCGGGAGGTGGTGCCTTACCGTTATACGACGATAGGCGTGGTGGCTGAAAGCTCCGCTTCTTCGCTGTCGTATTGGGTGTTTTCCGACGACGAATTTTTTGAAGAACGGTTTCGGTATTACGGGCTGACGTTTCCCGAAGCCTACGACGAGGTCGTTATCAATAACGCGCTGGCAAATCAGGTGTTCGGAAGCGCCGATTGTATCGGAAAGGAGCTGACGCTGTACGCGTATTTGGACGTGGCGTTTTCCTGCAGAGTGGCTGCCGTCTCGGACGTTATGGGGGAAAAGAAGCCCGCGATTTATCTGTCCGACAAACTGCTGGAGCAGGCGTTTGCTGCCGGAGTCAGGAGCGAAAGCCTGAGCGTTCAAGCCGCTTCCGCTCAATATTCTGCCCCTGCCGTAATCTGCGAATGGACGGGCGAGGAATCCGTGATTTATGGAAGGGAGCCGAGTCAGCCGAACGAGATCGTTGTGAACGCCGGGGGGATCAACTCGATGCTTGAGGTGCTGGAGCTTCCCTATGCCGCAGTCAGCGTCAGGGATCTGGTGGAGGGCGAGGTTTCGGAGGAGCTGATCGCCGCTGTTTTGGACGCCGTCGTTTCCCTACAGGAGTCGGCAAGAGAAAGCTTCTACTCGGAGCTGAAGATCGTGGGGATCACCGACGGAACGCAGGATCGGCTTACCGTGACGGTGAACCCGGAAACTTACGAGGATATGCAGGTCGGCAGACCCAACACGGTGGATATTTATCTGAAAGATCGGACAAAGAATAAGGAGGAGGTAGACCGTCTTTTGGAGCGGTACGGTTATTTTGCGGAGGATCGGGGCGGCTTCCGGGCGGCTATGATCGCCGCAAGAATGTCGGTGCCGATCTTCTTTGGCGGTCTGCTGGCGGTGGTCTCCCTGTTTCTGGTCTTTCTGTTTATCCGGCTTGCGACCAAGATCAATATTATGAATCAGGTAAACGAGATCGGGACGCTGAAAGCTTTGGGCGCCAACAACAGGCAGATCCGGAGCGTTTACTTGGGGGAAAATCTGCGGCTGTTCGGCTGGGCAATGCTGATTACGGCGCTGCTTCTGGCGGGTCTGCAGATCGCCAAGCTTGCCGGCTGTTTGTCCTATCACGGCATTGCGATTTTTGAGATAACCCCACTGTATTCCTGTCTGGTGGTGCTTGTGGGCGCGGCGACGGTTTTCGCCGCCACATGGCTGGAGGTCCGGAAGATCGCAAAGATGAACTTGGTGGATATGCTGCGGAAGAACACATAAAAAGCCGAGAAAACCCCGGAACGGAAGGCAGCTTCCGCTCCGGGGTCTTGCGTCGAAAAGAAATTATTTCAAATACTGTTCAAACCGTTCGTCGATCGCATCCTGAAATACGATCCCCAGAATGTCCGGACCGGTGTGAGCGCCGATCGCGCAGCCGACCTGCGCTTTCAGAATGCCCTTGACATGGAATTCCTCGGTCAGAACCTGCTCGGCGGTCTCGGTGATGGCAGGATCGGCTCCGTAGCAGACGCCGACCGTCTGGCGTTCCAGAGAAACGCCCTTCTCCTTGACCATTTCCAGACACCGCTTTACGGCGCGCTTCATCCCGCGCACCTTTTCCACGGCTTCCAGCCTTCCGTCTTCCGAAACGATAATGATCGGTTTGATGTCCAGAACCGTGCCGACCGCGGCGGAGGTTTTGCTCAGGCGGCCGCCTTTTGCAAGATACTCCAAGGTCCCCACGGTGACTGCGTGCTCCATATGCTCGCAGAAAAAGCCCGCCGCCTCGATCAGCAGCTCCTTCGGAGCGCCGCTGCGCTGCATTTGAAGCAGCTTATAGACCACAAGACCAAAGCCGATGGAAGCGCATTTGGAGTCTATGATCGTGATTTTGAAATCCGGGTATTCCTCCAAAACGTCCTGCTTTGCCAAAGAAGCGGCCTGAAAGGTTCCGGCAATTCCGGTCGAAAAGCAGATATAAAGCACCTCGTCGCCGCGCTTTGCAAATTCGAGGAAGTGTTCGTAAAACATATATTGACTGATATGGTACGTTTTGATCTCTGCGACGCCTTCCTTTTGGATCCGATAGAATTCATCCGGGAAAATCGTCTCCCCGTCAAAATAATCTTTTTCGTTGATAACTACCGGCGTCGGGATCACATGAAGTCCGAATTCCTGAACGACGGACTGCGGAATGTCCGATGCCGAGTCTGTAATGATACAAAAAGCCATGGAATAGCTCCCCCTTTCCTGTTCGTAAAAGGAAATACAACAAGACAATTATATCAGAAAAAGGAAGCAGATACAATTCTTTTCTTTGAGAAAGACGCAGAAAAGTTTTGCCAGCGGGGTGACAGGGAAGGCGGCAATATGTTATACTGTGCGTAAGGGCGGAGCGCAGGCAGCAAAAAATCTGCTCCGCAGCGTGAGGAAAGAGGAGACTATGAGCGATTACAGTTTGGAAACCAAATGCGTGCAGGGGGGCTATACTCCCGGCAACGGAGAACCGAGACAGGTTCCGATTATTCAGAGCACCACGTTCAAATACGCCACCAGCGAGGACATGGGCAAGCTGTTTGATCTGGAGGCGGAGGGCTATTTTTACACCCGTCTGCAAAATCCGACCAACGATTATGTGGCGAAGAAGATCAGCGAGCTGGAGGGCGGCACGGCGGCGATGCTGACCTCTTCCGGACAGGCCGCCAATTTCTATGCCGTATTCAACATTGCGGGCTGCGGCGATCATGTGGTGGCGTCCAACTCCATTTACGGCGGCACCTACAACCTGTTTTCCGTTACCATGAAGAAAATGGGCGTGGAATTTACGTTCGTCGATCCGGACTGCACCGAGGAGGAGCTGAACGCGGCGTTCCGCGAAAATACGAAGGCGGTGTTCGGCGAGACGATCGCCAATCCGGCGCTGACCGTGCTGGATATTGAAAAGTTTGCGAAGGCGGCGCATTCCCATGGGGTTCCGCTGATCGTGGACAATACGTTTGCAACGCCGGTCAACTGCCGTCCGATCGAGTGGGGCGCGGATATCGTGACGCATTCCACGACAAAATACATGGACGGACACGGAGCGGGCGTCGGCGGCTGCATTGTGGACGGCGGAAAATTCGACTGGATGAAGCACGCGGAGCGCTTTCCGGGGCTCTGCACGCCGGACGAAAGCTATCACGGCATTACCTATGCGGAAAAATTCGGCATGGGCGGCGCGTTCATTACCAAGGCGACGGCGCAGCTGATGCGGGATCTGGGGTCGATCCAGTCTCCGCAGAATGCGTTTCTGCTGAATCTTGGGCTGGAAAGCCTGCATGTGCGCATGAAACGGCACTGTGAGAACGGGCAGGCGGTGGCGGAGTTTCTGAACGGACACGATAAGATCAGCTATGTCAACTACTGCGGTCTGGAGCAGGACAAGTATCATGCGCTTGCGCAGAAGTATTTGCCGAACGGCTCCTGCGGCGTGGTCAGCTTCGGCGTAAAGGGCGGAAGAAAGGCGGCGGAAGCGTTTATGAAGCACCTGAAGCTGGGCGCGATCGAAACCCATGTGGCGGACGCCAGAACCTGCTGTCTGCATCCGGCCAGCGCGACGCACCGGCAGATGAACGACGAGGAGCTGACGGCGTGCGGCGTTTATCCGGACTTGGTAAGATATTCCTGCGGCTTGGAGGACGCGAACGATCTGATCGCCGATCTGGCGCAGGCGCTGGAACAGATTTGAGCATATCGGGCATAGCTAACGTGAATTTTACATAGACTTTACCCGGACGAGGTGGCGCGGAGGCGGCTCCTGCGGTAAGCTAAGGAGCGTAGACAGCCGCGGCGGCGTGTTGCGGAAGCGGTAAGCTAAGGAACGTAGACAGCAGCGGAGGCGCATTGCGGAAGCGGGAAGCGGCTGACCGGCGGGGACCGCCAAGGAAACGCGCGTGGATCCGCCGAAGCTGCGGAAAAGATCAGGAAGAAGGAACGGGCTGCTATGACCTATGAACAGATAAAACAAAACGAAGCCGTACGGGCTTATATAAAGAAGGGGAACGATAAGCTGGGCGTTTTGGGCTTTACCGATCACTCGGAGGCGCACTGCGCTCTGGTGGCGGAGCGGGCGGGAGAGATCCTGAAGCGCTTCGGTTATTCGGAGCATGAGATCGAGCTTGCGAAAATCGCCGGATTTCTTCACGATATCGGCAATGCGGTCAACCGGAACCATCATGCGGAATACGGAGCGCTGCTGGCAAGCCGGCTTTTGGAGCAGTCCGGGCTATCGACGGAGGACTGCGTGGAGATCGTTTCCTGCATCGGAAATCACGACGAATCCACCGGAGGCGCGTTTGACGCGATCTCGGCGGCGCTCATTATTGCCGACAAGACCGACGTGCGGCGCAATCGGGTGCGGACGAAGGAGCGCTCGGCGTTCGATAAGCATGACCGGGTGAATTATGCGGTCACGGAGGCGGAGCTTGCCCTTCTGCCCGAAGAAAAGAAGATCTGCCTTTGTCTGCGGCTCGACGAAACGATCTGCACGATGTACGAGTATTTTGAAATCTTTCTCGGCAGAATGCTGATGTGCCGTCAGGCGGCGGAGGTTCTTGGCGCGCAGTTTCGGCTGACGGCAAACGGCAGCAAAATCTTTTGAGACGCTTATTGCAGAAGGCGATAGAGAGTGGGGGTCACATGGAATTCAGCCATGGCGGCCTCCGCTTCTTCTTTTGCCTGACGCTTAAGCGCCGCCGGGAGCATCGGGGAGCGAACCGCCCGGATCATAATGTTCTTCGGCGTGTGCGCAAGATCCACAAATTCGAGGAGCTGGGTCTTGTAGCCGCTTGCGGTGAGCAGATTTCCCCGGATGGCGTCGGTCAGCAGGGCGGCGAAGCGCTCCTGTACGATCCCGTAGCGCTTCAAAACGGTCAGATGCTCCGGCTGCAGCTGTCCGTTCAGCTCGTGCTGGCAGCAGGGAACCGAAAAGATCAGCTTGGCGTTCCAGCGTATCGCGTTGTAAAGCGCGTAATCGGTGGCGGTGTCGCAGGCGTGGAGCGTAATGACCATATCCACCGGAAACGGCGCGGCATATCCGTTGATATCGCCGAGCTCGAACCGCAGCTTTTGATAGCCGTATTTCCGGGCGGCGGCGTTGCATTTCCGGATAACGTCCTCCTTGAGATCCAGTCCGATCATTTCCGCGTCGATCTTCCGGATGACCGTCAGATAATGGTAAACAACAAAGGTGAGGTAGGATTTTCCGCAGCCGAAATCGATGATCCGCAGACTTTTGAGGCGGAGATCCTTTATGGAGTCGTCGATCATTTCGAGAAAGCGGTTGATCTGCCGGAATTTGTCCTGCATTGCGTGAACGACCTTGCCTTCCTTCGTGAAAACGCCCATGTCCACCAGCGGGGCCACCGCCGTTCCCTCCTCTAAAAGATACTGCTTTTTCCGGTTGTGCGCGCCGTCTTTTTTCGGAGCTTGGGGCTGCGCCGCGCGGGTCTGCAGGGAAGCCTTCCCCTTGCGGGAAAGGAGCAGCGCAAACTCCTTTGTTTCGGACCACGCGTGAAGCTGCAAAAAGCGGGAGCCGAGCAGAGCGGCGCACCGCCCGGAAAGCTCCTGCTCGGAGACGTTTTCGTGAAAGACCTGTTTTTCGGTATAGGACGCGATCTGATAATAGGCGTTTTTTTGTTCGATCTCCACGCGTTTGCAGGGCTCGCTTTTGGCAGCGGGCTTGCTGACGACAAGCTTATAGGGACGTTCGGTCAAAATTTGCTGTAAATAGTCGGAAAATTCGTTCATAAATGCGGCTGCTCCTGTCGTTTATTCGGTTCCCTTCTGTTGTAGCATAGAAGGAAGTCGTTTGTCAACGGAGCGCTGGACGGATGAATAATTCCCCATTTCTTACAGATACTAGCAGCACAATTTTTGCAAGAAATGGAGGAAGTTTCATATATGAAAGCAACAGGAATCGTGCGTCGGATCGACGATCTGGGGCGGGTCGTCGTACCGAAGGAGATTCGAAGGACTCTGCGGATCCGCGAGGGGGACCCCATCGAAATATTTACCAACCGGGAGGGGGAAATCATCCTGAAAAAATATTCCCGCATCGGCGAGATGACGGAGTTTGCCAAGTCCTATGCGGAGGCGGTGGCGCAGACGCTCGGTCATATCGTCGTCATTGCGGATACGGATCAGATCGTGGCGGTCAGCGGCGCGGCAAAAAAGGAGTGGCTTCAAAAGCCCCTGAGCCGGGAATTTGAAAGCACGCTTTACAATCGGGAGACCGTCGTTGCGACAAAGGAGGAGCAGGGGTTCGTTCCGATCTCCGAGGATATTTCCGACGTTTCCAGCGAGGTCATTGTTCCGATCGTCAGCGAGGGCGACGCCATCGGCGCCTTTCTGATCCTGAGCCGGGAAGCGAAGGTGCGCTTGGGGGAAACGGAGACAAAGGTGGCTTCGGCGGCGGCGTCCTTCCTTGGAAAGCAGATGGAGGGCTGAAAAATCGCCCCGGAATCCAAAAAAACGACGAAAAAAAGACAGAAAAACGGCGAAACTCTGTAATTAAGCTTGACAATGCTAAGATTAACCATTATAAATTAAACTAGAGTGTTATGCTTGAGGTCTGCTCGTGCGTATGAAATGCAGGCAGCGAAAATTTTTCGTATATCTATACAGGAGGATGTAGAATGAATAAGACAGAGTTAGTTGCAGCGATTGCAGAGAAGGCAGGCGTTAAGAAGGAAGACGCTAAGAACATGGTAGACGCTTTTATTACCGTTGTTACGGATGAGATGGTAGCCGGTGAGAAGGTCGCGCTGGTTGGCTTCGGTACCTTTGAGGTTTCCGAGAGACCGGAGAGAACCGGACGGAATCCTTTGACCGGAGAAGATATCGTGATCGCCGCTTCGAAGCAGCCGAAGTTCAAGGCGGGCAAGCTTTTGAAGGAAGCTGTAAACGCATAAGTGCGAGTTGGGATACGGGCTGCCGGAAACCGGCAGCCTGTTTTTTGTTCTATAGGAAACTGCGTCCCCTATAGAACAAAAAACGCTCCGCGGGGATCGCACTGCGGCGGAAAGGAATTGTGTCGCCAGAGCGACCCGCCGCAGGCGGAGAATCTCGCGAGCGAGA
Organism: Lachnospiraceae bacterium; assembly: GCA_030524525.1. Classification (GTDB taxonomy): domain Bacteria; phylum Bacillota; class Clostridia; order Lachnospirales; family Lachnospiraceae; genus ISDg. The sequence continues at coordinate 20,619 of JAUNGI010000026.1, forward strand.
TTCTTTGTTCTTCTATAGGAAACTGCGTTCCCTATAGAACAAAAAACGCTCCGCGGGGATCGCACTGCGGCGGAAAGGAATCGTGTCGCCGGAGCGACCCGCCGCAGGCGGAGAATCCCGCACTGCGGACTTTTTTTACTTATAAGGAGATAAGAAACCTATGAGATTGGACAAATACCTGAAAGTTTCCCGGCTCATCAAGCGCCGGACCGTCGCCAACGAGGCCTGCGACGCCGGGCGCGTAAAGATCAACGGCAAGGTCGCCAAGGCTTCCGCGGAGGTCAAGGTCGGGGACGTGCTGGAGATCGGCTTTGGAACGAAAGAGGTTCGCGTCGAGGTGACGGAGATCTTGGCGACGACCAAAAAAGAGGAAGCCAAGGAGATGTTCCGCTACCTGTAATTTACGGCTGCGGTCTTGGCATAATCCGGAAGCGCGGGCATATAGTATACCGTGCAGACTGCGCGAAGCCGGGACCTTCGGCGGAAAGCGCAGGAAACTGTCGTTAACAAGCGTGCCGGAAGGGAAATGCATGGAGACAGCGAAATCAAATGCAGGTCACAGCCTGATCCTGAGTGATCGGAAGCTTTTGGAGCTCAAAGGGGTAAACGACGTCCGGGCGTTTGACGAGACGGAGGTCATGCTGGAAACGGAGCTGGGGATGCTCCTTGTCCGGGGGAAAAATTTGCAGGTCAAGCGTCTTACGCTGGAGCAGGGCGAGCTGTCGCTGGAGGGAGAGATCGAGGGGCTGATCTATTCACAGAAGGTCGGACGGAAAAAGTCGGGAGAATCGACGCTTCGGCGCCTGTTCGGGTAGGTGCTCCATGGCGACTTCAATGCTGCGCGCCGAGCTGCTGCTCGTGGCGGGCTGTTTGGCGACCGGTTTTTTGGCGGCGGCGGCGTATGAATTGCTTCTGCTGTTTCGGCTGCTTCTGCCCCACGGCAAGCTGCTGACCGGGATCGGGGACGTGCTGTTTTTCGGCTTGGCGGCGCTTGCCTCGTACGAGACGATCTACCGGCTGGGCGACGGGATCGTGCGGTATTATGCGGCGCTTGCCTTGGCGGGAGGAGCCTTTCTCTGGATAAAAATTGCGGTTTCGGTGCAAAAGCGATTGCAAAAGCGGCGATATCGGCGTAAAATGAAACAAGCAAAAGGTGCCGCGGCACAGACGGAGCGTACAAATGGCAAGGAAGCAAGCAGTTCGTAAACCGAAGATAACAAGACGGGTGGAGCCCGTGCGGAAGAAAAACCGGCGTCTGCTGTCGGTGATGATTTTGGTATTTGCCTGCATTGTCCTCAGCATTACCATGATGCATCTAAAAAAGAAGGAAGAACAGGAATATGAGGAGAAGCTGGCGGAAAAGAACCGATTGGAACGATTGATCGCCGAAGAACAGAGCCAGACGGAGACAATATCCAACTACAAAGCCTATGTTCAGACCACAAGCTACATCGAGGAGATCGCAAGAGAGGTTTTGGGACTCGTTTATAAAGACGAGGTCTTGTTTCGCCCGGCAAAAGGAAACGAAGATTAACCGTGAGTTTTGGAGCAAATCCGGACTCGCGGTATTTTTTTGCCCGATTTTGTGATACGATTTTTCTCCGCGCGCAACGGAAAGCGACAAAGATTCCCGCCCCGTTTTGCTATACTTGACGCAAAAGAAGGGGAGGAGCGTGCAGCGCATGGAATTGGTAAAAGAGGCAGAGGAAATTGTCCGCCCCAATCGGGACTGGGGCTACGGAATTGCCGGATATCGCCTGAAGGAGCTTTCGGAGGTTATGAATGCGATCGCGGTGGGCTATCAAAGAAGGGGAGACGCTCTGCCTCTCGGTCAGACGCTGCGGGAAGCGGACGCTCCGGAGGGCGGGATCTCGCAGAGCGCGCTGTGGAGCCGCCTGCTTCGGGAGTGCCGGGAAATGCTGGCGAAGCAGTACCAAGGGCTGGCGGAGATGTTTCAGGCGGTGTCGCTGGGCTTTGCCGACGGCAACAAACAGTCGAGGGAGCTTCGCGACTTTGTAAAGGAGCGTCTTTCGGAGGAGAAAATCCGCGTCCGTCAGGTGATTTTTGTGCCGGTGGGAAACGACCGCCGGGAGATCCATATGGTCGCCCGCATTACGCACGGAGTCAATCGACTGACCGACGAGATCGCCTACCTGCTTTCGCAGGTGATGGGCGAAACGTTCGTGCCGGCGGAGGGCTGCAAGCGGGTATTCGGCAGGGAATACGATTATTATGTGTTCCGGCAGGTCGAGACCTATCGGCTGGTGACCGGCGCCGTGCGCGCTTCCAAGACCGCGGGAGAGCCTTCGGGGGACAATTATTCGGTCATTAAGCCCTGCTTCGGCGAGGCCGCCATGATCATTTCCGACGGGATGGGCTCCGGAAGGCAGGCGTATATGGAAAGCGCGGCGGTGATCGAGCTGATGGAGCTGTTTTTGAAGGCGGGCTTCCGGGAGGAATCCATGATCTCGCTTATCAATTCGGTGCTTCTGCTGGGAACCGAGGCGCAGTCCTATTCGACCCTCGACCTGAGCCTTGTGAATCTGTTCGACGGTACGGTATGCTTTGCAAAATCCGGCGCGTCGCTGACCTATATCAAGCACGAGGACTGGGTGGAGATGATCGAAAATACGAGTCTGCCCATCGGGATGCTGCCGGAGATCCGCCCCTGCATCACGCGGAAGCGACTGTTCCACGGCGAGAGCATCATTATGATCAGCGACGGCGTGACCGATTATTTGTCCGCGCAGTTCGTGAAGGAGATGCGGGACGGGAAGCCGCAGGATATGGCGGGCGCGATCCTGCTGGAGGCGCTCAAGGGCAATCACTATGAGCCTGCGGACGATATGACGGTGCTTGTGGCAAAGCTGGAACGAATTTGAGAAAAAAGGGTTGCGTTCGGCTTGCGGAATGTCTACAATGGAAGCAGCCTCCGGCGGCGCTTTTGCCGCGGGGAAATGCGGAACGGAACGGAAACGAAGAACATGCTTCAAAGGATAACGCGGTATGCGGAGGAAAAGGGATTGTTGGCACAGGGAGACCGGCTCGTGATCGGCGTAAGCGGCGGGGCGGATTCCATGTGCCTGCTTTTGGTGCTCGCCGAACTGCGGAAGAGCCATGCGCTTGCGCTGCACGTCGTTCATGTGCATCACGGGATCCGCGGAGAGGAGGCGGACCGCGACGCGGCGTTCGTGGAGGAGACGTGCCGGAGCTTGGAGGTTCCCTGCAGGGTCGTCCGGGTCCCGGTTCCGGAGCTTGCGAGGGAGCAGGGGATCGGGCTGGAGGAAGCGGGACGGAACGCCCGCCGACGGTGCTTTTTGGAGGAGGCGCTTCGGGTCGGAGCAAACAAGATCTGCTTGGCGCATCACCGGGACGATCAGGCGGAGACCGTTTTGTTCCGGGCGCTGCGGGGCACCGGCATCCGAGGTCTTGCGGGAATGGCGCCCCTGAGCCGCCCCTTTGCGGAGCCGGTGGCCGTGGTGCGCCCTCTGCTGTGCGTGGGCAGGGCGGAAATTCTGGAATTCCTGCGGGCGGCGGGGCAGAGCTGGCGCGAGGATTCGACAAACGGGACCGACGCCTATACGCGGAATTTCCTGCGCAATCAGGTGTTCCCGCTGCTTCGTCAGGTCAATCCGCAGGCGGAGCTTCATCTGGCGCAGCTTGCGGAGCAGGCGGGAAGCTTTGCGGAATGGACGGAAGCGGAGCTTGCGGAGGTCTATGAAAACGCCGTGCGCGGCGATACGCTTCGGATCGCCGCCGTACAGGAGCTGCCGGATGCGCCGCGCCGTGAGGTGCTGCTTCGCTGGCTTCGGGCGCTCTCCGGAGAAAACAGAGATTGGAATGCGCTGCACGCGGAGGAAGTGGAGCGTCTGATGCGCGGTCAGACGGGGCGGGAGGTTTGTCTTCCCTATGGCGTCCGTCTGGTGCGGGAATATGACCGGATCTGTCGAAAAAGCGCGGAAACGCCCGAAGCTTTTCCGACGGTGCGGCTTGACTTGGAGCGGGACGGATTCGCGGAAATCGAGCTGACAGGGAATCAAAAGCTCCGCATTTCGCTGAAAGAGAGAAAAAAAGAGGAAGCGATACCAAAAAATAAGTATACGAAATGGTTTGATTATGATAAAATAGGGCAAGAACTTTCCATTAGAACAAGGCGCGCAGGAGATTACCTGAATATATCGGTGAACGGCGGCAGAAAGCGTTTGCAGGATTACTTTGTGGACGCCCGCATTCCGGCGGACGAACGGGGGAGCCTTCCGCTGCTGACGGCGGGATCTCTGGTGCTGTGGGTCGTCGGGTACCGGACGAGCGAAAGCTGCCGGGTGGACGACGATACCCGCCGGGTGCTGGCGGCGGAACTGTGGAAAGCAGATAAGGACAAAGGACGACGGATATGAAGGAAAACATAAGCGTACTCCTCTCCGAGGAACGGGTGCTGGCCCGCATCGGAGAGCTGGCGGAGCAGATTTCCCGCGACTTTGCGGGGAAGGAGCTGAAGCTGATCTGCATTTTGAAGGGCAGCATTTTCTTTACGACGGAGCTGGCAAAGCGGATCTCGCTTCCGGTAAAGCTGGATTTTATGAGCGTTTCGAGCTACGGGGACAAAACCGAGAGCTCCGGACGCGTGAAGATCGTAAAGGACCTGGATGAGAGCGTCGAGAACGAGCATGTTCTTGTGATCGAGGACATTGTCGATTCCGGGCGGACGCTCTCGTTTTTGCTGGAGCTTTTGAAAAGCCGGAGGCCGGCGAGCCTGTCGCTGTGCACTCTTCTGGATAAGCCGGAGCGGCGCGTTGTCGAGGTAAACGTCGATTATACGGGCTTTGAGATCCCGGATGAGTTTGTCGTCGGCTTTGGGCTGGATTATGCGCAGCGGTACCGTGCGCTTCCGTATGTCGGCGTTCTGCGCATGGATGAGAGTAGATAAGAGTCAAAGAAATATGCGGGCGGCGGCGCCGTCCGGGCAGAATGGGAGGAACCATTGAAAAATTCGTATCGTGGAATCTTTTTTTACCTGTTGGTCATTGCCTTGCTGATCGCTGCGATCGTATATTCCGACCTTTCCAATCGCTCCAACGGAAATTATAACCATGCCGAGTTTGTGGAGGCGCTGGAGCAGGAAGAGGTCAGGAGCGTTGAGATCGTGCAGAACGAGGAAGTGCCGACGGGACAGGTGACCGTGGAGCTGAAGGACGGCTCAACGGTTCGTTTCTACACCTCGGACGTCAATCAGATCGTTCGGGAGGCGGAAGACGCAGGGGTGGATTATCAGCTTGGGGATATCGACAAGCCGAGCTGGTTCTGGACGGACGTATTCCCGTATTTGATCGCGCTTGTGGTCTTTGTACTGTTCTTTATGATGATGACGCGTTCGATGGGCGGCGGCAATTCGCAGGTCATGAATTTCGGAAAGAGCCGCGCGCAGATGACCGTGCCGAACGATCACAGCATTACGTTCAAGGACGTGGCGGGGCTGTATGAGGAAAAGGAGGAGCTGCAGGAGGTCGTAAACTTCCTGAGCGACCCGAAACGCTTTATCCGCGTCGGTGCCCGCATTCCCAAGGGCATTCTGATGGAGGGACCTCCGGGAACCGGTAAGACCCTGCTGGCAAAGGCCGTGGCGGGAGAGGCGGGAGTGCCGTTTTTCTCGATCTCCGGTTCGGATTTTGTGGAGATGTTTGTGGGCGTCGGAGCTTCCCGCGTGCGCGACCTGTTCGCGACGGCAAAGAAGAACGCGCCCTGTATCGTATTTATCGACGAGATCGACGCGGTGGCCAGACGGCGGGGAACCGGTATGGGCGGCGGCCATGACGAGCGCGAGCAGACGCTGAACCAGATGCTTGTGGAAATGGACGGCTTCGGCGTAAACGAAGGCATTATCGTGTTGGCGGCGACCAACCGCGTGGACATTCTCGATCCGGCGATCATGCGTCCGGGACGCTTTGACCGCAAGGTGCTTGTGGGCCGCCCGGATGTGCGCGGCCGCTTGGAGATCCTGCATGTGCATGTCAGAAACAAGCCCCTTGCCGAGGACGTCAATCTGGAGGAGATCGCACAGTCTACGGCGGGCTTTACCGGAGCCGATCTGGAGAACCTGATGAACGAGGCGGCGATCAACGCCGCCAAGGCGGACCGCGCGTTCATCAACAGCGAAGACATCAAAAAGTCGCTGATCCGCGTCGGCATCGGCACCGAAAAGAAAAGCCGCGTGATCTCCGAAAAGGAACGGCGGATCACCGCCTACCACGAGGCGGGGCACGCGATCCTGTTCCATGTGCTTCCGGATATGGGACCGGTCTATACGGTCTCCATCATTCCTACCGGCAGCGGCGCGGCGGGCTATACGATGCCCCTTCCGGAAAAGGATGAGATGTTCCAGACCCGCGGCAAGATGCTTCAGGATATCGTCGTCAGTCTGGGCGGCCGCGTGGCGGAGGAACTGGTGTTCGACGACGTGACAACCGGAGCCAGTCAGGATATCAAGGTGGCGACCCAGACCGCCCGCGCAATGGTGACGAAGTTCGGCTTCTCCGACCGGCTGGGAGCCGTCAATTACGATACCGACGAGGATCAGGTGTTTATCGGCCGTGATCTTGCGCATACGAGAAGCTACAGCGAGACCGTTGCCAACCAGATCGACGAGGAGGTTCGCAGGATCATCGAGGAGTGCTACGCAAAGGCAAAGACGCTCGTCTCCGAGCATCGGGAGGTGCTGGATTCCTGCGCGGCGCTGCTTCTGGAAAAGGAGCGCATCACCAGAGAAGAATTTGAAGCCCTGTTTGGCCCCAAAAAAGAGGAAACCGTCATAAGTGACATAACGATCGGCTAGAAACGGGCTGCTCTTGGCGATTTTTTGTGGAATCTGCCGAAACCGTGCAGCAATATGCACAAAATAAATTTCAAGTCTTTGTGATGTTTGTGCACACTAAAAGGGTTTTTCGTGGTATATTAATACACGTAAACCCCAATACATTATATAGTTTTTGCTACACCCCATAAGTAACAAAAATACCTTCTCCGAAAAAAGGACAGACTGAAAAGCCTGCCCTTTTTTCATTCCGCAGAGCACGTTTTCCTAGGAAGCAAAAAACGCGCCGCGAGGATTGCATTCAACCGAATATTATGGTATGATTCCAAGGAAAAGAAAACAGGGCAGTCCTATGGCCGCCCTGCTTTTTTAGGACGGGTTAGAACGGGAATAGAAAAGATATGATTTTTTCACACGAACATGCAAACGGATTTCAGGGGGACGCTGTGTTCAGCGATACGACGCGGCAGTTTGTTACGCCCTGCGAACCGGAAATATATGATACCGTTACGCTGCGCATCCGCGTGGGGAAGCAGAACGCGGCGCGGGTCTGGGTGCTGACCGACGACGAGACGATTTTGCTGCATTCGGTGAAGCAGGACGCGTATTTTGAGTGGTTTGAGGGAAAGGTGGAGCTGAGCGACACGCAGCTTCACTATTTGTTCCGCATCGAGCATCAGGGGAAATATTGGTTTTATGACCAGATGGGGCTTTCGGACGAGCTGCGGGAGGATTGCTGCTTCCGGATCACGCCCGGCTTTCATACGCCGGACTGGGCAAAGGGCGCGGTGATGTATCAGATCTTCGTCGATCGCTTCTGCAACGGCGATCCCTCGAACGATGTGCAGAACAACGAGTATTTTTATCTGGGACAGCCGAGCCGGCGCGTGGCGGAATGGCACAGCTATCCGAAGGCGATGGACGTACAGTCCTTTTACGGCGGCGACCTGAAGGGCATTCTGAAACGGCTCGATTACTTGCAGGATTTGGGCGTCGAGGTGCTGTATCTGAATCCGATCTTTGTGTCCCCGTCCAATCATAAATATGATATTCAGGATTATGATTATATCGACCCGCACTACGGCGTAATCGTAAAGGACGAGCGGGAGGGGCTGCCTGCGGGGGACACCTGCAACCGCCATTCCAAGCAGTATGTGACGCGGGTCACGAGTCTGGAAAATCTGGAGGCCAGCAACGAATATTTCATTCACTTTGTGGAGGAGGTCCACAAGCGGGGAATGAAGGTGATTTTGGACGGCGTGTTCAATCACTGCGGTTCGTTTAATAAATGGCTCGACGAGGAAGGGATCTACGGCGACGCCGAAGGCTTTTCCAAAGGCGCGTACGCCACCGAAGAAAGTCCCTACGTCTCGTTCTTCGATTTTCACGAGCACAAGTGGCCGGACAACGACAGTTACGACGGCTGGTGGGGACATTCGACGCTGCCGAAGCTCAACTACGAGGCCTCGCCGAAGCTCTACAACTATATTATGCGCATTGCCCGCAAGTGGGTGTCTCCGCCCTACAATGCGGACGGCTGGCGGCTCGATGTGGCGGCGGACTTGGGGCACAGCCCCGAATTCAATCATAAATTCTGGCGGGAGTTCCGCGCAAACGTAAAGGCGGCAAATCCGGAGGCGCTCATCCTTGCCGAGCATTACGGCGACGCGAGCGCATGGCTTCAGGGCGACCAGTGGGACAGCGTAATGAATTACGACGCTTTTATGGAGCCGGTCACTTGGTTCCTGACGGGAATGCAGAAGCACAGCGACGAGCACCGGCCGGAAATGGAGGGCAACGAGCAGGCGTTTCTCGGGGCGATGCAGCAGTATATGGCGCGCTTTCAGACGCCGTCGCTGTTCGTGGCGATGAACGAGCTGTCCAATCACGATCATTCCCGCTTTCTGACCCGGACGAACCGGAAGGTCGGGCGGACCGCCACCGTGGGACCGGAGAAGGCGGACGAGGGCGTGGACGTGGCGATCATGCGGCAGGCGGTTCTGATGCAAATGACATGGCCCGGAGCGCCCACCGTTTATTACGGCGACGAGGCGGGACTCTGCGGCTGGACCGATCCGGACAACCGCCGGACCTATCCGTGGGGAAAGGAAAAGCGCGGGCTGATCTCCTATCATAGGGAGCTGATCCGCATTCACAAAAGCTATCAGGCGCTCCGCACCGGGTCGCTGATGCTGCTGTTTGCGGAGCCGAACGTGCTTGTTTACGCCCGCTTTGACGAGCAGGACGCGCTGATCGCGCTGCTTCACTGCGGAACGGAGGAACGGACGGTATCGGTTCCGGTATGGAAGCTGGGACTGGAGGCAAACCGGGCGTTCGTGCGGCTGGTTCACACCGACGCGTTCGGCTTCTGGCCGGATGCGCGCATTTACTACCCGAAGGACGGGCGGATGGAAATTACGCTGCCCGCAAAGAGCGGCACGCTGCTGAAGGACTTTCCGCTGTAGCGCGGAGGATGAATAGATTGAAAAATAGCACTGACGGCAGATGAGAGAACCGCAATGCGGCAAGTCGCTCGGAAATGAGGATCACCATGACGAAAAAAGAAAAGGAACGGATCGCCGAGATCCTGCGGCGGCTCGACCGGGAATATACGACCGAATACCGCTGCTATCTGAACCACGAAAACGCGTGGCAGCTTTTGATCGCCACCATTCTCAGCGCCCAGTGCACCGACGCCAGAGTCAATATTGTCACGGGACCGTTGTTCGCGCATTATCCGACGCCGCAGGCGCTGGCGGAGGCAAGCCTTGCCGAGGTGGAGGAGGAGATCAAGTCCACGGGCTTTTATCACAATAAGGCGAAGAATATCATCGCCTGCTCCCGCGAGATCGCGGAGCGCTACGGCGGAGAGGTGCCGTCCGATCTGGAATCGCTCACAAAGCTTCCGGGCGTCGGCAGAAAAACCGCCAACGTAATCCGCGGCAATATTTTTAACGAGCCGAGCGTGGTGGTCGATACGCATGTGAAGCGCATCTCGAAAAAGCTGGGACTGACGAAAGAGGACGATCCGGAAAAGATCGAGCAGGATCTGATGCGCGTGCTGCCGAAGGACCATTGGATATTGTTCAACATTCAGATCATCACGCATGGGAGGGGACTTTGTCCCGCCCGCAATCCGCGCTGCGGCGAGTGCTTTCTTGCCGATCTGTGCAAGGCAAAAACACCTTGATTTCTGCGCGCGATTGCACTAATATATAGGGGAAAAACGGTTGTTTGGCTGGGAGCGTCGCAAATGACCGCGAAGCTGTCTTGTCACCGACGCTTTGAAATGAGGTGTAATATGTTTAGCAGAAAGACACAGATCCTGATCGTCAGAATTATTGCGGTCGTGCTGGTGATCGCCATGGTCGGCACGCTGCTGGCGGCTTTGCTGTAGCGAGAGGTAGGAGCGGATGCTGCAGGTAACGGGGATCGCGAAAAATTACGGAAAAAAGACCGTGCTGCGGGATATCACGTTTTCCGCCAAGCAGGGGGAATGCGTCGCCATCGCCGGAAAAAACGGCTGCGGCAAATCGACGCTGCTGTCCGTGCTTGCCGGTACGCTGAAGCCGGGGGCGGGCGAATTCCATGCGTTCGGACAGGATATTTTCCGGAATCCGAAGGAGCGGGAGCGGCTGATCGGTTATGTGCCGCAGGAAAATCCGCTGATCCCGGAGCTGACGGCAAAGGACAATCTGCGGCTGTGGTACTGCAGCAGCCGGTACGATATGAAGGAGGAGCTGGAAAACGGCGTGCTTGCCATGCTGGGCATTCCGGAGTTTCTGGACGTAAAGGTGTCCGCCATGTCCGGCGGCATGAAAAAGCGCCTTTCGATCGGCTGCGCGGTGGCAAACGATCCGCCGATCCTGATCCTCGACGAGCCGAGCGCGGCGCTGGATCTGGTGTGCAAGGACGCCATCCGGCAGTATCTGCTGACGTATAAGGAACGGAAAGGAATCGTACTCATTACGACGCACGACGAAGACGAGCTGCGTCTTTGCGATCGTCTGCTTGTGATGAAGGACGGTGTGCTGACGGAAGCGGAGCCTGCGACGCATGGAGAAGCGCTTCTGGCTTTAATTCGATAGGAAAGGAACCAGCGAAGCTGCGACGGGACGTTGCCGCTTCGCTGAATTTGTAGTATGAGCGATTGGATATCCCGCCCGCCCTTTGACGAACAGGGACGCGCGGGCGGTGCGATTCCCGAACGGAGGAAGAAACGGCGGTTTTGGCTCTGGCTGCTGCCGCCGGTGCTGTGCGCGGTTTTTGCGGGGGGCTTTTGGGCTTATCGGCATTTTTCCCGAACGCCGCAGGAGCTTTGCACCTATGCCATGATGAACGCGTTCTCCTACGGCGTGGGCTATGATACGCCGGTGGGCTCCGCGATGGAGCTGCGCGGGCTGGCGGAGCGGGTGCAGACCGGGCGGGTTCGGCTCGACTGGGACCTGCAGCTTGAGGGAACCAATCTGGAATGGAAGGATACCCCGCTGGCGGAGCTTACGGACGTGGAGAAGCTGCCCGATCCGGCGCTGCTTTCGGGAGTCGGGGTCCGCATGGAGACCGGGATCTTTCGTGACGAGGCGGTACGGCACCGTTTGTACGTGAGCTACGGCGCGCTTCGGTTTCAGCTCTTGGAGCTGTTTGCGTCCAAAGAACGGCTGGCGCTGGCGGTGCCGGAGCTTTCGGACGACGTGCTGACCGTGTCGCCGGAGGAGCTGCTCCGCGACTGGGAGCGGCTGCCTCAGTGGGAATGGCTGGACGATTCGCTTCGCGAAAGCGTTTGGGACGGACTGGAGCTTGCGGAGCGGGGCGTGGCTTCCCTGCGGGAGCGGCTGAACGCCGGGAAACAGGTGTTTTACACCTTTTATGATACCACCGGAGAATTTTTGGAGGAGCTGCTTTCCTCCTTCTCCTATGAAAAGCTCGCAAAGGAGGAGGACGACGCGACGCGGCGGCTGTATGTGGGCGGAGAGAAGCAGCTTTGTCAGGGCTATGTCATGACCGTTGACGGAGCGCGGCTTGCCGAAAGCGTGGGGCAGGCGTTCGGGCTTCCGACGGACGGCTTCCGGCTGGAGGGAGAGGACGGCGGAGAGATCGTCTTTCGGCTGTACCTGACCAAAAAGGCGGAGCTTGCGTCGCTTAGCGGAAGCTGTCGGCTTTGGCTCGGAGACGTCTGCCTGCCGATCCGCGTGGCGGCGGATTTTTCCGGAAAGGCGAATGCAGCGGACAGCTTTTTGCTGACGGTCGCCGTGGGAGAACGGGAGGAAGCCGTTTTCACCTTCGAAAAGAAGGCGGAGCGGGACGGAAACGACGTAAACACCCGCCTTGGGGCGGAGCTGCGGCTTGCCGAAAACGTTTGGAGCGTGAACGGAACCTATGCGCTTACCGACGGAGGCAGCCGTCTGGATGCGGAATTCGCCCTGCAGGAGAACGCCGAAGCAAAGGGAAGTCTTTCGTTTACCGGCGTATGTACTCCGGAGGAGGACGCGTGGAAGCTTTCCCTGCGAAAGCTCCGTTTCGCCGACGCCGAGGGGAATTATCTGAGCGTCAATACGACGCTTCAGGCGCTGTCGCTTGCGGAAGCGCCGCAGCCGCCGGAGGGAACGGCGCACGAGCTGTTCTCGATGACGTCGGACGAATGGGAGCAGATCAGGAAAGAGCTCTTGGATAATATAGAAAAATATGTGGAGCTGTTTAAGACGCTGTTTTAGGAAAGGAGGAGAGCGAGATGGAATTGTCCCGGATGCTGCGGAAAATCGAACGGAAGCGCGCCATGCGGATACTGCCGCAGTACTTTCTCGGAACCCTCGCTCTGTCTTTGCTGATCGCGCTTCTCGCGCTTTGCGGAACGCTTGCGGGCAGGAAGGAGGCCGATCAGAGCAAAGCCGTCATTGCGCTTGTGCTGAACGACAACGTGGAGCTTTCCACGCTCGGCATGGAGATTCTTGACAACGCCAAAAGCACCTCCGCGCTTTGCAGCTTTTCCGTGGTAAGCGAGGAAGAGGCGATGGCGGGCATGTCTGACGGAACGTACAACGGCGCGGTGGTTTTTCCGGATCGCTTTGTCAACGACGTGACCTCGGAGGACGGCGCGACGGCGCAGGTCTATGTTCCCGAATTCGGCAACTCGTTCAACGATTCGATCCTTCGGGGGCTGGCGGACGCGGGCGGCATACTTTTGGCTTCGGCGGAGACTGCGTTTACCGGCGTGCGGAGCTACTGCATTCTGTACGACGCGGAAAAAACCGTCCGCAGCCGGCTTGTGGACGAGGTCAGCGCGCTGATCGCCGAATATACGCTGTCGCGGGAGGAGGTTTTTCTGAAGGATACGGCTTCGGGAACCGGAGCCACCACCGCGGTGCAGTATTATTTCTGCGCGGCGATCGTGCTTTTGCTGCTGCTTGGCGGCATTTCCTGCGGCCCGCTCTTAAAGGGCGATACAAAAGCTTATCGCGATCAGCTGATGCACCACCGGATCGGACCGGTGCGGCAGCTTTGGGCGAAATATCTTGCGGTGCTTGCGCTGTTCGGAGTTTTGTACGCGCTTATTTTCGCGGCACTGGGCTGCTTCCTGCTTGCCGCTCCGAAGCTGTTCGCGTCGCTGTTTCAGCTTCAAAGCCTCCGGGAGCTGCTGGTGTGGTTCCTGTCCGGCCTGCCGGGGCTTCTGCTCGCCGCCGCCATCGTGGTTTTTGTCTACGCGTTCGCGGCAAACCAGATCGGGGGCATTCTGCTGCTGTTTCTTGTGAGCATCCTGATGGGCTATGCGTCGGGCTGTCTTGCGCCGTCGGCGTTTCTGCCGAGCACGCTGCGTGAGATCGGGGAGGCGCTGCCCACCGCGGTCATGTTTTCCATGCTTCGAAACGGCGCGCGGGGGACGGTATCGTGGGAGCTGCTGCTTCTGACGGGCGTACATATCGTGTTCTGGCTGGGGCTTTCGTGCGGCGTAACGAAGCTCAAGACGGCGTGGGACGCGCGCTGACCGTTTCCCGAAGGGAAAGTTGAAGAAGAAATTTGAGAAAGGGGACCGCGATGAAACGGTTGGGGATCTGGCTCCTTTTTATGAGCAAACGGCTTTTGAAGCGGCCGTCCTTTGTAATTATCCTCTGTTTGCTTCCATGCCTGCTGTTTTCCTATCGGTATCTCATCTCCGAGGAATCCGGCGCGGTGCGCGTGGGGCTGTGCTTCGAGGATGCGGAGGCGGAGCTTTCCGGAGAGCTGCGGGAGGCGCTGCTTGCAAACGATATCTTTGCGGAATTTTATGTGTGCCAAGAGGCGGAGGAGCTGTATCTGGACGTTGCCGCAGGCAGGGCGGAGTGCGGCTATGTGTTTCCGGCGGATCTGCCGGAGCGCTTTCTGGAAAGAGACTGGGAGGCGGCGGTCACGCTTGTTGTTTCCGACAACAGCCGCTATGCGGATTATATCAGCGAGGCGGTCTATGCCCGCTTGTTCTTCTTTCTGGCAGACGAACTGGTCACGGATTACCTTGCGACGCACGCGGACTTTGGCGGCGGCAGGGAGGAGATCGAGGCGTTTATCGCCGAGCGCTACCGGGAGGCGTCGTCCGCCGATTCGATCTTTGTCTTTCACTATGTTGACGGGACCACCGGGGAGATCCAGCCGCAGAAGGGCGCGGACGACGTGGATCACAATTATCTGACCAAGCCGATCCGCGGAACCGTCGCGCTGTTTGTGCTGCTTGCGGGGCTCGCGGGACTGGTCTTCTGGTTTCAGGACGAGCGGGAGGGGCGTTTTGCGGCGTTTGCTTACTATAAGCGTCCGCTGCTTTCGCTCGGCTCTTTGCTGCTGCCGGCGCTGCTTGGGGGCGTGGTGGGCTTTTTCTGTCTGGAGCTGTCCGGCATAGCCGCCGGGTTCTGGCGGGAGCTTGCCGCCATGCTTTTGTACTGCCTTCTGGTGACGGCGTTCTGCAACCTGCTGCGCCTGCTGATCCCGTCGGTCAACGCGGTTTGCGCAATGATTCCGATCCTGTCCGTTGCAAGCTATTTGTGCTGCCCGGTCATTATGGATATTACGACGTTTTTGCCGGCGCTCGCCTATATTCGTCCGATCCTTGTTGTGGATTATTATTTGGAGGCGTTTTTGCAGCCCGCGGAGTTTTGGAAGCTGGCGGCAGCCGTACTGCTGCTGCCGGTCACGGTTGCGTTCGACTGGTGGAAGCAGACCCGGGCGAGACGCTGAAACCGCTTGGCCCGCGAAAAGTAATAGACAGCCTCCCCGGAAATGTGATACTATGAACGCATAGCGACGAGCGCAGCCGCAAGCCCCAACGCCGGGGCGTGACTGCTTGCAGTCAAAGCGAGGCGTTGGGGCTTGCGGCTATGTGAGTGCAACGAACAGCGAGGAAAACCGAAGGTTTTGCGAGCGGAGCGCGTCGCGTAGGGGTGCGTAGCGCGCCGCGCCGGAGGGTGGGTAACTCGTTCCGAATCTTGGGGA
>JAUNGI010000027.1 GCA_030524525.1 Lachnospiraceae bacterium
CAGAGGACTGAAAATCCTCGTGTCACTGGTTCGATTCCGGTTCTGGGCATTTTTTCTTATCAAAAAAATTATGGAGCACTAGCTCAGTCGGTAGAGCACCTGACTTTTAATCAGGTTGTCGCGGGTTCGAATCCCGCGTGCTTCAATGCAGTAAAATGTATGAAAATGCCCGGAAATAAAGGTTTTCCGGGCATTTTCTTGTATGTGGAATAGCTGGAAATAGGGCGAAATAAAAGGAAGCTTTGGTCGTCAGTTGGTCGTCAAAGCTTCCTTTTTGCTTCCTTTGGTCGTCAAAATGGTCGTCAGACTTACAGGGCGGAGCTGAAGATATTGTTGAGCTTTTCCGCAGCGTTTTCGCGCCCTTCGTCTAGGTGTGCATACACTTCCATGATCAGCTTGGTATCTGCGTGTCCCATCAGCTCCGCCGCCTTTTTGAGGGAGATATTAGAGTAATACAGGTTCGTCGCGTAATTGTGCCGGAAGGTGTATGCCGTAAGTCCCTCGATGGGGTCGTCCGATACTTCGTTCAGTTTTCGGAGGATCCGTTCCCATGTTCGGCGGTAGGACGATTTGCTGATCGGCTTGCCGTTCTGCATCCGGAACAGGAGTGCGTCGCCGTTCCAGATATCGGGCGTGATGTAGGGAAGCACGATTTTTTGATACACTTCTAAAGGAATTGGCACCGTTCTTTTTCCGCTTTGAGACTTGGTACATTCTTCGATAATCGGCAGCCCGTCAAGATCAAATACGAGGACTCTGGACACGGTCAAAGTGTGTTCTTTTCTGTTAATGTCTCCGATCTTCAGCCCAAGAAGTTCTTCCCGCCGCAGTCCACAGGCATACAGCAGATTTATAAGACAGCGTTCCATACTGTCCAGATCGGCGCGACCAAGAGCCGCTTTCTCGTGTGGATATAGGGCGCGTTTTTCCCGCTTCTCTCTTTTGGGGACAGTAAGATCAAAGGTAACGTCCTTTTGGATCAGCCCGTCATTATATGCCCTGCGAATGATCTGGCGCAGCGTCAGCCGGATGATCTCGCACGTCCGAGGACGGTCAGAGCGGGAATTGATGAGCTGCTGCAGCAAAGTGGAGCTGACGTCCTTTAGCGGACAGTCGCCGATTTCCGGAAGGATATGCGTATGCAGCACTCTTGCGTACATTGCTTTTGTATTCGTGCGCCGGTTGGATTTGTAGGTATCGAGCCACGCAAGCGCGTATTCGCCAAAGGTATGATTACTTGGTCTATAGCCGGTCATTTTGCTGAGCAGCAGCTCGGTTTTCTTGCGCTCCAGCTCGGCTATGCTGTGCGCATAGATCGCCTTGCGGTTCCGGGAGCCGTCGGAATTCGTCCCGATCGTCACATAGGTGCTGTACCTTCCGTCGGCACGTTTTTTGTACTTTGCTTTTGGCATAGTGTCCTCCTTGTAAATGGGCAAAAAAATGCCCGGTGCTTGCTATTTTACCGGGAGAATGATATACTATGGTTTGTGGAGTGAAGTATATCGTTCTACGGTATGGTTCCTTGCTCGCCTCGGTGTTGGCGCACCGGGGCGATTTTTTTCTGATTAGAATTTTCCGCGCAGCTCTACAACCTTTCCGAGAATTCGTACCGGCTTAGAAAGAATTTCCTCGTTGCTGAAGAACATGGGCGCATAGGAGGGGTTGTTGGAGATCAGCTCGATCCCGTCCCGGTATTTGCGCAGTCGTTTGCAAGTGGCGTCGTCGCCGTTGATGGTGGCGATCACGACTTCGCCGGTCTCGGCGTCGTCCTGCTGCCGGACAATTACGACGTCTCCGTTGTAAATGCGCGGCTCCATACTGTCACCGCGTATTTGCAGTCCAAAGAATGTTCCGGTTTTCGCTAAGTCTTCCGAAATCTCCTCCGTGTCAATGATCTCCTCTACAGCGTTGATAGGGATTCCGGCAGCGACACGTCCCAGCACGTTAATGGTAACGCCTTGTGTATGCGGGATCGATACGGGGATAACGTTATCGTTCCAACCCATAAGGTAGGATGGGCTACAATCAAGAATACTAGCCATTTGAGCAATGACAGAGCGTTTTATATTTTCTACACGTCCGTTTTCATATTTTGCGATTGCGGACTTTTGTAAGCCAAGCCTACTAGCCAATTCTTCTTGGGTATAATTCATAGCAAGTCTGCGTTCCTTTATTCTTTCGGACATTCCCATAAAGGTTAATTTCTCCTTTCGCTCTCAGTGTCTTAATTTTACAACAGAAGGAACTGTATTGCAAGAAAAATCGAAAAAAGTGTCCTAAAAATCCGCAAAAGCAATTGACAATAGGATAACGAAATGATATATTGAGGGTGTCTAAAAAAGACACAAAGAAAGGAGGATACTAATGAACAAGCGGTTATTGGAGGCTGTAATGCGTGAGCACGGAGACACAGGAACGGTTTTATCTGAGTATCTCGGAATTGCAAGGAGCACTTTTTCAGCAAAAATCAACGAAACAAATGGAGCGGAGTTCACGCAAAGTGAAATTGCTAAAATTAAGGAACGATATACATTAACTGCAGAAAAAGTAGATAATATTTTTTTTGGAAAGAAGGTGTCTTAAACAGACACAAGAAACGTATTGGAGGAACGTAACGATAATGAAATTATCAAAGCCGATCATGAGTATTACACAGATCGTAAAGGAAACCGGTATGGCGAAAGAGGTGGTCATGGAAATGGTGAACCAGCCGGATCAGGACTTTGCATGGAAAACGAGCGGCGGAGGGAAGTGGTTAATTGACACTGAACGATTCGTCCGTTGCATTGAACAGGAACGGGTAGATCAGCGTCGGCGCAGAATGTTGCAGGCTGGCATGTTGTTGCGATAAGGAGGTAAAAATGCAGGAAACAAAGCTGGACAAGCTCTTCGGCGCACTTTTTCTGGTCGGCGTGCATTGTGAAGTCGATACACTGATCTTCGCGTTGACCGGGCTTGCCGAGGAGCTGGCCAGTTACACAGCCGCCGTGGGCGCGTTGTGTATGTTGGCAGGGATTTTTTACGCAAATCGGGAGGTGCGAGATGGCTTATAAGCAGTTAACGTTTTTCGATGAAGAGGATCAGGTAGGGGTCGAAGAGGACGCGCCGCTCATCGTACAGAACGCATGGAAAAAGGCAAAACGAGACATGCGGAGAAACTTTCAGGCGTTACAGGACTTGTCATATGAAGAAAAAATCAAACGCCAAACAAGGATAGCCTATGAGTTTTATGAGGAGATGCAAAAGCGTGGTCACGGCTGCCATGTATCTGTTGGTGGACTGGACAGCATCACATTGTTTGTCTGGTTAAAAAGCATTGGGATTGAAATCCCTGCAATCTCGGTATCGGGAGTGGAGGATAAGGGCAATCAGAGGGTACATAAGGCGTTAGGGATTACCTGTGTAAAGTCTTACAAGTCGAAGGTCAGGGTGTTAAACGAATGCGGATTTCCGGTGATCAGCAAGCGGATTGCCGGAAAGATCGCATTGCTACAGAATCCGACGGAAAACAACAAAACGGTGCGCCATGCGATTATTACTGGAGAATGCGGTGAGCAAGGACACTTTGCCAAGAATAGCCGAATGAAACTACCGAAAAAGTGGCTCCAGTTGTTCGGCGGCTATGAGAACGAAAACGAGGGCGTGAATTATCAGATCCCCGATTTCCGTGTGTCGAATGAGTGCTGCTACTGGCTGAAAGAAAAGCCGTGTGACGATTGGGCAAAAGAGCATAACAGTTTTCCGTATCTTGGGCTGATGGCATCTGAGGGAGGACAGAGGGAAGAAGCGCTTGTAGAACATGGATGCAATTATTACGGCGCCACCGTAACGCGCAGTGCGCCTTTTGCTATCTTCATGCGGGATGATATCTTGCGTCTTGCACTAGAGATGGACACTTGGTACCGCAACCATGTAGACATCTTCGCAGCATTGTATTATCAACAGCCGTACAGCAGGGACAAGCAGGGCAAACGCATTCCTTACGAACCGGTGGAAAGTATTATTCCGGCGGCGTATGGAGAAATCAAACAGTATGAAAATGGTAGCTATTACACTACGCGGCTGCAGCGAACGGGATGCACTATGTGCGGATTCGGGATTCACTTGGAAGAGCGTCCGCACCGATTTGATCGATTGCGGGAGTCAAATCCGCAAGAATGGGATTTCTGGATGCGAAGATGCTGTACCGATAAAGCAAGCGGAGAGAAATATGGTTGGGGAAGAGTGCTGGATTATATTGGTGTTGGCTGGAAGGATGTACCTAACCAACAAATGGAATTACAGTTTGAAAAGGAGAACGAATTATGACAGAACAGGACGCTGCCCATGCCCTGAATACCAAAATGGCGCGGGAGCTGGGGGTCATCTCGGCGGCGGAATTTATGGACCTGAATAGCATGTTGGTGCGGAACGGCTTGAATAATCCGGCTGCAAAGCTGGAGTAACAGGAGGAATGAGAATGGACAAGCACGAGTATATACAGGACAGCCGCCGGATCTGCGGCTGCTGCGGAGCCTTGGTCGAGCGCAGCGAGATGCGCTACACCAAGGATTGCCACGGAATTACCTATCGCTTGGTGTGCGCGGCATGTTACCCGCGGCTGATGGCAAAGGGGTACGACGGTAGGTATTACGACACGATAGATGAGCGAATTGATGAGGAGTATTAGGTCGGGAGGAGAGAAATGAAATACTACCATACTTGCCCCGATTGTGGGGCAAACCTTGATCCGGGAGAACCATGTGACTGTCAGGTGGAAGGAGGTGTTAGCGAATGGGAAGAACCAGAAAAGAAATCAATGCTGAGATCGCCAAAGTTGAGAAAGCGAGACTTACGGCAATTAAAAAGCAGATAAGATGCGACAAGCGTCTTATGGAGTTGAGTAGAGAGCTGCCTGAAGTAATGGCAGATTGTATGCAGGAGGAGGAAGAGGAATGGTAACAATCAACAAGTTGGAGCTTGAAAATGTCAAGCGGATCAAGACCTTTAAGATGCAGCCATCCGCTAAGGGCTTGACTGTTATCGGCGGCAACAATGCACAGGGCAAGACCAGCGTACTGGATGCGATTGCATGGGCATTAGGCGGGGAGCGATATCGGCCAAGCGATCCCCAGCGGACGGGAAGTACGATACCGCCAATGCTTAAGATTGTACTCAGTAATGGGCTGATTGTGGAGCGCAAGGGAAAAAACAGCAGCCTGACGGTTACGGATCCGACCGGTCAAAAAGCCGGGCAACGTATCCTTGATGAGTTTGTAGAGGCACTGGCGTTGGATTTGCCCAAGTTTATGCACGCATCCAGTAAGGAAAAAGCCAATACTCTGTTGCAGATCATTGGAGTAGGCGCAGAGCTGGCAGAATTGGAGTGTCAGGAAAAAGAACAGTATAACGAGCGCTTAACGATCGGACGAATCGCTGATCAGAAAGCAAAGTACGCAAAGGAACAGCAATACTTTCCGGAGGTACCCAACGAACTGGTATCTCCTTCGGAGTTGTTGAAGCAGCAGCAGGAGATCCTTATAAGAAACGGGGAAAACCAGCGGCAGCGAAACCGCCTGCACGAGATCACGCGGAATAAGGAGCAGGCTTTGGAGCGTTTGCAGCAACTTGATGCGCAGATCGAGGCGTTGAGTGCACAAAAAAGGGGTCAAGCGGAAACGTATAAACAGCTTGTCCGAGAGGAAGAAACTGCAATGAAAAGCGTTGCGCAGTTACAGGACGAGTCTACAGCGGAGTTAGAGGCAAGCATCGCACACATTGAGGAGATCAATCGCAAGGTCCGCATCAACATGGATAAGGACAAGGCGGAGGAAGATGCACGTGAGTATGCGCGCCAATATGACGAGCTGACGGTGATGCTGGCGGAAACCCGAAAGGCAAAGGCAGCATTGCTCTCTGAGGCGGGGCTGCCGCTTCCGGGATTGTCGATCCTCGACGGGGAGTTGATCTATAACGGGCAGCGATGGGACAACATGAGCGGCGCAGAGCAGTTGATTGTATCGACCGCGATTGTTCGAAAATTGAAACCGGAATGCGGTTTTGTGCTGTTGGATAAGCTGGAGCAGATGGATCTGGAGACGCTCCGAAGCTTCGGCGATTGGTTGGAACAGGAGGGCTTGCAAGCAATCGCCACACGAGTAAGCACTGGCGATGAGTGCAGTATTATCATCGAGGACGGCTATGCGGTATCGCCGGAGGCAAGTGCCCCGGCAAAAACATGGAAGGAAGGGACATTTTGATGAAGATTATTAGAGGTAGACAAAAAAAGGCACAGAAAGTTGTGATCTACGGTCCGGAAGGGATCGGAAAGAGTACACTGGCAAGTCAGTTCCCGGAGCCGGTCTTTATTGATACGGAGGGCAGTACCGCGCGCATGGACGTTGCGCGGTTTGAGGCTCCCAGCAGTTGGAACATGCTTTTACAGTACATTCGGTATGTGCGGGACGAACGCCCCTGCAAGACGCTTGTAATCGACACGGCGGACTGGGCGGAGCAGATGTGCATTCGCGACTTCTGCGCTCAAAAACAGATCTCCGGCATTGAGGATATCGGCTATGGAAAGGGGTATGTTTATGTCGCGGAAGAATTTGGGCGCATGTTGAATTTGTTGGATGAGGTGCTGGCCGTGGGGATCCACGTGGTGATTACTGCACATGCGCAGATGCGAAAATTCGAACAGCCGGATGAGATGGGGGCTTATGATCGTTGGGAGCTGAAGCTCTCCAAAAAGGCGGCGCCAATGCTGAAGGAATGGGCAGACATGGTTTTGTTTTGCAACTACAAGACATACGTGATCAACGTGGACGGTCAGGGCGCGCAGAAAGGAAAGAACAAAGCACAGGGGGGAAAACGCGTGATCTATACCGCGCACCATTCGTGTTGGGACGCTAAGAACCGGGAAGGATTGCCGGATGAAATGGAGATGAGCTTTGCGTCGCTTGCGTCGGTGATCGTGGGATCGGATGATCCGAATCCTCCGGCGACCTTTCCTGCAGAGGCCGAAATGAAGTCGGAAAAGAACAAGCAGCCGGAACCGGAAAAGGTGCATATGCCAGCAAAAACGCCAATAGCGCCGGTAAGTCAGGCGGTCGAGCAGTCGAAGCCATCAGTAACACATGGGACTGTACCTGTATCTCCGGCGACCTCAAATCTGCCGGAAGCGATGCCATCGCCGTCAGAGGCTCGACAGGAGCCGACAGGGACGCCGTCTGCGCCGCCGGGCATTCCCAAAGCGCTTGCTGATCTTATGCAGGCGGCAGGATACAAAGAACCGGATGTGCAAATGGCCGTTGTGAGCCGTGGATATTACCCGCCGGGCATGCCGATCGCAGACTATGATCCGGCCTTTGTGCAGGGGGTATTGATCGGTGCGTGGGATCAGGTGGCTGCCATGATCCGGGAAATAAAAATGCAAAAAGGTGAGTTCGTGGACGCGATCCCGGACGAGCTGCCATTTAATTGATGAGGAGGCAAACGAAAATGAGTGAAGGAAGAGAAAGAGAATTTAGTTGGGACGATGTGATCGAACATGACGGAGCGGATTTTGTGCTGCTCCCTGCGGGGGATTATCCCTTTGAAGTAATCAGCTTGGAGCGCGGCAGGCACGGTGGAAGCGAAAAGCTGCCGCCGTGTCCCAAGGCAACGCTTGGGATCAAGCTGACCGCGACAGACGGATCGGAGGCAACGGTGCAGCACAATCTGTTTTTACATAGCAAGTGCGAAGGCATCCTGTGCGCTTTTTTTACGTCGATCGGTCAGCGTAAGCATGGGGAGCGCATGACAATGAATTGGAATGCGGTCGTTGGCGCAAGAGGACGCTGTAAGGTTAAAGTCGAGGACTGGAAAGACAAGGAGGGCAATATAAAGCAGTCCAATCGAATCCAGAAATTTTATGAGCCGGAGGAAGGTCAGACGACCGGAACGGCATGGAAGCCGGGTGCATTTTAATGCTTACCTTAAGACCCTATCAGGAGGCAGCACGGACTGCAATAAAAAAAGAATGGGAAGCCGGCAGGGATAAGACCCTGCTGGTACTTCCAACGGGCTGCGGAAAAACGATCGTATTTGCAGCCATAACAGAAGATTGTGTGAGGGCAGGGCATCGTGTATTGATCCTTGCCCACAGAGGCGAACTCTTAGAGCAGGCGGCGGATAAGCTTGCAAAAGCTACCGGTCTTTGCAGCGCGATTGAAAAGGCGGAGCAAAGCTGCCTCGGTAGCTGGTACAGAGTTGTTGTGGGCTCTGTCCAAACTATGATGCGGGAAAAGCGGCTCGCAGGTTTTGCGCATGACTATTTCAACACAATTATCATCGACGAGGCCCATCACTGTTTATCAGACAGCTACCAGCGAGTGCTGGCACACTTCCCGGAAGCAAAGGTGCTGGGAGTAACGGCCACCCCGGACAGGGGGGATATGAGGAATCTGGGGCAGTTTTTTGAGTCGCTGGCATATGAGTATACCTTACCAAAGGCTATCCGGGAGGGATATTTGTCGCCAATCAAGGCGCTGACCTTGCCGTTGAAAATGGATCTAACAGGCGTGGGTATCAGTGCCGGTGATTTTAAGGCAGGAGATTTGGGTACCGCTTTGGACCCATACCTTGAGAGCATTGCCGCCGAAATGGAAAAGTATTGTCAGGGGAAGAAGACCGTTGTATTCCTGCCGTTGGTGAAGACCAGCCAGAAGTTCCGGGATATCTTAAACAATCACGGCTTTACTGCTGCGGAGGTAAACGGCGAGAGCAAGGACAGGGCGGAAATTTTAGCTGCCTTTGAGCGAGGAGAATATAACGTACTCTGTAATTCCATGTTGCTGACCGAGGGCTGGGATTGCCCGTCGGTAGACTGCATTGTGGTTTTGCGTCCCACAAAGATCCGGAGTCTGTACTGTCAGATGGTCGGACGTGGAACAAGATTATCCCCGGAGACTGGCAAGGATCACCTTCTGCTGCTGGATTTTCTCTGGCACACAGATCGTCATGAGTTGTGTCACCCCGCGAGCCTGATCTGCGAGAGCGAGGACGTGTCGAAACAGATGACAAAGAATCTGGAAGAAGCTGCGGGATGTCCGGTAGATCTGGAGGAAGCCGAGCGTCAGGCTGCGGAGGATGTGGTTGCGCAACGGGAGGAGGCACTGGCGAAGCAGTTGGAGGAAATGAAGCGGAGAAAGAAAAAGCTGGTAGATCCGTTGCAGTTCGAAATGTCCATTCAGGCGGAGGATTTGACCAACTATGTACCGTCGTTCGGTTGGGAGATGGCGCCGGCAAGCGACAAGCAACTGGCAGCCTTGGAGAAATTGGGTATTTTCCCGGATCAGATCGACAATGCCGGGAAGGCGACCAAACTGTTGGAGCGACTGGATAAGCGTCGTATGGAGGGGCTTACTACTCCGAAGCAGATTCGATGTCTGGAGCGCATGGGCTTCCAGCATGTGGGGACGTGGCAGTTTGCAGATGCAAAACGGTTGATTGACCGAATTGCCGGGAATGGCTGGCAGGTGCCGCGTGGGATTGTCCCTGCGGAATACCAACCAAAAAGTGAAGGAGGGGCTGGAAATTGGAACGGAGCTGTGATTTAACGGAGGCACTCGCCTACATTGATCCGGCGGAGCTTAGCTATCAGGAATGGGTCAATGTGGGAATGGCGCTTAAGGAAGCGGGATACAGTGTGGCGGTCTGGGAAGATTGGAGTCGGGCTGACAAACGGTATCATGCAGGAGAATGCGTCAAGAAATGGGCAAGCTTTCGTGGCTGTAGCACTCCTGTTACGGCAGGAACCATTGTGCAGATGGCGCGGGAAAACGGTTGGCGGCCTCACCGGATGGTGGACGACCATGAGCTTAGCTGGGATGACTGCATCGGCGGCAATGACGATCTGGTGGTTGTGAATCCCGGTTGGATCGAGGGACAGGAGATTCAGGAACCGGAGAATTGGAAGCCTGAGGAGCAGTTGATCACCTATTTGGAGCTGCTATTCGACTCGTCTGATTATGTTGGCTATGTAACCGAAACGTGGGAGCATGACGGAAAGTATCTCCCCAAAAAGGGCAATTATGATCGGACAGCGGGGGAGCTGATCGCAGCGCTCCGGAACTGTAAAGGGGATATCGGAAGTGTGATCGGAGACTATAAGCCGGAAGCGGGTGCGTGGATCCGGTTCAACCCCGTTGACGGAAAAGGAGTCAAAAACGATAACGTGACTGAATTTCGCTATGCACTTGTGGAATCCGATGCGGAAGACATCGAAAAGCAGAATGCCATCCTGCGGGAGCTGGAGCTGCCGATCGTTACGTTGACGCATTCGGGCGGCAAAAGCTTACATGCAATTGTGCGCATTGACGCTGGAGATTACGCGGAATACCGGAAGCGTGTGGAATATCTGTACGAGGTTTGCAAGAAGAACGGGCTGAAGGTAGACACGCAGAATAAGAATCCTAGCCGTCTTTCCCGGCTGCCGGGCGTTATGAGGAACGGTCGGAAACAGTTTTTGGTCGCTACGAACATCGGAAAGGAAAGCTGGAAAGAATGGCAGGAATGGATCGAAAGCATCAACGACGATCTGCCGGATTATGAAAGCTTGGCAGTAGAGTGGGGAAATCTTCCGGAGCTGGCGCCGCCATTGATCGAGGGCGTGCTGCGGCAGGGACACAAGATGCTGTTGGCTGGTCCGAGCAAAGCCGGAAAAAGCTTTGCCCTGATCGAGCTTTGCATTGCGATCGCGGAGGGGCGGCGCTGGCTTGGCTGGCAATGCGCCAAAGGTAAGGTGCTATATGTCAATCTGGAGTTGGATCGTGCAAGCTGTCTGCATCGTTTTCGGGACGTCTACGAGGCAATGCAGATCGCTCCGAATAACCTAGCGAATATCGACCTGTGGAACCTCAGAGGGCATTCCGTTCCGATGGACAGGCTCGCTCCGAAGCTGATCCGCAGAGCGACGAAAAAAGGGTATCTGGCGGTTATTATCGACCCGATCTATAAGGTGATCACAGGCGACGAGAACAGCGCCGATCAAATGGCCAATTTCTGTAATCAGTTTGATAAAGTCTGCACGGAGCTGAGCTGCGCGGTGATCTACTGCCATCACCACAGTAAGGGCGCACAGGGTGGGAAAAAGTCCATGGACAGAGCTTCCGGGTCTGGTGTATTTGCCCGTGATCCGGATGCGCTTTTGGATCTTACTGAGCTGGAAGTGAACGAAAAGCTGCTGCTGGCTGAGCAGAACCGTGCGCGGTGTGATGTCTACGCTGCCTATATGGGGGATATGCCGAGCTTTGATCCGTCTCAGGATGAGCTTTGCAGCAGCGCACAGTTGGGTAAAATAGCGGAACGGATTTGCTCCGCATCACAGTTAAAGGAGATCAAGCGGTTAATTTGCGCCTCTGATGCTGCCGTAGCCGGCCGCACGGCATGGCGCATTGAGGGAACCCTTCGGGAATTCCCAAAGTTTCCGCCAGTAAACCTGTGGTTTGATTATCCGGTACACCGGGCAGATGCAATCGGAGCGCTTGCGGATGTTCAGCCGGAGGAAGAAAAGCCGATGTGGCAGAAGGGGAAGGAGGCCAGAAAGAAGCAGGGAGAAACAGAAAGAAAGAGTAGGCAGACGAAATACAACATGGCTATTGAGAATTTCCGGTTTGAGTACGAGCGGTATCCTACTGTACAGGAGCTGTATGAGCAAATGAAGAGTGATGCGGAAGCAGTTGGGGAAAGTTGTCCAGCAATAAAAACCATTTGGAATTCTCTAAAGAAGATGGGATACACAACGCACAGGAACACAAAACAGCTCGTCCCGTTACCTGAAAAATCAGGTGTCGGGAACATTCCCTAATTCCCGCGACCTAGGTGTTGGGAACATTCCCGTTACCTGAAAAATTAGGTGCCGGGAACATTCCCTCCCGGCACCTATATATACTTCGTATATATATCCCTTGCGGGAGGGAATGGGCGGGCACCCCCTTAAAAGTGTGGGGGCGATTGAGCACGCCCCCACACACAGGCGGGAGCCCACCCAGCCCAACCGCGAGGTGCAAGGAAAGGAGATCAAGATGACGGAAGAAGAATACAGAGAAAAGGTTAACCCCTGCTATGGGTGTGGATGCTACGACGAAGATATGGGATGCTCAATGCCTTCATGTGATCGGATATATGCTTGCTCGGTATACGCGACCCCGGATGATGAAGAGGATGAAAAGATCGCGCTGCCTCCGAGGCGCAGGGGCATCTTCTTGAAGGACGAATGAGGAGATTGAAAGGAGAAAACATGAAAATTCACTTTTTTATTTATATGAATCCGCCGACAGTTACGCACCAAGAGAAGAAGGTGCATGTGGTGCATGGCAAGCCAGTATTTTACGAACCACCGGAGTTGGCAAATGCAAGAAGTAATCTTATTAGCGCCTTGGCCATACATCGACCGGTCAAGCCTATCGAAAAGGGATGCCGACTGATCGTTAAGTGGCTGTTCCCCATGGGGAAGCATAAGCCCAGAACATACAAGACCACAAAGCCGGATACTGATAACCTGCAAAAGCTGCTGAAGGACTGTATGACGCAGGCGGGCTTCTGGAAAGACGATGCATTGGTAGCCTCGGAGATTGTGGAGAAGTTCTGGAATGATATACCGGGGATCCATGTTTGTGTCGAGGAATTGGACGATGATAAGCAAAACACAAATTGATTGGATTTTCGCGAAAGAGCGAGAGTTGTTGGAGCGCTTTGCGGAGATGCCGCCAAGATCTGATGCCGAGTGGCAGCAACTGCTCACAGCCGCACACGAATTGGAGCGAAAAGCAAGAGGACATCCACTGGTCGTACAAATGACCGTAGCGATAATCAAATATTTCGAGGAGGAACAAACATGAAAAAGATTTTGGATGCCTGCTGTGGCAGTAAGATGTTTTGGTTTGATAAAAACAATCCCGACGTAGAGTTTTGTGACATCCGGACGCTGCCCCGAACAGAGTATTATCCCGGTCGCTACATCGAGATCTGTCCGGATACCGTCTGCGATTTCACTGATCTCCCTTTCCCGGACGGCAGCTTTTATCTGGTCGTTTTTGATCCGCCACATCTTGCCTATGCAGGGCAAACGTCAATCATGGCTACAAAATACGGAAAACTTGAAGGCAATTGGAGGGGGATGCTGTCAGCTGGATTTGAAGAATGCATGAGGGTATTGAAGCCGAATGGGGTACTGATATTCAAGTGGAGCGAGATTCAGTTCCCTCTTAGCACAATACTCCCGTTGTTTAGTCAAGAGCCTTTATTCGGGAATCGCTGCCGCAAGCGCGGCAATACTACACACTGGCTTTGTTTCATGAAAGGAGAGAAATTATGACTGAAGAAGAAAAACAGAACTTGGAAGAGCTTTTAAGGCTGATGGCGGACAATCCGGAGCTGCCGGTTGTCCCTATGGTAGACAGCGAGATTGCTGTTGAAGATGCCTATGGTCGCTGGCTCGGAGCTTGGGGCAGCGTCTATATCGGAGAATATTTCGAGGTAGACGGTCAGGCCTATTTCCGTGATGATACCGACCAATCCTCGCTTGAATTTGTGCTTGAGGAAATGCTTGGCTATGATACTGTGCAGGAGTTAACCGATGAGGAAGCGGTAGCGGCTTATGCATCCATGCCATGGATAAAGGCGATTATCGTCTACATCGATGCGCCGGCACCGAAAGGAGGAATCAAATGACAAGAGAGCGCCTGAAACAATATCGGGCATTAAAGCGCGAGATCGCAAGGCTGGACGAGAGTATCGACAAGCTGCGGATGCAGGCGGCGGATGTGCCGACGGTAATCGGTAAGGTAATGGCATCCCAGCGGGAGCATCCCTACATAGCGACGCATCCGCTTGTGCGGATGGACGAGCCGGTGGCAGCGGACGCGATCGCCAAGCGCATTCGCCTCAGAGAGCAGCGGCGGGAAGAGTGCAGCAAGCTGCTGGTGGAGATCGAGGAGTTTATTAAAGCAATACCGGATAGTACAGATCGGCAGATTTTTGAGCTGGTATTTCTGGAGGGGATGCGGCAGCGGGAGGTCGCTGAAAGAACAGGTTATTCGAGAAGCAGAATCGCACAAAAAATTTCGGAAATTTTGAAAGATTAACCCAATTAACAAAAATCTGTGGTAATATTTAAGCTGAGGAAAGTGCAACGGGAATTGTATTTTCCTTGACATACATACGTGTGACCTCCTGATTGGCAAAACGTCCTGTAGCAATACAGGGCGTTTTGTTGTATAATCAATCTGGTTGCGTGTTTTATGCAATCAGAAGTGAAAAAAGTTTTGATTCCTGTATTTTAGTGTTGAAACTGGTAGAAAAAGGGAGTATTATCAAAGAAAAACACAGGAGAAATGTTATGCCAATGAAAAATATTCCCGTTAAGTTTCTGTATTTCGCTGTTATGGACTTTTATGGTACAGGAAGATGTGATTTGACTCAATGGATTAGCCGTATTTACAACATGGGACTGGAGGAACGTCTTTGTGATGTGCTGGACACCAAAGGACGTCTGGAAGATATTTGCTTGGTGGAAAATAACCAATACATTGCGTTGAACTTTATGAGAATGGATGAAAATAGTAATAGCTATATTGTCCCTCAACAGGGAAAGGCAAAGCATATCGATCTGGAAGATGATCAATTTATGGGGAAAAATACGGTGGCGCTTTATGATCCTAAAAGATGTGTTCTTTTGGTTCAGTGCAATAAAGGCGGTTTTTCTGCTGATATGATTCAAAGTTATATAAACAATATTTTCGGTGGAGAACAACCATCTTATCGTTTGGTTCCTGTAGTAAGTAAGATGGATGGATTTTTTCAGAAAAAAAAGAGAAAACTGATCTTAACAGTTGCGGATTTGCGTAAGATTAATCGTAATAATTGCAAGAGCGATGTATTTGAACGGATTGTCTCAGCCGCAGAAGAGACTGGGGCAGTTACTGCGAAAATAGAGCTTGGGATGGGATATGAATATTGGCATAATCTCAACAACGAGGCTATTGAGCTGATTGCTGAAGATGTAAAAAAAGAATACGATAGGGGGACGATTAAAAAGGCGCAATTTGTCATTAAAGATGAGGAGCGAACCGCAGTTTATGATTTGTTTGAGAATCTTGAACATGATATTGTATATTGCCCGGTTATGCCGAGACGAGAATTGAAATTTAATCAGGTTGCAGATAAAATTGCAAGAAGATATGAGGAAAGTGGTCGTGTCAGAATGAGTCGTATAAACTGACAATAAGGAGGAAAAATGACGCTAGGTGATAAGGTGCTGGATTGGTGGAGAGCGCGGTACGCAATAATAATTCCGACAATATGTATTGTGCTTTTGGTGCTTTTGTGTTGGATATTGAAGCTTGATGCGAGTCGGATTCTTGAAAGTAAAAATATCAATGGGTTATTGGAAGCACTTATCACTTTCGTGACAATTATTGTTGGCGTATTTGGTTTTTTGCTTCCTATTTTGATCTCCAATCAAAAAGAAGACAATATAATTACGCTTTTCTTGAGACATGCCAATGTAAAGCTGTTTAGAAGAAAATTGAAAAACACGATTATTAGCGGTTTTGTAGTGGTGTTTCTTTGCTGTTTACTGTTTTTGCATGATGTGTTACAGCTAAAGGCAACTATCGTGCTTGCACTTTTGACGCTATGGATACTATTGTTTTTCATTTGCAGCGCGTATCGATTTATTGGGATCATTCTTTCCCTTGTCATTTCGGGGAAAAATTTTGAAAGCGAGACTTCAAAGGTGGCGCGTGAGGAAGAAATGAAAAGTTTGAAAGAAAAGATAGAAAGTACAACAAAAAAAGAGACGAAATAAAGAGAGGGGCGGCTTCGGTCGCCTCTTATTTTGTGGTAAACCATCCCGGACAATCCGGACATCCTAAACGCGCGCGTATGCGCGCACAAGAACAGCGAACGAATATGAACAACCGAAAGGGACGCAGCAATGCGTCCTTTTTGAATACAAGAATTTGCGCCGGCGCAAAAGAAAGGGGCGGAGGCGGTTGGGCAAGGGAAAATACGAATATTGGCTAACGCCTGAAGGCTTGCTGAAGCTGGAAGCATGGGCAAGGGACGGCGCGACCGAGGAAAACATCGCGAAAGCGATGCAGGTGTCCCGATCAACGCTGGGAGAGTGGAAAAAGAAGTTCCCGGAGCTGGCAGCCGCCGTCCGGAAGGGAAAAGACGTTGCGGATATACACGTTGAGAATGCCCTGTACGAAAAGGCGGTCGGTATCCGGCAAATTGTTCATAAACCGATCAAGCTGCGCCGGGTAGAATATGACTCTGTTGGGAAAAAGGTGCGGGAGCATGAGGAAGTCGTATATGCCGATGAGGAAATGTATATCCCGCCCGATACGACCGCACAGATCTTCTGGCTAAAGAATCGTAAACCGGAAACGTGGAGGGAGCGCCAAGAGCCGAAGAAGCCGGATGCGGGCGCTGAAAACGAGGGTATACAGGCGTTCCTTGCCGCGGTGAACCCGCAAAAGGAGAGCTTGGAGGAATGCTTCCGGGATGAAGGAGAGAAAGATGAAACCGCTGAAAAAGAATAAAGCATTTGAATTCAAGCCGTTTTCGCTGCGGCAGCGACGCTTGCTGTATTGGTGGCGTGAGGGCAGTCCGCACCGTAATTGTGAGATCGTTATTGCCGACGGCAGCATTCGTTCAGGGAAAACCATCGCCTGTATTTGCAGCTTTTTGCTGTTCTCGCAGGAGACCTTCCCGGCGGGGGAGGCGTTTATCATTGCGGGTAAGACGATCGGCGCGCTGAAGAAAAATGTGATCCGCCCTATGCTGCAAATCCTCGAAGCGTGGGGCTGGGCATATGTCTATAACCGATCGGAAAACTATATCGAGATCGGGAACAGCACCTATTATTGCTATGGGGCAAACAACGAGGCATCGCAGGATGCCTTACAGGGCTTGACCGCAGCCGGAGCTTATGCAGACGAGGCGGCGCTGTTCCCGGAGAGCTTTATTGAGCAGATGATCGGTCGCTGTTCGGTGGATGGGGCAAAAGTCTTTTTGAACTGCAATCCGGAGGGACCAAAGCATTACGTTAAGACGGAGCTTTTGGATCGCGCAAAGGAAAAGCAGATTTATCACCTGCACTTCACCATGGACGATAATTTGACGCTCAGTCAAAAACGCAAGGATTTCTATAGGCGTATGTATTCGGGGGTTTTCTATAAGCGTTTTATTTTGGGTCTTTGGGTAGCGTCAGACGGGTTGGTGTATCAACAGTTTGCAGATAACCCGGAGCAGTTTATCGTGGACGATGCTTGGTTGGAGGCGCATCCCATCATATACGGCACCATCGGAGTGGACTTTGGCGGCAACACCTCAGCCCACTCCTTTAAGTTTACAGGTTTTACGCGGGGGTACAGGGAGGTCGTAACGATCGCGGAGTATTACAAGCATGAGCGCATCACGCCGGAGCAGTTAAACCGGGACTTTATCGACTTCTGCCGCCGGATGCAGACGAAATACCTCTGCTATGAGGCTTACTGCGACAGCGCCGAGCAGACGCTGATCGCGGGACTGGAGGCGGCGACGATGGCAGCGGGCGTCAAGGTGGAAATCAAAAACGCAATCAAGGGTCCCATCAACGACCGGATCGCTTTTTACAATAGTCTGATGGCGCAGGGGCGCTACAAGGTGCATTCCTCATGCAAACACCTGATAGAGGCGTTTCAGCAGGCCGTTTACGACGAAAAGCAGGTGACAAAAGACGTGCGTCTGGACGATGGCCAAATGGATATTGACAGTTTGGACAGCCAAGAGTACAGCACAGAGAGCGTACAGGACGACATCCTGTATATGGGCATGGAGGTGTAAAGCATGGTCACGATCAAAGAGTATTTGCAGCGGCTCGGTTACGCGACCGTGCCGGATGATACCTACCGGCATATTGCCGAGTGGGAACGCTGGTACGCCGGGGAGGTAAAGGACTTCCATCGCTACAAGGTATTCAACGGGATAAAAAAGACGACAAAGACGCGTGAACGCATGAATATGGCGAAAACGGTGTGCGAGGATTGGGCAAGTCTGATCTTGAACGAAAAGGTGATCATCCACACCGGAGGCGAGTTTGATTCGACCCTGAAACAGGTGTTTGAGTACAACAATTTCCGTGTGAAGGGCAATCAGTTGATCGAGCTTGCATTTGCGCTGGGAACGGGAGCCTTTGTCGAGTATTTGGATGCGGCGGGAGAGGTCGTCATAGATTATATCCGTGCGGGAATGATCTATCCAATATCGTGGGAAAACGGCTATGTGACAGAGTGTGCCTTTGGCTCGGTGCGGGGCGGAGCCCAAAAGCAGATCTATTTGCAGATCCACCGGCTGGGTGAAGAAAAGCGCTATGTGATCGAAAATCATATGGCTGATGCGGAAAGCGGAAAAGAACTTGAGCTGCCGGAGGACATGCAGGCCGAGGTGATAACAAAATCGACGGAACCGCTGTTCCAACTCGTGACGCCGAACATCATCAACAATATTGATCTGGATAGTCCTATGGGAATCAGCGTCTTTGGCAACGCCATATCGCAGCTCAAAGGCTGTGATCTGATCTACGACAGCTATCTCAACGAGTATGCCATTGGCAGACGACGCATTATTGTGCCGCTTAGTATGGCAAAGATCGAGTTGGGCGCAAGCGGAGAGCAGACGCCGGTGTTTGACTCCGGTGACACCGCGTTTTATGCGGTACCGGACAGCCGCGGCAATCCGCAGAAAATAGAGGCTATGGACATGAGCATCCGAGCGCAGGAGCATGAGATCGGCATAAACAAAGCGTTGGACATGCTGTCTTTCAAGTGTGGATTGGGGTCGAGCCGATATAAATTCGAGAGCGGCACTGTGAAGACGGCAACGGAAGTGATCTCTGAGAAATCAGATCTGTACCAGAATCTGAAAAAACATGAGATTGTAATAGATGCGGCACTGAAAGGGTTGATCCGGGCAATCGCTTTTCTGCGCAAGGAGTCGGTTGAGGAAATCCAGATTGATTTTGACGATTCGGTGATCGAGGACAAGCAGACGGAGCGTACCGTGGACAAGGGCGATGTGGCAATGGGTGTTATGCGTCTGGAGGAATATCGCGCGAAGTGGTATGGAGAGACGGAGGCGGAAGCCGTGAAAAATCTGCCGATACCGGCAGAGCTGGACGTCGGAGAGGTGGGCGAGTAAGATGCCAATAACACCGGCGGAGTTGGAGGCGCTGCCAACCACGGTAGAACAGTATATGGAGGAGCTGGCGGCAGCGGTGCTGCTTGAAATCATCGAGCGCATCAAGGACGGCAGGGAAATCAGCAGCACGACCGACTATTTGATTTACCGCTACGATTGCATCAAAGGCTTTACCGCCGCCGTCAAAAGGCATATCCAAGCGGCGATCGAAGCGTCAGAGGCAGAGATTAACCGCATCTTTGACGAGGTGCTGCAAGAGCAGTATGTGAGAGATGCGACGATCTATCGGGAACTGGCTAAGCGGGAAATTACTCCATTTGCGGAAAACGCGGAATTGCAGCAATACATACAGGCGATAAAGGCGCAGACCAAGAAAACCTTTGAGAACATCACGCAGACGACCGGTTATATGGTAAAGAACAACGGAAAGCTGCAAATGACTCCGCCGGCGGCGGTTTTGCAGCGGTCGCTTGATCGGGCGGTCGGTCAGGTACTGGAAGGAACGGAAACCTATAATAACGCCATTAGAGATGTTGTAAAAGAACTGACGGACAGCGATCTGCGGACGGTGAATTATGATTCTGGGAAGACCTATGACGTGGCTTCTGCCGCTCGTATGTGCTTGTTGACCGGAGTAACACAGGTGACCGGTCACATCACCGAAAACAATATGCGCGAGCTGGGAACGGAGTATGTAGAAGTTTCTTGGCATGCTACAGCTCGACCGAGCCATCAGGTATGGCAGGGCAGGGTATTTCACTGGAAGGGATTTCTTGGTGCGGAGAAATCGGATTCGGAAAATCGGACAGCGGATGCAGTCAAAGATTCGGTGAAAACTGCCGGGTCAAATGGTAAGGGAAAGATTGAGGTACATTCCATCGGGAAGATCGACAAAGAGATATATAAGTGCATAACCGAGGATATCGTTTCGGACGAAGTAATTATTACAGATGAGAGAATAGAACATATAAAAGAGCGTCATCCGAATGATTACGAGCGATTCTATGGCTATATGAAAGAGATCGTTTCCAACCCGGATTATATTATCGAAGCTAATAGACCGAATACTGCGTTGATTCTAAAGGAGCTAGAGGGACAGCAGTTTAAGACCGTTTTGCGTTTTGTGACCTCGGCTGATAATGTGAAGTACAAGAACTCAATTATTACTTTCATGAGGATAAAAAATAAGGAGTGGAACCGCTTGCTGAAGAATAAGAAAATCCTTTACAGAAAAGAATAAAAATGCTATAATAAACCTAACATAAGAAACAACTATCCGAGGTGGAAGATTTCGTACCCGTCCACACGCCGATGGCACGACAGGGAAACCGAGAGATGCAGGAGAATGGTACGCCTGCCGGATAGTTTTTTCTTGTAACCAATGCCGCCAGTCGTTTTGACTGGCGGCATTTTGTTATCGATGAAAGAAAGGTGCGCGCCCTCCTAGTGGAGAACGTGCACCTTTTCCGTAAGATATCCTAGTGGGAGGAACGATGGTCCAACCCATAAGAGGGGGTCAGGTATCGCTCCTCTTGCTAAGATATTCTATGGATACTGTACAGCAGTATTCGCGGATGTGCAAGTGTTTTTTGCGCCGGCGCAATAGGAGGTATCTATCATGGAGCAGGAGTATGAGTATCCGGATTTTGTCGAGACGACCGGCTACGGAGTAGATAAGCTGGGGCTTTGCGGCATCAACTGCTATCATACGTTCTACGCCTTCCTTCCGGGGGTGAGTACGCCGAACTATACGCCGGAGCAGCTTGAGGAGATGGAACGCGACATGAACCGAAAGCGGAGCTATCAAGGCAAAGATTATACCAAGTATGAGGCGACGCAGGCAATGCGTAAAATGGAACGCAGGATGAGAAAGCAGCGAAAGCGGATCGACACGCTGAAAAAGGCGGAGGCAGACGCGGAGACCATCAAGGAAGAACGGGCAAGATACCGGCTGATGAACAAGAGGTACAAGGATTTTGCGGAAAAAATGGAACTGCCGGAGGAACGGGAACGCATTACGGCGGACGGGCTGGGGAGAGTGTAATGACAAAAATTAAACCATATAAATCAACAAAAGGGCGCTTGCTGGGCTTTGCGGTAGTCGGCCATGCCGATTATGGCGCGTTGGGCTATGACATTGTATGCGCAGCGATTTCGGCGCTGACGGTAACAACCGTAAATGCTTTGCAGCTCGTCGCAGAACAAGAAATCCACTTGATTGAGGGGGACGGCGTGGTAGATTACCGAATCAGAGGCAGACCTAATATGCAAACGGACACGCTGTTGCAGACAGTGGCGGCAGGCTACAAGGGTATCGCAGAGGAATACCCATTATATGTTTCGTATGAGGAGGACGCTTAGGCGTCTTTTTTATATGTCCAGACCGGAAGACAGAAAAAGCTGAGGAAAAGCCGACGGGCTGAAAACGGGAGGAAATAGAATGAAGTACAGAACACAGCGGATGCTGGGATATCGGCTGCAGCTCTTTGCTGAGGCAGCCGATGAGAACGGAGCCGGAGGCGGCGAAGGCGAGGGAGCAGACGGCGGCTCGGAGGAAATCTCAAAAAAGCCGGGTGGGAAGATGTTTACACAGGAGGAGCTTGACGCGATCATTGAAGATCGGATCGGAAGAGAGCGGGCGAAGCTTCGGGAAACCCGGAAAGAGGCTTACGGGAAAAAGGAGAGCGACACGGATTTGGCAGCGGAACAGGCGGCCAAGGTGTCGGCGATGGAAGCAAAGCTCCTGTGTTACGAGCAGGACGTCGCAAAGGAAAGCGTGTCCGATGTTGTCGCGCTGGCAAAAGCGTATATGGACGAGGATACGGATCTGGAAGCCGCAATCAAAAAGGTACTGAAAAAGTACCCGAATTTTGTTAAGAGCAGCGCAGGAGCCAGTGAGGACGTCGAGAAGAAAAAGGGCTGGGGAACAAGACAGAAGGGCAGCGGCAGTTCCGAGGAGGACGGCGTAGAAGCCGCATTCCTGAAGCGTAACCCCGGCTTAAAGGTTTAATGGGGCAGGACGCCCCGGAAAGGAAGAGAAATGTTACAGACGATCAAAATGACATTACAGCGCTTTGCACACGAATTGCAGGAGCGTTGGAGCGGCTTGGTGCTTGCCAAGCTGAGAAAGGAACTGCTGTTAAAGGACGGCGTTGTTTTCAATACCGACTACGAGGGCAGTCCGGCGGCGGGATCGGTTAAAATCCCGGTAAGAGATGCAGAGGTTGCCGTGTCCGACTACGACAAAGCAAACGGAATTCAGGGAACCATGGGCAGCACTGCGTATGAGACCATGATGATCAACAAGGACAAGGCGGTAAACGAGGTCATTGATGGCTATGATGCGCAGGCGGTACCTGACAATCTGGTCGCCGACCGGATGGACAGTGCAAGCTACAGCATGAGCAAAGCCGTGGATATGGACGGCGGCAGCGTGCTGCTGGCAGCGGCGACCGTCACCAACGAATCGGCGCTGACGCCGGAAAACATCTATGACAAGATCGTAGATTTGCGTGCTGCCATGACCAAAGCAAACATTCCGAACGATGGCCGCCGTTATTTGTTGTGTACGCCGGATACCTACTCCCTGATCCTGAAGGATAAGGATCATTTTGTCGGATCGTCCAACTTGGGAGACGAGGTAAAGCAGACCGGTGCGGTCGGTAAGATCGCGGGCTTTTTGGTCTTTGAGTGGAACGATGAGACCGCAAACCTTGCCATGCTGGCGGGGCATCCCCGCTTTGCGACCCGCGCTATGGAATTTGCGGTACCGGTGCATTTGCAGGACCTGAACGGTTCCGGGAAGTATATCGGCGCGTCGGCGGTGCAGGGCAGATTTGTATATGCACACAAGGTGCTGCGATCGGTTGCCATTCGCGCCGTGTACGCACCGGGAGCACTGAGCGTAAGCGCCGCAGCGGGCAGTACAAAAGGCACGACTATCCTGACTGTGACCGGCAGTACGGGGACGCTGGCATATAAGATCGAGCCTGTGGAGAGGGCGACCTACGACCAGACAACGGCAGACTATGCCGGCACGGAGCTGACGAGCGGTACCACCGAGATTGCAGCCAAGGTCGGAGAAACGATCGAGGTTGCCGAGCTGGTAAACGGAAAGGTTGCGAAGGTCGGATACGTGACCGTAACGGCCGCCAATATCAAGTAGTGGAAGCGAGGAAAAGAGGATGCTGATACCATACACGGATTACGCATTTTATGCGCATGTATACAAAGGCAGCAAGCTGACGGAGGAGCAGTGGGAGCGGCTGGCGATACAGGCAAGCGTGCGGATCAAAAACCGCATGCTGGGCGTTGGCGGCGATGTGCCGGTAGAAGTGCAGTACTGCTGCTGTGAGCTTGCAGAGCTTTTACAGTCCGTTGAGGAGAACCGGGAGACGTTTGCCGGTATTGCCTCGGAAAAGGACGGGAGTTGGTCAGTATCCTACGAATCCTCGGAGGCCAGAGCAAACAGTACGGAGCGGCAGGTCGCGGAGATCATAGACCGCTGGCTTGCCGCAGCCGGTCTGTTGTACAGCGGGGTGACGGTCATATGAAGCGGACAGTAAGCGTCACAATCTATCACAACAACGGAGGAGCATGGGAACGTGCCGTTTATGCAGGCTGCTTTTGGGAGGACGACCGTCAGCGGGCGATCGCAAAAAGCGGATTGCAGGACGCCGACCGCTTGTATGTGTCGCTGCCGCTTGACAAAGCGCCGACGCTGGAGTTAGAGGCAGGGGAGGATATGATCGTGCAGGGCGAATGCCCCGTTGTGATCGACAACGCCTCGCAGAGTGCACAGGCAGCCAGTATTAAGGCGCTGCGAGCGGAATACGAGGTGTTTACGGTGACGGCGCTGTCCCGGAAAGATCATAGCCTTAACTCGCGGCTGCATCACTGGGAGATTGGAGGGAAATGATGCGAGTAAAGATGGAATTTCACGACAGTCTGGAAGCCATTGCGAACAAACACGGACTCGGAGAGGGCGGTTATGTGCAAAAATGGCTTGATAACGAGTGCATCAAGCAGATGGAACCGTTTACCCCATATCGCACCGGAGTATTGCGAGACATGGCAACGAGCGGTACCGTCATTGGCAGCGGGGAAATCAGGCAATATACGCCCTACGCCCGGTTCCAGTATTACGGTAAGGTTATGACGACAGAAGACGGCAGAGTTCGGGCAAAGCTGCATGAGACAAAACCGGTCGTTACTGATCGAGAACTGGTGCATAATACGGCAAAACATCCGCTGGCCGGTCCGTTCTGGTTCCGGCGCATGAAGGAAGCAAAAAAGGATGCGCTGCTGCGGGGCGCGCAGGAGCTTATAAGGAGGGGCAAGGCATGAATGTGATTGAACGTATGAAACAGGTACTGACGGATTTTCCGAGGCTGCGGGAGCTGCCTGTTGCTGAGGATATGCATATCGATTTTACCGTAGACAATGCGGAGAATTATGGCTTGTCGTCCATCGGCGACCGGATGGTAAAAAAGGACATCTGCGGCAATCAGACAAGATGCAACGATATGATCCTGTATGCGGTAGTCAGCAATGTGAACGACGCCGACAGACTGGCAAATTCCGCGCTGCTGTTGGAACTTGGTTATTATCTGGAAGGGCTTAGGGGCTTGCCGGTAACGGCGACCATCGGAGAAACCGAGCTGGCCGGGAAGATTGCCTCGATTAGCGCGGCGAACGGGATGGCGTATACCATCTCCGAAGACGGGCAGCACATGAAGTATCAGTTACAGCTTAAAGTTATTTACACCTTAGAAAGTGAG
The DNA here is from genome assembly GCA_030524525.1 of Lachnospiraceae bacterium. Classification (GTDB taxonomy): domain Bacteria; phylum Bacillota; class Clostridia; order Lachnospirales; family Lachnospiraceae; genus ISDg. The sequence goes on from JAUNGI010000027.1 coordinate 24,987, forward strand.
GAATGAAGGCATGAAAAGAATGAAAATGAATTTGCAGAGCTTTGCCGGGCGTGCGGACGGCGCGCTGATCGAACGGAAGTATCTGGCGCACTACATCGACGCTGCGTTTGACCTGACCGGGGCGGCGACCGATTACGTCAGACTGGGCAAGGATCTGGAAGATTACAACGTGGAGATGAACCCGGATGTGGAGACGACGAAAAACATTTGGGGCGAATCCAGAACGAAGGTCAAGGGTTATGAGCCGGAAGGGGATGTAGAGACCTTCTACGCATACGAAGGTGAAGCGCTCTACGAAAAGCTGTTTGCGATTGTAAACAACCGCAGTACAGGCGCCGAGCTGGAAACCACGGTGGTTGACGTGCTGATCGACTCGGACGGCACTGTAGTGAAAGCGTATCGTGAGAACGCTGTGATCGTGCCGCAGTCCATCGGCGGCGATACCGCCGGAATGCAGATCCCGTTTAATATTTATTACAACGGAGACCGCACGGAAGGTACATGGATGGTTGGAACAAAGAAGTTTACACCGACAGCAGAAGGTTAAGAACTGGATCGAGCCGGGGGCAAAGCCCCCGGTATTTTTGAAATAGGAGGATGGATATGGAACAGTTGGTATTTGATAGTGGAATGGAGCGCTACGAGATTGTGGACGTCAGCGGAAAGGTGCTTGGAACGGTGGAGTTTAACCCGCGCGATCTCAATTTTTATGCGCGCGCCAAGAAGATCTATGCGGAGATCATCAAGCTGATACAGGATGCACAGATCCTTGCCGAGGAGGTGCCGGATGGCGCATCAGAGGCAGAATATCCGGATATTACGGGGCAGATCGAAGCGGTAGACAAGAAGATCAAGGCAAAGCTGGACGAATTGGCGGGCTGCGAGATCAGCTCCGTTGTATTTGGAGACACAAATTGTATGTCGCTTGGGCGGAACGGGAAGCACCTGTGCCGGAATCTGCTCGAAATGCTGGCAGGGCATATCGAGAAGAAGTTCGAGGAACAGAAAGCCGTTACGGAAAAGCTGCTTGCGGAGTATACGGAGGAATATGATGCGGAAGCTGGGGACACTGCCGAAGGAACTGCAAATTAAAGGTAAGCGGTACGAAATCCGCTCCGATTTCCGTGATTGCCTGCGAATACAGGATGCGTTTGCAGACGAGCGTCTGCGGCACGAGGAGGCGTTGGAATGTATGCGGCGCATCTTGTATCCGGCGTGGCGGGAAATGCCGCCGGATCACATAGAGGAAGCCGTACGGGAGGGGCTGAATTTCCTGAACGCCGGACGCACGCAGAAGGAAGGGAAAAAGAGCCCGCTGTATTCGTGGGAGCAGGACGAACAGATGATTATGGCGTCCCTTGCAAAGGTGACCGGGAAAGATGTCCGCAGTATGCCGTATTTGCACTGGTGGACGTTTTTGGGGCTGTTTGGGGAAATTACGGACGGTCTGTTTTCGCAGGTCACGGAGATCCGGCGAAAGCTGCGCGACGGTGAGAAGCTGGAGAAGCATGAACGGAAATTTTACCGGGAAAACAAGGCGTTAATTGAGATCCGCCGGAAGCGCAGCGAGGCGGAACAGGCGAATATCGACCGCCTGAACAAAATCCTTGGCTGAAAGGAGGAAAAAATGATGGGGAAATCAGTGAGTGACGGAACTCTGGTCTTTGATACGCGTATCGACGAGAAAGGGCTTTTACAGGGGCTGCGCGAAAGCGCAAAAGAAACCGAAAAACAAGCGGCGAAGCTCCGGGGCTCCAACAAAAACAACCCGTTTGCCGCTATGGAGAAACAGGCGATAAAGCTGGAGCGGCAGATTGCGGATTTGGACGGTAAGCTTGACGAGTTGTATGACAAGCGTGCAATTACCGCAAAAGGAGCGATCGTGCCGGGAATGTCCGATGCGGACAATCAAGGGCTGATCGAGAGCAATAAAGAGTGGCAGAAGCAGACGGCACTGATCGAGAATGCCGAGAGGCAGTTGGAGGACTGTCGGCGGGCATATAATGAGCTAATCGCCAAAATGCAGCAGGAGCAGGCGATGATGGAACAGACCGGCGCTGTGGCATCGGCGTCTGTCGCGCAGAGACGGCAGGAAACGGCGGGGTACCGTGGAGAGTTAGAGAGCTTGGAGCAGGAGCAGCGAGAGCTTGGGAGCGTCGCTTTGGCAGCGGGAGAAGAAGATACGCTTAGCAAGGAAGCGGCAAAGCGTATGGCGGAGGCGTATCGTGATTCCGTGCGGCGGCTGAGCTTGGAGCAGGACGACGCGGCGCGTTCCGTAAAACGGATAGGTAAGGCGGCAAGAGACGGTTTTGGCACGGCGACAAAATCCGCAGGCAGTTTCCAGAAGCGGCTGAGAGGGATTATAGGAAGTGCTTTAATCTTTTCTCAGTTTTACAAGGTGATACATTCTCTGATGGATTTTATGGGGAGTGCCGCCGCGCAGAACGATGAGTTCTCGCAAAGCCTGAAAAGCATCAAGGCGAATCTGTTGACGGCATTTGCACCGATCTATAATACGGTCATGCCGTTTGTCAACTGGCTGCTCAAAGGGCTTGAGAAGATAACACAGGGCCTTGCCAAGATCACGGCGCAATTGTTTGGCTGGACGGTCGAGGACGCGCAGAAAGCGGCGGATAGTATTTATAGCGCGGTGAATGCCACAGAAGATTACACGGAAGCGGTCAAAGAAGCGGAACGGACGCAGGCGGGCTTTGATGAGCTGCACAATTTGCAGGACAGCAGTTCCTCTGCCTCTACGAGTGGCAGCGGTAACGGTAACGGCGCCGAAGATACTGGGCTTGTTTTCAAGGATGCATCCGAATTTCAGGTTCCTGCCGTTTTGGAAACGGTGTGGAAGATCACCTGCAAATTGTTCAACGCAGCAGGCAAAGCAGTGGAATGGGCATATGGCAAGGGGAATTCCATTTATCGCTTCCTGACCGGAGATGAAACGGACTACGGCACCATGCAGGAGCAACTGGAAGTGGTTATCGAGACGATTTTTTCCGGAGAATGGAAAGATGCTCTAAAGTTGTGGATGAAAGATATCGAAGAAGCATGGAATGAAGCATTTGGATATACCTTAAGCGAATTGATTGAGGCGCTACTCACAGATGATGATGCAGAAAAAAACCGATCTGGTTTTTTGAAAGAAGTACAAGATTATATAAAGCATGTGTTTCTTGGAACGGAGATAGATTCCGATAATTCTTTCATGCGAACTGACGAGAACGGCAATCTGAATATGGCGGAGAGCGTGCGTGAATGGCTTGCCGATTTTTTATATGGTGATGGATTGAGTGAGAATAATGCTATCACTGAAAAGGGCGAAAAACTGAAAAAAGAAGAAGGGTGGGGGTGGTTAAATGACCTTAATGGTTTTACTGGGCATACCGGTGATGTAACAAAAGGCGAAAAACTTACTGAGAAGCTCGGCGCCCGCTTCGCCCAAAGTGTGGCATCCGGCTATGAAAGTGAGATGAACGCACAGCAGTCGAGTCTATGGGAGGCGACCGTAGCTGCGCTGCGCAGCTTGGGACTTGCTGACGGTGATCCGGCAACGGAGTCCGGCGCCACCGGAGAAACGCTTGCCGATAAAATGAAGGACGCCTTTACGGATAAGCTGGAAAAAGGAAAACAGACGATCAGCGATATCATTAAGGGTGTATTCGGGAAACAGGACGAAGCAGAGACCGAAGCAGCGGCGACAGGCGAAGCCGCAGCGGATGCGGTCGGCAACGGCTTTTTTACAAAAAAGGAACTGCTGAACAACAAGCTTGAGCTGGCGCTGAACAGTACCTTTGCCGCAGCAAAAGCGAGGAGCGCCGCGAATGCAGCGAATTGCGGAGAAGCGCTTACCGGTTCTGTGGCTCAGGGAATCCCTATGAAGCAGTCCGAGATCGCGTCGAAGCTGAAAAGCGCGCTGAACAGTTCGTTTAACATAGCGAGGACGGATACGGAAAGCGAAGCGACAGCAACCGGAAAAGCGCTGACAACGCCGCTTGGAAAAGGGATTTATAACAACCGCAGCACCATCGCATCAAAGCTGAAAGATGCCCTAAAAACAGCGGCAGACGATGCAAAGACGGACAGCACCAGCGGCAGCTTGTGGGATAGCCTGAAAAGCATTGGCACAAACGTCGTAGAGGGTATCAAAAACGGACTTACCTCTAAGAAGGACGGACTTTTGTCCACTATAGGCTCTATCGGCTCTCAGATGGTAGACAAGTTTACAAAGGTGCTGGGCATCCACAGTCCGTCCAGAGCATTTTATGAAAAAGCCGAATGGATTACTCCCGGTATTGATAATGCGATCTTGGATGGCGAGGATGAGACGATGCGGATTATCCAAAATTATGCGAGGTCATTGCCGGAGGCGTGGACAACGCCGGTGTTTGCCACCGGCACGGTGCTGCCGACCCGGCAGAGTTTTGGCAGCGGGACCGGGGCTGCGGATAATGAGGAAATCAAGCGGCTGCTGTCTCAGGTGTTGGGACTTTTGCGCAAGATCAGCACCGGGAAGATCGTTGATGTAAACCTGATCGGAGATGCGCGCAATATGTTCCGGCTGTTTCTGGAGGAGCGGGATCGACAGCAGGATATTACGGGCATCGATCCGATTTTAGGAGAGCTGCGTTAGGAGGGAGAGATGGCAAAATGGACAGGCATATTTAAGGTGAACGGTGTGACGGTGCCCGCGCCGGATAACTACGAGCAGACGATCTCCGACCTGACGACGCCGAAATCCGGACGTACATTGGATGGCAAGATGCATAAGAGCGTCGTCGCGAAAAAGTTCTCGATCCCGCTCAAATGGTCGGGCTTGGAATGGCGAAAAGCGGCGGAGCTGATCAAAGCGGTGGACGGAAAAAACAGTATCACAGTACAGTATATGGATGTGCGGACGCCTTATAAGATGGTAAGCACCACGGTATATATCGGCGATCGCGTCTGCACACCATCGGAATTTTCCACAGACGGGACGGTTGAGTGGGATGTGGAATTTTCGGAAATCGAGGTGTAAATGAGAGAACATAAAGAGCAAAGAGACGCTGTGCAGTATGCACAGCTAAAGATAAGCTTTCCTTCGGGAGAGCTTATTTTGGGGGCGGATATCCTGCGCAGCTTTGTGATAAGCGATGCCTCCAGCCAGACGGGCGGAGTCAGTGTTGGTTTTGCCGCAATGCGGGAGCTGAAGACGGAGCTGGAGGGAGATTATGCCGGTTATGATTGGGATAACGCTGCAGTGGATGCGTATGTCATAGACGGCGAAACCAGCATCCGTTATGGGCGGTACACCGTTGCCACGGTAAAGGTATCGGACGGAACCACCATTTTGCAGATGTACGATACCATGTATCGGCACGAACAGGAATATACAAGCGAGCTGACGTTACCGGTGTCGGTGGAGGCTGTGCTTACGGAGCTGGCAGCAGCGCACGCGTATCAGGTTCCGGGATTGTCTGAGTTGGGGTTTGACGGTGTGGAGATCTCTGAAATGCCGGAAAATATTACCGAGCGTCAGATGATCGCCTACATGATGCAGCTTGCCGGTGGTTATGTGGCGAGGTTTAACGCTTCGGGGCAGCTCACGTTTGCCCTATACGATAAAACCGCTTGGCAGGGAGAGCCGTGTGAAATATCTGGTCTGCTGAGCGAGGATTATGAAGCGGCGGTAACGGTAACGGGGATCTGCTGCACGGTGGACGGCGTGGAGTACATGACAGGGAATAAGGGGTATGCGATAGAGATTACCGGCAATCCCTTGATCAATCAGGGAAACGCGGCCGAAACGGTACAGAGGATCGCTGCAAATTATGTAGGGCTTACGATGTGCCCCTGCTCGTTTTCCATCCATGACGATTATGCGCTGGAATGTACAGACGCTGTGCGTGTGGTGGACCGTAGTGGGACGGCGCATGATACCTATATTATGAGCCTGAACACGAGTCTGCAAAACGAGACGTCGTGCGTTTGCACAGCGCTGCCCAAAGCAAAACAGGCAGCCTCTGGCGGAAGCGCAGGACAGCGCATTTTGCAGGCGGCGGAGCAGAAAGCGGAACAGAGGTTAAGCCGGTACGATGCGACCGTGAGATCACTGACGGATACCATATCGCACGGATTCGGGCTATTTACAACTCAGGAGAAGCAGCCGGACGGATCTGTAATTACTTATTTGCACGATAATGAGGATATGTCTCAGTCGCTTGTGCGCTTTTTCGCAACCACCAACGGCCTGATTGGTCAAACACGGCCGAGCGTGGCGGAGCCTTGGACGACGACGGCCGCATTATCTGCCATGGGACAGGCGCTTTTACAGGTTTTGACGGTGCAGGGATTAAACGCTGGCTGGATCAATTCCGGCACTTTTGCGGCGCGTGATCCGGACGGCAACATCGTCTTTTCCGTCAACGTCGATACCGGCGAGGTACAGATCAACGCCTCCTCAATTACCATGACGAGCGGCAAGACGGTGCAGGAATCGTTAGACAGCCTGCAAGTTGGAGGCAGAAACCTGTGGCGGAACTCAACCTTTGACGCTGGTCTGGATGGGTATCTCAACAATCATCCGTATACCGGCAAGATAGAGGCTGTCAGCGGTGGTGGGTACTCCGGTCACAGTGCGCTGCGTCTAAGCCGCAGCAATTATACTTCGGCTAACCGCTGCTATCTAATGGGCAATACACCGCCTACCGTACAGGAGTATAAGGCTGGAGATACATTTACCCTATCGGCTTGGGTACGCATAGAGACGCCGCTTACACAGGCGAGCAATCAGCGAGAGAGTGCCATTACGATTCGCGAGGCAGACAAAAAAGATAGGCTACGTATTACAATCCCGAACGATACGCCGATAGAACAATGGACTTTGATGCAGGCAACACACACGTTTGATGCAGATGGCAGCTTTACAACTCCGCTTGTACTACTTGGCGGCAACGGCACCATGCTGATGTCCTGCATAAAGCTGGAAAAAGGGGGGATTGCGACCGACTGGACGCCTGCCCCGGAGGACACGGACGAAAAAATCGCAAGCATCAAATTAAAGGGCGATCGTATTGAACTCGACGGCGATACGGTCGTTGGGGATGATTTTAAGCTGACGGCAAAGCACATCGAGGTCGAGGATCTATCGGCGTTAGAGGCAACGGTCGGCGGTTGGGATATTGGTCAAACAGCTCTGACCAAGACAGTAAAAATGTATGTTATGCCGGATTGGGAGGATATTGAAAGAATAAAGGAACTGATGCTGGCAGGGCATTGTACCGAACAGGAACTTGCATGGTATGACTTTAACCGTGGCGGCGGATTGGATCTTGGCGATGCGTTGCTGGTGAAACGAATGCTGCTTGGTTTGCTGTCAATCGATGATATCGTTGCGCAGTATGGTTATGTCAAACCGTTGTTTGACGTTACCATTACCATATCGCCGGGAGATGTGCAGCATACGATCAAAATGACAGCAGAAGCGTATGGGCGGACGATCGAGCGTTATTATGGCATGATGGGGATGGAGACGGCCAAAGGACGATTTACCGGTCTCCAGACGTCGTTACTGGAAGCTGAGGAAAGCAACATAGCTGATTTGACCTGTAATGCTCTAACCATTACCGGCACGCAGGAAACCTTTTCCCTGACAAACAGTACGAAGGCGTTTACGTTTTCGGAGGCGGATTATCCTGCCGGCACGGTCGCGGAGCTGACAATCACCGGCGTCGCTGGGGCGGCATACGCGCTGATCCTGTTTTCCTCGACGCTGAGTATGGCGGTAAATAGTAGCACATGGACTGCCGCCGGGACGATCAAGCTTACGCAAACAAACAGCCGGGAGATCACGTTTAGCTATACCGGCGCCGCTGCGGCAACGTTTACAAGCAAGATTATAAACAAATAAAGGAGATAATGTTATGGAAAAAATGAAAGCAATCTTTACTGCTGTAGGCGGTGCGATTTTGAGCTGGCTCGGCGCTTTGGCGATACCGATTATTCTGTTGGTCATTTGCAACGTGTTGGATTACATAACCGGGATTGTGGCAGCGGGGTACCGCGCAGAAAAGATATCCTCGTACAAGGGATTCCGGGGCATTGCAAAAAAAATCTGCATGTGGCTGCTGGTTGTTGTCGGTGCGGTAATGGACGAGCTGATCGCCGCAGCGGGGGCGTCTGTTGGTATCGTACTGCCGTTTTCGTGGGCGATTGCGATTGTTGTCGCCGTGTGGCTGACGTGCAACGAGATTATTAGCATCTTAGAAAACATAAGTGATATCGGCGTGCCGATGCCGGGCTTTGTGCGGCGGTTGGCGGAGTATGTGGCGAGTCAGGTTGAAAAGCAGGGCGAGGATATCTTGCCGGAAGATAAGGGGGAAAAATAAGATGGAAAAAAAGTTAATGACAGCACAGGAATTTATTGAGATCGCACTGGAGATCGCGGAGAGCGATACCGCATATGCAAAAGGCTGCTGGGGGCAGGAGCTGACGCAGAAGCTGCTGGACGCGAAGCGGGGGCAGTCGGCGAGCATGAAGACATGGTATAACGCCAAGTCAAAAGTCGAGCCGGAGCTGACCAATTATCAGCGCCTGTCCGGTCTGGTCGGCACGGGCTGTCGGGCATATGACTGCGTGTGTCTGATCAAAGGTATCGGTTGGGGCAGCAGGGCAAATAAGACTGGGACATACGCATCACATGGTGTGGCAGACGTTACGGCGGACACGTTGTACAAAGCTACCTGCGATCAGACTACGCCGGATAAGGCAATCCCCGGTATGGTGCTGCACGCAAGCAATCACGTCGGCATCTACATCGGGGAGGGCAAGGTCGTCGAAGCGGCGCCGTCGATCGGCAAGGTCGGCGTAACGGATATCTCTTACCAGCGATGGACCGGCGCGGGCAAATTGGCGTGGATCGATTACGATAATTGCGCCGGCGCAACTTCCGGTTCGTCTGCCTCGTCTGGCGCTGCGCTGGACGAGGGTGATCTGGTGACGATCCGCAAGGGGGCAAAGTACGGCGGGGCCGCCAAGGGAAAAGCCGTACCGGTTAAGTACACGGACGGAGATGTGTTTACGATCTCAAAAATCCAAACCAACAACGGTCGCATGGAGGCGCTCCTAAAGGAGCTGACGTCATGGGTACCGGTAAGCAGCTTAATGTTGGTCGAGGCGACACCGACGCCTACCACCGAAAAACGTACGGTAGGTAATTGCAGCTATCTCAATGTCCGGTCGGGTCCGGGCACGTCGTACAAGATTGTTAAGGTGTTAAAGGCGGGAGCTGCCGTCGAGGTGCAGGAGACGTCCGGCAGTTGGGCGCGGATCGGTACCGATCAGTGGGTCAGCGGCAAATATCTGCGATAATCTTTCAATGCTACGCCTCCCGCGAGGGAGGCGGCTAACGAGGCCTGTCGGTATTTGTTGTAAAAACAGTGGCAATATGATATACTCAATTCGGGAAACCAGAGAGCCCGGCGGCTTACCCTCCTTTATCGGAGGGGCTAACCCTCCAGACGAAAGAAAGGAGGGCGTTGCCA
>JAUNGI010000028.1 GCA_030524525.1 Lachnospiraceae bacterium
TAAAAGGCTCTATCCGTTTGTAGACAATCGTGATAATTAGTGGTTGAGACAACATGCGAGTTGCCTCAAAAAATACTATTTATTACAAGAAAGGAGTCATAATTATGACCAAGATGAGAAATGAGAACAAACAGAGAGCGTACGTTGATTACGTGGCAGAATTTGCGGAGCGCTTGAAAAAGTTCCGGCTCCTCAAGGGTGTTTCTTGCCGGGAAATGAGTCTGGGGCTCGGACAAAGCGAAGGGTACATCAATAAGATCGAGAGCCAAAAAGCCCTTCCGTCCATGCAGAATTTTTTTAATATCTGCTGTTATTTGGACGTTACGCCGGAGGAGTTTTTCAACTGCTTCTCGAAAGATTCCCGGGAGGAGCTTTTCGTTGACAAGTTCGCCCGTTTGTCGGAAAAACCGCAGGAACATATCTTGCTTGTGATTGAGGATTTGCTGTAAAGGGAGAGGAGGCGGTTGCTGACCGCCTCCTATGACTGCAAAAATTTCCCGTTTGATGCGGGTTTCGGTAAGAATTATGCTTTTTGGCTTTTTTGGTAGATAGCAGTAAGGGACTCTTGCAACACTTGTGAAAAGTTGATATGGTTGTTTTCTGCAAAAGTGTTGAGCCAAGCAGGAATTGTAAGGTTCTTTCTTACCGCTTTTTCACCGTATTTTTCTGCATAGGCATCCATATCCAGTACAAGCATGGTTACGAAACCGCCGGCATCCGGCACAATGCTTTCTGGAGAGCTTGCTTCTGGCGGGAATTTTCCGTCCTCGAGTTCGTCAAGTACCCAGCCGGAGGCTGCGTCCGTTGCCATTAAGATGGCATCTGCTAAAGTATCACCTTCGCTGACGCATCCGGGAAGATCGGGCACTTCTACGGTATAACCGCCCTTTTTTTGTTCACAGGGGTAAAAACAAGCCGGATAAGTTAATTTCATAGATGTATTCCTCCTTTATTTTTTGGGGGGCAGTACCGGGCTTATAGCCCGGCCTGCTTCAAAATGGATTTCACTGTTCGGGGGTCAAGGTCTCCGGGGTGATTCGGGATTGTGACCTTGCCGCTTTTGGTTGGATGGATATAGGAGTAATGCGATCCCTTCGCCTTTTTGAACTGCCATCCGTCAGCTAAGATTATTTTTTCTATTTCCCGGAATTTCATGTCTCAACCTCCTTACAAGCATATTATACGCATGATGCGCATAAATGTCAAGAGGATTTTGAGAAAAATAAAAGCCCAAAGGATTGGCGCAGTCCTGATCTTGGACAGCTTTTCTACTTTGGGCTTTGGTGTTTTTGGATTTCCCAAGGTGCCGGAGCACAGCTCTCAAGCGCCTTGGACGACCGCACAGCAGTCATTCACTATTTTACAGCATTATACCATGTGTTTGTGGATCACGTCAATAAACGCGTATTGGGCTTTAGAACTTTTTTTTGTAATCAAAATCTATGCAATGGGCGGGCTGCTCGTTGCAGACCCATGTATAGCTCTTTGAGTTTTTCTTGCGCCTTAAGTACATGGTTCCGATAGGAGGCGTTTCACAAAAAGGACAGGGCTTTGATATAATTTCATAAATTTTTCCATCTATGTTTTTGTATGCTTTTCCGACAATCTGTTCAGATTGGACGGGAGCTCCTTCAGTTGATTGAGAAGAAGTGAAAAGAGAATTAATCATTTCTTTTCTTGACATCATTGTAACAAATTGTCCGTTCTTTCTTAACAGGAGAACATTTATGCAGTCTCCTAAGAAGCAAATAATAAGCATAACGCTTGTTATGATAAGGATGATAAATAGCAATTTTGTTATAAGAAAAAGCGTTTTACTTGGATTTTTTGCGATGACTTTATAAAAGCGTGAAACAACAAAAGAAATCAGTGTTGCTAGTACACTTACAAGACACTGGACTATGGATTTTTTTAAGATTTCACCAAGAGTAGTTTCTTTCTTTTTGATTGGTGTTGAGTTATGTGCGCAACAATTTTTGGGATTGAAATAGTTGTTTACGGTGTTATCGACAAAAATGCCTTTTCCGTTATTTTTGATATCTCTCATTTTTTCCTCCTGAAGTGTCAATTTAATGTCATATTAGTATGCATGTTGGGGGGTATAAAGAAAAAATTACTCTTCTTCGATGTCAATATAATATGCCTTGATAAAGGGGACTTCTACTTCTACGTCAGTCAGCGCACGTTCCATCGCTTTGGTTCCGGCAAATTCGCATAAAACGTTGATCGTATCGCCTTCCAACAATTTAGGTGTTTGACTGCTTCTACAGTCGGTCATTACATACTCATCGTTTCCATCGTATACATGATAATATTTTACCGATGATATGGTCAATATCTGAGTAATGGTAAGCTCTAATTCGAGATAAGTTCCCTTATATGTATCTGGATTACGGGCAAGAGAGCTGTACGAAACATTTTCCACTTTCTTTTCGATTTCTGAGCGTGTCAAGGTGGTGGCAGCAGTATCAGATTCATTTACCTTATTCAAATATCCCTTGTAGGTGTTAAATAAGGCAATTACGAGAAGAATGAGGACGAATACAGTAATACATCCACAACCACGTTTTGTTTTTTTGCGTTTGCTTCCGCACTTTGGACATGTTTTCGCATCTTTGGCAATCATGTTGCCGCATACATTACAGGCTACTAGATTCTGGTTCTCTGGTGCAAAGCGGAATACTTCTTGGGGAATTGAGTTTCTTGCCGAAATATCCTGTTCATGTAGGGCATATCCGCATGTCGGGCACAGGTTGGCACTTTTGGGGATAACCCTTTGACAATTTGGGCAACGCGTAACATTAAATGCATGATGGCAATTTGGACATTCTAATGATTCTGCCGGGATGGTAGCGTGGCAGTAAAAACAGGTTGCCGTTTTCTTGTTTGATTCTTCAAGTACAGCGCCACATGATGGGCAAAACTTTGCGTTACCCGAAACTTCTGTGTTACATTTTGGACATTTCTTTACTTCGCTCATGATTTTCCTCGATTGTGTATTTGGTTGTTTGATTACATACAAAATAATAGAAAACAGGAGAAAAGTCAATGCAAAAAATGGAGAATTTTACATTATTGCTCGAAAATTGACTATTTTACGTCACTTCTCCTGAGGTCGGAAAGGGGCTCTTGTTATTGCTTGGGACTATTGATTTACAAATATGTATCAGGCGAATAGATTCAAGCTGCATGAAATGTTTTCAACAAACCGGTGTGCTAATGTTAAAGTGAAAAACCACCTGAAGAAATAAGTGAAGATGGGGACAAAAATAGAGATTAGAGTTTGAAATTCAAAGAAACCCCTTGTCGTCTTTTGGTCGTCAGTAGATGCGAGAATCCCTTATAATAAAAGGCTTCTTACCTTGTCTTTTAATCAGGTTGTCGCGGGTTCGAATCCCGCGTGCTTCATTTGTAGTGACGTATGCGAACCCGAATTTTCGGTCAAGTTATACGTCACTATTATTTCATCCCGACTAACGTCAATGCGCGAAACAAAGGTGCCGAGCAAATGTCTACGGAAGTCTGTATCAGCGATATCACCTTCGCTGAATTGCCTTAGCCAGAACATCACCTGTGCAAACATAAGGGGAGGACGCTGAATCGTTGTAAGCGCAAGACGTGCTTCCAGATCTGCGCGTTCTTCGGATAAAGCAGAGAAGCGGTCGTTTAGATCGTCGCTCATGAGACCGTTTTCAATGGCTCGGACAATATTTTGAGCCTTTCTTTTATTCTCGGCAAGCGCTTTTTTGACATAGGTCTGATCCGTGTCGTCTGCGATTTCCTTTGTACGAATGCGGACCATCTGCTCAGCAATGTAATTCATGCGATCTTCCACAAGGACGTCCTCCATGGTGTGCTGCGCAACAAGATGCTCGAAAGCTTCCTTTCGCCATGCCGGAGCATCACAAGCACGGCTATCCTTTTTACGCGCAGAGCATTTGTAGTAGCAGTGCTTTGCTCCGGTGTGACTTGTACCTGTCTCCGCGATCAAAGGGGTTCCACAGTTTTTACAATACCCTTTCAAAGCAAGCATAAATTCCGACACGGCTTTTTTGCTGCCGGCAACTCGATGCGGGTTGCTGTTCTTTAGCTTGCGCTGTACGGCTGTCCACGTCCCATCGTCAATTAGCCGAGGGCAGGGAATTGCCTATCATGATAGCAGCATTCCCCATGATACTTGGCATTGCGCAAAATACCGCTGATACCGTTCGCGCTTAGCGGCGTCCCGGAATGAGTACGGATTCCTCGTGCGGTAAGGTCTGCAATAATGCCGGCAAAGGTTTCTCCGTCCAGCACCCGTCGAAAGATCTCCTGCACGATAGGCGCCTCCTCCGGATCGATTTCCCATTTTCTGTCCACAATTTTATAACCTAACGGCATAACCTTTCATGGCAGATTTCCGCTTGCCTCGTAGGATTTTTTGACGCAAATCGGCAGAATAATACGCAGCAAGCCCTTCCATCAGGGATTCCAAGATAATACCTTCGGGACTGTCCGGAATGGTTTCTTCGGCATAGGCTACTCGGACGCCGCAACGCTTCGGCATTCATTTATTTAGTACCAGCTCCTCGCGGTTCCGACCAAGCCGGTCTACCTTCCGGCAGATCACAAAATCAAATTGTCTCTTTTCGGCATCTCTGCGCATCCGCTGGAGTTCTGCACCGTTCTCGGCGGACCTTGCCGGAAATATGGTGATCGGCATAGATATGGATGATGTCCAAGCCGTGTTTTTTTGCATACGCCTGACAATCCCGCACCTGTCCCTCAATAGACTGCTCTGTCTGCCGGGGACCTTTGCTGTATCTTGCGTAAATAACTGCTTTCATTTGTTTTCTCCTGATTCAATTCAAGCCATGCCCCCTTCCGGGAGGCGCCCCCGTCGGTCTAATAATTAGATTGTCTGGCTCGCATTTTGACCTATGCCACACTGGGGGATAAATAAATCCTGCTCTAAATTTTTCTAAACTTTGAAATATATTCAGAAAAGAGTTGACAAATAATCCTTGAAGCATTATACTGAAAAAAATGAAAAACGAAAAACAAACCTTTGGCGCGAACAAAAACAGTTACGAGGAGCATTGCGGGCTGCAAGCAAACTGAAAATTATGAGTAAATATTTCCTGCGATGTGTTCGTATGCTGTGTGGTGATCGCCGTTCTGAAGGTGAATTCGAATGTTGCAGAAGCTGAAGACTATTGCCTTGTCAACAATTTAAAAAGCGAAGACAATAAGCTTGAAGAATCGTATGACAAAACAAAACACAACACCTACTGGGAGTGAAGAAAGAAGGTTACCTGTTACAGTCAGTATAGATCCACGTGGAGCGCACTTAATAAAGGAAGTAAATTGGGTACGGCAGCAATACGGATTTACAATTTAGAGCCAAAGAAAAAGACAGGGGCCTCATAGATTGAAAAATCACACCGACGTGCTGATTTTTCAATCGGCTATTTGTTTCTGAGCGAAAGCAAATAGCGTTGATTGCAGAAGAGAAATCGCATACGCGAATTTCTCTTCGCATTTTCGCGACAAGGTCGCTCAGAAATGTGGATTAGTGTGAAAAATAAGCTTGATAGCTTATTTTTCACACGGCAATTTGTGCCGGAGCATCACAAATTGCTTTGATGGTACCCCGTCGCAAATGCTCCGGAATGGAGATTATTATGCGATAGTAGGCTGTCAGGTTTCTATGGATCCGGTGACGTTTAGAAGGAACCGTTCGGGGAATGGCGCAGGCAATACATCAAATGGAAAGGTGGCAAACCGTGGAGGATGGGGCACGAATCGTGAAATGTGCATTAAGACAGGAACGATATCGTTGTCCTATTAGCTGGTATATAATTGTATGAAAAAGAAAATAGTGATAATTAGTACAATCGCACTACTATTTGTATGCGGACTTTGGTATGCATATTCCCATGACTGGTTTTATCGGGCAAGTGGGCAAGATGTTCGATATATGGCTGAAATTGATGCCGCAAATTCGATCGTGTGGTATTATGGTAATCTCGATCCGGGGAGAGAAATCACCATAAATTACAAAAAAGTGAAGGAGTTTACTGAAGAGACCATTGGAGATAAGGAAAATCAATATGAGTATCATGCGATTGTAATCTTGGACTTTGATGGGAAGATGGATGTTTCTGACGAAGAGCTTCTGCTGATCAAAGATTATTGCGAAAACAGACAATATGACCTGCTGTATTATGGAACTGAGCACATGGAACAGTTTCGGAATAACGGTTTTTTCACGCAGATGGGTTCTGAGGAACATGGTTTTACTTATAACGGTTCTTACTGGAAGAATCGAAGTGGACAAGAGCAGTACCTGAACCCATATCTCTTAACCGGAAATTGGACCAGCGATGAGACTCAAAATTTTGATACTGAGGATAAGCATATAGTATGGAAAATTGTCATTGGTTTCATGGTTGATCTGGTGCATGATTCCAATGAGTATTCTTTCGGTGACGATTCCGGTAAAACGGTATTCAAAATTCATGGTTATTGATCTGATCCGGTGAACGAGGAGTCGGGTTTCGGATAAATATCTCCGATCAGAAGCCGGATTCTTCCTTGACATGCCGGTTTTCGCCGTGTTATATTAAATTCCAGAATTGCATATACCATGCGTTGAAGAGAAGAGTACGACTTGGGAACCTGTACAGAGAATCTGCGGCTGCTGAGAGCAGAGAAGGAAGAACTTGCTGGAACATGGTCTCGGAGCAGCATGGCTGAGAAGCGTTGCTTTTAGGTCATGCCGGCGGCACCCGTTATCGTGACAAACTGTAAGGAGGGAAGCGTCCCGCCCCTGCAGTCGGAAAGGCACGGAAAACCGTGCGAAATAAAGTGGTACCACGAAGCTCGGCTCTCGTCTTTATAAGACGGGAGCTTTTTGTTCTATAGGAAACTACGTTCCCTATAGAACAAAAAACGCTCCGCGGGGATCGCACTGCGGCGGAAAGGAATTGTGTCGCCAGAGCGACCCGCCGCAGGCGGAGAATCTCGCAAGCGAGATTCTTTGTTCGATCGGATGCGCGCTTGCGCAAATCGGCGCAGCCGCCTGGGGGCGCGCCCGGTGCGGGAATGTGCCGAGGCGCATTTTTATCACAGTTTATAGGAGGGAAACATCATGTGTGACTGCAGCAAAAAGAAACCGTATTACATTACCACCGCCATTGCCTATACTTCCGGGAAACCGCATATCGGCAACACCTACGAGGCCGTTCTGGCGGACAGCATCGCCCGGTTCAAGCGTTTTGAGGGCTACGACGTGTTTTTTCAGACCGGAACCGACGAGCACGGACAGAAGATCGAAATTAAGGCAGCCGAGGCGGAGACCACGCCCAAGGCATTTGTGGACGGCGTTGCCGGAACCATCCGCAGCATCTGGGATCTGATGGGGACGTCGTACGACAAGTTTATCCGCACGACCGACGCGCAGCACGAGCGTCAGGTGCAGAAAATCTTCCGAAAGCTTTACGAGAAGGGCGATATTTACAAGGGAAGCTACAAAGGACTGTATTGTACGCCGTGCGAATCGTTCTGGACGGAGTCCCAGCTGGTGGACGGCAAGTGCCCGGACTGCGGCAGAGAGGTACAGCCGGCGGAGGAGGAGGCGTATTTCTTTCGGATGAGCAAATATGCCGACCGTCTGATCGAGCATATCAACACGCACCCCGAATTTATTCAGCCGGTGAGCCGGAAAAACGAGATGATGAACAATTTCCTGCTGCCGGGCTTGCAGGATCTGTGCGTTTCGAGGACCTCGTTCCGCTGGGGCATTCCGGTGGATTTTGACGAGCGTCATGTGATCTATGTATGGCTCGACGCGCTTACAAATTATATTACCGGAATCGGGTATGACGCGGACGGAGCTTCCGCGCCCTCGTTTGAAAAATTCTGGCCCGCGGATCTGCATCTGATCGGCAAAGACATTATCCGTTTCCATACGATCTACTGGCCGATCTTCCTGATGGCGCTCGACCTGCCTCTGCCCAAGCAGGTCTTTGGTCATCCGTGGCTTTTGCAGGGCGGCGAGAAGATGAGCAAGAGCCGCGGAAACGTGATCTATGCGGACGATCTCGTGCGTCTGTTCGGCGTGGACGCGGTGCGGTATTTCGTGCTGCATGAGATGCCGTTTGAAAGCGACGGGATTATCACTTGGGAGCTTGTTGTGGAGCGGACGAATTCCGATCTTGCCAATACGCTCGGAAACCTCGTCAACCGGACGATCTCGATGAGCAACAAATATTTCGGCGGCGTCGTTACCAAGAGCGGAGCGGCGGAGCCGGTGGACGAGGAGCTGAAGGCGGCAGCCGTGGGCGCGTCCGCCAAGGTACAGGCAAAGATGGGCGAGCTGCGCGTAGCGGACGCGATCAGCGAGATTTTCGCGCTTTTCAAGCGCTGCAACAAATATATCGACGAGACCATGCCGTGGGCGCTTGCCAAGGACGAGAGCAAGCAGGCGCGCCTGCAGGAGGTTCTTTATAATCTGACCGAGGCGATCGTCATCGGCGCGAGCCTGTTAAAGAGCTTTTTGCCGGAGACGGCGGACAAGATCGCCGCGCAGCTGGGCTGCGGGCTTCGGACGATCGGGGAGCTGTCCGAATTCGGCGCATATCCGAGCGGAAACCGGGTGACCGAAAAGCCGGAGATCCTCTTTGCGCGTCTGGACTGGAAGGAGATCGCGCCGCAGGTGGCCGAGCTTCAGGAAAAGCAGCGGCAGGAGTATGAGGAGGAGCAGGCGCGGATCGCGGCAAAGCAGGGAAAGAGCAAGCCGCAGACGGCGCAGGAAGCGAAGCAGCCGGAACCGCCGGCGGAGGCTGCGGGAGCCGCCGAGATGGACGTGGAGCCCAAGGCGGAGATCGCCTACGACGCGTTCGACGCGCTTCAGTTTCAGGTCGGGGAGATTCTGCACTGCGAGGAGGTTCCGAAGTCCAAAAAGCTGCTCGTGTCTCAGGTTAAGGTCGGCAGCAGGGTATTGCAGATCGTTTCCGGAATCAAAAAAGCATACTCGGCAGAGGAAATGGTCGGCAAAAAGGTTATGGTGCTTGTCAATTTGAAGCCCGCGACGCTTGCCGGGATCCGTTCCGAGGGTATGCTTCTGTGCGCGGAAAACGAGGCGGGCGAGCTTTCCTTGGTCGTACCGGAAAAATCCATGCCTGCGGGAGCGCCGATCTGCTAGAAAAGCGCCGGAAAATGTTACAAATTTGTTACAAATCCCAGAATATATTGTTTTCCGCATTCAGATAGGATATAGTAGAAGGAGAGCTGAAATCAGGCGGTAAAATGGAGGAGAGTATGGGACGGTTTCGCAGGGAATTCAAATTTTCACTGAAGACAAAGAAACATCTGTTTTTCCTTGTATTATTATGTCTGGTCATCGCTTCGGCGGTCTGGATCTTCCGGCTGAGCCTACAGCAGGAGATGAGGACCTCGTTTCCCGGTGATTACGGCGAAACGGCGAAGCGGACGGAGCAGACCTTCCGGATCGCGGGAACGCAGGATGAGATGGCGGCGGTTTCCGACAGCGATCTGAAGGCGGAGCTACTGTTCAATCAGGCGCTGCATCAGGCGGATTGGATGACCTATTCCGAGGCGGTCGTTGAGGATCTGTATATCCGAAGCTACACCGGTCCGGAGCAGATGGTCGTCGGCGCGGAGGAAGGCAAATACGAAAAAAACAGCAGTGTGGAGATGGAGGGTCAAACCTATGCTTACGTCAAGGCAGTCTGGCTCGGTCAGGAGACGGCTGCCGCCGCAGGCTTGGGGATGTACGCCGACGAG
Source organism: Lachnospiraceae bacterium (assembly GCA_030524525.1). Classification (GTDB taxonomy): domain Bacteria; phylum Bacillota; class Clostridia; order Lachnospirales; family Lachnospiraceae; genus ISDg. The sequence goes on from JAUNGI010000028.1 coordinate 9,790, forward strand.
CTGTTCCGGCATCCCACGGACTATATCAATAAGCTTTATGTAATGCTCGGTCATGACTACGAGGAGCAGGAGGTTTATGAGATCGGCGACGTTTTGCAGGTAAAGACCTCGTACGGCAACGTGGAGGCGACCGTGACCGGCTTCCTTTCCGAGGGCGAGGCGGTGGAGCTGAACGGCAGGACGATCTCGCTGGACTCCTATGTGCTCTGCCCGTTGGTGGATATGAGCGACCTGTACGGGGAAGCGCCCGATACCGACGACACCTACCTGTCGCCCATCTATATCGACCCGCAGTATCTGGGCGAGAACAACGCCGTCGAGGGCGAGGCGCTGACCGACGGCGAAAACACCTATACGCCCGTGAAGGCGATCTGGTTTGACCGTGATCTGCGGGAAGACGCGTCGCTGGAAGCGTCTCTGCAGGAGATGCTCAAGCAGGAAAATACCGCGCAGATGAGCTTTGTTTTTCTGGGCGCGAGTTATCGGAAGCAGGGCGTGAAGCTTGGCAGCAGCATAACCCTGATCGCCGGATGCGGCAAGCGCGCCGCCTGCTGCGTCGGCTTTTTCACGGAAGGGCTGACCTATGAGGTGAACGGCGAGACCGTGGTTCTGGACGATTATATCGGTATCGTGCAGTACGACTACAGCAAGATGTACGGATCGGAACCGGTCGTTCCGGATGGGCAGGCGCCGACGGAGCCGGAGGAACCAACGCCCTCCGAGCCTGCGGCGGGAGATGGAACGGGCAATGCGGACGGCGACGTGATCGCCACCATGCGCCCGGACATTTCCTACAATCTGGGGGAGCGGAGCAAGCTGTTCCATGTGCTGTTCCTGAAAAACCGGGGCTATATGAGGACGGAGCTGACCGCCAACGAAGCGCAGCGCGAGCTGACCGCGGCTGCGGACGAGGCTTGGAAAAACTTTTATCTGGAAAACGAGGGGATCAAAGCGATCACCGCTTATACGGTTGCCGAGGCGGACTCGGCGAACAGCATTTTGTTCCGGAATAATGTTAAAAATATTCTGAAAACTTTGCAGGATGTGGACGGCTGGATCTTTGTTGCGGGACTGGCGCTCGTGCTGGCGTATTTTCTGTTGAAACGCAGGGCGGCGCAGGAATATTACATAACCCTGCTGCTTACCGGCTCCTCCGTATGGGAGCTTATGCTGCTGTTTGTGGTGGAGATCCTTCTATTCTACCTTGGAGCCGTTGCGTTCGGCTATCTCGCGAGCTGGCTGATCTGCCGTCTGCTGCAGCTGCAGGCGGTTTCTTGGAAGGAGCTTTTGAAGGTGAATCTGCTCGCTGTAAGCATTCCGGGAATTTTGATCCTTCTGCGGGTCGCCTTTGCGGATTACGGAAAGCTGTTCCGGCGCGGAAGGAGGTAAGAAGATGGCATTAGAGGCAAAAAGCATTACCTGCGTCTTTGGCCGCGGAGAAAAGCGCGAGGTCGTGGTGGAGGATCTGAGCTTTCAGGTCGAGGAGGGCGAGATGGTCGCGCTTGTCGGAAAAAAGCGCAGCGGAAAAAGCACCGTGATGAACGTGCTGGCGGGGCTTGGAAGGGCGGCCTCCGGCGAATGCAGTATCGACGGAAAGCGTCTGTCCGGCCATCGGCTTGCAGGCGGCTCCGGGCTTCGCGCCGCCAAGCTTGGGATAATTACAAAAACGCCGATGCTCATTTCGGAGTTTACGGTTTACGAAAATATCATGCTTCCGCTCCACCACAAATTCATGAGCGGAAAGAACAAGCAGCGGCGGGCAAAGGAAGTGCTTCGCGCCGTGGGCTTGAAGGGCAAGGGGAAATATTATCCGCACGAGCTGAGCATTTTTGAACAGCAGCTGGCATGCACGGCGCGGGCGTTGGTTCACGACCCGGCGTATTTGTTAGCGGACGAACCGACCGCCTGCTTGGAGGGCGGGGACGTTGACCGCTATCTGGACTTGCTGGAGGTTTTGTGCAGCGCCGGAAAGGGCATATTGGTGGCGACGTACAGCAAGCGGGTCGCTTCCCGATGCCGCCGCATCGTTCCGATCACCGGGGAGGAGATTCCCGCAAGCGTTCCGGTCGATCTGGAGGCGGGCGAGGGGGTCGTGCCGGTTCCGGGACATACGCTTGCCGGAACGAAGCCGCTGTCTTCCATGATGTCGGGCGAAGCCGAACCCGCGCCGGTCGGAGCGACCTCGGAAAGATCGGCGCTGCAGGATATTCTGGAAGAGCAGGCGGAGCTTTCCGCCGCCGAGGAACGGCGGGCAAGAGAGGCGTATGAAAAGGATGAGCTGCGCGATATTGCGATCGCGGAGGATTTTGATATGGAATTCGAGCAGAAGCTCGGAAACCATATTGAAGGATACATGCAGGAGGAACAATCGAAAACATGACCAAAAAGAAGGAAAAGGAGTGGAAGCGCGGAGCCGGTATTTTAATGCCTGTCTTTTCGCTTCCCAGCAAGTATGGGATCGGGACGCTCGGAAAGGCGGCCTACGACTTCGTGGACTTTGTTCACGGTATGGGACACTCGTATTGGCAGGTACTGCCCGTGGGCCCCACGAGCTACGGCGACAGCCCGTATCAGTCCTATTCCGCATTTGCCGGAAACCCCTATTTTATTGATCTGGAGCTGCTGATCGAGGAAGGACTGCTGCTTCGCGAGGAAGCGGACGCCGGCTATTGGGGCACCGAGCCGCGCTATGTGGACTACGGCGCGCAGTACGGCAGCCGCTACGTCGTGCTTCGGAAGGCGTTTGCCCGAAGTCGGCACGAGGGGACGCCCGAATTTGCCGCGTTCTGCAAAGAAACCGCTTATTGGCTCGACGATTACTGTCTGTTTATGGCGATCAAGGAAAGTCAGGGCTATAAATGCTGGCAGGAATGGGACGATAAAAATCTGAAATGTCATAAGCCAAAGGCGCTGGCAGCGGCAAAGGAGGCAATGGCGGAGGAGATCGCCTTCCAGAAATTCATGCAGTTTCAGTTTTTCCGCCAGTGGCATGCGCTGAAAGCATATGCGAACGAGCAGGGCGTGGAGATCATCGGCGATATACCGCTTTACGTTTCGATGGACAGCGCGGACGCATGGGCGCACAGCGAGCTGTTCGAGCTGGACATTCTTCGAAACGCCGAGAACATCGCCGGAGTGCCGCCGGATATTTTCAGTGCCGACGGGCAGCGTTGGGGCAATCCGCTGTACCGCTGGGACGTGATGGAGGCGAAAAACTTCCGCTGGTGGCGCGAACGGATGAAGGCGAACGCGGCGCTCTACGACGTGATCCGTATCGACCATTTTATCGGTATCGTCAACTACTGGTCGATCCCCGCCAAGTGCAGAACCGCAAAGGGCGGAAAGTGGAGGAAGGGGCCCGGAGAAAAGCTGACGAAGGTCATCAACGAGTCGGTGGGCGGCGCAAAGATCATTGCCGAGGACTTGGGCATTCTTACCGAGCCGGTAAAGGCGCTGATGCGCCAGTGCGGCTATCCGGGCATGAAGATCCTCGAATTCGGCGTTGCGGGCGATTCGTCCAACGGCTATCTGATGCACAATTACCAGAGCCCGAACTGCATCGCCTATATCGGCACGCACGACAACGAGACCCTCGCCGGGTTCCTGAAAAACCGGCAGAGCTGGGAGATCGACTGGATGAAGGGCTATTTCGGCATTCTGAAAGCCGAGGAGCTGCACGACCAGATGATCCGCAAGCTTTATGAGAGCATTGCCAACGTTGTGATCATTCAGATGCAGGACTTTCTTCATCAGGACAATTCCGCGCGCATCAACCATCCCGCGACCGTGGGCACGAACTGGCAGTGGCGGATGAAGCCGGGCGAGGAAAAGACGGTGGATGCCGATTATTATCGCTGGCTCTGCCGGATGTTCTCCCGATAACGAAAGTGGGTGGAAAAAGGATGTTGGAAACCGAAAGACTGCTTTTGCGTCGCTGGGAAGAAAGCGATGCGGAGAGCTTATATGAATACGCAAAAGATCCCGCCGTGGGACCGCCCGCCGGATGGCCGCCGCATCAGAGTGTGGAGGAAAGCAGGGACGTGATCCGAAACGTCTTTTCGGGTGCGGAAGCCTATGCCGTATGCTTAAAATCAGACAACCGGGCGATCGGGGCGATCGAGCTGATGCTGAACGGTCACACGGACATGACCGACAGGGACGATGAGTGCGAGCTTGGCTATTGGCTTGGGAAAGCCTTTTGGGGTCAGGGGCTGATTCCTGAGGCAGTCAGGGAAATGCTCCGTCATGCCTTTGAAGATCTCGGCATGAAGAAGGTTTGGTGCGGCTACTATGACGGAAACGAGAAGTCAAAACGCGTTCAGGAGAAATGCGGCTTTCGCTATCAATGGACAACGGAGAACGTTGACGTTCCCCTCCTGCACGAGAAACGGACCGGGCATGTGAGCTGCCTTACCATGGAGGAATTTTTCTTGCAGAGCAGATCGGAGAATCAAACATGAAGCTGAAAATTGCGCTGCTTCAGCTTCTTCCGGGGGATAGCCTAGAGGAGCAGTTCCGAATCGGAAAAGCTGCCTGTGAGAAAGCAAAGGATTTGAATGCGGACATTGCCCTGTTCCCGGAAATGTGGAGCGACGGCTATGCGATTCCGCAGGATGAGACGCTTTTGAACGGAATGTCCGTCTCCGCCGACAGCGATTTTATACAGGGCTTTCGCAAGCTGGCGGCAGAGCTTCGGCTGGCAATCGGCATCACCTTTCTTGAAACGCATCGTCCGAAGCCGCTGAACTCTCTGATGCTTTTTGACAGGAACGGCGAGGAAAGGCTTCACTATTCCAAGGTGCATACCTGCGATTTTGACGAGGAAAAGATGCTGTCCGCCGGAGATGACTTTTATGTTGCGGATCTGGATATCGGCAGAGGTACCGTCAAAGTCGGCTCCATGATCTGCTTTGACAGAGAATTTCCGGAAAGCGCAAGAATTTTGATGCTCAAAGGCGCGGAGGTTATTCTTGCTCCGAACGCCTGTCCGATGGAGATCAACCGCCTTGCGGCGCTTCGTGCCAGAGCATATGAAAATATGCTTGCCGTCGCCACCTGCAATTATCCTGCCGGGCAGCCGGACTGCAACGGGCATTCTACGGTCTTTGACGGCGTCGCGTGGCTGCGCGACGAACCGGGAGCGCGGGATATGTGTATCTTGGAGGCGCCCGGCGAGGAAGGCGTCTATGTGGCTGAGATAGATTTGGAGCAGCTTCGCGAATACCGTGCCTGCGAGGTAATGGGGGAGAAATATCGCCGTCCGGAAAAGTACAAAAGTCTGACTTTGCCCAAGAGATAGGAGGCATCTCCTGCCACCGGAGAAATTGTCGGCGGGGATTTTTTGTCCATAAGTAGTAGGAGTCCTCTGCTGTCGACAAAAATCGGCAGCGGCGATTAAATTTCAAGTAGTTTGAAATGCTGGAGCTGGGGGAAAAGGTCAATGTGCATCTGAACCGCACCAAGGCGCTGTCAAACTGTTTTGCATTTGACAATACCTGTTTTTCACGGCTGCCGGAGCTGAAGAAGACGTAACCTAATATAGCTCCGGCACCTTTTTTCGTTATTCGACAACGCGGAGCTCTATTTTTCTGTTCTTGAAGTAATACTCTTTGTCATGATCATTTATTTCACGCAAAATCTTACAGGGATTTCCGACGGCCACGACATTCGACGGCAGATCCTTGGTCACCACGCTGCCCGCGCCGATTACGGTATTGTCTCCCACCGTAATACCCGGCAAAATAATGACTCCTGCGCCGATCCAGCAGTTCTTTCCGATGCGAATGGGCGCGTTATACTGGTATGCTTTTTCTCTCAGCTCTGGCAGGATGGGATGTCCCGCAGTCGCAAGGGTGACATTCGGACCAAACATGGTATAATCGCCCACATAAATATGTGTGTCGTCCACACAGGTCAGGTTGAAGTTTGCATAAACATTCTTTCCGAAGTGAACATGCGCGCCTCCGAAATTGGCATGAAAGGGCGGTTCAATGTAGCAGTTCTCACCGATCTCCGCGAGCATTTCCTTCAACATGGCTTCTCGTTTGGCAAATTCGGTGGGACGGGTATGATTGAAATCGTACAGACGATCAAGGCATTTTGTCTGTTCTTTCATAATTTCCGCGTCTCCGGGCAGGTAAAGCTCCCCCGTATGCATTCTCTCTTTCATTGCGTTCATTTTGCGTTCTCCTTTACTGTAAGGTCTTTGACCCATTTGTATTTTGGTAATGGCGGTACACAGCCGGCAGCTTGACGATCTTGTTCGGATTGAGGATAAAAGCTTCAATCATTCTTGCGGTCACAGTGGCGGCCGCTGCGCCCCGGATCGCCGTTTTGAGAGGCGAAAAAGCCCCAAATTTGCATCACCGCCGCCTATGAACAGGATTATATATTATCGATTTCTGCATAGCAGAGATGCATTGTTTATAAAGCTGAATGCAGATGTTTCATGGCAGCGAGAGATCCTATGAGAGAATTAAAAGCATGTATTCGGTAAGGAGAGAAAAAGCCGCGCCAATGAAGGTACAGAACTTTTTTCTATCATTCGGATCTTTTTTTGAGAAAATCTTGCTTTGGCAAGCCACAAATTAAAGAGAATGCAATAATTGAAGCAACATTGGGTTTATCCAACAGAGCTAAACCGCTAAAATTTCACTTCTGACGTTTCTGCCTCCGGTGCGGCTGGAAAGAGCAAATGCTGTAAGCTGTTTGCGCAGTATTTTGGGCAGTTTCCCAATGCCAATTTAATACGGCACCGTCTCGATAAAAGCAGAGAAATTCTTGAAAATACTGTTATATCGATTACTGAGATGAAACTTTTAAGTAAAAAACTGTGAACTGACCTCAATCATTTGGGCTTGTTTATGGAGCTTCCTTCCCCTGTTTCAGCCCACGTCCTTCCGGCTGTATTTCCAAAATGCACAGACAATACCGACAACGGAAACTATAATGCCGACAGTCAGGTATCTGCCCGGAACGGCGCTTTTGGCAATAATGTCCGCTCCGTCCGTATAGCCAAACGGTGTGAGGTATTTTAGGAATTCCGCATCATCCGTTAGGTTGGCAAGAATATTCAAAAAATAGAAAACAGCGGAAAGCCCGATTCCAATGCCAACGTTCCCGCGTTTTAGAAAAGCCGATATGCCAAAAGTGATGGCGGCAATCTCAAGCTGCATTAGAAAATAAGCGAGAAACAGAAGGGCGAAGGTTTTCTCGGAAACCGTTTCTCTGATAAAGCAAACAGAAAGTACGGTAACGGCGATTACAGCGGTATTGAGAATTAAAATCTGAACAAGAACCGCGCACAGCTTTTCGGCGATGATCCGAGGTCGTGAAACCGGGTGCGTCAGAAGAAACTCCGCAGTCCGTTCTTTTTCTTCCTTTGCCAACGACGAGACTCCCAGCAGCGCCGCAAAGAATGCGCCCCCGATCCCCAGAACATTGCCGCATTCCACGCTGAAAAAACCGGCAAACTCTCCGAAGTTGATCTTATCCATACCGAATGCCTCAGAAAAGCTTCCCATATTGGCGAACATCGAGCCGATATCTCCCATCTGCGCGCCCATCTCCGGGTAAATCAACACACAGACTCCAAGCATAAAAGAGATCGCCCCGGTCCAGATCAGAAGGGAAATCCTTCCGCGCCGCAGTTCGTGTCTAAAGATCGGCATTTGGGTGTTCCTCCTTCGTGTAGTAGTGCAGAAAAACTTCCTCCAAGTCCGGTTCCGCAATCGTGATATCCGTGATCGGAAGGTCGGACAGTGTCTTCAGAAGCAGATCCGGCTTTCCGCTGTAGAGGAAGGTGACAGCATCCGGCAGTATTTTTATATCCTTCGTATGCGGGAGAGACGGAGCGGTGTCCACACCTCGGATCGTTATCCGTTTCGTGTCGGTATGACCGAGGTTTTCCACACTGTCAGACACGAGAAGCTTCCCTTCGCGTATTACGGCGGCATGTTTGCAGTAACGCTGTACTTCCGAAAGAACGTGGGAGGAAAGAAAGACCGTTGCCCCTTCTGCGTTGCGCTCCTTCAGAAGTAAAAAGAACTCTCGCTGTATCAGCGGATCGAGACCGCTGGTTGGTTCGTCAAGGATATAGAGCTTGGGTTTGTGCTGCATAGCGCAGACGATACCGACTTTCTTGCGGTTTCCAAGCGATAGTTCTTCGATTTTTCGGGAAGTATCCAGCTCCAGCCGTTCACAAAGCCGCTTCGCCTCCGCCTGACAATCTTGCCTGTGCAGATCCGCGGAAAGCCGGAGAATATCCTTTACCCGCATTCCATTGTAAAACATGGCTTCGGAAGGAAGATAACCGATTTCTTGAAGAACGGTCGTCTTTTTTTTCTGAACGTCATGGTCAAAAACCTCTGCCGAGCCGCTTGTGGCAGTAATGAGACCGAGCAAAATGCGAATGGTGGTACTTTTCCCGGCTCCGTTCGGCCCGATAAAACCGAAAAAGTCCCCTTCGCCGACCGAAAGATTGAGGTCTATGATCCCGCGGGTTTTTCCGTAATATTTGGTCAGGCGGTTCGTTGAGATTGCGTTCATACGGTCTTCTCCTTATTCATACGAGCGGTAGCTTTTGTTTTTCATGCCTGTTTCTTGCAGCAACGGCAATATCGTCATGGGTGATGTATGCATGCTTACAGCGAAAAAGCCCCCAACATGTGGCTCGGTAAATGACGGTTTCAGTGTAGCAGAGGCGCCTGCGAAAATCAATCCTTGGTGTAGGCGTTTTCGACACTTTGGCGGAATGCATAAAAAATGAAAAGCGTTTTTAGATAGGTTTTCATCTATAAAACTAGGCATTTGTGCAAACTGACAGCGCACATTGCACAGACGAAAAAAGTCGGCGCAAAATATTTCACAAACTTTGAAAAATCGGGTCGTTTCGGGTTGACGAAGCAGAATCGGGGGAGTAAGATTGCGCCACAAACCAGTCGGAGGGAATGTCGGGGGCGGACGCACCGGAGCTTCCCGACGCTGAAAAGGAGGAGGTAGGATATGAGGAAGGTGCTTGGGATTGTTTGCCGTCAGGAAACATACACGGAACGTCTCAGCGAAGAGCTGTGCAGAGAGCTTTTTCGTGAGTGGCAGCCCGCTGTCTTTCCATCGCTTTCGGAGTTTATGCATTGGGAGGGAAGCGCAGAGGTTCCGCTTTTGCTGCTTGAGGAGAGCTTTAGAGAAGAATGGAAGCGATTGTCGGAAAGCACGGAGCTGCCGTTTTGCGTATGGCTGTCGGAGGAAGAACCTGTGGAACACGTTCCGGGAATTTTTATGTATCAGTCTTCGGAGCAGATCGGACGACAGCTATTGGAAATTTACCATAATCAGATGCGGGGACGGCTGCCGTCGGAGTCTATGAGAATCGTCGAAAACACGTCGGGCTTGCAACATGAACGTGCTTCTCCGGAAAACGTCGGGGGACAGGCGCAGCAGCCGGCGACGGACAGGCTCTCCGTGATCGGCGTCTTTTCTCCCTGCGGTGGGGTGGGCGTGACAAGCTTTGCCTATGCATGCGGAAAAGAGCTTTCACGAAAGGGTAAGGTCTTGTTTTTGTCTTTGGACCCATATCCGGGGCTTCCCGAGGTCGCGGCAGAATCGCAGGCGGTTTCGGAGCTGCTTTATCTTCTGCGGGAGTACGGAGCGGACTGGACAGAGAAAAAGGAGACGTGCATCCGAAGGCAAGGGGCGTTAGATGTTCTTGTGGGCATGGCGGATGCTTCCGATCTGTGGGAGCTGGGAGAGGCAGAGTGGGGCTGTTTCCTCAAAGGGCTTCGGGAAAGCGGCGAATTCTCGTTTCTGGTTATTGACTTGGGCGCGGGCTGCGCTGCAAGAGAAGCCGTGCTTCGGGAGTGCCGGCAATTGTTTTTGCTTGGAGAGGCTGCTTCGTCTAAAGTTGCTCTTTGGAAGCGGCAGTTTCAGCGCTTGGAGCAGAACGTCAAGGTGTTTCCGATATGGGAAGCTGGTGGGAGTGAACGTTTGGAGCGGGAGCGCATCGTCGGCTTTTTGCGGAGCGCGGAATTGTGGGAGGAGGGAGCATGACGTTTGAGGAAAAGGAAGAGGAGCGGCTTCAGATTTCGCTGACCGAACAGGTCATGCAGAAGGCGGATGCTTCCAGAGAATTGTCGGATCAAGAGCTTCTGGAACTGATCGAGCAGGTCGTTCGGGAGCGGTGGCAGAAGCGCTACTTGAGTATTGAAACGCGGAGAAGCATAAAAAGAGGGATTTTCAACAGTCTGCGGCGGCTTGATGTTTTGCAGGAGCTTTTAGATGACCCGACCGTTACCGAGATCATGGTAAACGGCGCTGAGCATATCTTTGTGGAGCGGGAGGGACGGTTGTATTGCACCGAATGCCGTTTTGTCAACGAACAGCGCTTGCGGGACGTCATTCAGCGGATCGCATCCCGCGTCAATCGGGTGGTAAACGAGGCCAATCCGATCGTGGACGCGCGGCTACCGGACGGCTCCCGCGTCAATATCGTGCTTCCGCCCGTGGCTTTAGACGGACCGATGGTAACGATCCGGAAATTTCCGGAGGAACGAATCACAATGGAAAAGCTGATCGCCATGGACTCTATTACAACGGCGGCAGCGGACTTTCTGAAAGGGCTGGTACGCGCCGGCTACAATATCTTTATCAGCGGCGGCACAGGAGCAGGAAAAACAACCTTCCTGAACGCGCTGTCCGATTATATCCCCGAAGGAGAACGTATCGTAACGATCGAGGATTCGGCGGAACTCCAAATTCATAACATTCCCAATCTGGTGCGTCTGGAGATGCGAAGCGCAAATGTAGAGGGCAGTCATGCAGTTACCATTCGTGATCTGATCAAGACCTCGCTTCGTATGCGGCCAAGCCGTATTATTGTCGGAGAGGTTCGGGACGCTGCAAGTATTGACATGCTGCAAAGTCTGAATACGGGACACAGCGGTATGAGTACCGGACATGCCAATTCTCCTGCCGATATGCTGTCGCGACTTGAAACGATGGTGCTTTTGGGAGAGGACATCCCGCTCGTTGCGGTGAGAAAGCAGATTGCCTCCGCCATAGATCTGATCATTCAGTTGGGGCGGCTGCGGGATAAATCCCGGAAGGTGCTTAGTATCGTTGAGGTACTTGATTACGAGGACGGAGAAATCACGCTCAATCCGCTGTTTGAATACACCGAGGAGGGTGAGGAGCCGGACGGAAAATTGAAGGGACGGCTTGTCCCGACCGGAAGAAGACTCCGACATACGCAGAAACTGCTGGCGGCAGGTGAAATGGTGAGCGAAGTATGAAGAAGGCATGGATAGGTATTGTTGGAAAGCAGGCGTTGATCTGTATCGCGACCGCTTATCTGTTTTTCCATTCGTGGTGGAGCCTGCCATTTTTGCTTCCGTATTTTATTTATGGCCTTTTCCGGGCAAAGAAGGAACAGTTACAAAAAGAAACGGAGCTGTTTGCAGCGCAGTTCCGGGACGGTCTGCAATGTCTGCTGGCCTCTTTGGAGGCGGGCTACAGTATTGAAAACAGCTTTGTCAATGCCGCGGAGGATCTGCTTATCATGTTTCGGAAGGAAGCGCCGATTGTCCGCAGTTTCCGACAAATTTGCCGACAGCTTGGAAACGGTGCAAATGTGGAGGAGCTTGTATTTGAAATGGGCGAAAAAAGCGGCGTAGAGGATGTGCGGAATTTTGCCGGGATTTTTGTGACGGCAAAACGAACCGGCGGCGATCTTCTTGGGGTGATACGCTCCGTAAATGCGTCGCTGTGTCAAAAGCAGGAGGTTCAGCGGGAAATAGCTTCGATTCTGCTGGCTAAACAGCTTGAAGTGAAGATCATGAGGCTGATGCCCTATGGAATATTGTTGTATTTTCAGGTGTTTTCGCCTTCGTTTCTGATGCCGTTATACGCTGGTTTTTTTGGCAGAATGATTATGCTGATTATTTTTGTGTTGTATCTCGGGTGCTGTTTCTGGGCGGATAAAATGGCGGCGATTGATATTTAATTAAGGGGGCGGCTATGTATTGGGTGATCGCAGGATGTTTGGAACTCTTGGCGCTGCTTGGGGTTGGGAGCGGACTTTTGCTTGGGCGAAGGAAGTGTGAAAAAGGTTGGATGGCGGCGGGGTACGGCGTTTATGCGCTGAGACGGCACTTATGTCGAAGGCTGGGGATCTGGGAGTCGGAAACAACATATTATCGAAGCTTGTACGTAAATGAGAAACCGGAGGCGGTACAGCTTCGGGAAGGGTGTCTGCAAGGCTTGGTCACTCTGGGAATCGTGGCAGCTGCCGGTATGGTGATCCTCCTGCTTGGGATGGGCGGACAGTTTTCGGCGACGGAGGTTACGGAGTTGGAGCGGCCGCCGGAAGGGACGCAGGTACGAAAGCTGATTGCCCGCGTCGAAGAAAACAGCTATGAGGTTGCGGTTGCCGTTACCGAAAGGCAGTTGACTGCGGAGGAAGTCCGGCAGCGGTGGCAGGAAGCTCGAAAAGCTTTGCCGCAGTGGATTCTCGGGGAAAATGCAGAGTTGAATTCGGTAAGCCGGGATCTGGAGCTGTTCTCGCGGCTGCCCGGAACTGCCATTGAAGTTCAGTGGTTCAGTTCAGACTATACGCTGGTGGATTATGAGGGACGGGTAAATCCCGAAAATCTGACGGAGGCTTCGCAGACGGTTGTTCTGACTGCGGAACTTTCTTACGGAGATTGGAAAGAAACGATGCAGATTCCCGTCCGCATCGTTCGGGAGTCCGGAAGCAGGCAGGAGGAGACAAGGGAGGCTATCTTGCAGATTCTGAAAGAATCCCTTGAGGAGCAGGGATATGAGGAAAAAGTAGCGCTGCCGGCTGTTCTACAGGAAAACGAAGTCAAATATTACACGGAGTCGAAGCAAAGTCCCGGAATGTTTTTATTGTTGACCATTGTTTTGCTTGTCGGATTTTTCGCTGCGGCAGAAAGCAGTCATAAGAAGAAAAAGCAGGAGCGGCTCTGTCAATTACAAAGAGATTATCCGGAAATTGTGAGCAAGTTGACGCTTTTGCTGGAAGCGGGGATGACCATACGTTCTGCTTGGGAACGGATCGCCGGCGATTATCTTCGTTACGGCAGGCAGAGGGAGCGAAGGCGTTATGCCTATGAGGAAATTCTGTATACCAACCGTCAGATGCAGATCGGAATGCCCGAAAATCTTGCGTATGCGCAGTTTGGAAAACGCTGCGGTACGATCTTATATCTGCGGTTTAGTTCGGTTTTGGTACAGAATTTGCAGAAGGGAACGAAAAGTATTGTTCCCCTGCTGAAAAAAGAGGCGGAGGAAGCGCTGTGCGAACGAAAGGAGCGGGCGCGGCAGCTGGGGGAAGAAGCGGGGACAAAGCTGCTGCTTCCTATGGTGGGAATGCTTGTGCTTGTATTGGCAATCGTAATGATACCGGCATTTCTGTCTTTTTGAAAAATTATAGGAGGTATTTTGAATTGGAGAATAAAGTGAAAAGAATCATGAATAAGATGAGAAACGCATTGGAAGCTTTTCGGCAGGACCAAAGCGGTATTGGGGTTGTGGAGATCATTTTGATCCTTGTTATTTTGATTGGTCTTGTGCTGATCTTTAAGAATCAGATTACCGGCATCATAAACAACGCATTTGAGTCGATCAGCGTCAATTCGGACGCTATCGTAAAGTAAATCCATGAAGACGGGAAGAAAAACGCTGTCGGCTTCTATATCTGTTATGCTGGCGCTTGTCCTTTTTCTGCTGCTGTCCCTGATCCTTGTTATGTTGGAGTCGGCAAGAGTCAGCGTCATGCGTGCGATGGTAGCGCTCAATTTGAATTCGTCACTGGAAGCGGTTTTGAGCGGTTATTATAAGCCGTTGTTTGATGATTACGGAATCTACGGCTTGTATGATACTGACATGGAGGCAGAGTTGGAATCCTATCTGACGGCGGCTGCTTCCCCGCTGGATGCTTTGCCGGAGCTTTATTCCGGGCAGAAAGAAAGCGGTTATGTTTATTCCTATGAGATTCAAAGCGTCGAGCTTTCGAATAAAACGTACCTTCTTGACGGCGGCGGTGCAATCGTTGCCGCTCAAATGATGGAGGCAGGCGCGTTGGACGGAATGGAAATGATTGCGGAAGAACTGTTGGATGCGATCAAGCTGTTGGAAAATGCGGAGGAAACGACGGAGCTTTTACAGGAAAAGATGGCGGTGGAGCAGCAGTTGGCGTATATGGACAGGGAATTGCTTGTGCTTATGCAGACGGTCGATGGGGCGCCCGTTGACAGCGGCGGTTTTGTGGTTGATTCAAAGGGCGATCTTGTCTGCGGGAAGCGGTTTGCAAAGCGGCTTGTGCCGGGAGCGGTCTCAAAGGACACGGTTTTATTGGAACATGCCGGGATTTATGCGGCGCTGCGTGAACGTTATGTGGATGGGAAATTGCTGTTGACCGAAATGCAGGCGCTTGGAGAACGTGTCGGAAGCGAGGAAGAAGCTTTGGAACGGCTGAAGGAGAAGGAGGTGGAGCTGCGTCTGTTGCTGCTTTCCTGTCGGGAGGCAACGGAACAGGCATTGGGGGCACTGGAAATTTTGATATCTTATCAGGAGCAGGTGAAACCAATGGTTTCCGAGTGGGAGCAAGCGCTTTCTGCGGGAAAAACACTTTTGGGGGATACACAGTACGAAGCTTATCTCGAAGAACTGGAGACGATGAAGCAGTATGCGGGCATGACGCTGGATACAAGCGCCTACGACTTTTCTGCAATGCAGCAAACTCTGCGGCAAAATTATTCGTGCCTGCTGCAGATGGAGGAGCGTTATGTGAGTTACGAAAAGGCGGGACGTTCGGAATGGCGGACTCGCATGGAGGAGATGGAGCGGATATTTCGGGAGTATTCCTTCGCCTCGCTTCGGTTGGATTACAGTGGGATTCGGGGGACAACGGTTCAGGCGGAAAGCAATGGTTGGGAAAATCTTTGCGAATTTCTTCTGAACGGCATAGACAGTTATCTCTTTACCGGCGAGGAGGAACTGTCCCGGCGCAGTATTGTCGATGCAGAACTTCCGTCCAAGAGTATTTTGGGAGATGCGCAGGAGTTATATCGCTTTCCAAAGCTTACCAAGGAGGATTTGAAGGATACCGAATTTGTGCAAAAGTATTTGGAGGGGGAAGCGCTGGACGGGATCAGTGGTTTTCTGTGTGAGTCGGCGGAGCAGATAGGCGAAAAGCTGCTTCTGCTTTCTTACATGAATGCGCGCTTTGGCAATTATACGGAACAGAAATCGGGAGCGCTGTTTTATCAGCAGGAGTATTTGATTTTCGGTTCGATGCGTGATATTACCAACGTTCGGCAGACGGCGTATAGTATTTTGGGCGTTCGCTTACTGATGAATTTGATATATACCTTCACAAATCCCACAATGACCGCACAGGCAGCCGCATATGCGACGGAGATGGTAGGAGGGTTGGGAATGCCTTTTTTGATTGCCGTCTGTGAGTATGTGATCCTCTTTGTCTGCGGAGTGCAGAATGCCTTGCTGGAAACGATCGAGCTGCTGCAAGGAAAAGCGGTTTCCTTTCTGGTCAGCGTTTCCTCCTTTCAAATCCGTATGGAGGAGATTTTCTCCATGGGAAAGGCCGGGCTGCATGCCCGAGCCGCAGCGTATACGGGAGGAACCGGATTCTGTTTACAGTATTCTCATTATTTGCTGTTGTTTATGCTGCCGGTCAGCAGGGAGCGTTTGACGTACCGGGCTATGGATCTGATTCAGGAAAATATAAAGCTTTATTATGAGCCTGAATTTCGTCTTTCCGAGTGTGTTCATAGCTTTGGAGCAGTCGTAACGGTCCGATTCCCGACCCGATATGCGGGTCTTGCGTTTTTTGAAAATGACGATTGGACGGGGCGGGAGATTACGATACGGGAAGAAGCGGCGGTAGGGTATTAAAAGGCGGGTCTGTTTTCAGATGGCTGCACCGATGCTGTAATGCTAAAACTCTCTCCGGGCGGTGTTGGAGCAGCTATCTGAAAGGAGGAATCAGTTATGAAATTTCGTGCTAGTATGACTGTTGAGGCCGCGTTTGTTTTGCCGCTGTCTTTTTATGCGCTGTTTGTTTTTTTGTCCCTGTTTTTCTTTCTGCAGATTCAACTGCAAGTGCAGTGCGAACTTACGGAATTGTCCCAGAAGCTTGTGCGGTATGGCGCCGTACACGGATATATCAAGGATTCGTCTGCTGAGGGAACGGAGGGCTTGTTGAAGGAGTGGGGCTTTGATCGGATCGCGGGGACGATTACGGATTCGCTTTATCTTACGGTTGAAATGGAAGGCCTCATGAAAGAGGAGCCGCTTCTTCGGTTTGTACGAAACGGAACGGACGGGTTTGCTTTCACCGGCTCCGAAATTTACGGGGAAAACGGAGAGATCGACTTGATCGTTTCCTATGCCTTTCAGCTGCCGGGCGTTTTCTTTTCCTTTTGGGAACTGCCGGTTGTTCAGCGCGTGAGGACGCGTGCATTTCAGGGAGACGGCCGACAGGGGGAAGCTGCCGAGACAACGCAGCAGGAGAATCTTGTGTTCGTTACGGAGAAGGGGGAGGTGTATCATACTAATAAATATTGCACTTACTTAAAAGCATCTATACGACGGGTTCTTTACAGTGGTCTGGAGCAAGAGCGAAATGCAAGCGGAGGCATTTATTATCCCTGTAAGATTTGCGACGAGGAACCCGTCGGAGCTTATGTCTACATTACGCCGTATGGGACGTGCTTTCATACAAGCATAACCTGTCGGGAGATCTATAAAAATGTCCTGACTCTGACCCTGTCGGAAGCAGAGGAAAAGGGCATGAGAAAATGCAGTAAATGCGCAAGGGAGGAGTGACGGATGGAGCGGGCTTATGTGATCTTGTGGGGCGGCTATTTGCTGTTTCTGGCGATATGGGATGTTAAAGAACGAAGGCTTTCTCGATGGATGCTTGGAGCGGCGCTGCTAATTGCCCTTTTTGGTTTTTTTGTGCCGAGCGGGAATTGGATTGGGCGGATCTTGGGAGCCGGAATCGGCGCCTTGTTTTGCGGTATCAGTTTTATCAGTCACGAAGGGATTGGTTGGGCAGATTCCCTGCTTCTCCTGCTGCTTGGAGTGACTTTTGGCGGAGCCAGACTGCTTTTTATACTTGGCGCCGCACTGATGCTTTTGTTGGCGGCGGCAGTGGTCTTATTTATTCTTCGAAAGGTCAAGCGTAAGGATCGGCTGCCCTTTATGCCGTTTCTTTTTATTGGATATGTAATCTGTTGTATGCTGTAGTTTTGTTTCTGTATAGGGGGGAATTATGGGGCGGAAATGGAACGCCTCCTTTACGGTGGAGGCGGCGTTTATTGTGCCGTTGGTGGTCGGGCTGTTGTTTTTGATGATAAATGCTACGCTGTATCTTCATGATGTTACGACTGCAAAGGCGATGCTGACGAAGGCGGCAAGTCAAGGCGCTGCTTTCGTGAATTATAATGTTTATCCCGGGACTGACTATGTGCTCTATGAGCGGATGCTGGACGGGGGCTTTTTTCTACGGCTGCTCCGAGACGATGATAAAGAGGCGGAACAGATTTTAGCCATGCATTTACAGAAGGAACTTGCGGGGGCGCTGCTTTTGGCAGAAGCGGAGGAGGTTATCGTCTGTATTGATGGCGGAACGCTTTGGATGAGTTGTGTCTTGAATGGGGAAAAAGGGCTGTGGGGACTAGGTAGTTTCGGAGTCGGAGATTTTTTCTGTCAGGGGGTCGAGGCTTCGGCTCCCTGTACGGACACCGCACAATGGTCAAGAATCGTGACGACAATACTGCGTACCGGGGAGCGCATCAAAGGGATTCAAGCCGTCATGGAAAAGCTTCGGCAATTTTTTTCGTGGCTCGGAAAATGAAGATAGGAGGAAATGTGAATGTTTGAAATTGCGGCTTCCATGGAACAGCAATGGCTGCTGATGGAAAGCGGAGAGGTTTTGGGCGGTTATGAGGAACAGATGCTGCTGCATAATCACATGGAAGGACTTCTGCCGGTGGAAATTATGGTTCGGGCGGGGAAAAAACAATATCGATATAAGGTGACTGGTTGTAGAAATCTGGCAGAGATCATGAGCGGAAAAAAGGTAACCGGAGAAATGATGCAAGCGTTGTTTTCGGAAATGTTTTCCGTTGTCATGTCCGGGAAACGTTATCTGCTGCAGGAGGACAACTATTTTATCACTCCGGAAAGCATCTTTTTTAGAGAAAGTGACAAAAAACTGTTCTTGTGTTATGTTCCGGGCTACCGGAAGCCGCTGCTGGGACAAATGCAGGGACTTTCCGAATGGATATTAGAGCATCTGGATGTACAGGATAGTCAGGCAGTATATCAGGGGTATGCAATGCATGTGTTGTGCCGAGAAGGGAAGACAAGTTTTCAGGAGCTTTTGAATTTGTTCGTCTCCTCGGAGCCTCCGTTGTCGCCCGATATTTTTCCAAAGAAAGAACCGGACGGCTCCGATGCAATAGTGGTCGATGATGCAATGAAAGTCGGAGCAAAGGGAAAAGGACAGATTCCTTGGCGAATTTTTGGAAAATATTTTATGCAGGGGATTCTGCTTCTGACGGCGCTTGCGCTGCTGATTTATATGCTCCCGTAAGGATTGCTGCGGCATTCCCGGTTTCTCCCGGCGTGATTCATGCGGAGAAACCGGAAGAAGCCCCAGAAGAATATTTTGGTACCTTGACAAAAGCTCGGATTGTGGCTAAAATATCAAGGTACCGAAATAAAATGAAGAGGGGCGTCAGAATGAAAAACGATAAAAAAATAAATTCCGGGGAGGCACAGCATGCAGCTCATTACATTGCCGGAGATATTAACGATAAGCTCATTATAAACGTTCGGGATCTGAGCCATTTTATGAGAATGTTATATGAAGGCAAGGGCAGCCAGAAGCGTGTCCTGATCGTTTTGCATGAGGCGGGGAAAATTACGCAGCGCGAACTGACAGAGCGGCTTGGAATACAGCCCGGTTCCGTCAGTGAAGTGATTACCAAACTGGAGGCGTCGGGGTATATTACGCGAAGCGTTAGCAACGTTGATCGCCGGACGGTTGACCTTGCGCTTACCGAAGAAGGTGCAAAGCTTGCGGCGGAGGCATCGGAACACCGGAAACAACGTCATGAGGAAATGTTCTCCTGCTTGTCGGCGGGTGAGAAAAAGGAACTGCTGGCATTGCTTGAAAAAGTGAGCGCGGATTGGAAAGAACGCTATCAAGATATTGGGACGCAGCCGGGAAGATGCGAGCGGCATCACGGGAGCTGCGGGCATCATAGGAAAGAGCGCGGATAGAGGACGGGACATTTATGTGGAAATACGTAAAAAAATATCTGCCTTTTGCAGTGGCTGCCGCTGCGTTTATGGTTGGCGAAGTGCTGATGGATCTGCTTCAGCCGAGCTTGATGAGCAGCATTGTGGATGACGGCGTATTGGGGCTTCATAATGGCGGGAACAGCGATCTGAATATGATCTGGCGCTTAGGCGCTCAGATGATAGCGTTGGTTTTATTTGGTGGTCTTTGCGGTTCGTTGAATAATGCATTTGTCCATTTGTCGGGGCAAAACATAGGAAATGAGATCCGAAAGGATGCCTTCCGCAGTATAATGACATTTTCGTTTTCGCAGCTAGATGAATTCGGAACGGGCTCTCTTGTAACGCGGGTTACAAACGATATTACGCAGGTGCAGAATTTTGTGTCGCAGTTTGTCCGTGGGATGATTCGAACGGGAATGCTGATGTTCGGCAGCATGTATTTTATGTTCCGCCTGAACCGGAATTTCGGATTTATCGTTATATGCGCGTTTCCTTTTATTGTCGGGTGCTTAGTATTTTGCTTGGTAAAGGCGAATCCTCTGTTTTCCAAACTGCAAAAGCAGCTTGACACCATCAATGAGATTATGCAGGAGGATATATCAGGGATTCGGATAATCAAAGCCTGTGTGCGCGAGGTGTATGAAAAGGTTCGCTTCGGAAAAGCAAACGATGAATTGATCAAAAAGCAGCTCAGAGTACTTATTATTTTTGCCTTCATGAATCCCGTAATCAATGCGCTGATGTATTTGGTTGTTGCGGCCATTCTATATGTCGGTTCCTTGGAAGCCGGCAGCGGAGCCACACCCGGAACCATAATGGCGGCAATTACCTATACAACCCAGCTCCTGAACGGGATCCTGATGCTTGTTATGTTGTTTCAGAATATTTCCAGAGGTGTAGCCTCATGGAAACGTGTGAAGGAAATTCTGTCGGCGGAACCGGAACTGAAGGACGGTTCCTTTGGGGGAAACACGGAACGAAAGGGGGAAGTGGAATTTCGCAATGCGTCTTTTTCCTATCCGGGAAGCGGGCGGACGGTGCTCGACCATATTGATCTGAAAATACATAAAGGCGAGACGCTGGCAATCATGGGCGGAACCGGATGCGGCAAAACCGCGCTTGCAGGACTGATCTCGCGTTTCTATGACGTTACGGACGGGGCGGTTCTTGTGGACGGCATCGACGTTCGGGAATATCGGCAGAGTGTTTTACGAGAAAAGGTAGTGGTTGCTCTGCAAAAAAGCGAGCTGTTCAGTACAGGAATCAAGGAGAATATTGCATGGGGCGTCCCGCACGCTTCCGAAAAAGAGGTAAAGCAGGCTGCGGGAACTGCGCAGGCGGAGGAATTTATTGCATCGCTGCCGAACGGATATGATACGCTTGTTGCGGAACGCGGCATGAGCTTGTCGGGAGGGCAAAAGCAACGAGTTTCGATTGCGAGAGCGGTTTTGAAATCGGCTGAGGTTTTAATTTTTGACGACTGCACCAGCGCGCTGGATTTGAGAACGGAAGCAAACCTATATGAAGCCCTGCAAAAAGCCAAGCCCGAAAGTACAAAAATTATCATTGCACAGAGGATTGCTTCCGTGCGGAGAGCAGATCGGATTGCCATTCTTGAAAATGGAAGGATTACCGCCTGCGCTTCTCATGAGGAGCTTATGAAGTCGTGCGCGGTTTATCAGGACATCTACCGTTCGCAGATCGGAGAGGAGGGGGAAATCAATGAAGGCGCGAGATGAGCAGAGATTGGTTGAACGCAGTATTCCGGGAATGAATCGGGGCACACGTTTCGCGGAAGTGCAGCATGCGGAACACGCGGGCGCCACTTTGAAACGTATTGCGGCATATTTTTCCCATGAAAAAACCATGGTCGTTTGTATGCTCGCCGTGGTTGTTTTCGGAACGATTTGCGGTGTATGGGCGCCAAGTCTGCAAAGCAAGGCGATTGATATTATTGCGGGAAAGGAAGCAGGAAACTTTCTCAAAACGCTGGCATTTATGCTTGCGGTTTACCTGCTTTACAGTGTCAGTCAGTTGGTTCAGGGGTTTTGCAGCGCAAATCTAAGCCAGCGTATTGTAAAACGGATGCGGGAGGAGCTTTTCGCAAAGCTGGTAGACCTGCCCATTCGGTACATGGATACACATTCTCATGGCGATGTGATGAGCAGAATGACGAATGATATTGAAAACATTTCCACGACGGTTTCGCAGTCGCTTCCGTCTTTGTTTTCCGGGGTTCTGACGATTATCGGAACCGCAGCGGTCATGCTTTGGTATTGTTGGCAGCTTGCCTTGCTGAGTTTTGCAACGGTCTTGCTTACAGTGCTTGCGACCAAGACTCTATCAAGCCGGGTACGCAAATTCTCCCGTGAGCGGCAAAGGCTGCTTGGCCGACTCAACGGAACTGTGGAGGAAATGATCTCCGGATATCGCACGGTGGTTGCCTATAATCATCAGGAGCTTACAACGGAGGAATTCTGTAATACGGCGGATTCGCTTACAAGAGCCGGTATCAAGACCGAAATATACAGCGGTGTTATGGGACCGATTATGAATTGTATCGGCAATATCGGATTTGTTATTATTGCGGCTTTCGGTGGGTATTTTTCGGTTCATGGACGGATCTCGGTTGGCGTTATTTCTGCGTTTATTGTTTATGCAAAGCAGTTCAGCCGTCCGATCAACGAGATCGCGCAGGTATATGGTCAGCTGCAGACGGCGATAGCCGGCGCCGAACGGGTATTTATGGTTCTGGATGAGGAAAATGAAGAAAAAAGTGGCGAGCCTTTCGGAGAGGGAGAATGCGCAGAGATCACCTTTCAGAATGTGCGGTTTTCCTATGAAGCGGAGCATCCGATCATTCGCAATTTCTCGTTTACCGTACCTTTCGGAAAGAAGGTGGCGCTTGTGGGAGCCACCGGGAGCGGGAAGTCCACGATCGTTAATCTGCTCATGCGTTTCTATGATATTGATGAAGGGAAGATTTTAATAAACGGACAAGACATTAAGACGATTTCGCGGGACAGCCTTCGCAGAAATGTTGCCATTGTTTTGCAGGATACGGTTTTGTTCTCAGACACCATCCGGAACAATCTGAAATATGGGAACGAAGCGGCCACGGAGGAGCAGCTTGCCAAAGCGGTGGAAATGAGCCACTGCAAGGAGATGATAGAAGCGCTTCCGCAGGGCTTGGATTTTCCTTTAACGGGTTCTGGAGAAAATATCAGCCAAGGGCAGCGGCAGATGCTTGCGATTGCGCGTGCCTTCGTCGCCGACCCGAAAATCCTCATTTTGGATGAGGCAACGTCGAATGTGGACACCCGAACTGAAAAGGCCGTTCAGGATGCTATGCAGCAGGTAATGAAAAACAGAACCAGCATTGTGATCGCTCATCGCCTGTCAACGATCCGAGACTCGGATCTGATCGTTGTTATGGATCATGGCAGAATTGTAGAAAGCGGAAGCCATAGTTCGCTGCTTGCTCAAAAAGGCAGGTATTATGAATTGTATATGACGCAGTATGCGGGCTTTGCAACATAACGGTGGGACCACCAATCGTCAGTTTTTCGGTAAAAAACAGGATGTTCATTGCGCAAACGGTTATTGTGTGCTAAGATGATACACATAATTTAGAAGGGGATCGGCGTGCCTTTTTGTTTATGCCAGCGGATGAATTGACTATGTGGGAAAAACTGATACAATATTTTAACGGAAGAAAATTTCTTCCTGTAGACCTGCATATGGAAGGAATGTGCCTGTTTTATATTGCGGAAGGACAATCGGCGTCTCTCGTTTGGATTCTCCGAGATTCCGTGCTCGCCGATATGACGAAGGAACAATATGAGAATTACCGAGGGACAATACAAGATGTGTTCTTTAAGCAGAATTACACCTATGTTCAAGTCTTGGCGTTGTTCCTCAGTTCTGACGTGGCGCATGTGAAAGCACTGGCGGAAGGCAGTATGTATTGGATCGCCGATGAAGCCTATGGGCGTTTGATCGTGTTTGAAAATCAGCCGGAAGACTTTCTTGGACTGCGGACCATGCTGGAGAATAATCTCGTATTTGGCGGTGACAGCAGAAACAGCAGCGGCGCACAGAAAAACGCTTATCACAATAATTTTTCGGAACAGTACAGGACGGCTGCGCACGACGAAAAAAAGGCATATCGTCGGCAGAGTTGGAGGGATCGAAAGCAGGAGATGAGGTCCGGGTACCGGCGACTTGCCGAATACTCGTGGGTTACCTATGGACTGATTGCCGTTAACATTCTCATTTTCCTTCTCACGGATATGTTTCAATGGGACGCACTGCTGGAAAAAGGGTGTTTGTACTGGTATTATGTTCTGGAAAAGAATGAATACTATCGGGTGTTTACCTGTATGTTTCTGCACGGCGATATCAGTCACATCAGCAGTAATATGTTGGCTCTGTTTGCGGTGGGGGATATTGTGGAGCGTGACTTAGGGCATATCCGCTATATTTTGCTCTATCTCATCTCCGGACTATGCGCATCGGCAACGTCGGTATTCTATTATTCTGTTCGCGGTGAATACACGTCTTCCATCGGCGCTTCGGGTGCGATTTATGGCGTCGCAGGCGCGCTGCTGGTGATGTTTTTAACCAATCCATATCTTCGCCGTCAGGAAAATATGATTCGGATGGGAATTTTTGTGCTGTTTTTGTTTTATCCGATGTTTATCGGTTCGGAGGGGATCGATTATTCTGCACATTTAGGAGGATTTATTTCGGGCGGATTGTTGTACTGGATACAGCATTTACTGTCTGGTCGGAGGCAGAAACGGTGGTCTAAAAAAATCCGATAACGCAGGGGAGGGACGAGTATGTTTCGTATGTGGGCAAAAATGTGGAAGGATACGCATTTGCTGCGGGATATTGTCATAGAAAATGCTTCCGAAGAGAATCGAACAAAAAAGGTTTTTGCGGCGCTTGACGATATTTGCAGGGAGTTTGATTTGCCAAAGCCGATCTGGTTGGATACGAACATTCGTGAGTTTCAGCGACATGCAAGGACACGGTTTCATCAGGATAATTTTACCGAAACGATCGAATTTGATTATCTGGAAATTCGTATGCTGGACGAGGATTGAGGATTCCTTGTAGGTTTGTCAAACATGTGTTACACTCTCAGCCATAAATTCTCTTAAGACAG
>JAUNGI010000029.1 GCA_030524525.1 Lachnospiraceae bacterium
GAGACCGGGGACGGAGAGGAAACCGGGGATGAGACGGGAGACGGCGAAGAGACCGGCGACGGCGAAGAAGAAGCTCCCGTAATTACCTATAAAGAAAACGTAGTCGGACAGGAGCTTGACCTG
This sequence comes from Lachnospiraceae bacterium, assembly GCA_030524525.1. GTDB lineage: Bacteria > Bacillota > Clostridia > Lachnospirales > Lachnospiraceae > ISDg. The sequence continues at coordinate 124 of JAUNGI010000029.1, forward strand.
CCGTACGACTTTTATATTGCGGATTCCAAGAACAATCGGATCATCCACTGCGACTACAACCTGAACGTGATCGGAGTGATCAAGGACCCGAAGGACGATACGCTGTCGGAAAACTATGAATTTATTCCGTGCAAGCTGATCGCCGACGCGGCGTACCGCGTTTACGTACAGGCGACCGGCATCAACTCCGGTCTGATGGAGTTCGATAAGACCGGAACGTTCACAAGCTACGTCGGAGCCAATAAGGTTCAGGTCAGCATTGTGGATAAGATCTGGAGAAAGCTGCAAACGAAGGAACAGAAAAACCGTACCGTACAATATGTGCCGACGGAGTACAACAACCTGAGTCTCGACTCCAAGGGCTTCATTTATGTAACGACGCATACGCTTGATGACGACGATATTTGGGCGGGAACCGCGACGCCGGTTCGTAAGCTGAATTCGATGGGTTCGGATATTCTTGTCCGAAACGGAAATGCGTTTCCCTCCGGAGACCTGACTTGGGGAACCGCGGAAAACATTTCCGGCGCTTCCAAGCTGATCGACGTGATCGCCTTTGCGAACGACACCTACGCGTGTCTGGATCGGGCGAGAGGAAGACTGTTTGTTTACGACTTTCAGGGCAATATGCTCTGCGCTTTCGGAAATTACGGCTCGGTGGCAGGCTGCTTTACCTTCCCGACCGCAATGGACAATCCGGACGAGGAGACGATCCTTGTTCTTGACAAGTACGGCTCCGTCACCGAATTTTCCATGACCAAGTATGGGCGCATGATAAACGAGGCGCTTGCGGAATACAAGGTCGGACATTACGACTCCTCCGCCGAGATCTGGAAGGAAGTGCTGAAATACAACGGAAACAACGATCTGGCGTATGTGGGCATCGGGCGCGCGCTTCTGCGAAACGGCGAATATAAAGAGGCGATGGAATATTTCAAGGTGGCAAGAGACGAGGTCAACTACTCCAAAGCCTTTAAGCACTACCGGGAGGAAGTCGTAGAAAAGTATATCGGAGTTGCGCTTGTGATACTGGCGGTTCTGATTATTGTTCCGAAGCTGATCCGCGGTACGAAAAAACTGCGAAAGGAGATTCGTGAGGCATGAAAAAAGTATTCTCAGGCATCCTGCAGTTTTTTAAGGGAGAAAAGTTTAAGCGCTATCTGAAAACGCTTCGCTATTCCCTGTATGTTATCCTGCATCCGTTCGACGGGTTCTGGGATCTGGGACACGAGAAGCGCGGGTCGCTGGCGGCGGCGAATACGATCGTTATTTTGACGCTGCTGACCCACCTCTGGGATATGCGTTTCGCAAGCTTCATGTTCAACAATACCCGATGGGAGCGCGTCAACATTCTGATGACCGTTTTGGGAATTCTCGTCCCGCTGTGCATTTGGGTCGTGGCAAACTGGAGCCTTACGACGCTGATGGACGGAAAAGGAAAGCTGAAGGACATCTACATTGCGACGGCATACGCGTTTACGCCGTACGTTCTGATCGGGCTTCCGATGATCGTCGTCAGCAACATCATTACCTTTGAGGAAGGCGTGTTCTATACCTACTTCAACATATTTGCGCTGATCTGGTGCGTGTTCCTGATTCTTGCAGGCATGATGATGGTTCACGACTACAGCTTTGGAAAGGGCGTTTTGTCCAGCCTGTGTTCCCTGCTGGGCATGGCGATCATTATCTTTATCCTGCTGCTGTTCTTCAGCTTGATCAGTGACGCGATCGCTTACTTTGTTTCCTTGTTTAAGGAAATCAGTTTCCGATTCTGACGCAGGAATAGGAGGAAGATGGAATGAAACGTAAAATTATAATTACTTTATCCTGTGTATGCGTCATTGCGGTTCTGGTCGTGCTCGCCATTCATTTCGGTTTTGGCGGAAGCGAAGAGCAGGAAAGCATCAAGCCGTACCGTTTTGATTCCGAGCTCAGCACCGAGGTGCAGACGATCAGCAACGGCTCGCTCAAGCTGGAATTTGATCCGACGACGACGCATTTCACACTGACCGACCGCTTTGGAAATCAGTGGACCTCCAACCCGGAGGGAAGCGACGCCGCAGGCCGCAAGGAGCTGCAATCGACCGTGGTGATCTCATATACGGACACCAAGGGCGTTTCCACACAGCTGGACAATTACAAGAGCAGCGTGGAAAAGGGAAATTATTCCTATGAGGTCTTCCCGGACGAGAACAAGATCCGCGTGGACTACACGATCGGTCAGATCGAAAAGGTATATTACATACCGCTGGCGGTTCCGTACGAGCGCTACGAGGAACTGTTCAACGCCGTTTCCGAGGACGGTCAGAAGGAGATGAAAAGCGCGTACCGGATCCTGAACTACGAAAAGCTTCAGGGAAAGGATGAGCTTGCGGAGCTTCTGAAGCTGTATCCGGATCTGGAGGAGCACGACGTTGTGGTTCTCCGTGAGAATACGCAGGAGTGGAAAAAGGAAGTTGTCGAGGGCTATCTGGCGGAGATCGGTTACGATGCCGAACAGTATGAAGCCGATCTGGAATTTTACAATGTGGAGACGACCGAAGACAAACCCGCAGTCAACCTGTCCGTATATTACATTCTGGACGGAGACGATTTTGTCGTAAAGCTTCCATTTGACGAGATCGAGTATTATACCAAGTATCCGCTGACCGACTGCCGTGTGCTTCCGTTTATGTGCTCGGCGGGAAATCAGGAGGAGGGCTTCCTGTTCGTACCGGACGGCTCCGGCTCTCTGATCTACTTCAACAACCAGAAATACAATCAGACGCAGTATACGGCAAAGATCTACGGCTGGGACTACGGCATGACCCGCGACGTTGTGGTCAACGACCCGGAGGTACGCTTCCCGGTTTTCGGCATCAGCTACACAGAGAAGGAGCAGTCGATGCTCTGCATCGTAGAGGAGGGCGAAAGCTACGGCTACATTGAGGCGGACGTTGCCGGAAGAAAGCATAATTACAACTATGTGACCGCAGGCTTTACCATCGTTCACGGCGAGCTGGCGGATGTTTCGGGACGAACCGACGGCGGCGTGTATCTGTTTGAGGAGCAGCTTCCGAAGGGCGAGACCATCAGCCTGCGCTACCGGGCGATCGACTCGTCCAGCTATGTAGACATGGCAAAGGATTACCGTGAGTATCTGTTTGAAAAGTATCCGAGCCTTGCCGAAAGCGTGACGGGAGAGCTTCCGATGGCGGTGGAGCTGATCGGAGCGATCACCAAAACGCAGCAGATCCTCGGATTCCCTAAGGATAAACCGTACGCTCTGACGACCTATAAGGAAATGCAGGCGATCATTCAGGAGCTGAACGACGCGGGGCTGAAAGATCTCAGCGTTATTATCAACGGATGGTTCAACGAGGGCGTCGTACATTCGGTTGCGGACGATGTGGATCTGATCTCGGTTCTCGGCAGCAAAAAGGATTTCAAAAACATGCTGTCCGAGATCTCCAAGAGCAATCAGGCGGTATATCTGAAAGCCGATGTGACCTTCGTTTATAAGAACGGTCTGTTCGATTCGTACAGCACGCGATCGGATTCGACCAAGTACATTACCCGTGAGATCGCGGAGATGCAGGAGATCAGCAATATCTTTTATGCGATCGACAAAGAGGGCAGCGATTATCACTATCTGGCAAAGCCGAAGTTCTCGATGGACACCATCGACTCGTTCCTGAAGGAGATCAAGGACTACGGAACGAGCAACGTGGCGTTTAATTCCATCGGAAACGTGCTGGCGGCGGATTACAATCGTAAGGACCCGGTATCCAGAGAGGCGGTCAAGAAGCTGCACATCGACAAGCTCGGCAGCATGCGCGACGCGGGCAGCAATATCGTACTCTATGAGGGCAATGCGTACCTGCTTCCCTATGCGGATCTGGTGATCAACATGCCGCTCAAGTCGCAGGGCAGCAACATTGTCGATCAGGAGATCCCGTTCTTCTCCATCGCGCTGCACGGTCATTTGAACTACACCGGCGACGCGCTGAACATCACCGGCGATTTCATCACCAATCTGCTGAAAACCGCAGAATCCGGCGCGGGTCTCTACTGCGTGCTGATGGATGCGGAGAGCAGCGCATTGCAGGATACCGAATCGACCGAATTTTACGGCGCGAACTTTGACAGCTGGAAGGACGATATCGTTTCCTACTATCAGCGGTTCGAAAAGGAGTTCGCCGGACTTTACGGTCAGACGATCGAGGATCATAAGATCGTGGCGGAAAACGTTACGATGACCGAATATGAGGACGGTACGCAGGTATATGTCAATTACCGGACCGCAGATTATCAGCTGAGCGACGGAACCGTCATTCCTGCACAGGATTGGATCGTTGTCGGCGGGAAAGGAGGAAACTAATTATGGCAGAGCAAAAGACCAAGGGCAAAAAGAGCAAAACGAAAAGACAGAAGAACCTTGCGAGAGGCAACGCCATTGCAGGCTACCTGTTTATCAGCCCGCTGATTATCGGCTTCCTTCTTTTCCTCGCATATCCGCTGGCGCAGTCCTTCTACATGTCGTTCTGCAAGGTCTCGCCGGTTGCCGGACAGGGCTTTGAATTCGTCTGGTCGGGACTGACGCACTACAAGTATATATTTACCGTCGATCCGGACTATACGCGGCTGCTGCTTGCGGAGCTGCAAAAGATGGCGCTCTATGTGCCGTCCATTTTGATCTTCAGCTTTTTCATGTCGCTTCTTTTGAATCAGGAGTTTAAGGGAAGGACCTTTGTAAGAGCAGTGTACTTCCTTCCGGTTATTCTCTCCTCCGGCGTCATGGTCGGTCTGGAGACGAACAACTCGCTGCTTTCCGGAATGCAGGATCTGATCAAGGAAGATACGAACGGAACAAGTATTACGGCAACGCTCGAAAGCATATTATTGCAGGGAGAGAACGGAAACTCGTTTTTCGAATTGATCATAAGAGTCGTGGACGAGGTTTACAACATTGCGATCTCCTCCGGTATTCAGATCATTATTTTCCTTTCCGGCTTACAGACGATCTCGCCGAGCATGTATGAAGCCGCGAAGATCGAGGGCTGTACCGGATGGGAGAGCTTTTGGAAGATCACCTTCCCGATGATCAGCTCCCTGATCTTGGTCAATATCATTTATACCATCGTCGATTTCTTCACGAAGTCCGACAGCGAGTTTATGGAGATGATCAACAAGACGCTGCTGACGGACTTCAATTACGGGCGAGTCTCGGCGATGTCGTGGGTATACTTTGCAATTATTATCGTGATTCTCGGCATAGTTTCACTGATCATTTCCAAGAGGGTATACTATTATGACTAAGACGAAGAACATAACCAATACCATGACAAGAAAAGAGCGCTGGAATCTTTTCTGGGAAAGAAACCGGAAATCGGAGGGATATCTGCTGAAAAAGAAGGTCAGCAGGTTCGTATATCGTGTATGCCGCGCGTTATTGATTTTCGGATTGTGCTTCCTGATTTTACAGCCGTTGGCAAGCAAGCTCTCCGTCAGCCTGATGGAGGAGCAGGACCTGTATGACAGCACGGTCATCAGCATTCCAAGACATTTCTCCCTCAGCGCATATGAGCTGGCTTGGGATATGATGGAAGGCTTTAAGTCCTTCTGGACGTCCTTTTACGTCTCCTTCTTGGTTGCGGCAGCGCAGATCGTTTCCTGTACGCTTGTGGGTTACGGCTTTGCCAGATTTAAGTTTCCGCTGAAAAATTTCTGGTTCGCCTGCGTGATCCTGCTGATCATCGTACCGCCGCAGACGATCATCACTCCGCTGTACCTGTATTTCCAAGATTTTGATATCTTCGGGATCATCGGTCTGTTCAACGGCGGAAAGGGGCTGAATCTGCTCGGCAGTCTGACCCCGTACCTGATGATGTGTCTTGGCTGCGCCGGTTTTAAGGGCGGCTTGTACATTTACCTGCTGCGTCAGCACTTCCGGAACGAGCCGAAGGAGCTGGAAGAGGCGGCTTATGTGGACGGATGCGGACGGATGCGGACCTTCCTTCAGATCCTGCTTCCGGGCGCTACCCCGATCATTACGTCCTGTTTCCTGTTTTCGTTCGTATGGCAGTGGACGGACGCATATTACTCTCAGGTGTTCTTTGCAAAGGCATATGGCTGGACGCTCGTTACGAACCGGCTGACTACCTTGGTTGACCGTCTGGATGCGCATTATAAGGGCATTTACGGTCAGAGCTATAAGATCGCGACGGCATTTGGCCAGCAGGTGCTTTCCACGGCCACGCTGATGACGCTTGTTCCGTTGATCGTCATCTATGTTCTGGCGCAGAAGAACTTTGTGGAGAGCTTGTCGCAGACCGGTATCAAGGGCTGATACCGAAAAACCATCGAATTAAAACTGGTTGGGCAGTTTTAAGAATATTTTTAAGGAGGTAATTCAATGAAAAACGTAAAGAAATTGATGCTGTTGCTTGTGGTTCTCGTTTTTGCATTCTCTGTTGTTGCATGCGGCGATAAGAACGAGGAGAAAAACAACAGTACGACCCCTTCGCCGACTTCGGGACAGAGCAGCACGAATCCCACCGAGCCCGTAGAAGAGGTAAGAGACCTTGGCGGCAAAGAGATCGTTATTGCCGACTGGTGGTCCACCGACACTTATAGAGACGCGAATACGACGTATCTGGAAGATTACTGGAATCATCAGGATGAGATGATGAAAAAGTATAACTACACGATCGTTCGTAAGGGCGTATCGAGCTGGGGAGACATGGGGCAGGACGCAATGCTCTCCATCACAAACGGCAGTCCGATCGGCGATATCATCACTCTGGACTCCGGCTCCGTTGCAGCCCTTCTTGACAAGGGACTGTTCGCGGACGTATCGGTTCTGAAGGAATTTGACTTCACCGACGACAAGTGGAACAAGGCCGTTCTTGAGGTTATGACCGTAGGCAACGCCGTATACGGCTTTGCAGGCTCCACCGAGCCGAGAACCGGCGTATTCTTCAACATGGATCTGTTTGAGACGCTGGGTGTTGACCCGCAGCTTCCTTATGATCTTCAGGAAAGCGGCGAGTGGAACTGGGCAAACTTTAAGGATCTCTGCGCTAGATTGAAGGCTGCCGGCGATACCGACTCCGACGGCGTTCAGGACGTATATCCGATCGCTTCCTTCTCGACGGACTTCTTCCCGGCTTGTATGGTAGCGAACGGTACCGACATTATCGTAAACAACGAAGGTACGCTTGCAACCAATTTGGACGATCCGGCGATCTTGGAAGCTTTGAACTGGGGCTACTCCCTCTATGAGGAAGGCTATGTAATGCCGCAGCCGGAAGGCTCCGAGTGGAACTGGTTCATTCCTGCTTTCCAGGAGCAGAAGACCTGTATGCGTGTTTGCGAGGAGTACGAAGCAGGCACGATCGTAAACTACGATTTCAAGTCCGGCTTTGTTTGCTTCCCTTACGGACCGTCCAGCGACGGAAGTCTGGTATCCATCGTTCGTGAGAACATCCTGATCATCCCGTCCTGCTATACGGATGCCGAGATCGCTGACATTGCGTTTGCATACGACATCTTCACCGAGGAAACTCCGGGCTATGAAGACGACGACGCTTCTTGGAAGGGCAGCTACGAGGCAATGTTCAAGGATTCGAGAGCCGTAAACGAGACTCTGGATCTGATGATCAACGAGCTTCCGCAGGTCATGAGACCTACGATCCTGCTTCCGGACTATGTAAACGACTGGATCTGGGACATTGACGCTGGTGCAGCTACCCCTGCCGAGCAGCTGGAAGCATACGGCAGCCAGTGGCAGCAGATGGTTGATGAATTCAACGCAAAGGAACGCTAATTACATATTAGCCATGTAATGATCTGTAGGGGTATTTCCAACGGAAATACCCCTTTTTCAAGGTGAAAAATGCTTTGCTATGGAGGGGAATATGAGCATTACGGCAGAGAATGTCGCGGATTACAAGCGCAGAGCAGCCCGGCTTGTGTCGCAGATGACATTGGAGGAGAAGGTATTTCAGACGCTGTATAACGCGCCGGCGATTGACCGGCTGGGAATCAAATCCTATAATTATTGGAACGAGGCGCTGCATGGAGTCGCAAGAGCCGGAGTAGCCACCGTATTTCCGCAGGCGATCGGTCTTGCCGCCGCATTTGACGAGGATCTGATGGAGGAGGTTGCGGAAACCGTCTCCACCGAGGGTAGAGCAAAGTTCAATATGCAGCAGAAGTACGGAGACCACGATATTTATAAGGGGCTTACGTTCTGGTCGCCCAACGTAAATATTTTCCGCGATCCCCGTTGGGGCAGAGGACACGAGACCTATGGGGAGGACCCTTATCTGAGCGGAAGGCTGGGCGTTCGCTTTATTCACGGTTTGCAAGGGCACGATGAAAAATATTTGAAAGCGGCGGCGTGCGCAAAGCATTTCGCGGTTCACAGCGGACCGGAGGATATTCGCCACAGCTTTAACGCCGTGGTCAGCAAGCAGGATCTCTGGGAGACCTATCTGCCCGCCTTCGACGCCTGCGTCCATGAGGGCGGCGTTGAGGCGGTCATGGGCGCGTATAACCGGACGAACGACGAACCGTGCTGCGGCAGTCAGCTTCTTCTTGTGGACATTCTGCGCGGCATGTGGGGCTTTGACGGTCATGTGACTTCCGACTGCTGGGCGATCAAGGATTTCCACGAGTTCCACATGGTAACGAAAAATCAGGTGGAATCGGTAGCGCTTGCGATGAACAAGGGCTGCGATCTGAACTGCGGAAATATGTATGTGCATCTTTTGCAGGCCGTCCGCGAGGGGCTGGTGGAGGAAAGCACCATCGACACGGCGGTGACCCGTCTGCTGACGACCCGAATGAAGCTGGGACTTTTCGACGATCCCAAGGACGTGCCTTACAGCAGCATCGGTTACGACCAGTGCGACGGCAAGGCGCAGAGAGAGCTGAATCTGAAAGCCGCAAAGAAAACGATCTGTCTTCTGAAAAACGAGAACGGGACCCTTCCGCTTGATCTGAGCAAGATCAAGACGATCGGCGTGGTCGGCCCGAACGCAGACAGCCGGAAAGCGCTCGTCGGAAATTACGAGGGTACGTCGTCCGAGTATATCACGGTACTGGAGGGCATCCGGGAGTATGTCGGCGACGACAAGAGGATCTTTTTCTCGGAGGGCTGCCATTTGTTTAAGGATCGGGTGCAGGGGCTGGGACAGCCTTACGACCGTACGGCGGAGGCGAGAGCCATTGCCGATCTGAGCGACGTGGTGATCGCGGTGTTCGGTCTCGATCCGGGACTGGAGGGCGAGGAAGGCGACGAGGGCAACGAATTTGCTTCCGGAGACAAGCCGAATCTGAACCTTCCGGGCATTCAGGAGGAGATCATCAAGGCGCTTTACGAAAGCGGAAAGCCGGTGATCCTTGTGCTTCTGTCCGGAAGCGCTTTGGCAGTCAAGTGGGAGCAGGAGCATCTGCCCGCCATTCTTCAGGGCTGGTATCCGGGGGCGCAGGGCGGTCGCGCCATTGCGCAGATCCTGTTTGGCGAAGCATGCCCGGAGGGCAAGCTGCCCGTCACCTTCTACGAGACCAGCGAGGAGCTGCCCGCCTTTACCGATTATGCGATGAAGGGCAGAACCTACCGCTATATGGAAAGACCCGCGCTCTATCCGTTCGGCTACGGGCTCAGCTACACGAGCTTTGCGTTGAAGGACGCATCGGTGGAGGGAACGATCGGTGAAGCTGCCACCGTGACCTGTAGGGTCACCGTGGCGAATACCGGCTCCATGACCGGAGCACAGACCGTACAGGTCTATGTGAAGTCGCCGATGGCAGGCGCTCCCAACGCGCAGCTCAAGGGGCTTCGGAAGGTCACCTTGGCACCCGGAGAAGAGAAAAATGTGGAAATCATGCTTGATTACAAATCCTTTGCCGTATATAATGAGGAAGGTAAGAGAGTTCTCGCACCGGGAACCTACGAGATCTATGTGGGCGCGTCGCAGCCGGATGAACGCAGCGTTGCTTTGCTCGGAGAAGCGCCGGCAAGATTTACTTTGAACGTATAAGACAGGAAAGGAAAAAAGGTGTGGAGGAGCTTCCTTCACACCTTTTGTGATAAGGGATGGAAGAAAAGGGAAACACGTCCGTACGGGACGAACGCAGGGAAGCGGAGGCAGCGCCCAAGGGTTGGGAGCAGGAAGCGGCAGACATCGCGGAGCTGGACGCCGAGATCAGGGCGGAGGAAGACGCTGAGATGAGGGCGGAGCTGGACGCTGAGATCAGGGCACGGGAAGACGCTGAAATCAAGGCGGAGCTGGCGGCGGAGGCGGAGCTGTCCGACGAAGAGTTAGAGGCAGCCAAGGAGGAGTACAGGCGGCGCCAAAGGAAGGAGATTTGGGCAAACATCCGTTTTTTTGCGATCAGCTTTGTGGTCATCTTTGCGATCTTCTATGTTTTCCCGCCCTATCTGGTCAGCGGCACCTCAATGAACAACACGCTGAGCGACAAAGCCTTTGGCTTCGGCATTCGCTTCGGCGAGCTGGAGCGGGGCGATATTATTGTTTTCAGCAACGACAAGACCGACGGGAAGGATTATATCAAGCGGATCATCGCCTGCCCCGGCGATACGATCCGGCTTGTAAACGACGAGGTCTATGTCAACGGGGAGCTTTTGGAGGAGGATTATGCCTATTATGACCCGGATAGCCCCTTCCCCTATGTTACCGGCTATATTCCGGCAGAGGACGGAAGCGGCGAAATGATCCCGGAATATCATCTGAACGAATATACCCTTGGAGAGGATGAGTATTTCGTTATGGGCGATAATCGTCACCATTCGAGCGACAGCCGACGCATCGGCTGCATTCGGAGGGAGGATGTAAAGTGCCGCATGCTGTTTTTTATCTGGGGAAAGCATTGAGAAAATACTGAGGGAAAAATATGTCTGATTTTATGAAAAACTTAGAGCAAATCAACACGGCCGTCAACGACTTCGTGTGGGTAAAGCTGGGGATCGTGCTTTTGCTCGGTACGGGCATTCTGACCACCGTACTGACACGCTTTTTTCAGCTGTCCCACATCGGCATGTGGATGAAAAATACCATCGGAAGCTTGTTCCGCAAGGAAGTTGTCGGGCACACCGAGGATAAGGCTTCGATATCTCCGTTTCAGGCGCTCTGCACGGCGCTTGCGGCGACCATCGGCGTCGGCAACATTGCCGGCGTGGCGACCGCCATCTGCATGGGCGGCGCGGGCGCGGTATTCTGGATGTGGGTCGCCGCATTTTTCGGGATGATGACGAACTATTCGGAAAACGTGCTGGGCATTTATTATCGCCGCAAAAACGCAAACGGCGAGTGGTCGGGCGGGGCGATGTACTACCTCCGCGACGGTTTGGGAGGAAAAAAGGGCTGCAAGCTGCTCGGCAAGGTACTTGCGGCGCTGTTTGCCTGCTTTGCGCTGCTTGCCTCGTTCGGCATCGGCAACATGGGACAGGTCAACAAGATCGTCACGAATTTTGCCTCGGCGTTTGAGATCAAGGCGCTTTCCGAAACCGAGGTGTTCGGCGGCGTGCCTCTTTATCATATCATCATCGGCGCGGTGATCATGGTGCTTGCCGCCGTGATCCTTTTGGGCGGCTTACAGCGGATCGCGAACGTTGCCGAAAAGGTCGTACCGCTCATGGTTGTTTTGTTCGTTCTGGGCAGCCTGATCGTGATCGGCGTCAACTTCCGACAGATCGGCGCGGCGTTTCGCGCGATCTTCGTTACCGCTTTTCGTCCGCGCTCGTTTATCGGCGGCGGGCTTGGCGTTTTGATTGAAAAAACGGTCACGCAGGGCTTTAAGCGCGGCATCTTTTCAAACGAGGCGGGACTTGGTTCTTCGGTTATGGTGCATTCCAATTCAAGCGTGAAGGAGCCGGTACAGCAGGGAATGTGGGGCATCTTCGAGGTGTTCGCCGACACGATGGTCGTATGTACGATGACGGCGCTTGTTATTTTGACCTCCGGCGTTTACGACCTGAATACGGGAACGCTCGCGAAGGGTGCTTCGAGCGACGCGACGCTTGTCGCCTCCGCCTTCAATTCGGTGTTTGGGTTTGCCAATATCGGCGAGCGTTTTATCGCCGTTGCTATTTTCCTGTTTGCGTTTACGACGGTGCTCGGCTGGTCACATTACGGAACGAAGGCTTGGGAATATCTGTTTGGCACAAAGTCGGTGGTCGCCTACAAAATTTTCTTCGTGCTGATGATCATGTCCGGAGCAGTCATGACCTCGTCGCTGGCATGGGATATTTCCGACACGTTTAACGGCCTGATGATGATCCCCAACCTGATCGGTGTGATCGCGCTGTCCGGTCTTGTGATGCGCATTACCGGAAACTATATCGACCGGAAGGTGCGTCATAGGGACGTGGAGCCGATGCTCTCGGCGTTTCCCGATGTGCAGAAGGAGCAGCTGGAGGGGCTGCAAGATACATAAGTCGGATCAAAAATTGTGCGGCGCAGAAGGCTGCTGCCGACCCAGACGGAGCATTTCGCAGTGCGGGATGCTCCGTTTTATAGTTTGTCGGTTTGTGAAACATAAAGGCAAAAGGTCAGCGTGTTGGTGGCGACCATCATCAGCAGAGAAAGCAGAAGGACAGCCACGCCAGCCAACCGAGGGCCGTCCGTGGAAAAAAGCATCGTCTGTGAAACGATCGTGATAATCAGAAGCGTTGTGACGGTCGAGCCGATCAGAAAACCGTAAAAAACCCGTTTCCAGTGCTTCATTGCCGCTTTCCGGCTGTTTTCCATATCTTCCAAGACCGCCGTCATATTTTCCTCCGCATTCGCCTTATACTCCTCGTCTTTTAATCGCTGTCCGCTCAGGATCTCGTTGATGCTGATCTGGTAAAGTCCGCTTAATGCGAACAGAGCGTCCACCGGCGGCATGTAATTTCCGGTCTCCCAGCGGGAGATCGTCTTGTTGCTGACGCCGAGCTTTTCTCCAAGCTGCTCTTGTGTCAAATGATTTTCTCTGCGCAGCTCCGCCAATAGGTTTCCGATTTTCTGTGTGTCCATCGTTTATTTCCTTTCCGCGCCGCTTGTTTTTGGCTTTTGATAAGCTTAGTGTACAAAAAAACAGCCGAAAAAACCACCCCAGAAACAGCGAATCGCGGAAAATCGGAAACGGGCGCCGCCCTTGTACAGTCGGTTGAGAAATAATTGACAAAAGAGATAGCATATGCTATTCTGAGAATAGAAGATATAAGAGGAGGAGATGTTACATGGCAATAACATCCTGCAAAGTAAAGTTTGTGGATATAAAGGGAGGAACCGGGAGTCTTCCGGAACCGAACGATGAACGTTCTGTGCTTGTGGACGGACTGAAAAAGGATTCCGTTGTTTTTGCGAGGGTGGAGGACGTTTCCTCCTGTCTGAAATGCAGTTTGTCCGGAAGCAGTACCAACATGGTTTTGCAGCGCAACGGGCAGATATTGGAACTCGTTGTTGGAAGCAAAACCATGAAGGCAAATTTCGGATATTTCGTAAAGAATTATCAAACGGGAAAGCAGGTCTCGTATAGTTTTCAATGGCTTTCCACGCTTCCCGCAGCGCCCTTTGTACATACCGACGGAAAACGGTATGTTCCGGTTGATCTCGTTGCCATGCAGCTTGGCGCGCTGATCACGGGAACTTACAATTCGGTCTTTACGGTTTACGATTTCCGGGTCGGAGAAGCGGGGAACAATCCGGATAATAATACCTACATTGTCGGCGGCTCGTGGGTCACAAACTGGAGCACGATCTCCGGCAGCTACCTTGCGCCGCACTTTAAGATCAACGAGCTCTTTAGTAAAGGGAGCGGCTCCAGCTACCGGCAGCTGAAGGTAGCGGTTTCGCTGCTTACCTCACTGGAAGCGGTGCGGCATGCCTACCGTGATGATGGGGCGTTGAAAGTCTTTCGCGCCTTCCGTTCATGGGAAGACAACAGGGGAATCAGCGGCAGTTGGGACAGGAGCTTTCATATGCGGGGCAGGGCGTATGATATTGCTTCTGGTGACGGTGGAACTGCGCTGTATAGCGACGTATATAAGGAGTTCTGCGGAACTGCAAGCGAACCCTTACATACCGGAGCAGCAAAGCCCTATGGCTTTTGGAAAACACGCGTGGCAAACGGCGCGTCGGGCGGGTATGAAATCGAAACCATGCCCCGCGGCAGCGAAAATACAACATGGCTTCACTTGCAGGTAAAGCCCGGCTGTGAAGAGCAGAACTGACGGAGGGAGGCGGTTTTCGTGAAAAAAGCAAACGGTATTCTGTTGACGCTGGTATTTTTGTTCGGACTCCTGCTCGTGGGCTGCCGGGAAGAGCCTGCGCCGTTGCCGCAGGGAGACACCCGCCCGACGAAGCCTCTGCCGACTGGAACGCCGACCCCAACGCCGGATCCCTACCGGGGAGTTGAAAACAGCTGGATAGAGCGGAAACAGATCGGCTCCTATTTGTGGACCGGCGGGTACGAGCGGGACGAGGTGTGGACTTCGGAGTTTGCGGATACTCCGGCGACCGGAGAGCGGGAAGCATTGAACGATATAGAAAAACGGATCCTTTCCGGGGAATGCGTGCTCTTGGGAAACGGGGCAGAGCTTGATCTGGACGGAAACGGAACAAGGGAGAAGATCTCTTTCGAAAACAAGCAGAAGATTCAGATCGGAGCGCGGGGGGGCTGGACGGGAAATTTTGCTTGGTACACCGGTAATGTGTACGGCGTATGTCTGGATGCGGAGAACCCACTTCAGATTCATCTTTTTATTGAAATGGTGGAAGATCAGACTTTGGGAGACGCATCCCCGGAACCGTTCTATGAGCTCCTTACGTATCGGCAGGAGGAGGGATATTGCTGGGCAGATATTCTTTCGTATCCTTCGGGGTTCCCCGGTATGCCGTACGTCGGGGTTCCTTTCTCGCCGCAGGAATGGTCGGGGCTTTCGGAAAACGGGACTTATTCCGTAAACGGGGAGGAATTTCTTTACCGCTGCTGGGAGACGGAGTGGGGACGGTATTCGGCTGTTTTTCCTGTGCCGGAGGGAACGACGGCTATCGGTCAATATGCAGTTACAACAGTTGATATTTTTGCATATAATAACAAGAAAAGACTGGTCGGCTACATTCCGGTAGAGAGCTGCTTGCTGCTGCTTGCCGGAAACGAGGAGTGGTTATACGTGACCGACTGCCATTTTAGCGTATATGCTTACGTTCAACTGTTGCAGGAGGAACAGGGAGCGACGGTCGATGCGCCCGATAAGAAGCTCAAAGAAGAGGTCTTTTCGATCTTGGAAAGCGCGCCGCATTGACAACAGCTTGCTGGAGGAAAGAGGCGGCAACGGTTTTCGAGAGATCACTCTGGAAGCCGCACTGCGAGACAGAGAAGAATAAAGGGGCTGTAAAAAAGGCGGTCGATAAGGAAATACTCCCTTACCGATCGCCTTTTTGATTCTATAGGAAACTGCGTTTCCTATAGAATCAAAAAACGCTCCGCGGGGATCGCACTGCGGCGGAGAGGAAGGTGCCGCTGCGCAGCCCGCCGCAGGCGGAGAATCTCGCAAGTGAGATTCTTTGTTCCATGACGTGCCGCTCTGACGGCACGGCAACGAATTTTATTCATCTTTGTCCAGCGCCGCAAGCCATTCGCCGTATTCTGCGTCGCTTGGCATCCGCCAGTCGCCTCTGGGCGAGAGCGTAGCGGAACCGACCTTCGGACCGTCCGGGAGGCAGGAACGTTTGAACTGCTGCGTAAAGAAGCGCCGCAGGAATACCTTCAGCCATTTGCGGATGACCGCAGGCGAATAGGCGCCGCCAAAGGCGTAGCAGGCAAGGCGGTAGATCTTGTCCGGCGCGAAGCCGCAGCGCAGATGGTAGTACAGGAAAAAGTCGTGCAGCTCGTAAGGGCCCACCAGATCCTCGGTTTTTTGGGCGATGTTTCCGCCTTCGTCGGCGGGCAGCAGCTCCGGGGAAACCGGCGTGTCAAAAATATCGAGCAGAATATCGCGGATCTCCTCGGCTTCGCGCTGGGGTCTTCCCTGCTGCACATATTCCTCATACAGGCGGTTCGCCTCAAAGCGGATGATATAGCGCACGAGCGTTTTCGGAACGGAGCAGTTGACCGCGTACATGCTCATGTGGTCGCCGTTGTAGGTCGCCCAGCCGAGCGCCAGCTCGGAAAGGTCGCCGGTTCCGACGACGAAGCCGCCGTATTCGTTGGAAAGATTCATCAGGATCTGCGTTCGCATCCGCGCCTGCGCGTTTTCGTAGGTCACGTCATGCGTTTCCGGATCGTGCCCGATATCGCGCATATGCAGCAGCACCGATTCCTTGATGTCGATCTCCTTTAAGGTCACGCCGAGGCTTTCGCAGAGCCGCACCGCATTGGATTTTGTGCGGGCGGTCGTTCCGAAGCAGGGCATGGTGACCGCAAGGATGTCCGTGCGGGGGCGTTTCAGCAGATCAACGGCGCGTACCATAACGAGCAGCGCCAGCGTACTGTCCAGACCGCCCGAAATACCCAGTACCATGCTTTTGGCATTGACATGGGAAAAGCGCTTGACAAGTCCGTAGGTCTGGATCTGCAAAATCGCGTCCACACGCTCGCGAAGCTTATCGTCCGCCGGAGGAACGAACGGGTTCGCATCGACGGGACGGGTCAGCGAGGTTTTTTGCATCGGCTGTTCAAAGTATATGGTCTCGTATTCCGAATCGGGCGTTGCCGTAAAGCTTGTCATCCGATGGCGTTCCAGCGCCAGACGGTTGACGTCGATCTCCGAGGTAATGCACATGTCGTCGCCGAAGGGCGGGTTTTCCGCCAGAAGCGTACCGTTCTCGCTGATCAGATGATGGCGGCAGAAAACGAGATCCTGCGTGCTTTCCGAAGCGTCGGAGCAGGCGTATACATAGCCGCACAGCAGGCGGCCCGACGCCCCGTTTACGAGAGAACGGCGGTAGCTCTGCTTGCCGACGACCTCATTGGAGGCGGAGGGATTCGCGATGATCGTTGCGCCCGCTATGCACAGCCCGGTTGCGGGCGTGTCCGCGCTCCACGCATCCTCGCAGATCTCAATGCCGAAGCAGTAGTTTTCCATCGCCGCATGGGCAAACAGCAGATGCGTTCCGAACGGAATCTCCTCCTGTCCGATGCGAACGGTGTGAATGCGGGTTCCCAGATCCTTTCCGGAGGAAAACTGGCGCATTTCATAAAATTCCGCATAGGAAGGAATGCTGGTCTTCGGAACCAGTCCGAGTACGCGCCCGTCGTGCAGGACGGCGGCGCAGTTGTAAAGCTTGCCGCAGTAGCGCAGCGGCAGTCCTGCGATATAGATCGGGTAACGTCCGGCGGTGGCGTCCCGAAGCGTTTTCAGCGCTTCCAGACTTCCCTGTAAAAGGCAGTCCGAAAAAAAGAGATCGCCGCAGGTATAGCCGGAGATGCAAAGCTCCGGCAGACAGAGCAGATGAACCTTTTGTGCGTCCGCGTCGTCGATCAGCGGCAGCAGCTCCCGTACGTTCGCTGCGGGATTTGCGACATGGACCCGGCTGCACGCGGCAGAAACCTTAATAAATCCGTGAAACATAGGTGTTCCTTCCTTTGTTTTTATTATCAATATGAACAGGCGGCGGGGCGTTTATTCAGTACGTCCGCAAAATCGGGGCTCTATGCTCCGCCGTTTTCTGCTTGTTTTGCCATCGCGTATATTATACCGAAAAAACGCAGAAACCGAAAGGGGAAAAACGAATTTCCTTAATAGAGCCGCGGAGCAGGAAAGCCCTTTTAGAGCAGTACCTCCGCATTGGTTCCGTAAAAGATGTCGGAACGTCCCGCGACGCGGCGGCAGAGCTCCTCCATGCGTCCCCAGTTGCCGTTTACGTCAAATTCGTAGCTGTGCCCCCAAATGTAGAGAAGCTGCGGTTCGCCCGAGGCGTCCGCCAAAAACGTGTCGATGCGCGCAAACAGCGTTTCGGCGTTGTGGTGCGCCGTCGGGCGCAGCCGGAGCAGATCGGCGGGCACGCTTGTGCTGTCCGAGGACCAGACCGTTCGGGCATAGCGCATGCCGCAGTCCCCTGCAATGCGCACAATGCGGTCGTCAAAGCTTCCGTACGGGTACGCCATTCCCACCACCTCCTGCGAAAAAAGCTGTTCCAGATAGCGTTTATCCAGAAGAATTTCGTTGTACAGCGTTTCGTCGTCCAGCTCCGTGGGATTGGCGTGCGTCAGCATATGCCCGGCGATCTCATGCCCGGCGTAGAGCTTGGGAAGCCCTGTCGCGTTCATGCGGCGGATCGTGACCCCGTTGTCCTTCCAGCTGCTGGCAGCGGTCATAATGCCGCTGTTTAAGTTGAACGTGGCTTTCAGCCCGTAGCGATTCAAAAGCTCTACCAACCGTCGATCCTGTTCGACGCCGTCGTCATAGCTGAACGTGACCGCCTTCCGTTTTCCCATCCAATGCTCCATATGGATATTCCTCCTGTTTTCGTTCTTTCCGTGGTTTGCTATTATACATAATCCTGCTCGATCTCCACGACGCACACATACTCCGGAGAGCGTTCCTTCGCTTTTTCTTCGAAGTAGGTCAGCAGCTCCTGTTCCGTCCGGTCGTAGCCTGCGGGCAGAACGCAGTCGAAGACGATGTTCGTGTGCGTCGTCCCCGGCACGAGCCGCAGGTCGTGGATCGTGAGGCGGGGATCGAAGGCGTGCGCCGCCTCCTCAAAATATGCCCGCAGCTCCGCCACGCGCGCGTCGCTCGTAACGATCGGGTCGTAGTGGATCGTTACGAGAACATGCTCCTCCACAAGAAAGTCGTGCTCGATCCGGTCGATCAGATCGTGCGCCTCCAATACGTCCACCTCGGCGGGAAATTCCACATGCAGGCTGATGAACACATGGCCGGGGCCATAGTCGTGTACCATCAGATTGTGCATCCCCATCACGCCGGGATAGGAGAGCACCTTTCGCTCGATGCGCTCCACGAACTCGCGGTTCGGCGCCTCGCCCACAAGCGGGCTGAGCGTGTCGCGCAGCAGCAAAAAGCCGCTGACAAGAATAAAAACCGCCACCAGAAGCCCCGTCAGACCGTCCCAGAACGCCCGGCCGGTCAGCTGGGAGAGCCCGATCGAAAGCAGTACGGCTCCGGTCGAAAGCACGTCGTTGCGGCTGTCCGCCGCCGTGCAGAGCAGCGTCTCCGAGTCGATTTTCCTGCCGATGGCGCGATAGAACAGAAACAGCCAGAGCTTCACAAGCACCGAAGCCAGCAAAATACCCACCGTGATCCATGAGAAGCTGATCCGCGAGGGATGCAGGAGCTTCCCAAGACTTTCCTTTGCCAGCGAAAGACCGATGGCAAGAATGATGACGCAGACCACGAGCCCCGCCAGATATTCGTAGCGGGCGTGGCCGTACGGATGCTTCGGATCGGGCTTTTTTGCGCCGAGCCGGAACCCGATCAGACTGACGATATTTCCGGACGCGTCGCTTAGGTTGTTGATCGCGTCCGCCGTGATCGCGATGGAGCCCAGCAGCGTTCCGAGCAGATACTTCCCCAGAAACAAAAGCACGTTGCAGAAAATACCCACGCCTCCGGCGAGATTTCCGTAGGCGGCGCGCACCCGCCGGTCGTCCGTATGGTCCGGTTCGCGGATAAAAAGTCGAATCAATAAGGCTGTCATAATTCCCTCGCAAAGCAAAAAAAGAGATTAAATTATCCTATCACAACTGCTCGGTCAATGCAACCAAAAACCGGAAGACTTTGTTGGGAAGTCTTCCGGCGTATGAAAATGGATCCTGAAAGAGCGGCGCAAAAATCAGACGTAGTACTGCGCCTGCGCGGCAAACATTTCGGCGTAGATGCCGCCCGGTTTGTTCACAAGCTCCGCGTGCGTGCCGTACTCCTTGATCGTATCGTCCGCGAAGACGGCGATGTGGTCGCAGAACTTGCAGCTCGAAAGCCGGTGGGAGATGTAGAGCGCGGTCTTCCCGCCCACCAGCTCGTGAAACCTTCGGTAAATTTCGTATTCGGCGACCGGATCGAGCGCCGCCGTCGGCTCGTCCAGAATGACGACGGGCGCGTTTTTGTACAGCGCGCGGCTGATCGCCACCTTCTGCTTCTGACCGCCGGAAAGCTCGGTGCCCGTTTCGTCAAAGCTCTTGTAGATCATGGTATCCATGCCCTTTTCGAGCTTGATCGTATCGTCGTAAACGCCGCTCAGGCGAAGCGCCTCCTCAACGCGCGCCAAGTCCGCATGCTCCGAATCCTGTAAGGCGACGTTTTCCTTGAGCGAAAAGGCAAACAGCCGGAAATCCTGAAAGACCACGGCGAACAGCTTCCGGTACTCCTCGTCGGAGTAGCGCTTGATGTTTTTGCCGTCCACAAGGATCTCGCCCTCGGTCACGTCGTAGAGGCGGCAGAGCAGCTTGATAAACGTTGTCTTGCCCGCGCCGTTCAAGCCGACGATCGACAGATGTTCCCCGGAGCGGATCGTCAGATTTACATGACGAAGCACATAGGTTTCGCTGCGCGGATAGCGAAAGCCCACGTCCCGGAACTCGATGACATGCTCGTCCTCGCCGACCGGTTCCGTGCCTTTTTCCATGGCGGCGGGGTAGTCGAGAAACTGTAGATATTCATACAGATAGCTGCACCGCTTGACGATCTCCTGCACGCCGTTTACGATGCTCCAGACGCCCCAGTAAAAGGTTCCGGCGGCGCTGCTGTACATCGAAAAGTCGCCCAGCGTGATCGCGCCCTTGATCGTCAGAAAGCCGATGTAAAAATAGCTTCCTCCGTCGCGCAGCGTGTTGACGACGTCCATTGCCAGTGAGTTTTTCCGTGTTTCCGTCGCCTGCCGTTTCCAGATCAGAAACATATTTTTGTTCTCACGAGCCGCCTTTTCCCCCATCATATCCACGCTGTCGTACAGCCGGATATCCTTTCCGTAGCGGAAATCGGCAAGCTGATAAAAGTAATAGCCGAATTTCCGGTTCACGGCGGCAAGAGCAAGAAAGCTCTGCACTTCAATTTTGTTGTTGCGGTAATTGAACCAACCGATCAGCAGCAGACTTGCGCCTTGGATGACGAGCAGCCACGGGCAGCCCATAACGACGATCGTTACGACGCCGACGATGACGGCGGCATTGAGGACGATCGCATATAGGCCTTGGAGGATTCCCTCCACGCCGCCGCTGTACCAGTCCGCGCCCTCGCGCGCCTTGTTGAGCTGATCAAGCGCCGCCGGGTCCTCGGTATGCTCGTAGTCCATCGCCATGGCGTGGTCGGCAAGCTGCTCGGACAGGCAGCGGTTGAACCATTCGCCCAGCGCCGTGCGGATGTGACCGCAGCCACTGCTGATCAGCGAGGCAAAAAACGTGACGCAGACGATCGCGGCGACGATCCCCACAATGCGGCTTCGGTATTCCGAAAAGGGCGCGCCTCCCGCAACGGCGACAAAGGCTTCGATCAGATACTTTGGCAGGATCATCAGGAGCATGGTACGCGCGACCTCCGCCGTCAGCTGGAGCAGATAAACGGCAAACAGAGCGGGGCGCTTCTTCCATGCGGTCTTGAGAACAAAGCCCAGCACCGACCGGAGCTTTTGCGAGGTTTTCGTTTTTGTGTCAGCCACAGAGCGCACCCCCTTCCTCCTGATAATACTGCGCCTGAATGCGGAACATCTCCGCGTAAGCGCCGTTTTTTTTCAACAGCTCGTCGTGCGTGCCGTATTCGACCATTTTTCCGCTTTGAAACATGGCGACGTGGTCGCAGAAGCGCGTGGAGCTGAGGCGGTGGCTGATGTAGACGGCGCTTTTGCCGCCGATCAGCCGGTCGAATTCCTGATACAGCCGGTATTCCGCCAGCGCGTCGAGCGCCGCCGTCGGCTCGTCGAGAACCACAACGGGCGCGTCCTTGTACAGCGCTCTTGCAAGCGCCAGCTTCTGCCGCTCGCCGCCGGAAAAATCCACGCCCTCGTCGTCGATGACCTTGAGCACCTGCGTCATTACGCCGTCCTTCAGCTCTTTCAGCTTATCCGCAAAGCCCGCGTCTCGGAGGCACTGTTCCACGCGGCGGCAGTCGGTCGCCTCCGGCGTATCCATGGATATGTTTTCGGAAAGCGGGAAGGCGAATAGCTCCACCTCCTGAAAGAGCGGGGCGAACAGCCGGTAATAATCCCGCTTTTCGTAAGTGCGCACATCCGTGCCGTTCAGCAGGATCCGTCCCTCCGTCGGCTCGTAGAGCCGGAGCAGCAGCTTGATCAGCGTGCTTTTGCCCGCGCCGTTTAAGCCGACCACCGCCAGCCGTTCGCCGGGGCGCAGCGTAAGGGTCAGATCCTTCAGCGCGCAGCTCTCCGCCTTTGGGTAGCGGAAGGAGACGTTTTCAAATGTAAATTCATAGCTTCCGGTGCGGGGAACCTTCTGCCCCTCGGCGTTCAGATCGCCGCCCTCAAAGTCGAGAAAGCTGCGGAAATCACAGACCTCCCGGCTGCGCTGGCGAAGATCTGCAACGCTTTTGAGCAGCTGGGTCGCATAATTGAAAAACGTGCCTGCGGTCGCCGTATAGAGCGTTGCGTCGCCCACCGAGATGTTTCCGCGGACAAATTGTACGACGATGAACACATAAATGCCGATCTGCGACACCATCCACATCAGGCTGTCGAACAGCCCGGCGGCAAACCAGAGCCATTCGTTCTTTTTCTGCATCCGATAGCGGTAGCGGTTCAGCTCCCTCATTTTTTCCAGCAGCCAGTCCTTCAAATGAAACATACGGATGTCTTTGGCGGCTTGGAAATCGGTGCTGATATTTTGCATATAGTTGTTTTTGCGCCACCAGCTCGACAGAACGTCCCAGACGGTGCGCTTGGCGAGCGCATTGATCCGGTCGGTCATGAGAAACGAAAGCGCCGCGGTAAGCAGGAGCAGGACGATCAGCCCGGGGTGCAGCGTGCCCATAATGGCAATGCCCGTGCCGACGACCGTAAAGCTGCACAGAAGTCCCGCGCCGGTACGCATCATCCCCTCCACGCCGGAGTTGTTGTTCCCGGCAGAGTTTTGCGCCTTCTGGAACGCGTCCATGACGTCGGGGTTTTCCAGATGCTCAAAATCGACGGTCATTGCCTTGCGGATCAGACGGGTCAGAAGCGTCATTCGCGCGCCGATATAACGATACCAGCAGCTGGAATTGTAGAGCGTATTCAAAAGCGAGGCGGCAAGCTGTACCGCCGCAAAGCAGCCGATCACGAGCAGCAGACGCCGCCAGCCTTCGCCCTCCATCGCCATGTCGATCACGAGCTTGGCAATAAAGCTCCAAAGATACTGCATGACCGGACTGACCAAGGCTCCGAGCGGAAGCAGCAGCCACAGAACCGGATATTCGGTCAGCAGGGCGTGAAAGATAAACCTCAGGTTGCTGCCCACGGAATAGTCCCGGTGCAGCGGGTTCGCTTCTTCCGGCTTTTTCTTTACTTTCCTTTTTTCAGCCATGGGAATTCCTCCTTTTGGAACAGCGGTTTCTCCGTCTGCTGCATTTGCAAACTATAGCTTTGGGGCAGATCCAGCATTTCTGCGGCGCATAAGAGAAGCTGCAGAAACGGCAGAAGACAGGTATTGGAGATATGATAGATCGACTCGTTTTTCCCCACGGTCGTGCATTTCAAAAGGAAGGTGCGCGGCAGCTTCCGTAAAAAGGCGACGGCGTCCGAAAGCTCCTCTTGTGTAATGGAAAGCTCCGCCTTTAGAAAGCTTTCATCAACAAATTGGCAGGAACCCAGCGTTCCCAGATAGAGCAGGAGCTTCAGGTTGCTTTCGCTGCCGAGAAAGGCGAAGAGTTCGGAAAGGGCGGCGAGATCCTTTACGCAGCTCCCGTAGCCCTGCTTCGGTCTGGGAAACGCCATATAATATTTCCAGTCGGGGCCAAGGCGCATAAAGGTGCAGATGCTGTCGGCGACAAGAGAGGAGGCGTTGGAGGCGGTAAAGTTGTCGGCGGCACGGTGCCATTTGCTGTCCTGATAGCCGCCGATCTGCATCGCCCAGCAGTAGTCCATGACTTTTTCCGTAAACTTTCGGATGTATTCGTCGGAATCCTTCGCCGAAATCGTTTGCAGGCTTGCGACGATCTCCTGTTCGACGCTGAGCTGCCGCTCGCCGCGTCCGTAGAGATAGTCGATTGTTACGTTAAAATAATCCGCCAGCCGCGGCAGCAGATCGCCGTCCGGATAGCTGCCGTTTTCCCACTTGGAAACGGCCTGCGGGCTGACGCCGAGCACGTTTGCAAGCTCCTCCTGCGTAATGCCCTTTTCCTTGCGCAGCAAACAGAGCTGCTGTGAAAAAATACTGCGTCCCATGTTCCTCTCCCTTTTTGACATTCTTTTCTTGTTTTCACTTTAACACAAGTTTTGGTTGTACACAATGGGGAATAAGAGGCGAATTTCTACCAAAAGTGGAGAACGGGAAGAAAAGTCTACTGATTTTGAATGATCCCTTTGGCGGTCAAAAACGGCAGGGAGCGTTTCCCTGCCGTGTGAGCGGTTCGCTTTGTGGAGCGCTTCGTCTTGATCAATCACTCATAGCGGATTTGAAGGCTTCTCTTTGCCGAGTATAACCAAGCAAGATAAATCAAAAGAGCTCCGACCAACAGCCGCGCCAAGGATGCCGCCAGATAGAAGCCGAGGGTTATATTATCCGAGAATATGGAAGGGATCAGGATCCTCCATGAGTATAAAAGCCGGTTTTCCTCCCAAAAGAACGTCAAGGCTCCGTAGGCAGCTACGACCGCAAGAGCCGCCGGCAGGTATTTTAGAGGATGATCGATCAGTTCGGAAACGAAAAAGAGCAGCGCCCAATATAAAAGAAGGACAAGATACAACGACGCTATGCTGAAAAGGTATTCCTGTCGTTCCGTAAGCAGGGTGATACCGCTGTCGTCGATAAACAAGACGAATTTTGTCTTGGAAGCAATTTGCGTTCTGAGAAGGGATAAGAAGCCTGTCTGAACGGCAAAGAAGAACGTCGCAAGAAGGAAAAAGCTTCCCGCCTCCCGAAGAAAGCATTTTTTTCTGCCCCGTAAAATAAGGCTGCAGACAGAAGCCCCGTTTGTACGCCCTTGGTTCACAATTTGACACAGGAGCAAAAGACCTGCGATGATCGAAAAGATCAGGCAGACGTCGATCGCCTGAAGGGAATAGCTTCTTCTGTCGCGGCTGTACGCAAACAGAATATTCCCGTCCACAACCTCCTCGTACGTTAGTTCATTCTTTTCCAGAAACTTTAGGATCTTTATGGATTCCTCGATATCCTTCCTGAGTTCGTCCAGTTCCTCCTCCTCCAAGTCCGGCTCCGCAGCCTCGCCGTCGTTTATTTCGTCGCGCCAAGCGGTTAATTCGTTGATTTGTGCTTTAAGCTCCTCGTGATTTTCATATTTTTCTACAAAGTGATTCCACCTGTCGTTCGTATCGGAACTGTTTTCGTAATATTTGACCGAGTACAGCAGGGTGGAAAAGAAGCACAAAAACAAAATCGTCCAAAACAGCCAGCCCTTTGTCAGTCGAATAAGAATATATTTCATTTCGTTTTCTCCATTCCCGGTGAGGCGATATCCGACAGCAGCTTGACCGATACGATATTATACTCGGCGGTTTGGCGTATCATTTCCGAAATACTGTGCTGCTCTGTGGAAACCAGCAGCTTGTTCCGTACTTGCCCGCGCACCTCTTTTTCGTCGAGCTTTGCCGCCGCGCTTTTTGCGAATTGCTCGCTCGCAAAGGCGATTTCATATATTTCTGAGCGAACCCCAAGAGAAAGTCTTTGTTGCAGACGGCAGTCCTTTATTTCGTAAATGCAAGTGCAATTTTTTTCAAGCTCGTACATGATGTGCGTAACTAGGATTACGATCTTGCCGCGCGCCGCCGCTGCCTGCACCTGCTCGTAAAAAACGGAAATGCTTTGTATGTCAAGCGAGTTTGTGGGTTCGTCAAAAAGCAGCAGCTCCGCATTCGATTCAAAGGCAAGCAATAGGCTGAGCTTTTGCTTCATTCCCAGCGAATATTTTTTTAGTGGAGCGTCTGCGTACTCTGACAGACCCCATGCAGCAAGGGCGTTTTCAACGCTCTTTTTGTCGTACTGCTTTTCAAGATAGTACTGCAGATTCTCGCGCCCGGTCATATCGCTCCATAATCTTGGCGTTTCAATAATCCCTGCCATGCGCGGACTTTCGCTTGAAGCGTCCGCATCCATAACAATATTTCCCGAAGCGGGAAAGAGAAATCCGGCAAGCAGCTTGATCAGCGTTGTTTTTCCGCTGCCGTTTTCTCCGATGACTGCGATAACGTCGCCGGGACGGGCCTGAAAGCTTGCCTCGGTGATAACTTTTTTCTTGCCGTACGCAAATGAGATATTGTTTACCAATACTTCCATATTTTCCTCCACAGTGGAGCAAACGATTTGCAAAGCGATTCCGCTGAGGGCTAAGCGCGCCGAGAATGCCAAATTCTTGGCATGTGTTTTCCGCTCTTAATTCTTCGCTTCCGTTATCAAAGAAACCTCGATCCCGTCTTCCGTAGCGTGTATTTTGGCGCCTCGCGGATACCATTCTGTGTCAAACAGGGAGACATAGATATCCTGATTTTCTTCGTCTACCTCGTAGAGTTCGGGCTGCACGCGCTCATAAAAGCCCACCAAGTCCGCAAACGAGCCAAGACCGGCGGTTTCCTCCCAACGAAACGAACTCACCTCGGCGTGGGCGAAGCCGTCCGCGTCAACAACGGGAGAGATCATTGTGCCGCCCCGGCGCTCCGGAGGGTAGAAGCCCCCAACCATTTCTTTGTAGGAAATGCTGCGCTCTGTTTCTTCTAGGTAGAAATAACGCTGATTTATGTATAAAAGATAACGCCCGGTTTCCCCGTCTGCAATTCGATAATGTTCGTCAAGCGAGTACAGATAATCGGGATTATCGGCAATATAATCCCGGTAAAAATTCTTGCCTTCTTTCAGAAAAAAACAATATGTCAGATCGCCGATTCGTTTACACTCGGATGTGGTCGCATCCTTCAAAAGCAATTCGGCGGTACCGTCTTGGCTCATAAAAGATACGTCCTTGCTTTGCTCTGTGACGGTATGGAAGATAAGAAAGCCCGCAGCTCCTAAAAGGAGCGTAACGGAAATCACTAACAAAATTTTCTTCATTTACATTCTGCCCTCTGTTCATTTCTTTCTGACCTTGGTTATTCCAAAGTCCCATCTGGAAAATACGTTCGTTCCGATTTCACACTCTGGAAAATACGAGTATTGTCTTAAACTGTTGTCTGACCATGTGTCATTGACAATAACAAAATCTTGCTTTTCCGTTTTTTTCACGGTTTTTCCCCAAACATTTTTTTGAGAATATCTGATGGTATAGGTCACATAACCGCAGCCGGTCATTTCATGGTTGACGATTTTGAAAATACATACTCTGCCATTGTCGATTTCATCGCATAGAGTATCATAGATGTCATATCGGTCATTATTGCCTTTCTTATTTTTGTGGTAGCAGGAGAACATCGTAGTCAGTAAGCTGTCTGCCTTTGCAAAGTCGAAAGAGCCTTCTCCGTCCCAGTATGAGAGAAAGTTGGCTCTATCTAATACCCGATAACCAATTTCTTTTCCTGTTCCCGTTACACCGTTAAATTTTAACACAGAGGCTTGCGCTGCCGCCCAACATACTCCGGTCTCTTTGGGTATTTTATTTTGTGACTTCATAAAGTTGTAATAATCTTTTATAACGGTTTGATCATAGTTTGGAGAATTCAGCTTGTGCTCCTGCCCGGCACTTATGGAAATAATGGATTTTTTCTTGTACATATTTTCTAAATATGCTTTCACGCTCTCTTGGTTTCTCTGGACAGAATTCGCCGTTCCTTCATCTTTTGGATCGACCAAAGCATACATAGCGAACAGATAAATCGCCAGTGAAGAGATTATAACTGCGATTAGTGTTTTTCCGATCCTCTCTTGTACAAGTTTCATCATTTCCCCTTTCTCGACCATCTTGCTGTCGTGCAGATAAAAATAGAGGTTAATACCCTAGAACACCATACGGATGTTTTTAGAATTTTTATTCTATTATACAGTCCATTTGAGCCCGTGTCAATATACAGCTGAACATTTGCAGACTTTTTTATCTGGCGTGTTAAATGAAGAACTTCGTATTTTCCTTGAAAGGATACCGCCGCTTTCGGCAGTCAAAAAACGGCAGGGAGCTTTTCCCTGCCGTGTGCGTATCGGATATGAAGTTATTCTCCGCTGGCTCCATAGTTTGAGAGCACTCTTGCGGAGGGGTCGTTGACGTTGCAGCCTTCCCACGACTTGTTGGGCATCCAGAAATCCACGATCATTTCCGCCTGCTCCGGATAGAAGCGCTCAAAGATTTCGCGGTACCAGAGCGATTCCTTCGTAAACGGTCTGGCATGGGTGTATTTGGCGGAGAGGCGCTCAAACTCCTCGTCGGTGTATTGCTCCTCGGCGGCTTCCTTCAGATAATTCACCATCGAATGACCGACCGCGTCGCTGAACGCCGCTTTTTCGCGCATCAGAATGTTCTGCGGCAGATAGTCGCCCTCAAAGGCGCGGCGGAGCAAATACTTGCCCTTGTTGTAGGTATTGAGCTTCTTCTGCGGGTCGATGCTCATGACATATTCGACAAAGTCCAGATCGCCGAACGGAACGCGGGCCTCCAAGGAGTTGGCGGAGATGCAGCGGTCGGCACGGAGCACGTCGTACATATGCAGCTCGCGGATCCGCTTTGCCGCTTCCTCCTGAAACGCTTCGGCGGAAGGGGCGAAGTCGGTGTACTTATAACCGAACAGCTCGTCGGAGATCTCCCCGGTCAGCAGCACGCGCACGTCGGTGGTCTCGTGGATCGCCTTGCAGATCAGGTACATTCCGATGCTTGCGCGGATGGTGGTGATATCGTAGGTTCCGAGAATGTGGATGACCTCAGGCAGGATGGCGAGCACGTCGTCCTTCGTTATAATGATCTCGCGGTGGTCACTGTGGATATAATCCGCAACCTCCTTCGCATATTTCAGGTCGATGGCGTCGGTGCTCATGCCGATGGCAAACGTGCGGATGGGCTTTTTCAGAAGCTTTGCCGCCACGGCGCAGACAAGGGACGAATCCAGACCGCCGCTTAACAGAAAACCCAGCGGCGCGTCGGCGTCCAGTCGTTTTTCAATGCCCGAAACGAGCTTGTCGTGAATGTTTTTGCAGATCACATCGAGATCGTCGGTAACGACCCGCGCCACCTGCGTCATGTCCCGGTAGCAGACAAAGCGGCCGTCCTGATAATAATGTCCCGGCGGGAACGGAGAGACCTTTTCGCATAGACCGACCAGATTTTTTGCCTCGCTGGCAAAGACAATGCTTCCCTCGCTGTCATAGCCGTAATAGAGCGGGCGAATGCCGATCGGGTCTCTGGCGGCGACCAGCGACTTGGTTTTGTGATCGTAAAGGATCAGCGCGAATTCCGCGTCCAGCATGGCGAACATGGAAACGCCGTGAAGCTGATAGAGCGGCAGCAGGATCTCACAGTCGGAATCGCTGGCAAAGGAATAGCCCTGCCGCTTCAATTCCTCGCGAATGGGGCGAAAGCCGTAGATCTCGCCGTTGCATACGAGCATATCGCCGTCCAGCGCAAAGGGCTGCATTCCCTCCGGAGTCAGACCCATGATGGCAAGGCGGTGAAAACCAAAGAGCGCGTCGCCCTCCTGCCGAAGCCGGGTCATGTCCGGTCCCCGCGAGACGGTTTCCTGAAAGCCCTCCGTAAATTGTTCGGCAGTGATGGCGCTGCCGAGATATCCCATAATTGAACACATATATGTGAACCTCCCATATATAAACATCCCGGTCGATGGCCGTTGGGACTGTCGACCGGGATGTTTCTGCATTGTTTTTCCATTACTTTACGCTGTAAAGGATATCGCCGTAAGACGGGTACGGCCAATATTTTGCGGAGGTGATCGTCTCCAACTCGTCTACGACCGCCCGCAGCTCGTTCATGGCGGCGAAAACAACCTGCTTCATATAGAAGGCAAGGTCGGACAGATCGGAAACCTCCTTTGCCTTGGAAATTGCATCCTCCAGCGTATCGACCTTTTTCAGAACGACGGCGGACAGGGTGGAGATTTTGGAAGCGGTCTCCGCTTCGTAGGTGCAGTCCATATCGGCAACGAAGGCTTTCTTAGCGTTTGCCGTATCGGAAAGCTCGCGGACATATGCGCTCAGCGCCGGCAAAATATCCTTTCTTGTCATATCGACCATCGTAAGCGCTTCGATGTTGAGCGTCTTGCAGTATTTGTCGAGCAGGATCTCCTTACGGGAGCGCATCTCGGTTTCGCTGAGAACCTTATGCGTGGTGAACAGCTTCACGTTCTTCTCGTCAAGATAGTGCGCAAGCGCATCCGGCGTGGAGACCAGATTCATCAGACCGCGCTTTTCGGCTTCCTTTACCCAAGCCTCGTCGTAACCGTTGCCGTTGAAAACGATCTTGTTGTGTTCGATGATCACTCTCTGGATCAGATCGTGCAGGGCGGTCGTGAAGTCCTCGGCGCTTTCCAGCTCGTCGGCAAACTGCTTCAATTCCTCGGCAACCGCCGTATTCAGCATGATGTTCGCGCAGGCGATGGAATCGGACGAGCCGAGGGAGCGGAACTCAAACTTGTTGCCCGTAAACGCGAACGGCGAGGTACGGTTCCGGTCGGTAGCGTCCTTGGCAAAGCGGGGGAGCGTATGTACGCCGATCTTTAAGATCTCCTTTTCCTTTGCACCGTAGGGCGTATCGGTCTCGATCGCCTGTAAGATCTCGGTCAGCTCGCTTCCGAGGAAGATGGAGATGATCGCCGGCGGCGCCTCGTTTGCGCCCAGACGGTGGTCGTTTCCGGCGCTCGCAACGGAGATGCGGAGCAGATCCTGATATTCGTCCACGGCTTTGATGACGGCGCACAGGAACAGCAGGAACTGTGCGTTGTCGTAAGGCGTAGCGCCCGGCTCAAGCAGGTTCACGCCGGTGTCGGTGCTGATCGACCAGTTGTTGTGCTTGCCGCTGCCGTTTACGCCTGCGAACGGCTTCTCGTGCAGGAGGCACACCATGCCGTGCTTCTTGGCAATCTTCTGCATCAGCTCCATTGTGATCTGGTTATGATCGGTCGCAATGTTGGTCGTTGCGAAGATCGGAGCCAGCTCGTGCTGTGCCGGTGCGACTTCGTTATGCTCGGTCTTGGCATAAATGCCGAGCTTCCAAAGCTCCTCGTTCAGCTCCTTCATGTATGCGGATACCCGCTGCTTGATAATGCCGAAGTAATGATCTTCCAGCTCCTGTCCCTTCGGAGGCTTTGCACCGAACAGCGTTCTGCCGGTATATACGAGATCGCGCCGCTTATCGTACATCTCCTTGTCGATCAGGAAATATTCCTGCTCGGGACCGACGGTGGTGCGGACGGCTTTAACGGTGTCGTTTCCGAACAGACGGAGAACGCGGACAGCCTGCTTGCTGATCGCTTCCATGGAACGCAGGAGCGGAGTCTTCTTGTCGAGAGCCTCGCCGCCGTACGAGCAGAAGGCCGTCGGGATGCAGAGTACGCCGTCTTTGATAAAGGCATAGCTGGTCGGGTCCCATGCGGTGTAGCCGCGTGCCTCAAACGTGGCGCGCAGACCGCCCGACGGGAAGGAGGAAGCGTCCGGCTCGCCTTGGATCAGTTCCTTGCCGGAGAATTCCATGATGATCTTTCCGTCCTTGGCGGGAGAGATAAAAGCGTCGTGCTTTTCCGCCGTAATACCGGTCATGGGCTGGAACCAGTGCGTAAAGTGGGTAGCTCCCTTCTCGATCGCCCAGTCCTTCATGGCATTGGCGACCACGTTCGCAACATCCGCCTTGAGGTGATGTCCGTTCTTGGTCGTTTCCGTCAGTGCCTTATAGGTTTCTTTCGGAAGACGTTCTCTCATGACCGCGTCGTTGAAGACGTTGGAACCGAAGATTTCCGTAACCTTACTCATAATCGTTACCATCCTTTCTTTCTTAGCAAGTCGAATATCCCAGTGGACGAACCCAAATAAAAAGCGGCAAAAATGCACAGTAAAAATACCGTGACGTCTTTGCCACACAAGCATTCGGATTCAATTAAAAAAGCGCCGTGACACGTTCCTGTGCCAAGCAGGCTCGCCCTGCGGCAGGTTCCGCAGCGTGCGGGCGCGCATCCTTTGCAGAGCGCCTCTGTTCAATAGGGCAAATGTCTTATTGAACAAAAAAAGAAACGGCTAGCCTTAACGCGACCTCGTTGCCGTTTCTGATAGCCCTTTTATACAGCAAATCTGCGGCAATGTCAATCCCTTTTTTTCAAAAAAGGGAAAAAGAACGGAAAAGAGCAAAAGACAGGTAGACCAAAGGCGGTAAAGTGTGTTATGCTGTTGGCGGCAAAAACCGGAGGCTTGGGGCGGAGCGCAGACCTTTCCGGAACAAAAATGCTCCGCTGTGGGGGAAAAATTATGGGGAAAAGAACGAAAAAGATTATGCTGGGGCTGCTGCTGGGGTTCCTGCTTCTGACATGGGGCTGTCAGGAAAAGGGATCGGAGGCGGAAACCAATCGGGACACGACCGAGGCGACGCCCTCACCTGCGCCCACGTCCGCGGAGGCGGCGCAGAACGTCAGTACGGCGCGCTTAAAGGCGCTGCTCAATACGATGGAGCATCAGAATCTGGACAAGTACGCCAATCCGGAGATCATGGAGGAGCCGCTGGCAGCGGGCAGGGCGCTGCTCGAAAAAGAGGATCTGACGCAAAGCGAGGTGGATGCGGCGGTGAAAGCGATCGAAGAAGCATATGCAAAGCTGGGCGACGGAAGCGGGTTTACCGCGCCGGAAAATCTCCCGCTTCAGGAGGAACTGCCCGATCCGTTCCGCAGGCTGGACGGAACGACCGTTGCCTCCGTGGAGGACTGGACGGCGCGGGCGGAGGAGATCGGCGAGCTGTATCAGTATTATATGTACGGCGTTTGGCGAGACGGCTCGGACGAAGAAGTTACTTATGATTACGGTAACGGTTCGCTGACCGTTCATGTGAAGCGCATCAGCACCGGGACCGAGGTCTCCTTCCGGGCGGCGGTGCAGCTTCCGGAGGCATCCGTCGAGGCTCCGGAGGGAGGCTATCCGGTGATCGTCGGGATGCACGCGGGCATCAGTGAGGCGACGGCAAACGCGAGGGGCTATGCGACGATCACGCTCAATCCCTACGAGATCGCCTCGGACGACAATCTGCATAACGGCGTATTTTACGAGCTGTATCCCTACGGAAGCGCTTGGGAGGAGCAGAGCGGCGTCCTGATGGCATGGAGCTGGGGATGCAGCAGGATCCTTGACGCGTTGGAGGCAGGCGCGGGCGCGGAGCTGAATGTCAGTCCGGTCAATACGATCGTCACAGGCGTTTCCCGCTGGGGCAAGGCGGCGATGGTATGCGGGGCGTTTGAAAAGCGCTTCAAGATGGTTGCTCCGTCCTGTTCGGGAGCTGGCGGCGTGGCGCTGTATCGTTATAAGTCGGAAGGAAAGACCTACGATTTTTCGTCGAAGGGCGCTTCCTCCGCTTACACCTACGGGCAGAACGAGCCTCTCGGCAGTCTGCAGTCCGCAGCCGAGCAGGGGTGGTTCAACCGAAGCTTTATGAAGCTGTCCTCGCCGGCGCAGCTTCCGGTCGATCAGCATCTGCTCTGCAGTATGGCGGCGGATGAGGAGCGGTATCTGTTTATTATCGGCTCCTGCATCTCCGAGGACTGGGTCAACGCGCCCTCCATGTGGTACAGCTATTTGGCGGCGCAGAAGGTGTTTGATTTTCTGGGACTGTCCGATCATCTCGCGATCAACATTCACAAGGAAGGGCACGCCGTGATCGCCGAGGACGTGGAATATATGACCGATTATTTTAATTATCATGTTTACGGCATTGAGCCGGAGAAGGAGCTGGATGATCTGAAAACCTCGGTGTTTGCGCTGGAACAAAACCGGGACGCGGCGTGGGACTCGTTCGCGGACGGCTGGGCGGTTCCGGAGCGGCGGGCAGAGACGGAGCGGTAGACGGAGACGGAGATAGACGGAGAC
>JAUNGI010000030.1 GCA_030524525.1 Lachnospiraceae bacterium
TCTCGCACTTTTTTTTCTTGTTCGGGTGTAACACATGTATTGTAAGCCTACAATTTTTCCGTTTCCCCCTCGATTTTCCCCTTGACAGCGGGCACATTCGGATATATAATAAGCGCGTAAACGGCAAAGGTGCTGTGGAGCTTCCACAGCACCTTTTTTGTTCCTCAGGACGCATTTCCTGCGGAACGGGGGACAGGCTTTTCCCCCTGCCCTGAATTTGCCGATATCCCTATCCCATAAAAGAAGAAGCGTCGGAGTTCTGCTCCGGCGTTTCTTCTTTTTGCGCTTTACAAAGATTTCAGATTTGCCGTATTTCTTTTTCTTTTGCACTATGCTACAATGACGGGAAGGAAGCAACGGCGAATACCGCCGTAATTTTGAATCTACGGAAAAGGCGAAACAAATCATGGAGATCGAACATAAAAAAACAACCCTAGAGGACGACGCCGCCATCTATCAAAAGGGCGAGGAGCGCGAGGAAAGCAAATCCACCAAGCAAAAGTGGAAAGAGCTGGACGCGAAAGGGAAATGGAACTTCTTTGTTGACTACTATCTTTTTAAGCTTATTATCCTTGCCGCCGTGATCGGACTGGTGGGCAGCCTTTTATATACGACACTGAAGCCGCGCCCCGAGGAGCAGCTCTACGTCATTATGCTCGACAATATTCTCGATCTGGAAGGAACGGAGGACTATTTCGAAAAGGCGATCGAGGGCATCGGCTACGACCCGGACAAGAACCGGATCATGCTGAACGATTCGCTTTCGTCCCAGTCCGCCTCCGACCTGTCCAATATCAGCACCTACGCCTTTGCCGGAACGCTGGACGTTCTGATCGCTCCGGAGAGCGCGCTGCAAAACTACGCCAAGTCGTCGCTGCTGGCTCCGCTGGAGGGACTGCCGGAAGACATTCTCACCGCCATTCCCGAAGAAAACCGCTTTTATTACACGAACGAGCGAACCGGCGAGCTGCATTTTTACGGCGTCCGTCTTGACGACACCGAATTTTACAAAACGCTGAACAAGCAGGGCTATGACCGCTCCTATACGTTCGCCATTACGCAGACCGGCGAATATATGGAGAACGCCATTAAGCTGCTGCGGTATATGCTGGGACTTCCCGCCGTAGAGGAATAACCCGGCAGAAAGAAAAGCGGGCGACGAAGCTGCCCGCTTTCTTTTTTGTCAGAAAATTCATTTTACGGAAGCAAAACTGCCTGCGGGCAATTCCTCATATCATACCGTTGCAGGCAAGCAAAAAGGCATAGCCGATAATCTCCATTGCGTTCCTTTCCTGTCAGATATACTTCTGCGCTGCCAGAAGCTCGGCGGACAAGATCGCTCCGCCTGCCGCGCCGCGCTTTGTATTGTGGGACAGACCGACAAACTTCCAATCGTAAACGCTGTCCTCGCGCAGCCGTCCCGCGCAGACTCCCATACCGTTTTCCGTATCGCGGTCAAGCTTTGCCTGCGGCCGGTTATCCTCCTCAAAATAGGTGATGAACTGCTTGGGCGCGCTCGGAAGCTCCAGCTCCTGCGGAAGTCCCTTGAAGTTTTTCCAAGCCTCCAAAATCTGCTCCTTGGTCGGCTTCTTCTTAAAGCTTACGAAAACGGCGGCGGTGTGTCCGTCCGATACCGGCACGCGGATGCACTGGGTCGTAATAAGCGGCGCTTCCGCCTTTACGATCTGACCGTTTTCAATGTGCCCCCAAATGCGCAGCGGCTCCTGCTCGCTCTTTTCTTCCTCACCACCGATATAGGGAATGACGTTATCGAGCATTTCGGGCCAGTCCTTGAAGGTCTTGCCCGCGCCGGAGATCGCCTGATAGGTCGTCGCTACCACAACCGTCGGCTCGAATTCGCGCAGCGCGTGCAGCATGGGCGTATAGCTCTGAATGGAACAGTTCGGCTTTACCGCCACAAAGCCCCGCTTGGTACCCAAGCGCTTTCTCTGATCCTTAATGATCTCGAAATGCTCCGGATTCAGCTCCGGCACAACCATCGGCACATCGGGCGTCCAGCGGTGCGCGCTGTTATTGGAAACCACCGGCACCTCCGCCTTG
Organism: Lachnospiraceae bacterium; assembly: GCA_030524525.1. Lineage (GTDB taxonomy): Bacteria > Bacillota > Clostridia > Lachnospirales > Lachnospiraceae > ISDg. The sequence goes on from JAUNGI010000030.1 coordinate 2,062, forward strand.
GCATAGGCTTCCTCGATCGCGCGGATCTCGTCCTTCGTCATATCGACCGCCGAAAACACAAAATCGACCGTTGCGGCTACCGCCTCCACCTCGTTGACGTTCTTTACGATCAGGGGCTTTACCGCCTCCGGCATGGGCGTGGGCATTTTCCAACGGTCGCCGACCGCTTCCTCATAGGTCTTGCCGGCGCTTCTGGGGCTGGCTGCCACGGTCACGACCTCGAACCACGGATGGTTCTCCAACAATGCGATAAATCTCTGTCCGACCATTCCGGTCGCCCCAAGAATGCCGACCTTAAATTTTTCCGTTCTCCCTATCTTTTCTAACATATAATCCTCCCGGTTTGTTCTCGTCACGCGGACAGATGTCCGCAGGTTTTTCACATTCTACTACAGGGGAACAAAGAATGCAAGCGTTTTTTTCATTTTGCAACTCCTTTATCACAGTTCTTTCCCCAGATATTTTCTCAACAGTTCTTTCAGTTCCTCATAGTTGGTAAGGAAATTGGCGTGCTGCCGCAGCTTCGCCGAGCCGGGATAGCCGCCGAAATACCATGCGACGTGCTTGCGCATTTCGCGCATCCCCATTTCCTCTCCCTTTTGCTCCGTTACCATTCGCGCATGACGCAGACACATGTCCGCTGTCTCCTGCACGGTCGGCTCCGGCAAAAGCTCGCCGGTCTCCAGAAAATGCTTGCAGCGAGCGAACAAAAAGGGATTTCCACGCGCGGCGCGCGCGATCATAACGCAGTCGCAGCCGGTTTCCTCCAGCATCCGCAGGCACTCCTCCGGCGAGGTCACGTCGCCGCTTCCGATCACCGGAACGGACACGGCGTCCTTTACCTTGCGGATGATCTCCCAATCCGCCTTTCCGCTGTAATACTGCTCCCGCGTCCTTCCGTGTACGGCAATGGCGGAAGCGCCCGCCTGCTCCGCGATCTTGGCGACCTCCACCGCATTCGTCTCCTGAAAGCCCTTGCGGATCTTTATCGTCACGGGCTTTGGCTGCGCCGCCACCATTGCGGCGACGATCTCCCCGATCCGCTCCGGACGCTTCATCAGCGCCGAGCCCTCGCCGTTCCCAACGACCTTGGGAACCGGGCAGCCCATGTTCACGTCGAAAAGATCGAACGGCAGAGCGCTCAGCGCCCGCGCCTGCTCCGCCAAAATTTCCGGATCTTCTCCAAACAGCTGCAGGGCGACCGGACGCTCGGCGTCGCAGGTCTTCAAAAGCTCCGCCGTATTTTTATTTCCGTACATCACGCCCTTGGCGCTGACCATCTCCGTATACAAAAGCGCCGCGCCCTGCTCCCTGCAGAGCAAACGAAATGGCAGGTCCGTTATCCCTGCCATTGGTCCCAGAGCAAGCCGCCCCGGTATTTTCACATTTCCGATAAAAAAACTCATTCTTCCTCCATCGCCAAGCGATTGCTCACGGCAATCTCCTCTATCCGGGAGCGCTTTCCCAAACCGGCGTCGTTCCTCCGCGAAGATGTCTTGGGCGCGCACTTCTGATACAAGAGCTGCAGCCCCCGCAGCGTCAGATCCGGGTCGTATACGTCGATCAGCTTCGTCTCCGCCGCAATGATACGCCCCAAGCCGCCGGTCGCCACCACCTTCATTTCGGAAAGCCCGGCTTCCTCCCGCACCTTCCGGATGATGTACTCGGTCTGCCCGATGCAGCCGTAGATCAGACCCGCCTGCATACTCGTGACCGTATCCTTCGCCAGAATGGAATCGGGCTTTTCAATGCCGATCTCCGGAAGCTTGGCAGCCTCGTTCCACAGCGCGTTGGCGCTGATGCGGATGCCCGGACTCGTAATGCCGCACAGGAAGGTTCCGTCCGCCAGCACCAAGTCGTAGGTTGTGGCGGTTCCGAAGTCAATCACCATGACCGGGCCGCCGTAAAGCTCAAGCCCCGCCACCGCGTCAACCACACGGTCGGCGCCCAGCTCGCGGGGATTCGCCATCGAAATTTTCAGTCCGGTTTTTGTTCCCGCGCCCACCACGATCGGTCTTCTTTCCAGATACTTGATGATTCCGGAATTCAGCGAATGCATGATGCCCGGTACGACCGAGGCAATGATAACGTCCTGCACCTGCTCCTTTTTTACGCCTCTGGCCTTCAGCAGGTCAAGGATCCAGATGCCGAATTCGTCCGAGGTCCGGGGCAGCTTTGTGGTCATCCGAAAAGTGCCGCTGATCGTCTCGCCGCAAAAAATACCGAAGGTCAGGTTGGTATTGCCCACATCAACGGCAAGCAAAACAGGTTCGTTGTTCATGGCTCACTCCTCCAGCTCCTCGCCCAAAAAGAATACCTTATAGTAAAGCTCCAGCGCCTCCAAAAGCTCCCGCTTCTTTTGGCGCAGCTCCTTGATCTTCAAAACGCTGCCGATCTCGTCGAACAGCAGGTCGCCCTCGTCCGCGCTGACCTCAAATTCCAGCGTTCCGTCGTCCTCATACACAAGCGTCAAAACGCCTCCGATCTCCTCGGTATAAAGCACGCACATAATCTGAAGCTCCTGCCGGATCTGCTCCGGAAGCCCAAGGAAATCCTCGTTCAAATAATATTTTTTCTCGTAGGCGCTGCTGCCGCAGAGAACTACACGCTCCTGATACATCCTCTACCACCATTCCCAAGCTTCCGCTCAATCGCCCAACGTAGCGACCATAACCGCCTTGATTGTGTGCATCCGGTTTTCCGCCTCGTCAAAAATAACGTCCGCAAACTTCTCGAAGATCTCCTCGGTCACCTCGTAGCCCTTGACCGCAGGCAGACAGTGGAGCAGGATCGTGGAGGCTTTTCCGGTTCGGTCAAACAGTTCCTGATTGACCTGATACGGCTTTAACAGCGCAACGCGCTCCGCCGCCTTGTCCTCCTCGCCCATCGAGCACCAAACGTCGGTATAGAGCGCGTCCGCTCCCTTTACCGCGTCCAGCTCGTCGGTAATCGTGATGCGGCTGCCGCTCTCCTTCGCATATTCCCGACAGGTATCGACCAAACTCTGGGCGGGCCACAGCTCCTTCGGAGCCAAGATCGTAAAGTGCACGCCCATCTTTGCCGAGCCGATCATCAGGGAATTCGCCATGTTGTTCCGTCCGTCGCCGACAAAAACGAGAGAAAGTCCCTTCAGCTCGCCGAACTGTTCGCGAAGCGTCAGAAAATCCGCTAGGATCTGCGTCGGATGATATTCGTCGGTCAGACCGTTCCACACCGGCACGCCGCTGTAGCGCGCCAGCTCCTCTACGGTCTGCTGCGAAAAGCCGCGGAATTCAATGCCGTCGAACATCCGTCCCAGCACCCGCGCGGTGTCCTTGACGCTCTCCTTGTGTCCGAGCTGAATGTCCTCCCTGCCCAGATATTCCGGATGCCCGCCCTCGTCCACGCAGCCGATCGTAAACGAGCAGCGGGTTCTTGTGGAAGGCTTTTCAAAGATCAGGGCAATATTTTTCCCTTTCAGACTGCTGCCAAGAATCCCCTGTTTTTTCTTTGCTTTCAGTTCCGCCGCCAGATCCAGCAGCCCGCCGATCTCCTCCGGCGTAAAATCCTTCAACGTTAAAAACGATCTTCCCTTAATATTCATATTCTCTCACAATCTCCAAAATCTTTAGTTTACTTCCGTATTCTCCGGCGCTTTTGCGGCGCTCTCCAAAATACCGCTTGCCAGACCCGCAAGCCCTTGGATCTCCGAAGGAATGATGATCTTCGTCGCCTTGCCGTCCGCCGCCTTGGCAAACGCCTCCAAGCTCTTTAACTGAATGACGCCGGACTGGGGAGCCGCCTCGTTCAGGAAACGAATACCGTCCGCATTTGCCTTCTGCACGGCCAGAATCGCCTCCGCCTGACCTTCCGCCTCGCGGATGGTCGCCTCTTTTCTTGCCTCGGCGCGCAGAATGGCTGCCGCCTTCTCCGCCTCCGCCTGCAAAATGGCGGATTCCTTCTTGCCCTCCGCCACGAGAATGGACGAGGTCTTCTCGCCCTCTGCGATCAGGATGGCCTCACGGCGCTCCCGCTCCGCCTTCATCTGCTTCTCCATGGCGTCGCGAATGGCTGCCGGCGGGATAATGTTTTTCAGCTCCACACGATTTACCTTAATGCCCCACGGGTCGGTGGCTTCGTCAAGGAACGTGCGCATCCGGGTATTGATCAGCTCGCGGGACGTAAGCGTCTCGTCCAGCTCCAGATCGCCGATAATATTACGAAGCGTCGTTGCGGTCAGGTTCTCGATCGCCATCATCGGACGCTCCACGCCGTACACATACAGCTTCGGATCGGTGATCTGAAAATACACGACCGTGTCGATCTGCATCGTTACGTTATCCTTGGTGATAACCGGCTGCGGGGGAAAATCCACAACCTGCTCCTTCAAAAGCACCTTCTTCGCTACCCGATCCAGAAGCGGCAGCTTGAAGTGGATGCCCACATGCCAAGTCGCCTGATAACCGCCGAGCCGCTCGATCACATACGCCGTCGCCTGCGGCACGACCTTGATGCACGAAGAAAAAAGAAGCACCAAAATTCCGATTCCTACCAATAAAAAGATTACCTGTTCTCCAGTCATAACGTCCTCCTATTTTTCGCTTTCCTTTGGCTCCGCCGAAATCGGCTCCACCAAAACCTTTACGCCGGATATCTCCCGGACGATCACCTTGCTGCCCACCGGAATGACCGCGTCGGAAACCGCGTTTCTCGCCGTCCACTCCTGCCCCTTGAGGAACACCGCCCCGTGGGAATTGAAATTGTCGATCGCCTCGGTCACTCTTGCAGTCTGACCGATGATGCGATTGATATTCGTCCGCTCCCGGCGCGCGTTGAACTTGTCGATAAACATGGGGCGAAGCGCCAGCAGACAGAGCACGGACACCGCCAAAAAGATCACCCACTCCGCATAGGGATTATCCACGGCAAAGGACAGCAGAAACGTGACCAGCGCGCCTCCCGCGAACCAAATGCTCGTCAGCCCCAGCGTGGCGATCTCCAACACCAGCATAACTCCGAATACGATCAGCCAAAACAGTGAACCCATTTCTCTTACCTCCTCGTCACATTCCAAAGCTTACGCCTGATACCAGCTCTCCCGCGGTCCCAGATAGGTCTCCGGAAGCTTCTCCCCCGCCGGCGCAAGAACAAGCTTCTGCAGCACCATTCCGGGGTCGATCGCCAAGATCTTCAGCTCGTTCAAGCCCTGCTGCAGCTCCACCTCCGAAGTGCTGTAACGAATATTCCGCAGAACGTCCTGACACCACGGCCAGTTGTAGCAGTCGCCGCCGTTGAAGCCTTCGGGGATCGAATCCACAACATCGATGATGCCGTCCGCCACCTGTACGCCGTAGCGGATCTTTCCGCCGATCTTCTTCGGATTGCTCGGCGCAAGATACAGGGTCAGCGCATACGTTCCCGCCTCCGGCACTGCCACGCGGTAGATAAGCTTCGGCCCGCTTCCGTCCGGCGCGTAGGTACGCAGATTCGGAAGCACCTTCAACGAGGAAAGCGTCCGTCCGTAGCCCTTGAGCACCCGCCACTCGGCGCCGTCGCCGCCCTGCGTCTTTTCGGCAAAATGCTCGGCTTCCACGGAAATGCAGCCCTCCGCCAGCGCAAAGGTTCTCGGCGGCAGCGTCTCCCCACACCAGTCCGGCCTTGCCTTTGGCGTGCAGTCCGCCTCCGTAAGCCGAAGATGTTCCTCCGTCAGCCTCGTTTCGCATTCCCATACGACCGTCTGGGGCTTTTCGTCCAGCGCCTGCCACTCGGCAAGCGTATAGACCGCCGGATAATCGGAGCCTTCGTCGTTCCAAGAAACAAAGCCGACATGCTTTGAGGACATCATATGATTCCATTTGCCTCCGGCGCAGTCGTGATACCGCCGGATCAGCTCCCGGTCGTGTTCGATGCAGCGCTTCGTTTTCTCCGCGTAAGCGTCCGCGAGCGGGCTGCCCTGCGTCAGCAGCATCCCGTTGATCCCCGCATAGATCTGCATCCGCACCAAATTCAGCGAAGCGACCGCCGGAAAATAAACCAGTTCAAAATAGCTGTCCTGCGCCTCCGGCAGCAGCGCGTTCCGTCCCTGCTCCGCAAGCTCCTCCAGCCGGTCGCAGGCGGCAAGCATCCGGGCGGCTTCCTTTTCATGCGCCGGATGATAGGTTTTTCTGGAAAGCGCCTCCGGGCGGCGCAGATTGTTGAGGCGCGTATAGCCCGTCAGCACGCTGCGGACGGCTTCCAGCTTCTCTCCGCCGTTTTCCGGCTCCGAGAGCCAGCCGCCGAACTGCCGTTTGACCCATTCGAGCGTATAGCGCTCGGTCTCGTTCGGATGCTTGATTCCGTAGGTCTCGTAGTCGTATGCCAAGTCCAGAAAATACGAAAGCGGCAGCTCCTGCGGCTTCAGGTCGCCCACGTTGACGATCCACAGATCGCGCACGCCGTATTCATACGCCTGCGTCATCTGCTCCCAGACCTTCGCAAGCGGAGTGCTGTTCACCCATTCGTAGGAGATCGGGCCGCCGTGATAATCGAAGTGATAGTACATGCCGTAGCCGCCCCGATGCTTCCGCATCTGCTCGTCGGGCAGGGTGCGCATATTGCCGAAATTGTCCTCACAGAGCATGAGGATAACGTCCTCCAGCTCCTCCCAGCCGATCAGCCCTTTGGCGTCCTCGTTTCCGTAAAAATACGCCTCCACCTCCTTATACAGCGCCAGCATCTGCGGCACCTGAGAAAGGTTTGGGTTGACCTCGGCGGCGATCAGCTTCCGCTGCTCGCGGATGATGTCCCGCAGAAGCTCGATGTTCTGCGAAAGCGTTGCGTCCGGGCCGAGCATCGACGTATCGCGCTCGCCGCGCATTCCGATGGTAATAATATTTTCGAAGCGGCCGCTGCGTGCCAGTCCGTCCCGCCAATAATTCAGAAGCCCCTCGCGGTTCGTGTAATAGTTCCATTCACAGCCGCATTTTGTGTCGGCTCCCTTTACCTTATCCCACTCCTCGCTGGCGCGCATGCACGGCTCGTGGTGGGAAAAGCTGATGACCACGCCGTATTCGTCCGCCAGCTCCTCGTTTGCCAGCCCCGGTCCGTCCAGCGGGAACGAAGCCGACCACATGGCGGGCCACAGATAATTGCCCTTTAAGCGAAGCAGCAGCTCAAAAATTCGTTGATAGCAGACCGCATTGAAGCCGCCGTTTTTCTCCATCGTCCAATTCCCGAAGGACGGCCATTCGTCGTTGATAAAGAAACCTCGGTAACGAACCGAAGGCTCCTTGGAAACCGTCTCCACCGCCTCGTCCCAGACAACCTCGCTCTGCGGCTTCGGACGAACGTCCGCAAAATCCACCCACGGGGAAACGCCGAGCAGCTCGGAAAGGCGGAACAGACCGTAGATCGTTCCCCGCTTATCGCTTCCGCAGACAACGAGCGCCTCGGAAATCTCCGGCGAAAGCTCCTTTACCAGCCTGATCTCATAGACCTCGCGTTTTCCGGCGATCTCCGGGAAGCCGCCCAGCGCCTCCGCAAGCCGGCTGTGTCCCAACGTCATGGGGACGATACAGGCGTTCTTCGGTACCGCCGGGGCTTTTACCAGCTCCGGACGCTTCCCGGTGACAAGAAAAACGTCGCCCGCAACCGCCTCCGCGACCCGAACCACGCCGGGCAGCGCCTGCTCTTCCAAATAAATATCCGCAGCCCCCGTCCGGTCTGCCAAAATAAAATTCATACGAAGCCTCCTCGTTTTCTAATACTCCACGCTCCAAAGCGTCAGACCGTGCGCCGGCGCCGTTGCCCCCGCCTGCTCCCGGTCCCGGGCGGCAAGGATCGCCCCCATTTGTTCGGGAGGGCGCTTTCCCTCGCCGATCTCCACGAGGGTGCCCACGATGATCCGAACCATATTCTGCAAAAACCCGTTTCCGGTCACCGAGATCACCAGCTCCGGAAACTCGCCGTCCCCCACCACGGGAACCGTTTCCTCGATCGTGATGCTTTCTATTGTCCGCACGTTGGACTTTTTCCGGTGGCGGTTTCCGCAGAAGCTTGTAAAGTCATGTTCTCCGAGCAGAAACGCCGCCGCCTGCCGCATCGCCTCGACCGACAGCTCCGCCGGATAATACCAGAGGTACTGCCGCCCGAACACGGGGCGGGCAAAGCCTGTGCCGATGCGGTACCGATAGGTCTTTCGTTTCGCGTTCAGCCGCGCATGGAACCGCGCGTCCACGATCCGGGCGTCGGTTACAACGATATCCTTCGGCAGATAGCGGTTCATCTGTTCCACGATCTTTCCGGGCCCGTAGACCGTATTCACATGAAAATTCGCGACCTGTCCGACCGCATGAACCCCCGCGTCGGTTCGGCCCGAACCCTGTACCTCAACGTCCTGTTCAAACAGCTTGGAGAGCATCGCCTCCAGTCTGCCCTGTATGGTTTCTTCGGTATTGCCCTGCTTCTGCCAGCCGTCGTAGCGGCCGCCGTCATATTGCAGGGTAATGCATATATTCTTATTCAAAAGCGGCTTCCTCCGGCGTCGGCGAAGGCTCGACAGGCTCCGCCGTCGGCGTGGGAGTCTCTGCGGGAGAAGGCTCCGGCGAAGGCTCGGCAGGCGAAGGCGACGCTTCGGGCGATACGTCCGGGCTTGGCTCCGGCGAAGGCTCGGCAGGCGAAGGCGACGCTTCGGGCGATACGTCCGGACTGGGTTCCGGAGAGAGCTCCGGCGTCACGCCCTGCGAAGGCTCCGCCGTCGGCGCAGCCACCGTCGGAGTCGGCGTATTGCGAACGATCGGGTCCGAACCGCCGGTGGGTCTTGCGGAATAGCTCGGATGCGCGGAAATATACGCGCGGGGCGTGGGGGTCGCCGTCGTTCCGTCCGGATTGGTCGGAAGCGGCGCGGTGGTTGCCGTCGGCGAAAGCGACACCGACGCGTCGTCGTCCTTGGCCTCCGGCGTTCTGTCCATAAAGGCAAGCATCAGGAACAGCCCCAAAAACACCGCCGTCACCAATGCGCCGCCGTAAAGCATCAGATATTTTTTTTGCAGCCACACCGGCGGCTGCCACTCCTCCGGCTGTTTTTTCCCGTTTCCCTGCGGCTCCTCCGGAAACAGACTGTCCGGGTCCTGTTCTGCCGTTTCGTTTAATATATCGTCAATTTTCATAATTACCTCACCCAGCGGAGCAAATTTATTTGCGAAGACGCAAACCCGCGCTCCGTATTTGGAGTTTAGTGTACCACAAACGCCCGAATGAAACAAGTAAAAAGGCGGAATATCTTTTCCAAATAAAAAACACACCGCTCCACTCAGGACAACGGTGTGTTTTTCGACCAAATTTCCCGCCGAAAGGCGATGCGCTCCCGGCTTTCTCCGCGAAGAATTTCGCCGTACGACCACCATAGCACGAGAGCCGTCCGTTCCCTCACTCCACCTTCGCCGGAGCCTCGTACCGGATTCGGAACTGCGGCGGTTTTCTCAGTTCCGCATAGGAATTAAAATTCCAGTCCGCCCTTCCGTCGTCGTGATTTTCCCCGTCCGCCGGAGGCGCGAAGAGCTTTACCGAAACCGTCTGCCCGCCCTCAAGACGACGCTTATAAAAAGCGGGCATCAGGTCGATGGTGGCGACCTTGGGGGATTTATAAAACCACCGCCCGTTCATTTCGATCATCAGTCCGATCGGGTCGTCAACGGTGATCTCGCAGAATTCGGGGTTCCGCTCAAACGCAACGGAAATTTCCACTCCCTCCGCATCCTCGGAGCCGCCCCAGCGCAGGGTTACGGGGAACGAAGCCTCCTCTCCCGAAGTCATCTGCGGCATAAAGTACGGATCAAACAGAATCTCCCTGTAATCGTCCATCAGCGGCTGTTCCACGCCCACCGCCGGGTTGTTCGGATCCTCCAGTTCCAATCCAAGCCGCCCCCGGTCCCGGAACTGGTACATGGAAATCCCCGAAAACCACTCCGCGTGGCGATCACGGAACGCATAGGCAAAGCGCTTGACGGACTCGCCCTGCCCAAACGCCCCGGTAACGTCACCGTCCGTATTGAACTCCGCCGTCGTCATGGGCTTTTTGCCGCAGAGCGCCGTCAGCCGTTCGGCGGTTTTTTGAAAGCGGCTGTAATAATATTCTACGCCGGAATGATTGTATCTTCCGCCGTCCTTTTCGGCAATATCGTACGGCCAGCCGAAATGCAGCGCAAGATAACAGTCCGCGGACCAAATATCCGCCGCCTTGTAAGCCTCCAAAAAGTCCCGCTCATGTTCGATTTCCGAACCGTCGTCCTTCAAAAAGCCGGCGCAGAACACGGTGCTGACATTGGGCGCTTCTTCCTTAATGATATTATGAAAGCGGACGAAAAAATCCGCAACCTCTTTATAAGAAAAGCGCCGATTGTGCGTAAACCAGTCCCCCGCGCACTCGTGGTTGATCCGGATGCGCATCCGTCCGAACGGCTTGAGCTGCCTTGCCACTTGGCGCAAATCCCCGTCGTCCAAGGAGCAGTCAACGGTAAGCGTTAAAAGCACGTCCTGCCCGTGACGGCGGATATCCCGCATCTGCGCAAAGGGCTGGTCGTTTTCTCCGTACGGGAAATAGTCGTCGTAGGGATAATCCCACTGATAATGGATCTCCATATCCCTGCACGCCTCGCTGATCCTCTGCGGCCACTGCTTATCCTTCGGGTAAAGCGTGTACATAATATTGACGCAGCGGTGCGGTCTGCCCAGCTTATGCAAAATGTAATCCTGACAAACGTATTCGGCGCGCTCGCTGCCGTCGCCCAAGTCCAAACCGCATTTCGCGGCTCCCATATGAATTTTCCTAAACCTGCTTGTCATACAAAAAATCCTCCGAAAGCGTTACGTTGAATTCCTTTGCCAGCGCGCGGAAGTTTTCCGGCTGAATCGTCTGCCGCTTTGCGCCGCCGGTCACGGACATCACCTTTATCAGGATTTCCGCCGCCTTTTCAATGGTGTGCATCAGCCCGAACGTGAGATCGAAGCTCTCCCCGGAGCAGAACAGCCCGTGATGCGCCCATACCGCCGCGTCGTATTTCCTCATCAGCCGCGAAGTGGCGACGGCAATTTCCCGTCCTCCGGGAACCATCCACGGCACAACGCCGATCCCGTCGGGAAAGACCACCGGACATTCCGTAGCCATTTCCCAAAGCTCCCGCGTGAACACCCTGTCCTCAAGAGGAAGGAGAAACGTCAGCGCAATAATGTTTGCCGGGTGAGCGTGATAAATGACCCGATGCTTTCCGCCAGCAGCGATCAGCTTCGCCTCATGGTTCATCAGATGCGCCGGCAGCTCGCTTGTGGGTCTGCCGCCGTTTTTCAGCCCCCAGAGGATTTTATAGCTTTCGCCCTTATCGTCGAGCCGGAGGATACAGAGCGAGGCTTCGGGGTCGCTTTGCACGTTGCGGAAAAATTTCCCGCTGCCCGTAACCAAAAACGTTTCGTTGGCAAGCTGGGGTACGCTTGCGCCCACGGCGTTCCACTCGCCGCCTTTATCGAAATCGTCCGCCATTTCCGCCGCCTCTGCGGCAGTCAAACGATAGGAGAGATTTCCGCCGTTCCGCTCGTGCCACCCCTGAAGCCAGCCGTCGTTTGCCATGGAAATAAAGCCCTTTACCGCGTTGGATTCTAAAACCTTCATCGTCTACCGCCCTCTCTTTGCAAGTACCTCATTCTCATATCTCTTCACCTCGTCCAGCCACTGCATGCCGGTCGGCACTCCGCATCGTTCGCAGAAAACGTCCCATACGTCGCCGAACGGCATGGCTTTCAGTTCCTCCTGCAAGACCATCAGCTCGGTCATATTGCCGCCATCCTGAAGCTCCGTCAGCTTCCCGTTGGGCTGCAAAAGGGCGTAGAGCATCGCCTTCTGAACGCTTCTTACTCCCACAACCCACGCGGCGATCCGATTGATGCTCGCGTCAAAATAATCGGTTGCCGCAAACACTCGGTCAAGGGCGCCGCAGCGGACGATCTCGCGGCAGATCTCGCGCGTTTCGTCGTCAAACAGGACAACGTGATCGCTGTCCCATCTCACGGGACGGGTAATATGCAGCGCCAGCTTTTCGTTAAAAAGCAGCAGGGCGGAAATTTTATCCGAAACCACCTCGGTGGGATGATAATGACCGTTGTCCATCAGCGGCGTGATCTTGTTTTTTGCCGAGTAGCTCAGGCAGAATTCCGCGCTGCCCGTCGTGTAGGACTCCGCGCCGATGCCGAAAACCTTCGATTCCAAGGTCACATAGACCTTGCTCTTATCGTAGTCCACGGAAAGGATCTCATCGAGGCTCTCCTTAAAGCGCTTTCTCGGCAGATAGCGGCTTGCCGGAATGTCCTTGAAGCCGTCGGGGATCCAGATGTTCATAACGCAGGGGAATCCCGTTTCCGCCGCGAAATATTCGGAGATCCGGAGGCATGCCTTACAATGCTCGATCCAATACCGGCGGACGCTTTCGTCGGGACTTGACAGGGTAAGCCCGTCCTTTACCATCGGATGCGCAAACATCGTAGGATTGAAATCCAATCCCATATGACGCTCCTTCGCAAATTCCACCCATTTTTCAAAATGCTTCGGCGCAACCTTATCCCTGCCCTCCGTATTGCCAATGGCATAGGAAGCGTGGAGATTCAATTTATGAGTCCCGCCGATCAAAGACAGCGCCCGATCGAGATCCGCCATCAGTTCTTCGGGCGTGGTCGCCCTGCCGATGTAATTTCCGGTGGTCTGAATGCCGCCGCTCAGTTCCTTGCTGCCGTCAAAGCCGATCACGTCGTCCCCCTGCCAGCAGTGAACGGAAATCGGGAATTTTGCAAGCGCGTCGATCGCCTGCTCCACGTCAACGCCGATCGCCGCATACCTTTCCTTTGCATATTCATAGCGTTCTTTCATAGCCGCCCTCCTTATGAATACTTTTTTATGCCGCAGCTTTTTCCGATCGCCTCGCGCACATCGGACAGGCTCCCAAACGCGCCGTCCGCCAAAAGCTGCGCCGCCAGATTCCCGTACGCGGTCGCCTCTGCGGGCCCCGCATAAACGGTTTTGCCTGTAAATTCCGCGGTCAGCCGGTTGAGATAATCCGCTTGGGAGCCGCCGCCGAGGATGTGGATTGCCGGATAGGCTCTGCCCGTCATCCGCTCGATTTCCTCCGCCGTGTTACGATAACAGAGCGCAAGGCTTCGATAGATCACGCGGGCAAACTCTCCCGCCGTCACGGGACTTTCCAGCCCGTGCCGCCCACAGTACGTCTCAATCGCCCCCTTCATGCTGACCGGAGCCAAAAACATTTCGTCGCCGCAGTCGATCAGCGTATCAATGCCGCTGTCCTCCGCCATCCTGCAAAGCTCCGCGAAGGAGTAACGGTCGTCCAGCTCATGCCGCAGCTGCTGGATCATCCAAAGTCCCATGATATTTTTCAGATACCGGTAACGATGGGCGTATCCGCCCTCGTTTGTAAAATTGTGCGCCGCGCTCTCTTTGGAGCAGTCGGGCGACGGTCTTTCCACGCCCATCAGCGACCACGTTCCGGAGCTTATGTAAAGGATATCGTCCCGGTTTGACGGGATGGCCATAACCGCCGACGCCGTATCGTGGGAGGCGGTCAGCACGACCTTCGTATCAAACCCGACCTCCGCCGCGATCTCCGGCTTCAACCCGCCGACCAGCGTCCCCGGCGAAAAAATCTCCGAAAAGATCGTTTCGGGCAGCCCCAGCGCTTCCATGATCTTCCAATCCCAGTCGCAGGCTTTGGCATTTACCAGTCCCGTCGTCGTAGCGTTTGTGTATTCCTGCACGGTTTTTCCGGTCAGCAGAAATACAAAATAGTCGGGAAGCATACGCATACGCTCCGCTTTCCGAAGCTGTTCGGGAAATTTTTCTTTCAGATAGGCAAGCTGATAAACCGTATTGAATTTCTGCTTCTGAATTCCCGTGGCGGCGTAAAGGCTCTCGTCGGAGAGGCAAAGCTTTACGCCGTCGGTTCGCCTGTCGCGGTAGCTTACGCTGTCCCCAACGAGCGCTCCCGAAGCGTCCGTAAGGACAAAATCCACGCCCCATGTGTCGATCCCCATGCTGACCGGGATTTTTCCCGCGTCGCGGCATTTTTTCATTCCCGCGAGGATCTCGGAAAACAACCGCCCGACGTCCCAGCAAAGCACGCCGTCGGCGTTCTTCCTCGCGCCGTTCGGAAAACGGTGGATTTCCTCCGTAACAAGCCGCCCGACGTCCAAGTGACAGAGAATATGCCGCCCGCTGGACGCGCCGATGTCGATCGCCAGATAATACTTCATACCGTCTCCTTCAACAAACTCTTTTTATAAAATCCCGCGCTGCGAGATTTCCCGTCTGCGGCGGGCTGCATCGCCTGCTTCTTCCTCTCCGCCGCAATGCGTTCCTCAGCTCTGCCGCAATGCGATCCTCCAGCTCCCGCTGCCAACGGTCTTGGTTCCGCAGGGCAGAACCAGCTCCGCCGTCGTATTTACGGGGATCTTGCAGAAAAACGTCGCCTCCCCGTCGGCAAGCTCATAGCCCGCTTCCACCCGTCCGTAGGGCGTTTCAAAGCCGCCCGAAATTTTTCCGAACCCGCAGAAGTCGGGCTGAATGAGGAAATGCTTCCAGCCGTCCCCCTTCGGGCGGATTCCCACGGCGTATTCGTACAGCCAGCTCATAACGCTTCCCAGCGAGTAATGATTGAAGCTGTTCATCGCGTTCATTCCGCCGAAGCCGTTCTCAAGCGTATAGCTATTCCAGCGCTCCCATACGGTCGTCGCGCCCTGCGTAACCGGATAGAGCCAGCTCGGATACTGGGTCTGCGTCATCATCCGGTACGCCGCCCCGCCAAAGCCGCCCTCGCTCAGCATCGGGTTTACCAGTCCCGTCCCGAAAAATCCGGTGGTGATTTTATAGCCCGATTCCTCCGCCTTCTCGGCAAGGCGCTTCCGCGCCTTCACGATATTTTCCCCTGTGAACATTTCATAGGCAAGCCCGATGGCATAGCCGCCCATCGTATCGCTTCTGCCGCCGTCCAAGTTCCGGGTAACGCCCTCCGCCGAATCAAAAAAGGTTCGGTTAAAATACGCCCTTGCCTCCTCCAGCTTCTTTTCATATTTCGCCCTGTCTTCCGCGTAGCCGAGAAGCTTGGCAAAGCGCGCCATAAGCTGACAGTCTCTTCCGTAAAAGGCGTTCCATACAAGGTGGCTGTCCGTCGCTTCGGGAGCGAGCCAGTCGTCGATCGGCCCCAGATACGCGCTTCCCGGCAGGTCTTTTCCCGCGAGGTAGTCCATATATTTGCTCATTGCCGCGTAATTGTCGGAGACGATTTTCTTATCCCCGTAAAACCGGTAAAGGTCGTTTACAAGAAACGCCATTGCGCTGCCGTAGGTAATTCCGCCGAAGCCGCCGCCCACCGGCGCCACCTCCGGAAGGTTTCCGTCCGCCTCCTGACCGTCGCGAAGGGCTTCCAGATAGCGCAGATAAAACGCCTTCCCTTCCGCGTTTCGAATGGCGGTCTTGCAGAAAACGTGCGCGTCCCCCGCCCAGCCCATACGCTCGTTTCGCTGCGGACAGTCGGTGGGGATGCTGATAAAATTGCAGAGCTGACTGTACGCCACGTTCTTTATAAAGCGGTTGAGCAGCGGATCGTCGGTCTCCACCGTTCCCGTAATTTCCGGCAGACTCGAAAGCTGAACCCCTCTGACCTCGCCAAGGGAGGGGGGATTTTCCACGCCCGAGATCTCAATATAGCGGAAGCCGTGGAACGTAAACCTCGGAGAATAGGCCTCTCCCGCCTCTCCGCGCAGAATATATTTGTCCGTGGAGGAAGCGTCGCGCAGGTTTGCAGTCAGCAGCCGTCCGCTCAGCTCTCCGTATTCCTCCAGATCGGGGTAAAGCATTTCCGCATAGCGGATCACCGCCGTTTCCCCCGCCCTGCCGTGAAAGTTGATTTTGCATACGCCTGCAATTTCCTGCCCCAGATCGTAAATATACACACCCTCGGCAGGTGAGGTCCTGCCGACCGCCGGAAGCTCCTCCACCGCCCTGACCGGACAGTGGGATTTCCCCGTAAGGACGGGCGCCGTCCGGTTCAGTTCCGGGTATTTTCGGAAAAATCCGGGCAGCGAATCGTATTCCGGGATCACGTCGGGAACGATCACCGCGGGCTTTTTGATTTTGTCGCTTGTAAAGCCCGGCGTTGAAAAGCTTTCGTATTCCGCAAGCTGCCTTCCGTCCAGCCGCTCTCCTTGGAAAAAGCCGCCGAATTTGTAAGCGCCCTCGCCGTAATATTCCCATTCCTCGGCATTGGTAACAAACGTATCCGACGAACCGTCCTCGTAGGTCAGCACGAGCTTCGCCATCACGCTTTCCCGGTCGCCCCAGAGATTATAGCAGCCAAGCACAAAGGTCTGGGAACCGCTCCACCAGCCCGACGCAAGCGTAAAGCCCACGCCGTTTTCCCCTTCGTTGATCAGCCCGGTAACATCGTAGGTCTGATAATACAGGTGCTTGTCAAACTGGCTCGCGCCGGGAGCAAAATATTCCTCGGAAACGAGCCTGCCGTTCATGCGGCACTCATAGATTCCCCGCGCGGTCGCATAGAGCCGCGCCTTTTTCAGCTTCCCCGAACACCAAAAGCTTCTGCGCAGCATCGGCAGCGCATGACCGTCGGGGGCGCGCTTGACGACCGTGGGCGTTTCCGCGAAAAGCTCCACGCCGTTCTCGGTATCGCAGGAAAAAAACATGCGGGACGGCTCCCGGAGAAAGCTGCATCGAATTCCGTCAAAATGCGCCTTGGTCCCGGCATCCGCAAAATAGCCCAGCGTTCCGAGGCGCGGAAAGGTGGTAACGTCGTTGTCGCCCAGCGGATTGAGCTGCACGCGCTTCACAAACGCGCCGTTTACATGGAGGTTCACGCAGTTGCCCGTAACGTCGAGCCGGAGCGCATAGGCGCTTCCCCCGGCTTCGCCCGAAAGCACGATCCGTTCCAGCGGAACGTCCTTTTTATCCTCCGCCGCATATCCCACGCGCCGGATTTCCAGAGCCGCTTCGGACGAGCTTTGTTCCACGCAGACCGAAATATAATTTTCGCCCTCGACCCGCAGTTCGTTCCGCTCCCGGCTTTCCAGACGGGGATCGTCCGCGCCGAACACGATGCCCGCGCGCCCGTTTCCGTCGATCGCGACCTCGCTTTCCAAACGGAAAACCCCAAGCGCTTCGGAACAGACATAATATTCCGGCGCGCCGATAAACTCCGCCCCGTCCCATGCGGAAAGATCGCCGCAGAGCAGCGCCGTTTCAAATTTTGCTTCCAGCTCCGCACGCTCCTCCGCCTGATTTTTCACGACAAGCCTTGCAAAGTATTCCGTGCAGGGCGAAAGCGCTCCGCCCGCATACGCGATCCCCTGAGAAGCGTCGGAAACCACCTCCCCGCTGTCCCACAGGTCCCTCATGCCGGATTCGCTGCCGACCGTGATCCGGTAGCTTTTCTGCATGACATTCTTTGCGTCGGAAACCAGTTTCCAAGAAAATTCCGGGGTTTCGTTGTCTATGACGGCTCCGTCTTTTAACCCGTCTGCTGTAAATTCGGAAATTTGAAAGCTCATATCCTGCTCTCCTCTCAGCGTTCTGAATCTTATGCCTGTGAAAACTCTTTTTCAGCGCCCCTCCGCAGTCAAAACCAAGGCTTCGATCACCGGCTCGCAGTACGGCTTTGCGGCAAGGCGGTCAAAAATCTTCATGGAACCGCCGTCGTCCCACCAAAAGCAGGTGATTCCGTACTTCTTTGCCGCCGCAACAAAGTAGGCGGCGTATTTCGCCCGCTCCGCCGTGTATTCGTCCGTTTCCGTATGATCCTGCGCTCCGAACTCTCCTATGATCATCGGAAGCTTCTGTCCCGTAACGATCTCGCGGTTCAGGCGTTCAAAGATCGTGTCGATCACCGCCTCGTCCGCGCTGTCCCAAACGGTATCCGTACCGCCGCAGAAGCCGGACGGGTCGTAGATATGGACCTCGGCGATCAGATGCTCCTTTTCCGGATCGGTTGGAGCCGCAAAGCCGGTCACCTGCGAATTCGCCGACGAAGCGCCGTAGGTCAGCACAATAATATTCCGCTCCGCGTTGTTTCCACCGGAGCTTCGCACCGTGTCTACGAACAGCTGATTCAGCCTGTTTACCGTATCGTAGCTGTCCTGATCGGAGCCGCCCCAGTTGGAATTTCTGTCAAGGATCTCGTTCATGCTTTCAAACAGCAGCCTTTGATCGTAATCCTTGAAATAATCGGCGATCTGCTCCCAGAGGCATACATATTTCTCGCTCATGCCGTTTTCGTACATCTCGCTGTCGGCGCGGAGCCACGCCTCGTCCCCGCCGCCCGTATCGTGATGCACGTTGACGATGCAGTACATATCCTCCGCCAGAACGTAATCGACGACCTCCCTTACGCGGGCAAGCCACGCTTCGTCCACCCTGCCGTTTTCGTCCATCTTTTCCAGCCATGTTACGGGAACTCTTACGGCGTTGAAGCCGCTTTCCTTCACCGCATGGATCAGCTCCCGGGTAACGACGGGATTGCCCCATGCGGTTTCAAAATTCCTCGGACTGCTTTTACCGATCCACGCCCCCGTACAGTCGAGCGAATTTCCCAGATTCCAGCCGATTTTCATATTGGCGACGCACTCCGACGCCGTTTCGCTCCGGAACTCCGCAGGCGACGGCTCCGCCGGGGAAGGTGTCAACGGTTCCGCTGCGGCTGTCAAGGTCGCTGCGGGCGTTTCGGACGCCCCTTCCTTCTGCGGCTGATTGCCGCAAGCGGAAAACAGCATTGCGGCGGCGGTCAAAACACAAAATAATGCTTCGGTTTTCCTTCTGCTCATATACGTTCCTCCCCGAATTCTTTTTTGTTGCCTATAGCATAAAAGAACTTTCCCCCTCCGACAAGTGTTAAAATTATCCCATCTGTCTATCAATTTTTAACATCAGGCGGTTGTATTTTTTCGCCCGTCCGGTTATGATGGAAGCAGGCTACGCAGAGAAAGGCGGGGAGAAACAAAAAATGGATCTGAACGAAATCTATGACGAGCTTGAGCGCTACAATGACGACGAGCTGTTCTATAAGGAGCTGTTTTTGAGCCGCAGGCAGCCGGAAAAATACGCGGAGCTGATGCGGTCGCTGAACATTGACGAGGTCAACAAACGCGGGCTGATCATTCCCGAATTGCAGCAGCAGGGGTACCGTCCGGCACGTTTTGGAGACGATTTTCTCGATACAAAAGAACACAAAAACGTGTATCTGTCAAAGCATAACAGATACACGCCTCCCTATGAGCATGACCACGATTTTTTTGAAATTGTATACATTCTTTCGGGGGAGTGCGAGAACCGCATTTTCGGCAGAACCGACGTCCTCCGGCAGGGAGACCTGTGCCTTCTGTCCCCCTCGGTCAAGCATTCCATCTGGACGGAGGACGGACTGCTCCTCAACATCCTGATCCGCCGCAGCACCATCCGGAATATTCTATCGAATATCTTCATAAGAAACACAATCATCTCCGATTTTTTCGGCAGCAGCATTTATCTGAGCAATTTCGCGACCTGTCTAATGTTCCGCACAAACGGCGACGACGACATCCGCCGCCAGATCCTCGAAATGTACGGCGAACAGCTCCGTCCGGACGAATACTCCGAAAACATCATAAGCAGTATGCTGATGATCTTCTTTAACAAGCTCGTACGGGGCTACAAGGACACCGCGGTATATCCCCAGACCGTAAAGGAGCAAAACGAATCCGTAGCCAAAATTTTAGGAATGATCCTCTCCGATTACGCCGGCATAACCCTTTCGGACCTTGCGGACAGCTTGGGCTATTCCACCGTTTACTGCTCAAAATATGTAAAGAAGCTTACGGGCTGTACGTTTTCGGAGCTTCTGAAAAAAGTCCGCCTGCAAAAAGCGGCGGACCTCCTTCAAAATACCTCTATGAGCATCAGCGATATCAGCGCCGCCTGCGGATATGAAAATCCGGAGAATTTCAACCGCGCGTTCCGGCAGCGCTACCACACGGCGCCGTCCGGATTCCGCGAACGTCACTCCAGCCGGAAATCCGCGCCGTTGTCGGTAAGGCTGTCGTGACCGATCCAGAGGGTAAACGCGCCCGCCTCGCTGACAAAATTCATATCCCGATCGTAAAACCGCAGCATTTCCTCGGTGATCTCAAAGCAGACCTCCGTTTCCTCTCCTGCGGCAAGCTCTATCTTCTGTAAGCCCTTCAGCTCGCGCAGAGGTCTTACCACGCTTCCGGTAATATCGCGGATATAAAGCTGCACGGCCTCCTTTACGGGAAGGCTTCCGCAGTTTTTCACGCGGACGCTTGCCGTAAGCTTCCCGTCCCGCGTCAGCACGCTGCTGTCGAGCCGAACCGGCGAATAGGCGACTTCGCCGTAGGACAGCCCGTAACCGAACGGGTAGAGCGGAACGTTCGGCGCATCCATATAGTTCGAAACGAAGGGACAGAAGCCCTGCATATCGGGCTTTGGTCTGCCGGTGGAAAACGCGCCGTAGGAAAGCGGCAGCTGTCCCGTGCAGTACGGCATGCTCATCGAAAGCCTGCCCGACGGATTGACCCTTCCGAACAGAATATCGGCAAGCGCATAGCTGCCGCAGGAGCCGGGAAGCCATGCCTCCACCAGCGCATTGGTTTTTTCGGCAAGCTCCGGAACCGCAAGCGGCCTTCCGCCGAAAAGCACCGTCACAATATTTTGATTGACTCCATAAACCGCCTCGAACAGCGCCGCGTGCGCCTTGGAAAGCGAAATATCCGCCTTGCTGAAGGACTCGCCGCTCTGGTTCTGGTTCTCTCCGAGAGCCAACACGACCACGTCCGCCTTCCCCGCCGCCGCAAGCATCTCCCCGGCGATCTCGTCGGAAGCAAAAAATTCCGTATCGGCGTTTGGATAAAGCTCCTGCACCGCCTCCCTGAGCGTGACCGTCCGGGACTCGTCCACAAACAGCGCCCAAGAGCCGGTGATTTCCTTATCGTCCGCAAGCGCGCCGACCACGACGATTTTCTGCTTTTCATCCAGCGGAAGCGCGCCGTCGTTTTTCAGCAGGACCGTCGTCTCCTCCGCCGCCCTCCGGGACAGCTCCCGATGCTCCGGGCAGAAATGAAGGCTCCGCTCGTCCTCCTCGGAAGCGTCCTTATACGGATTTTCAAAAAGTCCCAGCCGGTTTTTCAAAACAAGAACCCGCATGACCGCCTCATCCAGCAGGCTTTCGGAAAGCTCGCCATCCTCGATCAGCGATTCGAGGTGGTGCAAATAGCACTCGCTCATCATATCAATATCGCAGCCCGCTTCCATCGCCTTCTTTGCGGCGTCTCTGAGGCTGGCGGAGCTGCCGTGCGTCACGGATTCGCTGACGGCGGCGTAATCGGAAATCACCACGCCCTCAAAGCCCATATCCTTCCGCAGGATCTCCCGCAGAAGCCGCCGGTTGGTCGTACAGGGCTGCCGGTCGATCGTGTTGAACGCCGTCATAACCATGCTCACCCCGGCTTTTACCGCCGCCCGGTAGGACACGAGATAGTCCTCGAAAAGCGTGTGCTCGGATATTTCGGTAACGTTGTAATCCCGTCCCGACTGCACCGCGCCGTACGCCGCAAAATGCTTTGCGCAGGCGGCTACTTTGCCCTTTTCGCCGTAGTCCCCGCCCTGAAAGCCGGAGACCATACTTTCCGCCATTCTCGCATTCAGCCACGGATCCTCTCCCGTGGACTCCATGCATCTTCCCCAGCGGCTGTCTCTTACAAGGTCCACCATCGGCGAAAAGGTAACGTGAACGCCCGAAGCTGCCGCCTCCTTTGCGGCAGCGGACGCGATCTGCTCCGCAAGCGCGGGATTGAAGGACGAGCCGATGGCAATCGGCACGGGAAAGCCGGTTTTATAGCCATGGATCACGTCCGCCATAAACAGCGCGGGGATCCGGTGCGGCTGCTTTTCCATCATCCGGTTCTGCAAGTCCTTCAAATGCGCCGCGCCGTGCTCGCCCAGCACGCTGCCCGTCCGATAGGGCTGGTCGGCGGTCATGTGAAAATCCACCACGGGTCCCGTGTAAACGTCAATGTTTCCGAAAAAGCCGCCGTGCAGCTGAACCAGCTGCTCCACCTTTTCCGAACGCGACATATCGTTCAAAAGTTCGTTAAGCTCTGCTTGTGTCATGGTGTATTACCCCTTTCCGTTCCTGATTTTGGTTCCTTGCCTTTCCTTTATTATAAGCGGAACGCGTCTGCAAGGAAGTGTTCCAATTAACCGATCCATCTGTCCGATTTTGTCATTGCGCCCCGGTCGCTCCGGAGCCCGCGCCGCTCTGCTTCGCCTCCCGCTTCCACCGCAGCCACTCCTTGTCGAGCACCGTACAGCGCCGCTTTTCCAAAATCGTATCGCAGGGAAAGTCCCCGCACATTCCGCAGGCGGCGATCTTCCGCTCCAGAACGCAGTCGCGGGTAAAGCAGTCTCCCGGCCCGTTCGCCTCCAAGCATCCGGCGCAGCTGCCGTTCAGATAGGTGGGGCAGCTCCCGCAGTAAAAGCCGCATTTGCCCAAAAGCCGTTCTTCCATCTTGGTTTCTCCTTTGCTTTTCCGACTTCTCCGTTGAATTTCATTATATGGTATCGTTTTCAGGGTGTCAATGCAGAGTGGGACGGGGATATGCCCCGCCCCTTGCGCGTAAGCGCTTCAAGGCTGCGATTGCAGAGGTCAAAGCAGAAAATGCGGCGGCAAATATGGAAAGACCAGGAGAACTTCCAGATAGACAGACAGACGAAGCAATGATAAAATGATGTTATGCGGCTGCAGGCAATGCAACCTGTAGTTTACATTTAGAACCTCGATAATGGTGGTCTTTCAGACATCAAACAGGTACCATTAACACGAGCAAGATGCTCAGATCGGAGGACACACTATGACATTGGGTGAGAAATTATCAAAACTACGAAAAGAAAACAATTACACGCAGGAGCAGCTTGCTGATGTTCTTGGAGTATCCAGACAGGCGATCAGCAAATGGGAAAGCAATCTTACATATCCGGAAACCGATAAATTAGTACGGATGAGTAAACTCTTTCATTGCACGACGGATTACTTGCTTTTGGAAGAAGTTGAAACGGTTGCAGCCCCAGAGCCAACTCGTTTCGAACAGCATACTCTGCCAACCAATCAGATCTTCATCGAGTCCCCCCTTACCAAAAATTTGGTTTCGTGTTTTAAGGTAACCGCTTCTCCAGTGCTTTTTCCGACGAAAAGGCAACCAAAATATTTGTTACTTGGTGTTGATAAGGTTACGCTTCTTGGAGAACACACAACTCAGCTGGGATGGTATGAGAATGAAGAGGATATTCAAAGAGAAATATCGGAGATCACGTCAGCCATTCGCGATGGGGAAAACAGTTATACCCTAAAATATAATGTTGAAGTGGATGCAGGGAATTTTGACGTTGTTATGAAAAAAGCACGGGATAATGATAAGCACATAAGCTTCCCCAAAATATTGATATGCATGTTGGCACTGATCGCTGTCATAATTGTTTTTTGTTTTGGCAGGGACATTATGGAAGCAATCTTTAGTATATTCGGAATATAAAAATCTCTCTTGCAGACCGAAATAATTATGTACCGCCGCCTCATGGACAACAGGAAGAACACCCATTCTTGCCGCGTTCCGCTTTAGGGAAACGCATCCGCCGTCAACGCGCCGTCCTGTGAAGAAGCGCTGTCCAATTTCTGAATTTGCTGTGAAAAGCCCGATTTTAACTTTACACCGATTTTACAAATAGGTATAATGTCCCTAACAGCCAAAAGCCAAATTCGCATGTTGGGAGGTGTATTCCGGAAATGCGCCGATATGAAAATCCGTTTTCCGAGCGGCAGAAGCGGCATGAGATCAAAACGCTGCTGACCTATCCGCAGTACCTTGAGCTGCGGCAGCGTGCCCTGCCCCTGCTGACCCCGGACAAGCATATGAGCGAGCCGGAGGGCTACCGGGTGCAGAGCGTCTATCTGGACGACGCTTTTTGTTCCGCCTACCGGGAAAAGGACGGGGGCGTTCAGCACCGGAACAAATTCCGCATCCGCGCCTACAACGGCTCGGACAGGTTTCTCGTTCTGGAGAACAAGGAAAAAATCGACGACCGGATCATGAAGACCTCCCTGCAAATTACACGGGCGGACTACGACGCCGTCCTGTCCGGAGATTTTTCTCCGCTTCTTGCCTACGACCATCCGCTGGCGCGGCAGGTCTGCGCGCTCCATGCCGCCCGTCTCCTTCGCCCCGCGGTCATCGTCGAGTACGAGCGGGAGGCGTATGTGCATCCGCTTTCGATGGTGCGGATCACCTTTGACAAGAGGATCGCCGCAGGAACCAACAGCTTGGATATGTTCGACCCCCGGCTCGTAACGCGTCCGATCTTTGACCGGCAGGAGGTCGTGTTGGAGATCAAATACGGCGAGTACTTCCCCCTGTACCTGAAACAGCTTTTGCAGAACAACGGACGGAAGCTGGCGATCTCCAAATTCGTCCAGTGCTGCGACAAGCTGAAAGCACAGTATATTATTTTAACGCCGCACGGGCCCTCCGCCGATCTGCGGCAGAACGGAGCAAGTCATGAACGACTACATAACGGAAATTAAAAATCTGATGAGCCAAGCCGATTCCCTGAGCGCCACGTCCCCGGCGCAGATCGTCGCCTGCCTGACCTTTACGGTTCTGTGCGCGGCGGTCATCTATCTGGTCTATCGCTTCTTTTATCGGGGCGCCTGCTACAGCGAGAACTTCGCGGTTCTGCTTGTTATGGTGACCTTGGTCACCGCCATGATCATCCTGACGATCAGCTCCAGCGTGGCTCTTTCCCTCGGAACCATCGGCGCGCTCAGCATCATCCGCTTCCGCTCCGCGATCAAAGACCCTCTCGACGTGGGCTTCCTGTTCTGGGCGGTGGTTGCGGGACTGACGACCGGCGCGGGCATGGTGCCCTTCGCCCTGATCGGCTCTCTCTTTCTGGCGTTCGTCTATGTGGCAATGACGCTTCTGCGCACATCCGGCGGCACCTATCTGCTGATCGTAAGCTACGAGGACGCCGCCGCCGAAGCCGTGGACGCGGCGCTTTCCGGCATTTCCGGCAAATTAAAGAACAAAACGCGCTACAAGGACTCGACAGAGCTGACGTTACAAGTTAAAATAAAGAAAAAGAACACCGCTTTTATGGAGGAGCTGCACGGAATCGAAGGCGTGAACAACTGTGTGCTTGTAGAGTTTACCGGAGAATAAACGACGGCTCTTGGGCGGAAGAAACGGAGAAGGTATGGACAGCAATAAACGAAACGCATGGATCGGGTTGGGCGTCCTGCTGATTGTGGGGATCATCGCGGGCGCCGTCTTGTTTTCCCAGCGCGACGGGGACGGTTCCGACGCGGAGGCAACGCCCACGGGAACGCTGACCGGAGAAAACGACAAAAAACCGGACGGAGACGGCAGCATTACGCCTCTGCCGGACTATGAGGACGACGAATTTGTATTTACCGAAGACATGAGCGACATTATGTTTTCGCATAACGGCTATTTTTACGGCAAGGCGGTCACGCTGAAGATCTACAGCCGCAGAGGCGGCGACCTTTACTATACCACCGACGGCAGCGAGCCCACCGCCGCCTCGCAGAAATACGAGGAGAAGGGCATCTCCCTGATGGCAAACGTAAACGGTCAGCCCAAGGTCTATCCGGTGCAGGTCAAGGCGATCTACGACGACGGAACGGAATCGGACGTATTCGTACATACCTATTTCATCGGCTCTGCGGTCGAAAGCCGCTACACGACGCTGGTATTCAGCATCGTCGGCGAGCCGGACGATCTGACCAACGCGCCCGACGGCATCTTTTACGGCGAAAACTACAAGCTGCGCGGCAGGGAAAGCGAACGCCCCGTCCATCTGGAGCTGATCAACGCCGAGGGCGAGGCTCTGGTCTCGCAGTTTGCCGGCATCCGGATCTACGGCGGCGTTTCCCGCGAAAGCTTCCAGAAATCCATGAAATTCTATGCCCGCAAAACCTACGACGCCAACCACGGCTCGTTCCGCCTTTCCTGCTTTGACGAGCTGCGTCAGGACGGCACGAACACGCAGGTGCTGAATTACGACAAGTTCGTTCTGCGAAACTGCGGAAACGATTTTCAGTTTGCCTATATCCGGGACGAGCTGAACCAGACCTTGGCGGCGCGGGCGGGCTTTCGGGACTATGAGGCGGTGCTTCCCGCCATTGCTTACCGAAACGGGGAATACATCGGCTTCTACTGGCTCCACGCAAGCTACTGCGACGACTATTTTAAGACCAAGTACGGGGCGAACCCGACGGCTCCGGAGGCCGAAGCCCCTGCCGGGGAATTTGTCGTTCTTGAGGGCGGCGACACCTTCAAACGGGCGGACGAGGACGACGAGCTGCAAACCGGTCTGGCGGAGGAATACGACGCGGCTTACGCGGACTTTACCGAGCGCGGCGCGGCGAACGACGAGGTCTACGAGGAGCTGCGGGCGTGGATGGACGTGGAAAACTATTTGGACTATTTCGCCTATAACATCTACCTGTGCAATAAGGATTGGCCAAACAACAACTACAAGTGCTACCGCTACTCTGCGGGCGACGGAGAAGCCTACGCCGCACAGGGCGCTTACGATGGCCGCTGGCGCTATCTTCTGCATGACGTCGATTACACGCTGGGTCTGTATGAGCAGACGGAGGTGCTTTCCTCCTACAACACGCTGGAGCAGGTCCTCACGCCGGGCACCGACCGGTACTCGCCGCTCTTTGCACAGCTGATGGAGCGGAGCGACTGCCGCGAATACTTCGTAAAGAGATCGCTGGATTTCGGGAACGGCGCGCTGTCCGCCTCCAACATTTTGCAGACGCTTGACGCGATGAACGCCGAGCGGGAAACGGAGATGGAATATTATTACAACTATCTGGAAGGCTCCGGAGATCCTACGGTCTGGACGAACCGCGGGCATTTCGACGGCTATACGGAGGTCATCCGAACGTTTGCCTCAACCCGCGCCGCGCGTTCCGTCGCCTTTATGAAGTCCGAATGGGAACTTGGCGAAACCTACGAGCTGGAGGCGGAGGCCGGCGACGAGGTGAAATTGCAGATCAACGGCTATGTGACCGACGCCGGCGTGCATTTTACCGGAACCTACTTTGCCGACTACGAAACCGAGATTTCGGCGCTCCTGCCTTACGGTCATGCATTTGATTATTGGGAGGTAAACGGCAACCGCTGCGAGGACGAGGTCCTCCACATCACCGCCGGGGATATCGTAAACGGAGCCGTACAGATCACGCTCCATACGTTTGAAACGGCGCTCACGCAGCCGCTCGTTTATGAGGTCAGCTCCAACAACAGCGATTTCGTTACGCTTTGGAACCCTTCCGACGAAACGCTCGATCTCTCCGGCTACAGCCTGACGGACGGCAGCTTCACGTTCGCTTTTCCGGACGGAACCCAGCTTCCCGCCGGAGAAAAGGCGACCGTTTATTGCAGCAATTACAAGGGCGAGCTTCCGGAAAACGCGCTCTGCGCGGACTTCTCTCTTTCCGAGGGCGAGCGTCTGGAGCTTTCGGCAAACGGGGAAGCCGTTTCCGGAGTGGACATTCCACGGCTCCACAACGGATTTGTTTATCGTTTCGATCCCTACACCGGCGGCTACCGGGAGATCGCGGCAGACTAGCCGAGCCTCCGCCGACCGCTTCGCAGAAAACCCCCGAACCATTTTCAGAATGATCCGGGGGTTTTGCATAAAAAACAAACTTTGACGCATGCGCTTGCAAAGGAGCAGTTTATGGAACAACTCGAATTGTACATACCCAAGTTCGAAGATCTTTGGTTCTATCAGAAAATGATGTCCGACCCGGAAACCATGTCCTACAATGCGGGTTGGGATGTTTCCTATCCGGGCTATCACCGTGACACCGGCTGCATCGACTATCCGGATGAGGTTATGGCAGATTGGTATTCCGGCTGGGTGGGTCATGAGCCGGAACGCTTCTATGCCTATATCAAGCGCAGCCTTGACGGTGCGTGGATCGGTGATGTGAACTTCCACTACAACCCGGAAAAGGACTGGTGGGACATGGGCATCGTGATTTATGCGCCCTATCGTGGAAAGGGCTATGCCGTTCCCGCGCTGAAAAAGCTGCTTGACCACGCGTTCCGCGACTGGGGCATTTCCAGAATCCATAACGATTTTGAGGTCGCCCGGAACGAGGTCGCCGCATGGAAAGCACACCGCAAAGCGGGGTTCAAGGAACTGGGCATCGAGAACGGGTTTCTTCAAATGATGATTACGAAAGAGGGCTACTTCGCGAATAATTCTTAAAAGACCTGCAAAGAGCCAAAGGCAAAATGTTCTTTATGCTTTCATCGCAAGCTTAGCGTGTTTCGATCTCCCCCGCTTTGCCGGTCAAATTTTTCTCGCAATTACGCAAAACCTCCCCAATATCTCCGGGGCATTATGTTTATTGCGCGCCATTTTTGTCGCATCTTTATTTTTCAAGACACTTCGGGTCAAGCAGAAAATCATAGATATTCACGGTCAGGATACCGAATTCATCATAGTGAGTCGGCACGATGTCCTTGGTAATGATGATTTTCTTAAAAGAATCGTCAATCTTTCTGAATGGTCTGATCTCCTGAATGTGCTTTGCTTCGTCAGGCAGGGTGTAGGCTGATTGAATATAGTATCTGGAAGAACCAAGATTACATACAAAATCAACTTCCAACTGCTTACGTGTTACTTTCCCGTTCTGGTCTTTTTCAGCGATAGGTACAACGCCCACATCCACACTGTAACCACGCATACGAAGCTCATTGTAAATTACATTTTCCATGGAATGGGTCTGCTCGAGCTGACGAAAGTTAAGTCTTGCATTTCGAAGTCCAAGGTCAGAAAAGTAATATTTTTTGGGGGTCTCAATATATGCCTTTCCCTTGATGTCATAGCGTTGCGCAGACTCAATCAGGAAAGAATCTTCAAAGTAATCCAAATACTTTTTAATGGTATTGGAAGTTATTTTGGATTTCTTCACGGTCCTAAATGTGTTTTTAAGCTTCTCCGGATTGGTCAGAGAACCAATCGCAGAAGAAAGAATGTTCAACAGATCCTCCAATTCGCCAATGTTCTTGACACGGTTCCGCTTGAATATATCCTGGATATAAATTTCGCTGAACAGGTTCTGTAATGCCGTAGCTTTATCATTTGCCCCATCACGCAGAACGACCAAAGGAATGCCGCCATAGAGCATATACTCGGATAATCCCATATACTTATCGCCCCCATATACAGACATAAACTCTGCAAAGCTCAGAGGATACATATGAACTTCATCCCCACGACCGGCAAATTCGGTGGCAATATCTTTAGACAGGAGCTTTGCATTACTTCCTGTTACAAATACATCCATGTTATCCTTTCGCAGATAACCGTTCAGTACAGCTTCAAAGCAATCCAACATCTGGATTTCATCAAGTAGCAAATAATACATTCCATCGTCAACGACTTTGGATCGGACATAATCCATGAATTTTTCCGGGTCTGCCCCACGCTTTTCTTTTTCAATCCGAATAAGGCTTTCGCCAATCAAATACAGATCGTCCGCTGAGTCAAAGGCAAAACGTATGATATGGTCAACATCCACACCGCTATCTAGTAAATGATGATAGAAAAGGTTATTGAGCAGATAGGACTTACCACATCTGCGAATACCAGTGACAACCTTAATTAGTCCGTTGTTCTTTCTTTTTATCAACTTATCCAAGTAAAAATCTCTACGAATCTCCATTCAGCAGCCTCCTTGCGAAAGATTTTTGCAACCTAACACAGTTTTCTGTTCTATCTTATCACAAAACAGATGCCAACTCAATAGGTTCGCACAGCTTTGAAAAAGATTTTTGCAACCTTTAGCATTTCTCTGTTCCAGAAATACAGCAACATATAGTATATGCAGGAGGCCGCTTTCGAGATCATATGATTTTCACTTTTAAGAGCAGGTAGCATTTCATATGATGATTACGGTGATTTATTTCGTATAATGTTGGAAGTAATTGAATCTATTTTCTTATAGTTCCTCAAGTACCTTCCCAATATCCCCATTGATACAAATCGCCCGATCCACGATTTCCCTTGGCGCATAAGCCTCCCCATAATTGACGCAGGCATAAACCGCCTTCGGATTCCGCGCCGTCATGCGCCAAAACGGGTATTTGATGATTCCCGGGGTGTTGCCGCCCACGCCCAGCTCCAAAAACAGAACGTGCCGATCCTTATGCCTGCGGACAAACTCCTGCCAACGCTCCGCCGCCGCATACCAACCATCATCCTGCACGAACGTATCGTCGCAGCGCAGATTCATCGTCATGGGCGCTCCGCAGACCGGACAACGGGGAACAAGCTCCGAGGGAATTTTCAGATCGCGCTGCTCCGCCGCCATTCGCCGCACGGCGGCTTCGTTGTCGTAGGTTTTATTGTGGCAGGGCTTGGAGCACTGCCAGAGCCCGTAGTCGCCCTGTGTGTAAAACAGGCGTTTCTTATCGAAGCCCGCAAGCTGGAACTGATGATCCACGTTGGTCGTCAGGACAAAATAATCCTTGTCCTTCACAAGCCGCAGCAGCGCCGCATACGGCTCGCCGACCCCCGCCTCATAACGGTTGAGCAGAATGTGCCGCGACCACCAAGCCCAATATTCCTCCAAGGAGGCATACGGATAAAAGCCGCCGGAATACATATCCGTAAAACCGTATCGTTCCCGAAAATCCGCGAAATTCCGTTCAAACCGCTCGCCGTCGTAGGCATAGCCCGCAGACGTGGACATTCCCGCGCCCGCGCCGATCACGATCGCTTCCGCCGTCTCCAACTCGGCTCTCAGCGCTTCCCACTCAGGCTTCCGCGTCTCCGTTTTTTCTTGGAGCGCTTCCGCAGCCTCCGAGCAAATTGCTGTAGATTTGATAATCGCTTTCCTTAAAGACATTAAAAATCACCTCGATCTCATTCTTTGTCTGCGCCTGATACGCCTTCACCGTCCGCACTGCAATCTCCGCCGCCCGCTTGTTCGGAAAATGAAACTCCCCTGTGGAAATGCAGCAGAAGGCAACGCTTTTCACGCCGCTTTCCTCCGCCAGCGCCAGACAGGAGCGATAGCAGGAGGCAAGCTGCTCCTCCTCCCGCGGCGTCACCGCTCCGCGGACGATGGGTCCCACCGTATGCAGCACATACTTACAGGGCAGGTTGAAGGCGGGCGTGAGCTTTGCCCCGCCGGTGGCCTCGTCATGCCCCTGTCGGCGCATCAGCTCCGCACACGCCTCCCGGAGCTGGACGCCGGCAAAGGTGTGGATCGCATTGTCTATGCAGCCGTGGTTCGGGCAAAAGCAGCCAAGCATTCCGCTGTTCGCGGCGTTTACGATCGCGTCGCAGCGCAGCGTCGTAATGTCGCCCCGCCATAGATAGATCCCCGGCTGCACGGGCTTCAGGTCGGCAAGCTCGGTGACGCCCTTTCGTCGGGTCTCCTCCTGCAAATACGCGTCCTGCACACGCAGGAACGCGTCGTCGGCAGGCTGGGGCATCCGCACGTTGAACAGCGCGCGAAGCAGCTTCTTCTGCTCCTGCTCCCCCGCCGGAACGGGCGCTCGCGCATATTCCTGCCGCTCGCGAAGCAGCGCCTCCAGCAAATATTTTCTTCTCTCCCCTTGCGTCATATTCCTCCCCACTCCTTTCTGCCGTCCCGGCACACAAACGGATCGTCCTCTCCTCCGTTTCTGCGTTTATTATAAACCGGCGCTTTTCGCCCGTAAAGTACGCACATTCTTGTAGCATAGTTACCGCGAGGAAACCGTTCTCCCGCGCCCGGTCCTCCTTCCCGATTCCGCTTTTTTAAGAGAGAATCCCGCGCCGCGGAATTCCCTGCCTGCGGCGGGCTGCGCAGCGGCACAGTTCCTCTCCACCGCAGTGCGATCCCCGCGGAGCGTTTTTTGTTCTATAGGGAACGCAGTTTCCTA
>JAUNGI010000031.1 GCA_030524525.1 Lachnospiraceae bacterium
TGTCTTAAGAGAATTTATGGCTGAGAGTGTAACACATGTTTGACAAACCTACAATGCAACTGCGGGAAAACTTGTGCAGCCACTTGTTTTATGAAAACGATTGTGTTAAAATTCTCCGTAATTATAGGCATTTTTTCATTATTCAAAGGATGGTGGAAGATTTGAAGAGGATTGAGGACTATGTGCGGACGATACCGGACTTTCCGGAACCGGGCATTTTATTTCGGGATATAACGACCGTTCTCCGGGACCCGGAGGGGTTCCGGCTGGCGGTGGACTCGATGGCGGAGCTGATCGGCGACACGCCCTACGACCTGATCGTGGGAGCCGAATCGCGGGGCTTTCTGTTCGGCGCGCCGATTGCGTACCGGCACCGCAAGGGCGTTGTGCTGGCGCGGAAAAAGGGAAAGCTTCCCTGCGAGACCATTGAGGAAAGCTACGAGCTGGAATACGGCACGGCAAGTCTGGAAATGCATCGGGAGGATATCCTTCCCGGACAGCGGGTCGTGATCGTTGACGATCTGATCGCCACCGGCGGCACCGTGGAGGCGATCGCGCATCTGGTGGAGCGGCTCGGCGGGAAGGTCGTAAAGATCGTATTTTTGATGGAGCTTGCGGGGCTTGAAGGAAAAAAGCGGCTTGCCGGGTACGACGTGGCTTCGGTCATTTCTTATCCGGGCAAGTAACGCATGGATCGACGACAGAAGAAAGGAGCGGTTAGATTGAAAAATCACACTGATGTGCTGATTTTTCAATCGGCTATTTGTTTCTGAACGAAAGCAAATAGCTCTGATTGTACATCTTCGCGACAAGGTCACTCAGAAAGGGGTTCGTATGGAAGAAAAAGATAACCTGCGCACGGAGGCGGATGCGCCGCAGAGGGCGCAGATCGGGCTGACGCCCGAATTTGCCGATCCGGACGAGCTGTATCGGAAGCTGGAAGACAGCATCCGCAAGTATCGGCCGAATACGGATCTCTCCAATGTAAGAAAGGCGTACGAGCTGGCAAAGCAGGCGCACGGGGAACAGAAGCGCAAGAGCGGCGAGCCGTATATCAACCATCCGCTTTCGGTGGCGATCATCCTTGCGGAGCTGGAAATGGACAAGGAAACCATCATCGCCGGACTGCTGCACGACGTGGTGGAGGACACGCCGATCACCGAGGAGGAGCTGACCGAGATGTTCGGCAGCGAGGTGACGCTGCTGGTGGACGGGGTAACCAAGCTGACCAAGCTGAATTATTCGCAGGACAAGGTGGAGATTCAGGCGGAGAATCTGCGGAAAATGTTCCTCGCAATGGCGAAGGATATCCGCGTCGTGGTCATCAAGCTGGCGGACCGCCTGCACAACATGCGCACGATGCAGTATCAGACGCCCAACAAGCAGCTGGAAAAGTCGCGGGAAACGCTGGATATTTATTCGCCCCTCGCCCAGCGTCTCGGTATCAGCAAGATCAAGACCGAGCTGGACGATCTGGCGCTCAAGTTTTTGGAACCGGAGGTCTATCGAAAGCTCTCCGAGGAGATCAAGGCGACGCGTTACGAACGCGAGGCGTTTATCCGCCGGATCATCGCCGAGGTGGAGGTGCAGCTCAAGGAAGCGGGCATCGAGGCGAAGCTCGACGGCCGCGCAAAGCACTTTTTCAGCATTTATCGGAAGATGGTCAATCAGAACAAGACGCTCGATCAGATCTACGATTTGTTTGCCGTGCGGATCATCGTCGCGTCGGTAAAGGACTGCTACGCGGCGCTGGGCGTCATCCACGAAATGTATAAGCCCATTCCGGGGCGTTTTAAGGACTATATCGCGATGCCGAAGCCCAATATGTATCAGTCGCTGCATACGACGCTGATCGGGCCGGAGGGAACGCCGTTTGAGATCCAGATCCGAACCGAGGAAATGCACCGCACCGCCGAATACGGTATCGCGGCGCACTGGAAGTACAAGGAGGCGCAGAACGGCATCCACACGTCCGCAAACGAGGAGCAGAAGCTGGCATGGCTGCGGGAGATCCTCGACTGGCAGCGGGAGATGTCGGACAACAAGGAGTTTCTGAACTCCTTAAAGAACGATCTCGACCTGTTCAACGACAGCGTTTACTGCTTTACGCCCACGGGCGACGTGAAGACGCTTCCGGTCGGCTCCAATCCGGTGGACTTTGCCTACAGCATCCACAGCGCCGTCGGCAACAAGATGATCGGCGCGCGGGTCAACGGAAAGCTGGTCACGATCGACTACGAGATCCAGAACGGCGACCAGATCGAGATCATCACGTCCGCGAACTCCAAGGGTCCGAGCCGCGATTGGCTGAAGATCGTCAAATCGACGCAGGCAAAGTCGAAGATCTCCCAGTGGTTCAAGGCGGAGCTGAAGGAAGACAATATCCTGCGCGGGAAAAACCTGCTGAACGCCTACGCGAAGGCAAAGGGCGTGAATATCAGCGATCTGCTGAAGCCCGAATATCAGGAAGTCTGTATGCGCAAATACGGCTTCCGGGACTGGGATTCCCTGCTTGCCGCCGTGGGACACGGCAGCCTCAAGGAGGGGCAGGTCATCAACCGCCTGAACGAGGAGTGGAGCAAGGCGCAGAAGCGGAACATGACGGCGGAGAAGGCGATCGAGGAGGTGCTTTCCTCCTCCAAGGCGGCGTCCACCAAGCCGAAGGGCGGTATTTTGGTCAAGGGCGTGGACGATCTCGCGGTTCACTTCTCGCGCTGCTGCGCGCCGGTGCCGGGGGACGAGATCGTGGGCTTTGTGACCCGCGGCCGCGGGATCTCCATTCACCGGACCGACTGCGTCAACATCCTGCATCTGCCGCGCGCCGACCAGCAGCGGCTGATCGAGGCGGAGTGGAGCATGGACGAGGAGGAAAAGACCGATCGTCTGTATAACGCGGAGATCAAGATCTTTGCGCGGAACAATCCGGGCGTGCTGCTGGAGGTGACCCGGGTGCTGAGCGAGGATAAGGTGAACATCAGCTCGATCATTGCAAGACCGGGCAAAAACGATATCAGCACGATCGTCGTTGCGTTTGAGATCCGGGGAACCGGGCAGCTGAATTCCATTATCAATCGGCTGCGCCAGATCGACCAAGTGCTTGACATTGAAAGAACCACGGGCTGAAAGGGAGAGACGTTATGATGCGGCTGAAAAAATGCGAGGTTGGCTCCATGGCGGTCAACTGTTATCTGCTGGGCAATCCGGAGACCGGGGAAGCCCTGATCGTCGATCCGGGCGCGCGGGCGGAGAGGATCAAGCAGGAGCTTCGCGAGGAAAACTGGAGGCCTGTCGCCATTCTGCTGACGCACGGGCACTTCGATCACGTCGGAGCCGTGAAAAATCTGGTGACCGAATACCATATCGAGGTCTACGCCGGGGAGGCGGAGCGGGAGATCTTTTCCGATCTCCGCAAGGTGCTTCCCTCGCCCTTTTACGAGGTGACGAAAAAGCGGGAGCAGTATCTGATCTCCGTCGATCACTACGTTAAGGACGGCGAGCTGCTGGAGCTTGCGGGCATGTATGTGACCTGCATCGCGACGCCGGGGCATACGGTCGGCGGCATGTCCTATTTTCTGCCGGTGGAGACCTGCGTTTTCTGCGGCGATACGCTGTTTCTGGAAAACGTGGGGAACACCACGTTTCCCACCGGGGACGAGGAGACGCTGTACCGTTCGATCCGGGAAAAGCTGTACGCGCTTCCCGACGCGACCCGGGTGTTTCCGGGACACGGCCCCGCCACAAATATCGAATATGAGAAGCGTTACAATATGTTTTGCAGAGCTACGAAAAAATAACAGCAGAGGAAGCGGAGTATGGAGCGGCCGATTGTTGAACTGAATATGTACGGAAGGGATTACGAGCAGGAGCTCCGCCCGCTGATCCGCGCCTTTGTGACCGACGCGGAGTTCGACGTGACCCACGAGGACGCGGACGAGGCTTCGATGCGGCTGATCTTCCAAAAGGAGGACGCGCCGCTGCTGCTTTCCGCAAACGGCGCCTATACCTACTCCTTCTGTCTGCTTATGATGGAGGATTGGTACCGGCTGCGCATGTACCGGTACGGCGAGCTGATCGGCGAGGCGCAGGTGGAGCGGGTCGATCCGGAGCGGAAGGCTTACCGGAACCGGATCGCGCGGGAGATCTACCGCGTGCTTGCAAAGGCGGAGGGAAAGACGCTGCCGTGGGGGATCCTGACCGGCGTCCGTCCCACGAAGCAGGTGTACGACGCGATCGCCGCGGGGGTCTCCGAGGAGGAGATCCGGGGGCATATGAAGGAGGAATACCTCTGCTCCGACGAAAAGCTGGACGTGAGCCTGACCGTATCGCGGCGCGAATATGAGCTGCTGACGCGGATGGACTACCAAAACGGCTACAGCGTCTACATCGGCATTCCGTTCTGTCCGACCACCTGTCACTACTGCTCGTTTACGTCCTATCCGCTTGCAAAGTTCGGCGGGATGGCGGACGCGTATCTGGACGCGCTGGAACGGGAGCTTCGCTTTGCGGGCGGCTGCTTCCCGGGGCGGAAGCTCAGCACGGTCTATATCGGCGGCGGCACGCCCACCGCCTTGAACGAGGCGCAGCTTGAGCGGCTGCTTGGGATGGTGCATCGCTATCTGCCGATGGCGGACTGCCGCGAGTTTACCGTGGAAGCCGGGCGGCCGGACAGCATTACCGAAGAAAAGCTGCGGCTTTTGAAGGCGCAGGGCGCGAGCCGCATCAGCATCAATCCGCAGACGATGCAGCAGCGGACGCTGGAGCTGATCGGCAGGCGGCACACGGTGGAGCAGATCCGCGAAGCCTTTTGGCTTGCCAGAGCGCTTGGACACGACAATATCAACATG
This sequence comes from Lachnospiraceae bacterium, assembly GCA_030524525.1. GTDB lineage: Bacteria > Bacillota > Clostridia > Lachnospirales > Lachnospiraceae > ISDg. The sequence goes on from JAUNGI010000031.1 coordinate 4,845, forward strand.
GACATCATTATCGGGCTGACCGGAGAAGCGCCGGAGGATGTGGAAGGAACGCTGCGGGAGATCGCCAAGCTTTCGCCCGATTCCCTGACCGTTCACACCCTAGCCAGAAAACGGGCGGCGCGGCTTTCGACGGAGCGCGAGCGCTACGAGGGACTGGAAGCGGTGGGCGTGACCGAGATGCTGGAAAAGACCGTGCGCTTTGCGAAGGAGCAGAGCTATCTGCCGTATTATCTGTACCGACAGAAGAATATGGCGGAAAATTTGGAGAACGTAGGCTACGCCCGGTACGGCAAGGAAGGGCTTTACAATATTCTCATTATGGAGGAAAAACAGACGATCTTGGCGCTGGGCGCCGGAGCCACCTCCAAATTCGTCTTTCCGGCGGAGGGGCGGCTGGAACGGGTGGAAAACGTCAAGAGCCTGAAGGATTATATTGAGCGGATCGACGAAATGATCGCACGAAAGAAGAACTTTCTCGAAGGAGCGGAAAACCTATGGATCTGAGCAGAGAGATCGGTCTGATCGAGCGGGTCAGCGCGGATATCAAGGAACGGCAGGATATGGTCGCCTTTATGAACCATGCCGTGATCGTCAGCCGGCTTGCCGGACGCGTCGCCAGAGAGCTTGGCGAGCCGGAGGAGTTTTGCCGGGAGATGGAGATCGCCGGGATGCTGCACGACATCGGCAAGCTGCGGGTCGCCGCATATATTTACGGCCCCCAGTCGGAGAGCATGCACGTTTCGCGCATCAAGCATGTGCGGATGCATCCGTCGCTTGGCAACGACCTGCTGCGCGGGGAGGGCGGCTATTCCGAGAAGCTCATCTCCTACATCGCCTGTCACCACGAAAACTACGACGGAACCGGCTATCCGAACCATTTGGAGGGGGAGGAGATCCCTTACGGCGCGCGAATTCTGCGGGTCTGCGACATGTTTGCCGCGCTGGTCTCCAACCGCAATTACCGGGCGGCGTTCTCGGTGGACACGGCGATCGAAATGATGATCGACGAAGTGAAGAATTTTGATATGCGCGTTTTTCTGGCGTTTCTCTCGGTCGTTCACGCGGAGGATTTCGGAACGATCGAGGCGTACATCGCCAAGGCGCGCAGCTATGGAGGAATCAAATGAAAAATAAAGTTACCCCGAAAATTTTACCCGGTTTTCTGGAGCTTCTGCCGGAGGATCAGATCCAGTTCAATCGGATGTATCAGACCATTCGCTCGGTCTACGAGCGCTTCGGCTTTCTGCCGCAGGACACGCCGATCATCGAATACTCGGACGTGCTTCTGGCAAAGGCGGGGGGCGAGACCGAAAAGCAGATCTACCGTTTTCAGAAGGGGGACAACGACCTTGCGCTCCGCTTCGATCTGACGGTGCCGCTTGCAAGATATGTGGCGCAGCACTATAATGAGCTTGTATTCCCGTTCAAGCGCTACCAGATGAACAAGGTGTTCCGGGGCGAGCGTCCGCAGAAGGGACGGTTCCGGGAGTTTTACCAGTGCGACATCGACGTGATCGGCGTGGATTCGCTCGATCTGGTCTTTGACGCGGAGATGCCCGCCGTCATTTATCAGGTCTTCAAGGAGCTGGCGTTCGGTTCGTTTACGATCCGCATGAACAATCGGAAGATCCTGAACGGCTTCTTTTCCGAGCTTGGGTTTGCCGACCGCATCGGGGATATCCTGCGGACGATCGACAAGCTGGAGAAGATCGGCGCGGAAAAGGTCACGGAGGAGCTTGCGGAGCTGGGCGTTTCCGAGGAAGCCGCGGGGCGCATCCTCTCGTTTATCGCCTGCAAGGGCACGAACGACGAATTGCTTTCGATGCTGGCCGCGCAGGACATTGCGGACGAGACGTACCGGGAGGGCGTCCGGGAGCTGACGCAGGTGATCGGCTATCTGCGCCGCTTCGGCGTGGAGGAATCGGCGTTTGCCATCGACCTGACGATCGCGCGCGGATTGGATTACTATACCGGCACCGTTTACGAGACGATGCTGAACGACTATCCGAGCATGGGCAGCGTCTGCTCCGGCGGCCGCTACGATAATCTGACCGAGTATTATACCGATCAGAAGCTGCCGGGCATCGGCATCAGCATCGGACTGACGCGGCTCTACTATCAGCTCAAGGAAAACGGACTGCTCGGCAATGCCCCCAAGAGCCTGACCCGCTGTCTGGTCATCCCCATGGGTGAGGAGACCACGGACGCGGCGCTGGAGGCTGCCGCCCTGCTTCGCGGAGCGGGCGTCAACACCGACGTTTATTACCAGAACAAGGGCATGAAGCAGAAAATGAAGTATGCGAACCGCCTCGCGATCCCCTTTGTGGCGATCATTGGGGAGGACGAGAAGGCGGCGGGCTGCGCGACGGTGAAGAATATGGAGACCGGCGAGCAGTGCATGGTAAAGCTCGATGAGTTAGCAAATTATATAAAAAAGTAACGCTATGGAGGTTAGATTGAAAAATCACACTGATGTGCTGATTTTTCAATCGGCTATTTGTGCCGGAGCATCACAAATAGCTTTGATGGCAGAAGAGAAATCGCCTTCGCGAATTTCTCTTCGCCCCGTCGCAAATGCTCCGGAATGGAGATTATTATGACACAATCAAGAACACATACCTGCAACGAGCTTCGGCTTGCCAACGTGGGCGAGACCGTGACCTTGGCGGGCTGGTATGACAACATGCGCAAGGTAAGCCGCAATCTGGGCTTCCTGATCCTTCGCGACTTCTACGGGACGACGCAGTGCGTGGTGGAGACCGAAGAAATGATGGAGGCGCTGAACGGCGTGAACAACGAATCCACCCTTTCGGTTACCGGCGTGGTAAGAGAGCGCTCCAACAAAAACCCGCAGCTTGCCACCGGGGATATCGAGGTGGTTCCCACGGAGATCCGGGTATTGGGAAAGTGCATCCACAATGAGCTTCCCTTTGAGATCGCCCGTTCCAAGGAGGCGGACGAGGCGGTCCGGCTGAAATACCGTTATCTGGATCTGCGAAATCCCGCGGTAAAGGACAAGATCATCCTGCGCAGCAAGATCGTAGCGGAGCTTCGTCAAAGCATGATCGCCCACGATTTTATGGAGATCACCACGCCGATCCTGACCTGCTCCTCTCCCGAAGGGGCAAGAGACTATCTCGTGCCGGCAAGAAATCATCCGGGCAGGTTTTACGCGCTTCCGCAGGCGCCCCAGCAGTTTAAGCAGATCCTGATGACCGCCGGCTTTGACCGCTATTTCCAGATCGCGCCCTGCTTCCGCGACGAGGACGCGCGTGCCGATCGTTCTCCCGGCGAGTTTTATCAGCTGGATATGGAGATGGCGTTCGCCTCGCAGGAGGACGTCTTTGCGGTCATTGAGGACGTGATCCCTCCGGTCTTTGCAAAATACGGTATTTACAAGAAAGCGTCCGCCGCGCCCTTCCGCCGCATCTCCTATCAGGACGCGCTTGCAGCCTACGGCTCCGACAAGCCGGATCTGCGGATCGACCTGACCCTGACCGACGCTACGGATGCGCTTTCCGACTGCGGCTTCGCGCCGTTTGCGGGCAATTCCGTTCAGGCGATCGTTGTGGACGGCTTTACCGCAACGAGAAAGGTCATCGACAAGATCATGGCGGACTGCGAAATGATCTCCGGTCAGAAGGGCTACTGGTTCAAGCTGGATGAAAACGGCGAATTGGTGGGCGGCATTGCAAAATTCCTGCAGGAAAGCAAAGCGGAGGTCGTGGAAAAGCTTGGGCTCAAGCCCGGCGACTTCGTGGGCCTGACCGCAGGAAAGCGGCTGACCGCGCTGAAATCCGCCGGCGTTCTTCGGAAGCTGCTCGGAGAAAACTGCGAAAAGCATAAGAAGAACGACTGCTATGAATTCTGCTGGATCGTGGATTTCCCGATGTACGAGATCGGCGAGGAATCCGGCGAGCTGGAGTTCTGCCACAATCCGTTCTCCATGCCGCAGGGCGGTATGGACGCTCTGAACAACCAGGACCCGCTTGAGATCAAGGCATACCAGTACGATCTGGTCTGCAACGGCGTGGAGCTTTCCTCCGGAGCCGTCCGTAACCACGATCCGGAGATCATGGTGCGCGCCTTTGACATCGTGGGTCTGAAGGAAGAGGACGTGAAGGCAAAATTCCCGGCAATGTACAACGCGTTCTGCTACGGCGCTCCGCCCCACGCGGGCATTGCGCCCGGCGTTGACCGCATGGTCATGCTGATCGCCGGCGAGGAAAGCATCCGCGAGATCATTCCGTTCCCGATGAACAAGAACGCGCAGGACGTTATGATGGGAGCGCCGTCTCCGGTCAGCGCCAAGCAGCTTGCGGACGTGCATATTGCGATCGTTGAGGATGCGGAGTAAGTGGGTTCCGTATTTTACGTCCTGATCGCGCTTCTGATCGGGACGAATCTAAATGCGTTTGCGCTGATGGGGATCGACAAGCGCCGGGCGGAAAAACACCGGTGGCGTATTCCCGAACGGACGCTGTTCCTGTCCGCCCTTTTGTTCGGCGGGCTGGGAGCGGTGCTTGGGATGCGCGTGTTCCGCCACAAAACGAAGCATTGGTATTTTGCGGTGGGAATGCCGGTCATTCTGCTGGCGCAGTTGGCGCTTCTCGGCTTTTTGCTGAAAGAATTTGTTTTATAAGCGTTTCATAAAACATGCACCGCGAGGGCGGTATTCCCGCGCGAGGCAGCCTTGGCTTTGTGCGAAAAAACGAAGCCTGCGGGGGAAATTTAGCTCTGCGCGAAGCTTAAAACATACTGCGGAGCAAAAATAAAAATCATTAGGAGGTCATTATGAGTGTAGTAAAATCAAATTTCGGTAAGACCAAGGACGGAAAGACCGCGACCTTGTACACCATCGAAAACAAAAACGGAATGCGGGTGTCGTTCTGCGACTACGGCGCGGCGATCGTCAGCATCGTGGTTCCCGACCGCAACGGTCGTTTGGAGGACGTGGCGCTCGGCTACGACAGCGTTACGGGCTATGAGGAAAACGGAGCGGGCTACGGCTCCTTTATCGGCCGTCACGCGAACCGCATCGGCGGCGCCAAGTTCACGATCAACGGCGTGGACTATGAGCTTGCCAAGAACGACAACGCCGTGAACAATCTGCACAGCGGCCCGGTCAGCTACAACAAGTATTTTTACGATGTGGAGGTGTTCACCGACGAGGACAGCACCAGCATTGAATTCAGCCGTCTGAGTCCCGACGGCGAGCAGGGCTTTCCGGGAAATCTGGATGTGTCCGTTACCTACACGCTGACCGACGACAACGATCTGGCAATCGAGTATTTCGCGGTCAGCGACAAGGACACCGTCATCAACCTGACGAACCACAGCTATTTTAATCTTGCCGGACAGGCGGCAGGCTCGATCGAAGATCACGAGGTCTGGGTCAAGAGCAAGGAGATCACCCCCACCGACGCGCTGCTGATCCCCACGGGCGAATTCATGGACGTGACCGGAACGCCGATGGACTTCCGTACGCCGAAGAAGGTGGGACGGGATATCAACGCCGATTTTGAGCCTTTGAAGCTGGCGGGCGGCTACGATCATAACTATGTGCTTGACCTCGATATCGACGAGGACGAGATGGATCTGGTTGCCAGCCTGTACGACGAAAAGAGCGGCCGCTATATGGAGGTCTATACCGACTGCCCCGGCATGCAGCTCTATACCGGCAATTTCATTGACGGCGCAAACAACCCGGCAAAGGGTAAGGGCGGCGTCGTTTATAAGAAGCGCGACGGTATCTGCTTTGAGACGCAGTTCTATCCGAACGCCTGCAACATCGAGGGCTTCCCCAGCAGCGTGTTTAAGGCAGGCGAGCCGTTTGATTATTGTACGGTTTACAGCTTTTCGGTGAAGTAGGAGAAAGAGAAGAATTAAAATTTTCCCCTATGTCTTTATGTAAGGACATGGGGGAAGTTTTTTAGAGGATTGTTTTGCGTACCGTTCCGGCAGAGAGATTTGAGAAAATGCCGTTGTAAATGTGAAATTGCAGATACGTGGCAGTTTTTTTGATATAGGAGGATTGTGTGAAGTACAAATACATGAGAATACAAGGCAGGGAGACTTCATGGATAACAAAGTATCCCAAAGGAATATTCAGCATGTGCTGGAGAATGATACAAGACGGTGTTATGAGCAAAGAAGATGAAGAAATCTTTTGCAATATTGACCAATGGTTTAAGCGCAGACTTCCGGAACCGGAACCATGTAAAAATGGGGAACCGGTAATTACTTTTTTTAAGACGGAGACAACGGAAGAAATGCAAAAGGTTATTGAACCAGCGATGCAGCTATTAGATAAATATGCACACGAGTATGATGTGGTATATACCAATTTTGTGGGTACTGTTGTTTACGAGGATAAATGGCAGGTTGCAGTACGGGTCGAAAACGGCAAGATGGTATGAGAGGGCGAGAGGGATGGCTGCGGTCGGCGAGAGCTGGCTGCGATTGTAACGTATCGTTGCGGTATTTGTGGCAGTGGCAGATATATTGAGGAGGTACAGATCTTCGGTGAAGTAGGAGAGCGGGAATAGAAGGATATTCCGCTTGGCGTACGACACTGCTCCTAACAATAAGTTGAGGTGCGGATATTTTCTTGCAACAGCGAAGCTGCTGTGGCGGGAAAATGTCCGCACCTTGTTTTTGTGGCATATTTTGCATATTAGTAAGCTCATGAGATACTCAATACCCTATTCACGAAAAAAAGTGTTGACATCCTAGCCTAGATGTGTTATATCTAGGTTAGATCAAGTCATTGCATTTGCTTCTATAGTACTACTAGTACTAATATAGTGATAAAAATGCAATGTGGATTGCAAAGTGAACAGGGTATGCACAAGTTTGATATGGGGCAATCTTTTTGGAACTGTTCTTAAAGGTTCCCCATCTTGTGCTCCTGCATAGTATTTTCTTGAATTGGATTATTGAACGCTTTTTGCTGGAATAAGGAAAACAGGGGAAAAGAAAAAAGGTTATTGCCATAGTCGTGTGGAACTAGTACATATATTGCATTGCCGCCCCTTAGATAGATATAAGAAGGAGGTGTTTCTGGCGGGACTTTTTACATCATTTATCCTCTCTGTGGTGGCAAGCGTAGTTGCCTACTACATTTGCAAATGGTTAGACAGATGAGGAGAATTGGGAAATAGCCTAGGGTATAAGCCACCCTACCAAACGGAATAGACAAGCCCAAGAGTGGACTCTCTGGGGCTTGTCGCTGTCCCTGTGGGAACTTTTACATCCTTTTGCCTACAAGCATTATAGCATATGCAATCAGCATTTGCAAGTTTTCTCTTCGACGAAAAACGGTATCTTGTGGGTGTTGCAATGTGCGTTGTAAAGTTTGCAAGAACCTTTTGCGTTTTCTGCCATTGTTCTTGTGCTTCCACAGGGGCAATATATTACCGAATGAAATTTTGAGTGGAGTGTAAGGGGGATATCGAAATATTGGAACTATGCGAAAAAGGCATTGTGATGGGGAATGCCGTCAATAAGGTTAAGGAAAAAGCTGATTGGATCATTGACAGTAACGATGAAGACGGCACTGCGGAACGCTTAAAAGAGCTATCTGAATAGAAGACAACATTGTAAGACATAGACTCAAGCGTATAGGTGCAACTTGTGAGCCTTGGAATGTGACAGCTGTAATCTAGCTCTACAGTGCTTACTTCCACCACTTTGTGTTTGGACAAGAAGATTGCCCAAACGACGACGGCAGAAAACAAATACTTCGGTACAATATTTGTAAAAAACGGTCGAAAAGACAAAGATATTCTTGACAAGCTAAAACGAATGTGTTACTATAAAAATATGAATGCAATGATATCCGAGTTGATTCCTTTGAACTGAGACGGTTATAAGGGGGAGCCATGAACCTACTCGCACATCTCACCGAACAAAATCAAAAGCGTCTGGAACAGACCTTGGCGGAGCATTCGAAGGGAACCGCAGAACACGCTTCAAGGTGTTTGCAGTCCGTCGGCTTGTATCATACGGGCTATCTGGCGGGGCTGCTGCACGACATGGGAAAGGCGACCGCAAAATACAACGCCTACTTGGAAGCCGCTTTCCGGAAAGAAAAGGTGGTCAGAGGTTCGGTGATCCATACATTTACCGGCGTGATCTGGCTGCTGGAGCAGTATCATCAGCATGGGGCGGACAATTGGGAGAAATTGGCTTCCGAGGTGATCGGCTATGCGATCGGCGCGCATCATGGGCTGTTTGATTGTGTGGATCTGAGCCAAAACAATGGATTTATGTACCGTCTGCAAAAGAACCGGGACGAGCTTTGCTATGAGGAAGCCGTGACGAATTTTTTGGAGGCCGTTGCCGATCAAGAAACCATAAAGCGGCAGTTCGCTCAGGCGGTTGTGGAAATACGAGACGTCTGTGAAAAATCTCGGGCAGTCTATCAAAAAATGCCCAAAAATATGTATCAAATGAGTATGCTGATCCGGCTGGTGCTTTCCGCCGTGATCTACGGCGACCGAAGAAATACGGCGGAGTTTATGGATCAGAAACGGCAGGAGGAAGACACCGCGTTTGACTGGACAGCCGCCGCAGCTTTTTGTGAGCGGAAAATACAGGCTTTTGACACCTCGTCGGAACTGAACCGTGTGCGGGGCGAAATTTCGCAAGCGTGTCTGCAGGCTGCCGCAGACCCGCCGGGAATCTACCGGCTGAACCTTCCGACCGGAGCGGGAAAAACGCTGGCTTCTCTGCGCTATGCTTTGGCGCATGCAAAAAAATACGAAAAAAAACGCATTGTCTTTCTGATCCCGCTTCTGAGTATTTTGGAGCAAAACGCGAAAGCGATCAAGGATTTTCTTCCGACAGAGCGAATGGTGCTGGAGCATCATTCCAACGTGATTCGGGAAAAGACGCCAACAGAAGAAGCCGATCGCTGTGAACTGGCGGCGGTCAGCTGGAATGACAATCCGGTGATCATTTCCACGCTTGTGCAGTTCCTGAATCTGTTATTTTCGGGGGAAACCTCGGCCATTGCCAGAATGCAGGCGCTGTGCGACAGCGTTATTGTGATCGACGAGATCCAGTCTCTGCCAAAGAAAGTAACGTCGATGTTTAATATGGCGATCAATTTCCTGCAGCAGTTCTGTAATGCGACGGTGCTGCTGTGTTCGGCAACGCAGCCCTGCTGGGAAGAATTGGACTGGGGCGTGCGTTTGGCGGGAAAGAAGGATCTGGTCTGCCTGAGCGATGCGCAGAAGCGGCTGTTCGTGCGCGCCAAAATTATAAATAAAACAACTTGTCATGGCATCAGCCTGCAAGAGTGCGCGGCGTTTTGCGGCGATCTGATGGAGCAGCACGAGGCGCTTTTGATCATCTGCAATACGAAGCGTGAGGCGCTGGAGCTTTATCTGAGGCTGAAAGCACAAAACGAGCGGGAAGCGCAGGGCTGGACGCTCTTCCATCTTTCGACGTCCATGTGTCCCAAGCATCGGACCGAGGTGATACAGGAGCTAAAGACACGCTTGGCGGCGCTTCAGGAGCAGCTTCGGGAGGGAAAGCAGCCGGGAAAGCTGATCTGTGTTTCCACACAGCTTGCCGAAGCGGGGATCGATTTTTCGTTTGACGCGGTCGTTCGGTTAATGGCGGGGATCGACAATCTGGCGCAGGCGGCGGGCAGATGCAACCGCGGCAATGAATACGGGTATCCGGGAACGGTATATCTGGTAAAGATTAAGGATAGCGACGAGAATCTGGGCATGCTCAAGGATATTCAGAAGGCGAAGGTTGCTGCCGATAAGGTTATCTATTCAAAAAAGAGCGGCTCCCTGATCGACGAGGAGGCAACGCAGGAATATTATCGGACCTTGTTTGGGGAGATGAAAAACGAGCTGGATTATCCGGAAGAAATTCAGGGAGAGCCATACAATCTGGCGCGGCTTTTGGCAAATGAGAACCCAAACGCCCAAAAGGGCGCGAAGGAGATCCATGCAAAATATATCTTCCATCAGCCCTTTGCCGCTGTCGGTCAGAACTTTCGGGTGTTTGACGACAATACGACGGACATCCTTGTTCCATACCAAGAAGGAAAAGATTGGATCGAAAGCTTGGCGGCGCTGGAAAACGGCAGCTTTTCGCCGGCGCAGTTGAAAAATTTAACCGAGAATTTGAAGCCGTTTTCCATCAGCGTTTTTGATTGGCAGGTAACAGAATTGGATCAGGCGGGATATCTTCGGAAGCTGTTCGACGGACGGATTCTTGTTTTGGATGAAAAGGCGTATGATGAAAAGGATTGCGGGCTGCTGTACGAAAAGGAGCAGCCGGTAGAAAATTACATTCGTTAAGAAGGGAGGCTGCAATGCATGAACCATAGAAATACGGTAGAGTTTGAGGTGACGGGAAAATACGCGCTGTTTTCCGATCCGGTGACTCGCGTGGGGGGAGAAAAATTCAGCTATCAGGTACCGACCTACGAAGCGCTCAAGGGAATTTTGCACTCGGTGTACTGGAAGCCGACGCTGATCTGGGTGATCGACTCGGTGCGCATTATGAATCCGATCCAGACGGAGACCAAGGGCATTCGTCCGATCCACTACGACAGCCCGAAAACGGACCTGTCCTATTATACTTATTTGAAAGATTGCCGATATCAGGTACGGGCGCATTTTGTTTGGAACGAAAATCGTCCGGAGCTTTCGCACGATCGCGACGAGAATAAGCATCACAATATCGCAAAGCGAATGATCGAGCGGGGCGGCAGACGCGACGTTTTTCTGGGAACAAGGGAGTGTCAGGGCTATGTCAAGCCCTGTGTTTTCGGAGAAGACGAGAGCTTTTATCAGAATATTCCGGAGCTGGATTTCGGCATGATGTATCATGGAATCACCTATGCGGACGAGGCCTATTCCGAGGAAACGCAGGGGAAAATGAGCGTGCGTCTGTGGGACGCCGTTATGAAAAACGGAGTGATCGACTTTCTGCCGCCGTGGGAATGTATTCACCGGGTAGTCCGGGAAATGGAGATCAAACCCTTTGGAGAGGACGAAGGGAATTTCTCGGTTTTGAAGGAGGAGGCGATATTCTGAATGTCTTGTATGAGTCAGCTATTAAAAACCTATGAATGCAACGCCGGAAAATCCGCGGAGACAGAGCAGGCGCTTACTCCGATCGCCCATATGTACGCCAATGCACAGATCGAAGTGACGTTGAGCGAAACGGGAGAATTGAAAGGCGCCAAGCAGATCGAGAAAAAGGATCCGGAAAAGGCGACGCTGATTCCGGTTACGGAGTCCTCCGCCGGCAGAAGCTCCGGCGTGGCGCCCCACGCCCTGTGCGAGATGCTGCCCTATTTGGCAGGGGATTTTGCTTCTCATTGCGAGGAGGAAAAGGCGAAAAAACTCGCTGCGAAAAAGTTTCAGGCGTACATGCAGAATCTGCAGAAGTGGAACGCTTCGGAATATGCGCATCCAAAGGCTCTGGCGGTTTATCAATATCTTTCCAAGGGGCAGGTGATCTCCGACCTGATCGACTGCGGCATTGTCAAGGTGCAGGAAAACGGTATGTTCGCAAACGAAAAGATCGCGGGTCAGCCCTATGACAAAGCACTGGTGCGCTTCCGTGTCTTGGAGGCGGGGAACCGAGTAAGCGCGGTCTGGAAGGACGCGTCGTTGATTCGGACGTATGAGAATTATTATCTTGCAGAGCAGCAGGGCAGAAGGGACGTCTGTTATCTCATCGGAAAAGAGGCGAGTATTTCCGACAACCATCCGAAAGGGATCGTGGCAGCGGCCTACGGCGCGAAGCTGATCTCCGCAAACGACGCGCATGGCTTTGTTTACCGGGGAAGATTTCAGGACGCCGAGGAAGCCTTTGCGCTCAGCTATGAAGCGTCGCAGAAAATCCACAGCGCTCTGACATGGCTTGTAAAGACGCAGGGCGTTTCGATCGGAGCCCGGACGTTTCTTTGCTGGAATCCGGTGGGCAAGAAGGTACCGGGGGTCATTGACGAGTTCGACTTTGGGGAAGAGGAGTCGGAGACGATCGTATCGTATCGGTCGAATCTGCGCAAAACGCTGCAGGGCTATCAAAACCAATTTAAGGAGGGCGACGAGGTGATTGTCCTTGCCTTGGAGGCGGCAACCACCGGACGGCTCTCCATTACCTACTATCAGGATCTGTTCGAAAGAGAGTTTTTCCGGCGGGTGCGTGAATGGGGAGAGACCTGCAACTGGTGGTATTTGAAGTTCAACGCAGAGAAAAAGCCGTATTATGCGGTAGAAACCCCGCGTTTTCGCAGGATCGTGGAATGCGCATTCGGGAGAGAGAATGCGGCGAGGAATTATCTTGAGGTGGATGATAAGCTTCTGAAAGAGCAGATGCAGCGTCTGCTGAAATGTATGCTGGATCAGCAGCCGATGCCGCAGGATATCGTTCAGGCGCTGACCTTAAGAGCCTCCACACCGTTGGCGTATCAACGAGGAAATCGGGAAAGAGTCTTGTCTACGGCATGCGCTGTGATTATGAAATATTACAGAGATAAAGATGGAAATAACGTGAAAGGAGTGAAAGATCAAATGGAACTGGATGTAACGAACAGAGACAGAAGCTATCTGTTTGGGCGGCTGCTGGCTATACTGGAAAGGGTGGAACGGGTCACCTTTTCTGAGGACGAAAAGCGGGAGCCGAATGCGATCCGCTATCAGACGGTTTACGTCAACCATCCGCTGAGCACGTGGAGAACCCTGACGGAGCTGGTGAATCCGTACCTTCAAAAGGTACGTCCGGGGTCAAGAAAGTTTTATCAGGATCTGATTTCAGAGATCACCGAGGGACTTGTAAGCGGAAAACCGGAGGAACTGGATCAACGGCTGGAGGCGACCTATTTGCTGGGGTATTATTTGCAGAGGGCTGCGTTGATCAGAAAAGACAAACACGAAAAAGACAACCAGGAAAATCAGGAGGAGAAGGATCATGAGTCAGCTGCAGAATAAAATCGACTTTGTTGTGTTGGTAAAGGTGGAAAATGCCAATCCGAACGGCGATCCGTTAAGCGGAAACCGTCCGAGAACCGTACAGAACGGCTTGGGCGAAATTTCGGACGTATGCATCAAGCGGAAGCTCCGCAACCGTTTGCAGGATATGGGCGAGCGCATTTTTGTACAGTCGGAGGATCGCTGTGAGGACGGGTGCGGCTCTTTGAAGGAAAGAGCCGCTGCAGCGATAACCGGGGCTTCTTCAAAGCAGGATTACGCGAAACAGGCCTGCGAAACGTGGATCGACGTGCGTTCGTTCGGACAGGTCTTTGCTTATAAGGGCGCCGAAGACAAGAAGGGGGACGGCGTATCGGTCGGCGTTCGGGGACCGGTGACGCTCCATCAGGCGCTCAGCTGTTCTCCGGTGGATATCAACAGCATGCAGATCACAAAGAGCGTGAACGGAGAGCCGGGAGAAAAGCGAAGCTCCGACACAATGGGAACCAAGCATTACGTTGAGTTTGGCTTATACAAGATCAAAGGCTCCATCAATGTTCAGCTTGCGGAGAAAACCGGCTTTTCGGAGGAAGACGCGGAGAAGATCAAGGAGGCGCTGCGCACGCTGTTTGTAAACGACGCTTCGGCGGCAAGACCGGACGGCAGTATGGAAGTTTTCCGGATCTACTGGTGGAAGCATAACAATAAAGTTGGGCAGTATTCGAGCGCCAAGGTACATCGCTCCGTACGGGTTTCCTTGAAGGAGGGCATTTCTTTTCCGGCTTCGGTAGAGGATTATGTCATTGAAGAGGACAAGCTGGACGGTTTAGTACCGGAAGTGATCGAGGGAATCTGATCAAGGTGCGGGGAACCAACGCGCTTCTCGGCTTCCGGCCGGTACTTTCCAGCGGGATACTCCTTTTCAAAACGTATGCGCACTATGTTTCTTCTTGCACCTGCCGCGATTAAGAATCGGAGGGCAAAGCCAAAAGCTGACTTTGCCCTCCGAAAGCCGGCGGCGCAATTTACCGCGCCTTATTTTCCGAATTTTCCAAGCAGACCGCTCAGCTTATCTGCGCCGAGCTTTGCTTTCACGCCGTCCACGACCTTGTCCACGACGCCGTCCGGGATATCGACGCCGAGCACGTTCTCGACGGTCTTTACCGGGTCTTTTTTGAATTGCGCCTGAAGCTCCTTGTCCTTCGTGATCTTCTCCACGGCGCCGGTGATCTGTTCTTTAATGTCCATTGGTGCGTTCCTTGCCTTTCTGAATTATTCCTCTTCTACGATCTCGGCGTCCGCAGCGTTCTTCTTTACGGATTCGATCCCGTTTTTACAGCCGGCAATAGCCTTGTAGCCCTCGCTGACCGCAATGATCTGACCGTTTGTTGCCTTTAAGCGGAAGCGATACTCGCCGGATTTGTCCTCATAGATCTCAAACTTCGGATTTTTCTCGGCAGCGCAGCCTTCTGCGGTTTGATCCTCCACGGCGGCGATCGGCGCATTCTTCTGAACGCTGGCGATTCCGTTTTTGCAGGCGGAAAGAGAGTTGTAGACCTCGGAGGTCGCGATGACCTCGCCGTTGCCTGCCTTCAGATCAAATTTGACGCCGGTTTTCGTACTGCGAATAACAAATTTTCCCATAGCCTAAAGCCTCCTTTGATATGTCATAAAAAGATAATTTAAGTATAAGTAAAAAAGGCGCGGCTGTCAATGCGAATATTTCCTTTCGAGGGGCGCATACTGAAAAAAACAGGAGGTATCGTTATGATAGAGAAAGATACGATCCGGCTGCTGCGGGAATGCGACGCAGGCATAAAAATGGGCGTCAGCGCCATTTCCGAGGTACTCGACTATACGCACGATGAAAATTTGAAGAAAAGTTTGGAGGGAAACCGTCGGGAGCATGAGGCGTTACAGGAGGAGATCACGGAACTCCTGCATGCGTATCACGACGAAGGCAAGGAGCCGGGCGCAATGGCAAAGGGCATGTCATGGATGAAGACGAATATCAAGCTGACGCTTGACGACTCGGACAAGGTCGTGGCGGATCTGATCACCGACGGCTGCGATATGGGGACAAAAAATCTGCGCCGTTATCTGAATCAGTATCAGGCAGCCGACGAGCGTTCAAAGGACTTTGCAAAGCGGCTGATCGAGCTGGAGGAACGGCTGCGCGCCGACATGCGGGAATACCTGTAGCGAACGGGGAAAAAATGTGCTATACTTGTATGCGAGGGCAGGGCGGGGCGTCATGCGGCTTTGCCCAAGCAGATGCAGAACGATGCATACGACACAAAGGATTGAGGGGAGAGCAAAACAATATGTCGATCTATTCCTTATATCAGCGCTGTTTTCCGAATTATCCGCTGGAGAAAGCGGCGTTTTCCGACCTGCTGGGTCTGTCCGAGGCGACGGTTCTTTTGCGTCGGCGGGGAGAGGCGTGCATCGGCTGCGCCGTGCTATGGAAAAATTCGCTTTCGCTTCTGATGGTCGCTCCGGAGGAGCGCGGAAAGGGCGTTGGCTCCGATCTGCTTCGGGAAGCAGAGGAGCGGGTTCGGGAGAGCGGCGCGGACGCCGTGATCCTTGGGGCGGGCGACCGCTATCTGTTTCAGGGCGTTCCGCTGGATCAGCCGCAGATGCCCGATTTTTTTGAAAAGCGGGGGTATCGGGCGGAATGGAGCAGCGTAAACATGCGGCTTTCGCTTGCCGGTTTTTCCACGGAGCGGCAGAAGCTTCCGCCGGTGGACGGAGCGGTTTCGTTTCGCTTTGCCGAAGCCTCGGAGGAGGCGGAGCTGCTTGCGGCGGTGAAAGCGACCGAACCTTCTTGGACGCCGTATTTTGAGGGCGCGTCCTCCAACGTTTGGATCGCGGCGTTCCCCGAAGGGATCGCGGGCTTCCTGATGGCGGAGCCGGACGGCGGAAGATTTTGCACGCCGGGAGAGAAGGTCGGCAGCATCGGGTGCGTGGGCGTCGTCCCGTGGGCGCGCAAGCGCGGCATCGGCAGGCGGCTCGTTGCAAGCGCGGCGGAATGGCTGGGCAGGCAGGGGTGCGAATATGCGGAAGCCCTGTACATCGAGCTGGAGGACTGGTACGGCGCGATCGGTTTCAGGACGGTCAGCCGACAGTGGATGGGAGAGAAGGAACTGAAAAAACATTTGGAAGGGTGAGAAGGCTATGAGTACATATTTTCCGGAGATCAAGAAAACGTTTGGGTTTGGGTGCATGCGTCTTCCGATGCGGGACGGAGACGTGATCTACGAGCAGTTTATCCCGATGGTCGATCGCTTTTTGGAGGAAGGCTTCAACTATTTCGATACGGCGCACGGCTATTTGGGCGGCAAAAGCGAGACGGCGCTGCGCGACTGCTTGGCAAAGCGCCATCCGCGGGAGGCGTTTGTGCTGACCGACAAGCTGACCGAGCCGTATTTTGAGCGGGAAGAGGATATTCGTCCGTTCTTTGAAAGCCAGTTAAAGGCGTGCGGCGTGGACTATTTCGATTTTTATCTGATGCATGCGCAGAACGCATCCAATTACAAGAAGTTTCAGGCGTGCCGCGCATACGAGACGGCGGCGGAGCTGAAAAAAGAGGGGAAGATCCGCCATGTCGGGCTGTCCTTCCATGACCGCGCGGCGGTGCTTGATCAGATCTTGACGGAGCATCCGGAGGTGGAGGTCGTGCAGATCCAGTTCAATTATGTGGATTATGAGTACGAGGGCGTGGAAAGCCGTCTTTGCTATGAGGTGTGCAGAAAGCACGGAAAGCCGGTCATCGTGATGGAACCGGTCAAGGGAGGCAGTCTTGTGAATCTTCCGGCAAACGCCGCGGCGGTGCTTTCCGCTTTGGGCGGAGGCAGTCCCGCCAGCTACGCGATCCGCTACGCCGCAAGCTTTGAAGGCATGTGTATGGTGCTTTCCGGCATGAGCAATATGGAGCAGATGGAAGACAACCTTAGCTATATGAAGGAGTTCGAGCCGCTTTCCGAACGGGAATTTGCGGCGATCGCCGAGGTGCGCGATATCATCCTGAATCAGGGGCTGATCCCGTGCACCGCCTGTCGCTACTGTACCGACGGCTGTCCGGCAAAGATCGAAATTCCGGCGGTGCTTGCCAGCATGAACAAGCGGAAGCAGCTGCAGGAGTGGGGCGCCGTTTCGGCGTACCGCGGGGCGGTAACGGGTCGGGGACGGGCGTCCGACTGCATCCGCTGCGGCAAATGTGAAAAGGCGTGCCCGCAGCACCTGCCGATCCGAGATCTGCTGGCGGAGATCGGGGAGATATTCGACAAATGATAGAAGCGGAATTTGGCGACTTCGTTCTCCGGCTGGAAACGAGCCCGCGGCTGTTTTCCCCCGCCGCCGTCGATCGGGGAACGCTTGCCATGCTTTCGCTCGTGGAGCTTCGTCCGGAGGATCGGGTGCTGGATCTGGGCTGCGGCTGCGGCGTGGTGGGAATTTGGGCTGCGCGGCGGCTTTCGCCCGATCAGGTCGTGCTGTGCGACGTGCTGCCGGAGGCGGCGGAGCTTGCGAGGGCGAACGCCGTACGGAACGGCGTCGGGGCGTGCAGGGTCTATGAGAGCGACGGCTTCCGGGGCTTTTCGGAGCGCGATTTTACGCTGATCCTGTCGAATCCGCCGTACCATACCGATTTTTCCGTGGCGAAGCACTTTATTGAAGAAGGCTTTCGGCGGCTGCAAACCGGCGGAAGGATGTTTCTTGTAACGAAACGGCGCGCATGGTACGAAAATAAGCTGACGGCGGTATTCGGCGGCTGCCGGGTGCGGGAGAAGGACGGATATTTCGTATTCTGCGCCGAGAAGCGTCCGAAGGGCGCAGGGCGGCAGGAAAAGAAGCCGGAGCGGAAGCTTTCGAAAAAGCTGGCGCGCAGGTATGGAAAATAACGGGCGGCGCACGCAGAAACCGAAGGAAGGGGAAAAGGCGGAGGAAGTCATGCGGACAGAACCGTTAAAAACAGAGAATTTCCGGATCGAGCTGCCGACGGCGGTGCGGGAGATCATCGAAGCGCTTGCGCGCGCGGGCTTTGAGGCATACGCGGTGGGCGGCTGCGTGCGCGACAGCCTGCTTGGAAGGGAGCCGGAGGATTGGGATATCACGACCTCGGCAAGCCCGCAGGAGGTCAAAGCCCTGTTCCCGCGCACGGTGGACACCGGGATCGAACACGGTACGGTGACCGTGCTGCGCAGGCAGAAGGGCTATGAGGTGACGACCTATCGGCTGGACGGCGCGTACGAGGATCACCGGCATCCCAGCTCGGTCACGTTTACGCGCGAGCTGGCGGAGGATCTGCGGCGGCGGGATTTTACGATCAACGCAATGGCGTACAGCGAACAAAACGGTCTGATCGACCTGTTCGGCGGGCGGGAGGACTTGAAAAACCGCGTGATCCGCTCGGTCGGGAAGCCCATGGAACGCTTCTCCGAGGACGCGCTTCGCATTTTCCGCGCCGTGCGTTTTTCGGCGCAGCTGGATTTTACTGTGGAGACGGAGACGCTTGCCGCGATGAAAGCGCTGGCGGGGGATCTGCGGCGGGTAAGCGCGGAGCGGATCCGGGTGGAGCTTACAAAGCTTTTGCTGTCGGAGCATCCCGACCGGCTTCTGTTGATGCAGGAGACCGGGATCTCCGCCGTGGTGCTTCCGGAATGGGACCGAATGCTTGCGACCGAACAGAACAACCCCTACCATTGCTGGGACGTGGGAATGCATACGTTAAAGGCGCTGCAGGCGCTGCAGGGGCTCCCCGCATATGAGGCGGAGGGAAAAAAGGGACGGCAGATCTTGGCGTATTCCGTTCTGCTGCACGACTGCGCAAAGCCCGACTGCCGCAGGTTGGACGAGAACGGCGCCGCGCACTTTCACGGACATCAGAAAAAAAGCGCCGAGCTTGCCAAGCGGATTCTGGAACGGCTGAAATTTGACAACGAGACGATCGCGGCGGTCACGAAGCTGGTGCGGTTTCACGACAGCCGACATACCGTGGAGATGGAGAAGGGCGGCGCCGGGCTCCGCCGTCTTACGAACCGGGTGGGAAGCGAGTGGATGCCGTTTCTCTTTGCCGTGCAGCGGGCGGATATTTACGGGCATAAGCCGGAATTGGTTCCGCGGATGCTCCGCGAGGTCGATCGGATGGAGGAGGGCTTTCGCGGGATCGTGGCAAGGCGGGAGTGCGTGTCGCTGAAGCAGCTTGCGGTGACCGGAAGGGATCTGCTGGCGATCGGCTATTCGTCGGGGCCCGCTCTGGGACAGGCGCTGCGGGCGCTCCTTGCGGAGGTGCTGAACGAGCCGGAAAAAAACGAACGCGAAACGCTTCTGGCGCTTGCGGAGAGTTATCTGCGGGAAGACAGGATTCCCGAAAATCCTCTGGAATGAATTGAAAAAAGACCGCATACAT
Organism: Lachnospiraceae bacterium; assembly: GCA_030524525.1. Classification (GTDB taxonomy): domain Bacteria; phylum Bacillota; class Clostridia; order Lachnospirales; family Lachnospiraceae; genus ISDg. Next base: position 24,204 of record JAUNGI010000031.1, read on the forward strand.
TGAGTGTGAACATGAAAACCATGTTCACACTTTTTTTCTGGATGGGAGCGTGAATCACATGGGGTTGGATGAAAAAAGTGCGGTGGTTCTGGCACAGTACGACGTCTCCATAAGGGGATATTACCGTCAGAAGGGCGCCGGCTTTCTGGAAACGGAGCAGGGGCTTCTGATGCTTCGCGGCCGCGAGGTCAAGGAGGGGCGCGCCGTTTGGGAGGAAGAAGTCAAAAAACAGATCGTCGCCCAAGGATTTTCGCTGGTGGATATCGGCGTGCCGAACCGGGAGGGCAGGTACGTGACCGAAGGGGATTACGGGGAGACCTTTCTGCTGCGGCACTGGAAACAGGGAGAGGAGATGGATCTGCGCCTTTCCGAGCATCGGCTCCGGGCGGTGGAAACGCTGGCGCGCCTGCACCGCGCCATGCGGGGGCTGCCCGTCCGATCCGAATACATACGTGAATCCACAAAGGAGATCTTTGAAAAGCGGATCCGCGAGATGCGCCGTCTGGCGACCTATCTTTATAAGCGAAAGCAGAAAAATCCGTTTGAGCTGAAGCTTTTGGAGCTGCTGCCCGTCTATCTGAAAAAGGCGGAGGCGGCGCTTTCCTGCCTGCTGGCGGGCGACTGGCAGCAGGTGCACCGGGAGGCGGAGGAGCAGGGCGTGGGCTGCCACGGGAATTACGGAAATCACTCTCTTTTGCTGCTGGACGGCGGCAGGGTGTTCGTCGGTAATTTTGAACATGCGGGCATCGGTCCGCAGGCGGAGGACATCTATTATCTGCTGCGGAAGTCGCTGGAAAAAAACGGCTGGGACGAGGAGATCTATACGCAGATGCTCTCCGCTTATCAGAAGGAGCGCCCCCTGCCCCGTCAGGAGCTTCGGCTGCTTTTGTGCCTGCTGCTGTTCCCGGAAAAGTTTTATCGGGTCTGCAATCAGTATTTCAATGCGCGAAAAGCGTGGATCCCCGCCAAGAACGCGCAGAAGCTGATGCTTGTTTTGGAGCAGCAGGAGCCGAAAAGCCGCTTCGACGAGAAAATCAACAAGCTGCTTGCCTGTCCCGGGCTGTTTATGTTATAATGCGCGAATAAGAAAACGGGCAGCCAACGGGCAAAGCGCGGCGCCGAGCGGCACGAAAGGCGCGGGGCTGCGCGTCGGATAAAACCAAGGAGGGAACTGCTATGAAATACGTTTTTCTCGATCTGGACGGTACGATCTCCGATTCCTCCGAGGGGATCACGAACTGCATTGCGGAAGCGCTTGAGACGATGGGCGTTCGGGTCGAAGATAAAAATACGCTGAAAAAATATATCGGACCGCCCCTGTCGGTCTCGTTCCGGGATTACTTTGAAGGAGAGGATATTGAGCGCGCGATCGGACTGTACCGCGCACGCTACCGCGAAAGCGGCTGGAAGGAAAACCGGATGTATCCGGGAATCCCGGAGGCGCTTGCCGCCCTCAGGAAGGGAGGAAAGCAGATCGTGATGGCGACCTCCAAGCCGGAGGAATTTGCCCGGAGGATCGCGGAATATTTTGGGATCGCGTCGTATTTTACGGCGATCTGCGGCGCCAGTCTGGATCAAAGGATCAACACCAAGGCGGAGGTCATTGCCTACGCAATGAAAACCCTCGGTCTTTCCGACCCGAAGGAGATCGTCATGGTGGGGGACCGCTATCACGACGTGGAAGGAGCCGCCGAGTTTGGGATCGCCGCGCTCGGCGTGACCTACGGCTTCGGAACGGCGGAGGAGCTTTTGCAGGCGGGAGCGTTTGCGGTGGCGGACAGCCCCGAGGAAATGAGCCGAAGCCTGTTGGCAATGTGAGAGGAACGTTATGAAAAAATACATTCTGATAATTTTGGGGATCTTATTTCTGCTTGTGGACGTGACGGTTTCCACGGGCGTTCGCTACCCGGAATATGAGCTTCTGGAGAACTACGCCGCCGACACGCAGCGCATGGTCATGGACGACGTGGTTTCCGACCATATGAAGCTGGACATGGTGCCCGATGCGGTGGGCTATGTGCTGCTTGCCGTCGGAGCGCTGCTCGTGCTTCCGTCGGACAAGGCGCGAAGACGCGCCCTGACGGTCTGCGCGGCTGCCTTTGCCGTGGACCTGCTCTGCCCGCTGCTGCCGCTGTTTGCAGACGGAGTGACGGTGTACGGGGGCGAATATTTCCTTCACTGGGGCAAGGCGTTTCTGGAGGCGGCTGCCGTGATTCTGATCGTGCGGTGCTGCGTCGCCTCGCTGGAAAGCAAGATCAATCACAAGGATAACGTGCTGATCTGGATCTTTGTTATGCTTGCCGCCGCCTGCGGCTTCTTCCGGGAGCTGGCGGGCTTTTACGGTCTGCTCAAAACCTCTCTTGTCTATACGGTCGTGCAGGCGCTGCTGACGCTTGCTTATTTGTGGAAGCTTTGCGGCAACGCCCAGACGTCGGAGACGCTGCCCGAAAGCCGCTAAAACATTTTGATCTTTTTGCCCTGATGCTGATGATACGCCTTATATTCCGACGGCGTGCATTCCTTTGCGGCGCGAAAGACCCGGTTGAACGTGGAGATCGAGGAAAATCCGGATTGCAGCGCCACGTCCGTGACCGAAATATTGGGATTCAGCAGCAGGGTTTCCGCCGCCTTGACCCGGCGCTGATTCAGGTAGGCGTAAAAGGAGTGATCGGTAAACTGCTTGAACAGCCGGGAAAAATGAAACTTGCTGAACCCGGCAAGGCTCGCCATCTTTTCCAGAGAAATATCTTCCGTATAGTTGTTATTGATATAGTTCACGACAGTGTTCATCTTGTCAAAATATTCCATTTGCTTATTGGTCCGCACATCCGGAAACAACAGATCCGTCCGGATATGCAGCCGTCCGATCTGGACAAAAAATTGGATCAGGTAGGAGTAGATCATGGACTGACGCAGCGGCAGCGTCGAGTTGTTGTATTCTTCGATGATCCGGTTCAGCAGCCGCACCGAGGAATCGTGAATTTCTCCGTAACGGCTGGGAGAAATCAGAATGGGCTGGGAAAGCACCGGCGTAATGGCGGAGAAATCCTGCATCGTGCTGATGAGGGCGATATCGAACATAAGGATCAGGCGCAGTCCGCTCGGCCGCGAAATAAGCTGGTGCAGTTCGCCCGGGGGAATAAAAAAGATGTCCCGCTCCTGCAGCTCGTAGGTCTGTCCGCTGACGACGACCGAATAGCTGTTTTCGATCGGCATGATGATCTCTCCGGCGGCGTGCCAATGCGTATCGTAGGATTCCGGCTCCCGGTTCAGATAAAGCAGAATGGATTGGTTCTCCTCAAAGGAAACCTTCTCGTGAATTCCGGACAGCTCTCTAACCATATAATAATGACCTCCCCCTGAAAACGGTGGTTTTTTCGCAATGCAGTTTTGCAGAAAATGACCGTTCAAAAATTGCTAGGAATTTCCCCTTGACAAATATGTACAAAAGTGCGAAAAATGAATTAGAAAAATTGTGCAAATAACCGTGGTTATGCAAGGATATCTTGAAAAATCGCAAAAAGCTCTTATGTATTTTTCGCTAAAAAAGTAGGTTGGAAATTCGCGCTTTCTTGCAAAATGGATAACAATAGCAAGATTTGAGTTAAATATAGCAAAAACTGATATGCAAATGCAAGGGGATTTTATTAAAATATAGGATATCTATTTGTGATTTTGCTGAACTTTTTATGAAATATAGGTAAAAATCGAGGGCAAGTTTATAAAAGAAGGAGAAAAGAAGCAATGAGTAAGGTCAAGAATGTCTTGAAAAAGAAGTATGTCTACTGGCCGCTGATCATCATCGCCGTTGTTGCGGTGCTTGTTGTCTGGAGCTCTCTGTCGAGTGTGGAAAGCTACGAAGACAAGTACGCCGGCTTTGATTTTTCAAAGGTCGAGGGAGAAGGACGGGAAGACTCCTATACCGCTTATCTGCTCAGACACGGCGGAGCGGACGGAACCGCGGTCTATCCTTCGGAAACCCTTTCGGTGCCTCTGACGAAGGACTCCATCACGGCGGGGGAAAACTATTCCTTTATTGATTACGGCGGAGAAAAAAACGTTCTGGCCTCTTACGAGGGCGGCTATGTGGAATTTAAGGTAAACGTGAAGCAGGCCGGTCTTTATAACATCTATCTGACCTACTATCCCGATCAGGAGGAGGATACCTCCCGCGGCATCGAGATCGAGCGCGCGCTCTACATCAACGGCGAGATCCCGTTCTCCGGCGCGGACGCGCTGACCTTCAACCGCATCTTTACGGACGACGGCGAATCCACCTTTGACAATCAGGGAAACGAGATCCGGCCGAGCCAGATCGAAGCTCCCCGTTGGGAAACTACATATCTTTACGACGATCTCGGCTACATTACCGAGCCCTATTGCTTCTATTTTGAAGAAGGCGAAAACACCATCCGTCTTGAAGCAAGCCAAGAAACCCTGATCCTGAAAGAATTTGTCGTTGCGGAGAGACTGGAAACCCCGGACTACGCATCCTATATCGAGGGCGCGGATACGAGCCTGAGCGACAGCAAGTTCCATGTGCAGATCCAAGGCGAGGACGCGGAGTACCGCTCTTCCCAGTCCCTGTATCCGACCTATGACCGCACCTCCGCTTCCACCACGCCTTACAGCGTAACGACCCAGCGGCTGAACATGATCGGCGGCAACAACTGGAAGGTGTCCGGACAGTGGATCGAGTGGGAGGTCGAGGTACCGGAGGACGGCTACTACGAACTGACTCTGAAGGCGAGACAGAATTATAACCGCGGCTTTGTTTCCTGCCGTTCCCTGTACATAAACGGCCAGATCCCCTTTGAGGAGGTCTCCGCCATTAAGTTTGACTTTTCGAACGACTGGAAGATGATGACCCTTTCCGACGGCGACGGCAATCCGTATCTGTTCCATTTGAATGCCGGCAAGAACCGAATCCGCCTTGAGGTCACCTTGGGCGAGGTCGGCGATATCCTGAACCGGATGAACGACAGCGTGTACCGTCTGAATCAGATCTACCGCAAGATCCTCGTTGTGACCGGAACCGAGCCGGACGAAAACCGCGACTACAACCTTGACGAGAAATATCCCGACGTTATCGAGGGCATGGGAGACGAGTACAAGGTTCTTTATAAGATCATCGACGACCTGATCGACTACACCGGCGAGGCGGGAACGCAGGTCTCCGCTTCTCTGACGCTGGCAAATCAGCTGGAGCGTTTTTATGACGATCCGGACAACATTACGTCCAGCCTGCAGAACTTCAAGGATAATGTCAGCGCGCTTGGTTCCTCCATCCTGACGCTGAGCCAGTCCAATCTGGATATCGACTATATCATCGTTTCCGGCGCGGATTACAAGGTGCCGGACGACACGCCCTCTTGGTTTGACAACGCGCTGCATGAGGTCAAGGCGTTTATCTCGACCTTTACGGTGGATTACAACGCCATCGGCAACGTATATGGCGACGATATGGAAACGATCACGGTGTGGATCTTTGCGGGCCGTGACCAGTGTACCATCCTGAAGACAATGATCGACGATACGTTTGTGGAAAAATACGGCATCGGCGTCAATGTGGACCTGATCACCGCCGACGTGCTGCTTCCGGCGACCGTGGCGGGAACGGGACCGGACGTCGCGCTGAACGCGAACAACGGCGAGCCCGTCAACTACGCGCTGCGTGGAGCCGCCACCGACCTGACGCAGTTTAAGGGCAACGGTTCGGACGTGCGCGGCTTTGAGGAGGTCATTTCCGAATATAAGCCGTCCTCGTATGTTCCTTATCAATACGACGGCGGAGTTTACGCAATACCGGAAACGCAGTATTACAACGTTATGTTTTACCGAACCGATATCATGGAAGAGCTTGGGCTTGAGATCCCGCAGACATGGGACGACCTGATCGCCATGCTGCCGACCATTCAGAAGTCGAACATGAACATCGGCGTACCTTCGACCGAGCGTAAGATCAACAACGTTGCCAATCCGGATCTGTCGGGCTTCTTCGCTCAGTACTATCAGAACGGCGGCTCGCTGTACAATGAGGAGGGCTCCGCAACGATGCTCGACAGTGAGGAAGCGGTAGCGGCGTTTGAACAGTTTACGATGTTCTTTACGCATTATAAATGCCCGAAGGAGTATACCTTCGTAGACCGGTTCCGTACCGGTGAAATGCCGCTCGGATTTGTCGATTACAACAACTACAACACGCTTGTCGTATCTGCACCGGAGATTCGCGGACTGTGGGCAATGGCTCCGATCCCGGGAACCTACATCACCGATGAAAACGGCAACTATGTGGATGCGGACGGCGACGGCGAGTGGGATATCGACCGCAGCGTATCGTGCTGGGGAACCTGCTCGATGCTGCTGGGAACCTCGGAAAAGAAGGAAGAGGCATGGACGTTCCTGCAATGGTGGGCAAGCGCCGACGTGCAGGCTCGTTACGGCAGAGAGCTGGAGGCGGTCATGGGAGAATCCGCCCGTTATGCGACCGCAAATGTAGAGGCGTTTGACCAGCTTTCGTGGAGCTCTGCAGAGCGTGCGGTTCTGGAAGAACAGTGGGATTGGGTCGTAGGTACCCCGGAGGTTCCGGGAGGCTACTACACCTCAAGACATATCGTAAACGCAGTCCGTAAGGTCATCAACGACAACGAGGACCCGCGGGAGACGCTGCTTGACTACAAGCGGGACATCGACGACGAGATCGCGAAGAAGAGAAAAGAATTCGGTTTGTCGGTAAGCGCAAATTAAGAGAGGAGGAGACGACAATATGAGTTATGCAAACTGGAAAGTAGCAAAGAAACGTCAGGCTCGTTACCTTCTCAAGGACATTAAGCAAAACAAGACCTGCTACGGCTTCTTGGCTCCGTATGCGATTATCTTCATCACGTTTTATGTAATTCCGGTAGTGATTTCAATCTACCTGAGCTTTACCTACTACAACGTATTGCAGCCGGCAAGATTTATCGGTCTGACAAACTACATCAACCTGATCTTGGCGGACGACGTATTCCTGACGGCGGTAAAAAACACGTTCCTGATCGCCGCCGTTACCGGTCCGATCGGTTACATCATGGCGTTTCTGTTCGCTTGGCTGATCCACGAGCTGCCAAGAGGCATCCGCGCCTTTGCCGTGCTTGTCTTTTACGCGCCGACCATTTCCGGTCAGGTATACGTTATGTGGGCGCTGATCTTCTCCGGCGACTCGCTCGGCTACGCAAACGCGTGGCTAACGGAGCTGGGGCTGATCGACTCGCCGATCCTCTGGCTGACCAATCCGGACTATATGATGGGCGTCGTGCTGCTGGTTACTTTGTGGATGTCGCTCGGTACCGGCTTCCTTTCCTTCGTCGCCGGTCTGAATACGATCCCGACCGACCAGTATGAGGCGGGCTATGTGGACGGCATTAAGAACCGCTGGCAGGAGCTTTGGTACATCACGCTCCCGAACATGAAGTCGATGCTGATGTTCGGCGCGGTCATGGCGATTACCCAGACCTTCAACACGGCGGACGTAACGATGGCGCTCTGCGGCTTCCCGAGTACGGACTACGCGGCGCGGACCGTGGTAACGCACCTGATCGACTACGGCTCGTACCGATTTGAAATGGGATATGCGTCGGCGATCGCAACGGTTCTTTTCCTGACGATGTTCTTGTGCAACAAGTTCATTCAGAAGGCATTGAGCAAAATCGGAACTTGATGAGGGGGAGATATCATGAAGAAAATAAAAGCTGGTAGACAACCGAATCGTTCCCGTGCCGGAGACGTTGGCGTAGGCATTTTTCTGGTGATTTTCGGATGCTTCTTCGCCTTTCCGCTCGTATTTGCGATCAACAATGCGTTTAAGCCCCTGAACGAGCTGTTCGTGTTCCCGCCCAACCTGTTTGTGAAGAACCCGACGCTCAGCAACTTCAACGACCTGTTCCTTTTGATGAACAAGTCGGGCGTCGTGACCTTTACGCGATATCTGTTCAACTCGCTGTTCATCACGTTTGTCGGGACGGTGGGACACATCATTATTGCGTCGATGGCGGCGTATGTGCTTGCCAAGTATAAGTTTCCGGGCGGGAAGTTCTTCTTTACGATGGTAACCGTTGCCCTGATGTTTTCCGGATACGTTCTGGCGATCCCGAACTACCTCATCATGGCGAAGCTGCACTGGGTGGATACCTATTTCGCGATCATCATTCCGGCGTTCGCGCTTCCGATGGGCTTGTTCCTGATGAAGCAGTTTATGGAATCGAGTATTCCGGACGTGCTGATCGAGGCAGCCAAGATCGACGGGGCAAAGGAAGGGACCATCTTTTTCCGGATCGTTATGCCGCTCGTTAAGCCTGCGACTCTGACGCTGATGATCTTCTCCATTCAGAGCCTGTGGAACAATGTGGCGACTACATATATTTACTCGGAAGAAAAGAAAACTCTGCCGTTCGCATTGAAGACCGTTGCAGCCGGAGGCGTTGCAAGAACCGGCGTCAGCGCGGCGACCACCGTATTCGTTATGATCGTGCCGCTCGTCAGCTTCCTGCTTGCGCAGAGCAACATCGTAGAAACCATGGCAAGTTCGGGTATTAAAGAGTAGGAGGGAAAGAAAGATGAGAACAAAACGAATCGCAGCAGTCTTTCTTCTTATGTGCCTGCTTCTCTCCACGGTTCAGGCGGCGTTTGCAAGCGACTGGTATACCTACACTTACAATTTCTGGGGAGAAGAAGTGGAGTCCCCGGACGCCTATTCGGTAACGAACGTTTTGTACGGGACCGATTGGGAGGAGGTCGGAGCCTTAAAGGATCCTGAGGGGCTTTTTACGGTGGACGACAGCGTGTTCATCTGCGATACCGGAAATAACCGGATCATTGAGCTTCTGCGGAAGGACGGCGCATACGAGTTTGTCAGGGTGATCTACACGGTGCAGGTTGCAGAGCAGCTTGCGGAGCAGCTCAAGGTCAAGGACGAAGTCACCCTGACCCTTAATACGCCCACCGACATTTTTGTCATGCCGATCACCGACGAAGAACGTCTGGATATCTTCGGCGAATATACCGGCGAGCTGTATGAGGTTCCTGTTCAGCAGCCGGAGGAAGGCGACGAGACGGGGACCGAAACCGGAGATGATGCCGGGACCGAGACGGGCGATGAGACCGGAACC
>JAUNGI010000032.1 GCA_030524525.1 Lachnospiraceae bacterium
CATCCTGACCGTAAACGGGAAGGCCTATAAGGAGGAGTAGCTCCGATTTCTGCAATAAAAAACACCGGATTCCCGTAAAGCGTAACCGAACATTACGGCGATGCCGCCAAGGGGAAAACGCAGGCTTAAAATCCGTTTCTGTCCTATACCGGACTCCCGGCCTCCATGGTGATGGTTTTCTTTGCGATCCCTTCAATGTCGCTGAGAATATGCGTGGAAAGCAGAACGATCCGACCCTTACTGTTTGCAACGATAAGCTCCTGCAGCGTCTCCCGCTCCTGCGGATCCACGCCCGCCGTAGGCTCATCCAAAACCAAAAGCATCGGATTTCCGCCGATCGCCTGCGCAAACAGAAGCCGCTGCTTCATTCCGCCGGACAACGCCCCGATTTTGTGGTGGCGCTTTTCCCAAAGATGCACCCGCTCCAGCTGCTCCGCAGCGCATTCCTTCCGTTCTTTTTTTGCGACGCCCTTCAAGGTATACATATAGTTCAGGAACTGAACGCAGGTCATGCCCTCATAGATCCACTGCTGCTGGGGCATATAGCCAATGAGCCGTTTGTACGCCTTGCCGTCGGTTCTCACAGGCTCCCCGTTTACCAAAATTCGTCCCGACGTCTGCGGCAGGTTCCCCACCAAAATCTGTATCAGGGTAGATTTTCCCGCGCCGTTTCGCCCCACCAGCCCGTAAATGCCTTCGGTAAGCTCCAGATTGACGTCCTTCAGCGCATGCACCGCATCCTTGGATCTCGGATTATGATACCATTTATCAATGTGCTCCAACGTAACAGTGAACATAATGCCTCCTGTCAAAACAAGTCATCTTCCCCAGTTTTTTCGTCCGATCCGGTAAATCACACCGCCTGCCGCAAGCATAACCACAGGAAGCAGCAGCTTTGCTCCGTCCAGAAACAGGTCCCCCTCGCCATAGGCGATCGACGAAAAGTACGGCAGCCTTGCGACCCACCTTACGCCCATCATGCGGAGGGCAAGCGGGCAGATCAGGATCACAACGCCGATCATTTCCGTCCAGACCGCATTGGAAGCAAACAGCGAAGCCGAAATGGCAGCAAAAGCAACCGCCGCCCATTTCAGACTGAGCCATACGATATTCAGCACTACCGCCGCCCGCAGGGTAATCTCCGCTCCCATGGTCCGATAACCCGGCATTCCCTGCGCGGGAGCGTAAAAGCCCAGTTCCGTACTGTTCCAGCCGACGCCGTACAATTTCATCAGTCCGTGCAGCCATGCAAAATGAACGGCGAGAGACAGCAGAAAGGTCATAAAGCACAGCCAAAACAAACGGGAGCGGATACTTTTTCTGCCCTTCGCCGTGGTACAGATCAGTCTGTTCATGCCTAACTGCTTATCCATCGGAAAAACCGACAGCCCGCCCAGTATCAAAAAGCCCGCCACCAACATGCCCGCCATAAGCCTTGCGTCCAGCCCTGCGTCCTCCGAAATCCGATCCGTAAAGGAGGTATAGTTGAACTTCGGACAGATACCGTATGTTTCCCTCACCTGATCCATACTTACCGTCTGTTCTTCGAGGGATTCTATCAGTTCCCGAAGCTGAAGCTGATTCTGCAAAGAGGCTGCCATAACGGCATAGGTGCTTTCGTCAAGATTGCCCTCCGCCAATTCCGTATTCAGCCGCATCAGCTCCCGGCTCATTTCATCCAGCTCCGCCAGCTTATGATCCAGCCATTCGCAGGCTTCCTCGTAAGACATTTGATTCAGTATGGCGACATAATCCGCTTCAAAGCCCATACTTTCCGCACGCTTATCCGAGGGATCCGTCAGCGCCAAGCCCAGAAAAAGCATCAGGGCAAAGATCAGAACGGAACCCTTCTGGAAAAGAATATATTCCCCTTCGTTGCCGAGAACGTTGCTGCGGTAGCCCCACAACCGGTTCAGCAGTCCCCTTCTTCGGCTGCTTTTGTGCAAACCGCGCCGGTAAAGCACGGCTCCCGCCAGAATAAATACGGCGATATATACGGACAGCATAGCGAAAGGAAACCCCAGTCCGTCCAAGTGCACAATGCTGTTTTTACCGTTGTACAGACAGGCATAATAATAGCCCTTCACCCAGTATTCAAAATCCCAGAGCTTCAAAATTCCGCCGTCCCGAAGCAGCAGGAACCTTGACGTATCTTCAATGAGCTTCCCCAAGGCAAGAAAAAAAACTCCTATGACTGCGACAAACGAACAGATCGCCGCTTCCGATAACGCCAGCGACGAGAGAAGAAGCAGCCCCGCAACCAACAGACAGGAAAACACCCAACTCATAAAGAGAAAGCACAGCATGGCTTTTCCGATGCTCCAGTCATACGGACAGCTCAAATAGCCGTCTGCGTTCTGTATCGCCGCACCGAAATCCGGAAGTCCGAACAGTCCGGCATAAACCGCCAGCTTTTCCACATAGATCAGCAGAAGCAGAACCGTATCCAGTATCAGGAAGGCGCCCAATTTATAAAAATAGTAACGGCTCCCCCCGTTCCTCGTGGAATGGATCAAGGCGCCGATCCCTTTTTCCCGCTCATGGATAACCAAAAAATACGCCGTGTAGATCAGCAGAAGCAGAAAGGAAATTTCCGCCATTCCGAATTTCAGAAATTTCTCCGCAGCGAGACAGTTTCCGTAGGTCACCGGAATCCCCCGAAGCTTTTCATACTGCTGCTGCGCAGACTGGCTCCTGCTTTTCATCAGCTCCGTGGAAACGGACATCCGCTGAACCATTTTATGGTTATTGATCAGACCGTTCAGAACCGTCTCATACCCTGTCCTTGGCTCTATGTAATCTCTAAGTTCAAAATAAAGCTGAAACTCATCGTACAGCGTGTCCGTCAGCTTCGGCTTGCCGTCAAGAAACAACGCCTCTGTCGCCTCATCCAAGGCTTCGATCGGGTCTTCTTCCTGCTCAAGCCACCGAAGCCCCGCCGCTCTGCCGCTGCCTTCCTCCGGCGTCACCTTTTCCTGATAAAGCAAAACAATGCCCGTAAAGAAAACGATCAGAAACACGCCGAACAAATACTTCCCGTTTCCAAGAACCAGCTTTAGATTCTGCATAATCATTGTGAAAAGCCCTCTATCTCTGACCCCTTATCTCCGCAAGTCTCTGCGGAAGCGGTCAACGCAAAAAATCCTCCCGGTTTACAAACTCATAGATCCATTCCTCGCCGAAGGAATCTTTCCACGCAGGAAGCCACGCAATATAGAGACTCTCGTCTCCGGCGCATTCTACCTGAAAATCCAGATTCTCTTTTGTCCGCGTCCACTGTACAGGCTCATCCTTGTCTTCAAAGAGGAGCCAGTAAGTCTCTTCCGTATGAACCTCCCCTGTGCCGATAATAATGACGCCGTCCAGCTGAAAGAATTTTCTGCAGATTTCCTCCGATATCACCGTTGTTTTTTCCGTCTCCATGTCATACCAAACAGGATTTTGGTTCTCGTTCGTCAGCAGCAGCCTCCCCTTCTGATAACCAATGACACGTCCTTCTCCGCTATATTCCCTCCGTTCCCCGCTTTCAATATCGATCTCATAGTTATAATTTGTATAATCCATCTGCTCATACAGCTCCAAAAGCTCCTCGCTCGTTCCGCTCATAAGCAGGCTCATGTATTCCTCCATCGTATAGCCCACGTCCTCCGGAGACTTTTTCTGCAAATCATAGCTTAAAAGCAGCTTGCCTGCGGAATAGCGCAGCTGAACGCCATAGCTCACCGCATAGCCCTTCTCGCCTTTATAAAGCTCTCTGGACGTACCTGCCGTAAAATCATACTCAAACAGGGAAAGAGATTCAAACTCTTGCTTTACATACTGGCTGTTTTGATCCACGCTCTGCTTGAGATAATTAACGGCAAAGTACAGCTTATCCCCCACGCGAACGCTCCCAAGGCAATAGAAGGCGGACTCCTGCGAATACTCTCCGAAGCTGCACTCCTCCCGGATATCGGTGCCGTCTATATTCAGGGAAAATAAGGACGCATTGCCCTCGTCATTCTGCAAAAACACATAGATCCTATCGTTATAAAGCACCGGGCACTCGCCGCAGCACCTCAACGCCGTACAGGTCTGCCAATCACTGTGCGTACAGCCCGGAATGCTGCACACATACATCACGTCTCCCGTCTCGGTATCCTTGAAGATCAGCGCGTTTTCCGAGAGCAGCATTTCCTTTCCCTTGAGGGACTTGTTCGACTGAATATACTGCACGTCCTCCCTCGGTGTTTCGTCCTCGGCAGGATCCGTCGGGGCAGGATCCGCCGGCGTACTGATCTCGACTTCCGGTTCCTGCGGCTCGGGAACCGGATCTTTTTGACTGCAGCCCGCTGCCAACGCACATACGGTAAATACAAACAGAAGACACAAACGCTTCCAAAGACTCTCTTTCCCCATTTTCCCATGCTCCTCCTTTTTCAACCCTATACCTCTCTCATTCCGCGTCCGCGGCACCTTCCGCTCCGCCGCAGCGCGCTCCTTGGCAAAGCGTTCCTTGCTCCATAGGAAACAACGTTTCCTATGGAGCAAGGAACAAGTGCAGAAAAAGTATAGCATAAAAACGGGGATTTTCGGGAAATACACGACAAACGGCGCGTTTGGCGCGACGAACGACGGGAGTTGCCATTCGTCCCGCGCCCGCCTTGGCAGGACGGTTCTTTTTCCGCTATTTCAGCCGGAACACTCTCGCCCCGTGCACCTCCACTTCCGCGCCGAAACTTCCCTCGGCGGTTCCCAGCCCTTCGCCGCTCCAAACGTCGCTCACAGCAAAGCGCCCCGGCACCGGCAGCTCCGCCGCGATCTCCTTCGCCCGGTCGTCGCAGTTAAAGAGCGCCAGATAATAGCCCTGCCGTTCGTGGGTCGTAAACCAAGCGATGCTCTCCTTCCCCGGCTCGCCCCGCCGGAACAGGGGATGCGCCGAATGGGTATGCTTCGTGATCTCAAGCAGCTCCCGGTTGGTCAGCAGACCCATGGTAAATTCGTCGAAGCCGGTCATCTCGCCGCCGATAATGAGCGGCGAGCGCATCATCGCCCACAAAGAAAGCATCGTCTTCTGCTCGGCTTTTGTAAATTTCGTGCGGTTTGCCCTGTCATAGTCCTGCAGGATCGGGCCGATCGGCAGCATATCCGCGTCGGGCCAGCAGCCGTTTCCGCTGTGGATGCACCATTTCTCGGCGCGGGAAAACATATCGTAAAGCAGCTCCCACTTGTCCCAGAAATCGTCGGTGATGCGCCACATGTTCGCAACCTGCTTAAACTCCTCCGCCTTCTCCACGGGCGCGGGGCCGGGCGAGAGGCTCAGCACGATCTCCCTGCCGCTCTCCATGATCGCCTCGTGCAGCAGCCGGATCTCGCCGATGCGGAACTCGCGGCAGATATCGTCCACCTTGATAAAGTCCACGCCCCAGTCCGCATAGAGCGAGATCAGGCTTTGGTAATATTCCCTTGCGCCCTCCGCATCGGAACGCACGCCGTACATATCCGGGTTCCATACGCAGATATCGTACGGGTTCGCGATCTGATCGGCGGTCCTGTCACAGCCGAGGATCGGTGTGCGCGCGGCAGCCGCCTGCCGGGGAACGCCCCGCATAATGTGAATGCCGAATTTCAGTCCGAGCGAATGCACATACTCCGCCAGCGGCGCGAAGCCCCTGCCGCCCGCCGCCGAAGGGAAGCGGTTCTCGGCGGGCAGCAGTCTGCCGTATTCGTCCATACAGAGCGGCGCAAACGGACGGTACTCATGGTTGACCGCCCCCGGCTCGTACCACTGAATATCCACCACGACGTACTCCCAGCCGTATTCCTTCAAGTGCTCCGCCATAAAACGGGCGTTCGCCCGGACGATCTCCTCGTTGACCGCCGTTCCGTAGCAGTCCCAGCTATTCCACCCCATGGGCGGCGTATCCGCAAATTTCATATATCCCATACCTCCTCAGGCTCTCGCAATTTTTCCAAAGTATAGCATATTTTTTCCGGCTTGAAAATGGCATTTCCTTTCCCTATTTTTCCCGCGCGCCGGCACAAATAGCCGATTGAAAAATCAGCACATCGGTGTGATTTTTCAATCTAATCCACATTTCTGAGCGACCTTGTCGCGAAGATAGTGCGATTTTTCAATCTATCACCTTGCCACGATCTGATAATACGCCCGCGAGGTGACCCGATACACGAACATATACAGCAGGACGAAGACCGTATAGCAGCCCAGCGTCGTCAGGATCAGAAGCTGCCCGTTTGTCAGCCCGAACATCAGAAGCATTTTGCGGATCAGCGGAAAGGCAAACGCCAGATGCAGCCCCGCCAGCAGCGCCGGCACGAAAAATACGGTCAGCATCTGGGAATTGATGCTCCTTCGGATCTCCCGGTGCGTCATGCCGACCTTTTGCAGGATGTCGAAGCGCTGCTGGTCCTCATAGCCCTCCGAAAGCTGCTTATAGTATATCATCAGCACCGTGGCGACGGAAAACACAAGTCCCAGCAGAATGCCAAGGAAGAACAGTCCGCCGTACAGATTGTAGAAACTGGATCTTGCTTTGGCGGCAAGCTCCAAATCGATCTGCGCAGGCTCCTCCAAGCCCTCCGCCTCGCTCCAGCGTATGCCCGCGTCGCGCAGCTCCTCGTTCAGCTCCTCGCCGAACGCCAGCTCCTTTTCGTCCCCGCAGTCCAGATCAAAGCCGTAGCACCAGTGCGTCGTCACGACCGGGGTCTCGGTTTCGGAGCCGGTATCGTACGTAAGTCCCGAAAACGGTTCCAGCGTTTTTTCCGGATCGGGTACGAAAATATAAAGCGACGAAATGACCTGCATCGTATCCACGTCCGTATGGATGAATTCCTTTACCGTATCCTTGATCCGGATCGGCTCGCCGTCGCCCAAGCGCAGCTCGGAAAGCGGAAACTTCTTTTTGGTCGCATAAACGTACGCCTCGCCCTCCTCCGCCGAAAGCTCGGTCCCCATCAGCCGGTTGTAATCGTCCAGCGACAGTACGAAAAACTGCCAGACGCCCGAAGCGGAGTCCATGGATAACTCATTCAGATATTCCATATCCACAGCCACGCCGTTTTCGTCCACATATCCGGCGAACTCCGACCTTGTATAATCCTGAAGCCCCTCGGCTTCCAGCCCGTGCTTTGCCAGAAGCTCGGCAACCAGCCCCCGAACCTCCTGCTTCTGCTCGTCGGACACGGAGACCGTTCCGTCGGCTTGGAGCGTGACCCCGATGTTGCGCGGATAGCGGTTGCGGAACGCGTCCTCCGCGCCGATGTACAGACAGGTCGTGGACGAAAGCATGACCAGCACCATCGTACAGAGAATGCAGATGGACGCAAGCCCCGCCCCGTTCCGCTTCATCCGGTAGCTCATCTGTGAGACCGAAATAAAGTGATTCGTTTTGTAATAGTACCGCGGATTCTTTTGCAGCAGACGGCAGAGCGCCACCGAGCCGGAGATCAGCAGCAGGTACGTGGCAATAATGACCAGAATAACGGCAACCAAAAAGGCAAACAGCGCCATGAGCGGATCTTCGATGCGCACCGCGATCACATACGCCGTGACGAGCAGGGCGACGCCAAGCAGCGCAAACAGCCAGTTTGCCTTCGGCGGCTTCTCGCCCGGCCGGTCGCTGTGCAGAAGCGAAAGCGAACCGGCACGGTACACCTGCCGCACCGAATCCGCCAGCAGAAACAGAAAGAGCCCGCCGAAGAGAAGCGCCGTCGTTCCCAGCGCCTCGCCGTCCGGATGCAGCGCAAACGTTGCCTCGCCGTCCAGCAGCCGGATCACATAAAGCTCCGCAAGCTTGGAAAGCGCCACGCCCAGAACCAGCCCGATCAAAAGGGAAAGGCTTCCGTTAAACAGATTTTCCCAAAAGAGAATTCTCGCAATATTTTTCTTCTCCATGCCGAGAATATTGTACAGACCGAATTCGGATTTCCGTCGACGCATCAGAAACGAGTGGGTATAAAACAAAAAGATAACGGAGAATACGGCGATCACCCAGCGTCCGAACGAAAGGATGAGCTGCATCTGCTCGCCGCCGGCGATGGCTCCGATCACCGTGCTGCCGCACAAAAACTCCACAATGTAAAACATCATGACCATTCCCACGCAGGTAAACAGGTACGGCAGATAAAACCGCCGGTTCTTCACGATTCCCGTCCACGCAAGACTGGGATAAAAAACTCCTCGCATAACTTTTTCCCTCGCCTTTCCCGCAAAACTCAAATACCCTCGGAGCGATGCGTCAGAAGCGTCAGCGTATCGGAGATCTTCTGATACTGCTGCTCTCTGGTCGAACCGCCCCGATAGATCTGATGGAACACCTCGCCGTCCTTGATAAACAGCACTCTGCCGGCATGGCACGCCGCCTTGACCGAATGCGTTACCATGACGATCGTCTGACCGCCGGCGTTGATGTCCTCGAACAGATGCAGCAGCTCCTCCGTCGCGCGCGAGTCCAACGCGCCGGTGGGTTCGTCCGCCAGCACGAGACGCGGCTCCGTGATCAGCGCACGCGCCACCGCCGCGCGCTGCTTCTGACCTCCGCTGACCTCGTAGGGATATTTTTTCAGCAGCTCGGCAATGCCCAGCTTCTCGGCGATCGGGCGCAGCCGCTTTGGCATCTCCGTATGCTTCACACCGGAGAGCACAAGCGGAAGATAGATATTGTCCTCCAGCGTAAACGTATCGAGCAGATTAAAATCCTGAAAGACAAAGCCCAGATGCTCTCTCCGGAACGCCGCCACCTCCGACTCGCGGATGCCCGAAAGCTCCCTGCCCTCCAGCAGCACCTTCCCCGCCGTGGGCTTGTCGAGCGCCGCGAGAATATTCAGCAGCGTCGTTTTTCCGGAGCCGGACTCGCCCATAATGGCGATAAATTCGCCCTCCTCCACCATAAAATTCACGTTTTTCAGCGCCTCGACCCGGGCGCTTCCAAAACGGGTCGTATAGGTTTTCTTCAGATTTTGAACTTCCAACAAGCTCATAAGATCCTCCTTTCGGAGCGTTAAGACGCAGCTCCGTTTTTGCAGTTTCCTTATAGAAGAACAAAGAATCTCGCTTGCGAGATTCTCCGCCTGCGGCGGGTCGCTCTAGCGACACAGTTCCTCTCCGCCGCAGTGCGATCCCCGCGGAGCGTTTTTTATTCTATAGGAAACGCAGTTTCCTATAGAATAAAAAAAGAAAGGAAATGCCGCCATCGAAATGGCTTACATTTCCTTTGGACCGTCTTACGATTTTGTAAGATTCGAAGCGCCCGTCAGTTCCTCCGCCAGTCTGCATATTTTTTCCGCCGACCTCGGGTCCACGCAGCGCCGCTGATTTTTTCGCAGGCGCTCCACATGGCGTCCCGCCAGCAGCGCCTCGACCGTTTTGCAGAGATCCCGCCGAATGTTCCGAACCGGAACGCTCATGCCGTGCCGCGCGAAATAGCGCTCGTTGCAGATCTCGCAGCCGGGGATCGGAGAAACATGGATCAGCGGAGCGCCGACTGCCGCCGCCTCCGTTGAGGACAGACCGCCGGGCTTGCCGATAAAAACGTCGGCAGCGCTCATATATTCCGCCATCCGGTCGGTATGCGCCAGCAGCTTGATGCGCCTGCCGTATTTTTTCCACAGTCGCCGATACAATTTTTGGTTATTGCCGCAGACCACCACAAGCCGCGCCCCGTTTTTCCCGGAACACAGACGGCCGTTCAGAAGTGTCCGAATGACCTGCTCTAGCTTGCCCGCGCCGATGCTTCCACCGGAGATCAGAAGATACCTGCCGCCGCCCGACGCGCTCCGACGCGCCGTCTGCGCGTCCCGCTCCGCCGCCTCGGCAAACGCCTGCCGCACCGGAATGCCGAGCGGAAACAGCTTTTCCTCCGGGATCCCCCAGCCGACGTACTCCTCTTTCAGATCCTCCGCCGGGATCACATAGGCGTCGCACTCCGTCTCCTCGGTAAAGGGAATGCAGGTATAGTCGGTTCCCACAAAAATCGTTTTGGGCACCGGCTTTCCCTGCCGCCGCAGATTTGTCAGGATCTCGGCGGGAAACAAATGGGGCATCAGCACAACGTCATAGGAATGCTCGGAAAGATACGCCTCCATGCGTCCGACCATCCGGCGGTTCGCATAGTACACCGGAGAGCGAAACGGCAGCCGCCGATACAGATTTCCCAGCACATAGACGACGCCAAAGAGCGCCGGCACGCGCTGCGCGATCTGAATATAGACCTGATTGATCCGCTGGCTGAGATTTTTCCCGCACAGATCGTACGGATTTTGCATACAGACCGAATGTCCCCGGCGCAGAAGCGCCTCCTCCAGCGCCTCGCCCGCGCTGTTGTGGCCGCCGCCCGTTCCGCAGGATAAAATCAGCGCTTCCATAAAAATTTCACCTCGCATTCCCCGCGTTCTTCCTTGCTTTCATGCATATGCCAGAATACGAACGCCGTCATCATTAAAAATCCCACCCAGACCGCGCGCTCGACATGCAGAAACGCCAGCAGCAGCAACGCCGCGCCGTACGCGCCGAGCGTCCGGTAAAAATGCGGCGAGACCCGGATCACAAGGGAGAAGGTCAGAAAGGTGAAGGCGAGCGCAAGCGCCGGAGCCATATTCGGCGCAAGCCCCAGCAGACTTCCGAACGTCACGGCGATCCCCTTGCCGCCCTTGAAATTATAAAAAATCGGGAAGATATGTCCCAGCACCGGAGCCGCCAGCACCAAGGCCAGTCCGCCAAGGCGATGCCCATACCGCGCTCCGAGCTGCAAATACAAAAATACCGGAAAAAAGCCCTTTGCCAAGTCGGCAAACAGCGTCAGCGTGCCGCACCAGAAGCCGCCCTGCATAAAAGCGTTGGCGGTTCCGGGGTTTCCGTCCTTACTGCCCTCCAGAATATCCTTCCCGAAAAGGGCGGCAAATACATTGGCATACAGGACGCTGCCCGACAAATAGCCCCCAATAATAAAGCACAAATTCCACAGCATTCGATCGATTCCTTTCTTCTTTCGCAGCGGCGCCGTTCTTCCGACTCGTTTTCTTTTCCTATTCGCGTTCCAGCGGCTGCTCAAACGTGATGCGGACCTCGGTTCCCTCTCCGGGCGTCGAGGAAATTTCCAGCCCGTGGGAAAGCTTTCCGCAAATGCGCCTGCACAAATACAGTCCCAGCCCGCTCGCCTTTTTGTCGCTTCGTCCGTTGCAGCCCGTATAGCCCCGCTCGCAGATGCGCGGCAGATCCTCTGGCGCAATGCCGATGCCGGTGTCGCGAACGACGAGCGCGTCGGGCTTCTCAAAGCGGATCGTGACGCTGCCCGACGGCGTATATTTCAGCGCGTTGGACAAAAGCTGCTCCACAACAAACAGAAGCCACTTTTCGTCGGTCACAACGGTCGCCTCGATCGGCTCGTACTCCAGCCGCAGATTCCGTCCGATGAAGGAGGCGGCAAAGCGGCGGATGGCCTGACGTACGATCCCGTCCAGCCCGTAGGAGGCGATCACATAGTCGGTGCTGTCCGAGTCAAGACGCAGATAGCAAAGCACCATCCCGACGTACTGCTCGATGCGGAACAGCTCCTCGCCAAGCCTCCGCGCGGTCTCGCCGTCCTCGTTCTGCAAGGTCAGACGCATGGCGGCGATGGGCGTTTTGATCTGGTGCACCCATGTGGTATAATAGTCCGTCATGTCCGCAAGCCGCGCATCCATCTCTCCGCGGAGCGCCCGCTCCTCCGACAGCAGCCGGTCAACGAGCCGCAGCGCCGCTTCCTCCTCCGGCGTTCGGGGCTCCGGCAGGGGCTCCCACAGCTCCCCCGGCAGCTTCAACAGCTCCTCATACCGACGCTTCCGCTTCCAAAGATCACGCACGTCCAGAACGAGCAGACCGGCTCCAAACAAGCCGCAGACAAGCGCCGGATAGAGCACCGCGCCCACGGGAATGCGATACAGCGCAAAGGCCGCGCAGAAGAACGCGCAGAAAAAAGCAAAAGTCGCCAGCTCCCGCCGACGGCTTTTCAGATAAAAAAGCAGCAGCTCCATGCGCTCCTCCCTTACATCGCCAGCAAATATCCCTCGCCGACCCTCGTCTCGATCATCTCCGGACAGCCGGCGGCCGAAAGCTTTTTCCGCAGCCGGTTCACATTGACCGAAAGCGTGTTTTCGTCGATATAATCGTCGGTTTTCCAAATGGCTTCCATCAGCTTTTCGCGGCTGACGATCCGCCCCTTGTTCGTCATGAGCGTCAGCAGGATCCGATACTCGTTTTTTGTCAGCGGGATCTGCTCCCCTTCATAATGCAGAGTCTGTTCGCCCGTGTGCAGCACCGCCCCCCGGTGGCACAGCACCGGCACCTGCTGCGCAAAGTCGTAGCTGCGGCGCAGAAGCGCCTGTATTTTTGCGATCAGCACGTTCTGGTCAAAGGGCTTGGCAATAAAATCGTCGCCGCCCATATTCATCGCCATCACGATGTTCATATTGTCCGAAGCCGACGAAAGAAACAGCACCGGCACCTTGGAAACGCGCCGGATCTCGCTGCACCAGTGATATCCGTTAAAAAACGGAAGCACAATGTCCAGCAGCACCAGCTGCGGGTCAAAGGCAGCAAACTCCGCCATCACGTCGCGGAAATTTTCCACGATCCGGGGCTGCATCTCCCACAGGGCAACCTGCTGCGCAACGGCTTCCGCAATTCCCCGATCATCCTCTACGATCAAAATCCGATAGGACATTATTTTGTAAGCTCCGCAACGACCTGATTGATCACCTTGCCGTCCGCCTTGCCCTTCAGCTCCGCCATCACGGTTTTCATGATCATGCCCTTGTTCTTGGTCGCAAGCACGTCGGCATAGCGCGTCTCAAGCGTTTCCCGTACCTCCTCCGCGCTCATCAGCTTCGGCATATACTCGCGGATCACGGCTGCCCGCGCCTCATATTCCGCTTTCAGCTCCGTGCGCTCCGCCGGACAGGACGCGATCTGTTCTTCCGCCGTCTTCAATTCCTTCAGGATCACGCGGTCCGCAAGCTCGTCGGAAATATTGTCGCGCGTTCCCTCGTCGATCGCCGCCTTCTTTACCGCGCTGATCAGCGAAGAGATCGAATCCTTTCTCGCCTTGTCCCTCGCCTTCATTGCGGCGATCATATCCTTTTGCAGCTGTTCAAATTTCATGTTTTTTCCCTCTCTTCTCTATTTTACCAGCGCCGCGAGGATCTCCACGCACCCGTCGATCCCAAACGCGCTGCTGTTCAGAACGATATCGTAGTTCTTGATCTCGCCCCACTCCTGCTCGGTATAGTATTTGTAATGGTTTGCCCTCGCCTTATCCCGCTTCCGCAGCACCTTTTCCACATTGTCGGGCGCAAAGTGATATTCTTCCACCGCCCGCTTGCTCTTATCCTCCATCTCCGCGCGGATAAACACATGCAGACAGTCCTTCCGGTCGGCAAGAATATAATCGGCGCAGCGTCCCACGATCACGCACGGTTCTTTTTCCGCGATCTCCTTGATGATATCCGACTGCAATACATAAAGCTGATCCTGCAGCGGCAGCATGTTTCCGCCGAACACCTGCGTCGCGTAGTTCATGTTCGTGGCGATGTTGAACAGCAGGCTTCCGGTAATATGCTCGCCCTGTTCCTCAATAAATTCCTTTGCCAGACCGCTTTCCTTGGAAACCCGGTCGATCAGTTCCTTGTCATAGAAGGAAAAGCCGAGCCGCTCCGCCAGCTTCCTTCCGATGGTACGGCCGCCGCTGCCGCATTCGCGGCTGATCGTAATGATTCTTTTCATAACAAAATCCCCCTCTCCAATGTAAAGGCGCCTGCCTTGCACACATTTTACCACTTGAAACTTTTTCCCGCAAGTCCCGCCCATGAAGTATTTCTTTTTCCATAAAGGAGCCAAAGGACAGCGCCGCCTATATCGACCGAAAACAGAGGAAGGGGACGGCTCCAACAGGGCTTACGGCAAAAAAATTCGGGGCTGCCGCTTGTGTTTTTCGCACTTGCGGCAGCCCCTTTCCTTCAACATAAATGATAAATGCAATTCCTGTTTCTGATTTCCGCAGCTCTGTTTTGCGTGCCGTATATCCGCTACTCCGTAACGGTAAAGGAATCCAGCATCTTCCCGATCATCTCCCGGTGCGCCTCGTCGGTGCAGGTGGTCACCAGCATCCCGTGCTCCGGCATATAATAATAGCTGATTTCCGCCGCGGTGGTCCCGCTGTCGTCCGTATAGCTGATCTTCGTCGCCGCATATTTGCCCGCGCCGCAAACGGCGTTCTCATCCACGGTAAACGTGTAGTCGCCTTCGCTTTGGAACGCCTCCAGCGCTTCGTCCAGATCCACCTCCGGGTCGATCGAGATCACGCTCAGATAATAGTCCTCCGCTGCGTCGCTTACCAAAAAGCGCTCCATATAGGTCGGCTGATTATCCACCAGCACGGTCTCGTAGTTCACACGCGTGCTGTTGTACTCAAGGGAATAGGGATAGAGCTTCGACCGAAAGGTCTGCCACTTGTCCTGATAGGTCTGCAAGCCCAAAATAAATAAAATCAGAATTACGGCGGCCGCCGCCATTCCCAAAATAATTTTCGTCGTTACGCTCAGCTTTCGCTTTGGCTGCTGTTCCTGCATCTGCATCCGTCCTCCGGCAAGTTGTGGCGCCGAGACGGAAGCAGCCTGCGGACAGGCTCCGACAGCTTCGGCACATTTGTACACAGTTTACCACAGATTTCTGTTTTTTCGAAGAAGATTTTATAATTTTTCCATAGCCAATTCCGACAGAAAGTTTTATAATAAGGTTCTGTCAGAAAGGGATAGGAGAATTCGCTTGCTCCGTTATAAGAAAAATGAAGAATTATACGATCGATATGTGCAGCGGCTCGCTGCCAAAAAAAATGCTGCTCTTTGCCATTCCGTTAATTCTTTCCAGCATTTTGCAGCTTCTTTTTAACGCCGTGGATCTGATCGTCGTCGGCAAATATGTGGGCGACGAGGCGCTGGCGGCGGTGGGCTCCACCGGCTCGCTCATCAACCTGCTTACGAACCTGTTTATCGGGCTTTCGGTGGGCGCGAACGTGCTGGTCGCCCGATATATCGGCGCCAAGCAGGACACCGACGTGCAGGAAACCGTTCATACCGCGGTGCTTGTCAGCGTGCTCAGCGGCATACTGCTGACGGCCGTGGGACTGCTGTTTGCCAAACCGCTTCTGGAGCTGATGGCGACTCCGGAAAACGTCCTGAAGCAGTCGGCGCTGTACCTGCGGATCTATTTCTGCGGAATGCCGGTCATGCTTTTGTATAACTTCGGCAGCGCCATTCTGCGGGCGCAGGGCGATACGCGCCGCCCGCTGTATTATCTGCTTTTTTCGGGCGTTACGAACATGTGCCTGAACCTGTTTTTTGTCCTCGTCCTTCACCGGGGCGTGGACGGCGTCGCCTATGCGACCGTGATCAGCCAGCTGCTTGCCGCCGCGCTGATCGTCCAAAACCTGATGCGGGCGGACAACGCCTGCCGCCTGTCGCTTCGGGCGCTCCGGATCTATCCGTCCAAGCTGAAAACCATGGCGCAGATCGGGCTTCCCGCAGGTTTGCAGGGCTGCATCTTCTCGTTGTCGAACGTGCTGATCCAAGCTTCGGTCAACTCCTTCGGCGACATCGCCATGGCGGGCAATTCCGCCGCCGCCAACATCGAGGGCTTTGTCTACGTTTCCATGAACGCCTTCCATCACACGGCGCTGAGCTTTACGAGCCAGAATTACGGCGCGGGCAACTATCGCCGGATTCGAAAGATCCTCGGCTGGGCGCTTCTGTTTGTAACGCTGGCGGGACTTCTGGTGGGCGGAACGGTTATTGCGCTTGACGAGCGGCTGCTGCGCTTTTACACGAACAATCCGGATGCCGTGGCGTACGGCTGCATTCGGATCGCCTATATCTGCACGCTGTATTTTACCTGCGGCACCATGGACGCGGTCGTCGGCTGCCTGCGCGGACTCGGCAGCTCCGTCCTTCCGACCGTCGTTTCCCTGATCGGCGCCTGCGGCTTCCGGGTCGTCTGGATCTTCACGGTCTTCCGGCAGTTCCCGACCCTGCAGACGCTGTACCTGTCCTATCCGATCAGCTGGATCCTGACGACCTGCGCTCACTTGGTGATTTTTTTCTTCATCAGCCGTCGGAAGCTGCGGCCGCAGCTCCGCCAAAGCGCCGCTTTTTCGGGATCGCATTGATTTTCAACGGGAATTATGATACCATGAGCCCGTGTGTGTGAATAAACCGCTTCCTTGTAGAAACGTCAGGAAAGGAGACGTCCGTAATGAAGATAAAGAAACAGCTTTTGTGCTGGGGCAAAAAGGCGAAGGAACTGTGTTCCAAGGCTCTCGGCTCCCGCTTTCTCGGCTACAGCATCGTTCAGGTCTATCTGATCTCGCTGCTGGTGAATCTGGTGATCGAAGCGTTTTCCCGCTTTTCCCTTTGGAAAGCCTTCGGCTACCTTTTTACAAGCCCACTGATTTTTTTGGTAAATACCTTTATTATTTCGATCGTGATCGCTCCGTCCATTCTGTCGAAGCGCCGCATGTTTTTCTATCTGCTGACCTCCACGCTGTGGCTTGCGGTGGGCGTGGTTGATTTTTTCCTTCTGCACAACCGGGTCACTCCGTTTAACGGGAATGACCTGCGGCTGATCCAAGACGCGATCGACGTGGCGTTCCACTATTATACGATCTTTCAGCTGATCCTGATCGCTCTGCTGATCGTTGCGGTGATCGCGCTCATTATCGTTGCGTTTTTCAAATTCCCCAAGCGGAAGGAGCGCGTCGCCTATAAAAAGATGCTCCCGCTTTCGCTGGCGCTTATGCTGGGCGGCTTCGGCATTGTCCGGCTCGGCATCGCCACGGGCGTTATGGCGCAGACGTTCCCCAACATCGCGGACGCCTATCACGACTACGGTCTGCCCTACTGCTTTGTGTGCAGTCTTGTGGATCAGGGGATCGACAAGCCTTCGGACTATTCGCCCGAAAAGGTCGAGGGCGTGATCTCGCCCTTGGCGGCTTCTCCTTCGGTTACCGTTCCTGCGGAGGACGACGAAAAGGCGCCCAACGTGATCTTCATTCAGCTCGAATCCTTCTTTGATCCGAAACGGATCGAGGGGCTCGAATTTGCGGAGGACCCGATCCCGAACTTTACCGCCCTGATGCGGAATTATACGTCCGGCTTCCTGACCGTACCGAGCATCAGCGCGGGAACCGCGAACACCGAGTTTGAAGTTCTGACCGGCATGAATATGGCGGACTTCGGCACCGGAGAATATCCGTATAAGACGATCCTCAAGACCCATACCTGCGAAAGCATTGCCTACAATCTGAAGGCGCTGGGCTATGGCACCCATGCCATCCACAACAACACCGCCACCTTCTACGGCAGAAACGTGGTTTACCGCAATTTGGGTTTTGACGATTTCGATTCTGTGGAGCTGATGCAGAATGTCGTAAGAAACGAGCTGAACTGGGCCAAGGATGAGATCCTCTACGGCGAAATTATCACGGCGCTCGACTCGACCCCCGGAGCCGATCTGGTGTTTACCGTCTCGGTACAGGGACACGGCAAATACCCGGACGAGGATATCCTCTCCAATACGATCGAGCTTGCGGATCTCAACGACGCCTACAGCGACGATACGATCTACGGTCTGAAATACTATATTTCGCAGCTTCATGAGATGGACGCCTTTGTGGGCCGCCTGATCGAATATCTGGCGGAGCGGGACGAACCGACCGTTCTTGTACTGTACGGCGACCACCTGCCGGGCTTTGATTTCTCGGCGGACGACCTGAAGGCGGGAGAGCTGCTCCAGACCGAATACGTCATGTGGAGCAACTTCGAAATGGAAGCGGAGCACCGGGATCTGCACGCTTATCAGCTCAGCGCTTACGTAATGAATCGACTGAACTATCACGAGGGGCTCGTTTCCAAGCTGCATCAGAAATTTTTTGAGGACGGGGACGAAAGCTATCTTGAAAAGCTGACGCTGCTCTCCTACGATATGCTTTACGGAGAAATGTACTGCTTTGACGGAGAGAACCCCTACGAGCCGACGGATATCGTTTACGGCTTCCGGGACGTTCTTCTGAACTCCGTTGAGGTCATCTACGACGAGGACGAAAAGATCGGCTACCTGACCGTGATCGGCGAGAATTTTTCTCCCTACACCGATATCTATATCAACGGAGAGCGCTATAAGAACACGATCTATCTGAACGAAAACGAGGTGTTTTTACCGAATGTGAAGCTCTCGGAGGGGGACAGCATCGTTGTCGGAATGCCCATGGGCGATGACGGGATGCTGCGGGAATCGCAGCCCCATACCTTCACCGAGGCGGATATTATCAATCCTTAAACGAACCGGAGGCAACCTATGAAAGAAAAATTGAAAAAACTCCCGCTTTCCGCAATGATCTTTATGGGCGTTCTGATTCTGCTCGGCATTGGGCTAATGCTGCTCGGACTGCTCTATCAGGAGCCCAATCCTGCCAATCCGGACGACGACGCGCTGTTTATGAACATGCTCTTTACGGTTCCCGGGCTGATCGTGATCGCTGACAGCTTTTTCTGTCTGCGCTATGACGACTACCGGAAGAAGGGGAAATACCTGCTTCACAATTTTCTGCTCTTTTTCTTTGGCTGCCTGATCGTGGAATGCGTTTATTTTCAGCTTATCTACTTTGGCGTCAAGGAGCCGCAGTACAAAATGATCGTTCCGGCGCTGGTGATTTCCCTGCTCTATGCGGTACTTTCTCTCGCGGTCGGCGGAGTTTATCTGCTGATCCGAAAAAAAAGCCGCTGAGCCTTGGTAAAAGCTTACTCAAAATTCCATGCGAAACCGGCGTGATCTTCACGCCGGTTTTTAAAATATCGTCCGAACGAAGGTTCCTGCTCAACGGTTTTCCGCAATGCGGGCAAGCGCTTCGCTTTCCAAGGCTTCCCCCTCCGATACGCTCACGACAATTTTTCCGTCCGCCCTATGACGATCCATATCGGAAAGCGCTTTCGCGATATCCGAAAACGAATAGCAGGCTCCCACGGTCGGCTTAATGTGATAATAAGCGAGGAAGGAGAAAATATCGTCCATAATCTGCTGCGTGGGATAATTTGAGAAAAAACCGGTCAGGTACACGCCGTTCGGGATCTCCTTGATGGGGTCGAAGCCGTTCAGCGCATACGCGCCTCCAAGGATCCCGGTGTTGCAAACAATTCCC
The DNA here is from genome assembly GCA_030524525.1 of Lachnospiraceae bacterium. Lineage (GTDB taxonomy): Bacteria > Bacillota > Clostridia > Lachnospirales > Lachnospiraceae > ISDg. Next base: position 19,221 of record JAUNGI010000032.1, read on the forward strand.
CCTTTTTCTACGCATTTCAAGGTATCGCGGAGTGTTTTCGGACCGACCAGCTCCAAAGCCTTTGTTGCGCTTCCAAGCGTTCCCGCAAGTGTCCCCGTATCCAGAACCGCCTCGTCCGCATCCTTCAAAAGCGCCAGCTTGCTTTCCCGATGGGTGGTGGCGATCACCTTGCAGCCTGCCGCCTTCGCAAGCCGAATGGCGGCATAGCCCAGCGCGCAGGTTCCGCCGCGGATCAGCAGGGTATCTTCCTTTTTCAGGCGCAGGCACGCAAAGAGCGAGCCCCATGCGGTAAAATAGGTTTCCGGAACAGCCGCCGTTTCCGCCCACGAGAGCTCCGTCCGAACGGAAAATACATGGCTTACGGGAAGCAGCGCATATTCCGCATGGCTCCCGTGAAAGCTGCGCCCCATTCCTCCCATAAGCGCCACTACCTTCTCGCCCTTCCGAAAATGGCTGTCGGACGGATCGACAATTTCTCCCGCACACTCGATTCCCGGAATGATCGGCTTCCGGATATAATCTGCCTGAATCTCGCTGAGCCGGAGAATCTGCTCCGAATGGTTCAGACCGAATGCCCTTACCTTCACAAGCACCCATCCCGGACGAATCCGGGGAACGGGAACCTCCGTCAGCCGTACCTTTTCCGCAGGCGTCGGTTCCGATAAAATAACCGCTTTCATGGTTTTCGGAATCATACGGTCACCTCCGTTTTCACCTCATGCCAGCACTGCGGGTCTGCGGCATAGAAATTGCCGTCCCTGCCGCTTGCCACGGCGGGACATCCCCGGCACCATGCCAGCAGCTCGCACTTTGCGCATTTTTCAAATTTATTGTAATCCCGATAGCTTTCCATCCGGCATACCCAAACGTCTGCCAGACGGTCCGCAAATACATTGCCGACCTTGCTGTTTTGCACCCGGCGGCAGGCGTAAATATCCCCGGTGGGAAGAATCGTCAGATGGCAGTTTCCGCAGCTGCAGCCGCCGTAAATCATCCCCTCCTCCACCGTTTCGGGAATTTTGAAAGCGCCGGTTTCATACTCATACAGCGTCCAAAGATGATCCTTCTTGTTGAAGTAGGTTTCACAGCCCGCAGCTTCATACGCTCGAAACTTCCTGTCGCAGGTTTCCAGCAGCTTGCGGTAGCGCATGGGTTCGATGCCAACGTCTTTTTCTTCGCTGGTGGGGCAATAGCGCGCAAAGGCAAACACATTCGCCCCCGCCGCAACCGCCGCGTCGATAATGTCCGGCACCTCATCGATGTTGGCGCCGGATACCGTGGTCATAATCACGCTTCTGATCCCGGCACGGTTGATACAGCCGATCTTCTCTAACGTAACGTCAAAGCTGCCCGGCTTGCGGAACCAGTCGTGGGTTTCCTTCATACCGTCCAGAGAAAGCTGATATTTCCGACAGCCGTATTCCTTCAGCTTGCGGCAAACCTCATCATTCAAATGAAACGGATTGCCGAGAATCGTAAACGGGACGTTATGCCGTTTCAGCAGTCCGAGCAGCTTCCAGAAATCCGGATGAAGGATCGGATCGCCGCCCGTGATATAGAAGTAGGGCAGACGACCGTACACCTCACAGAAATCCAGACAGTTGTAAAACGTGTCCTGCATCTGCTCCCAGTTCATAGCGTCCGGCTTTTTGCAGTTGTTTTCGGAGAAAATATAGCAGTGCTTACAGCGCTGGTCGCACTCGTCTGTAATGTGCCACTGAAAAGAGAAATACTGTTTCATGTTCCTTGACCTCGCTTTCATCAGGACTTGCCGAAGCGAGCCCTGCGCATCGAATATAAAATCGGATCAACCGAGCGACATTGCAAACGTTCCCTGCGGGAGCATCCCCCGCGGGGAACGAAATCAGGGGGAGCGGGCAATTTACTTGTCGCTCGCTCCGCAGGCGGAACCACAAGCGGCAGGGGTCTCCTCCGGCTTGTCGCCCGCTCCGCAGGCAGTCGCGCTGACAGCAGAAGCCTCCTCCATTTTCTTGCTCCAACCAAAGAGATTTGAAAGTGCCATAAATTTGTCCCTCCATTTTTGTATTCAGAGTGCTGTTTGCTCTCTGTACTTATCATTTTACGGTCTTTTTTCTTTCCCACAAGTACGCACTTTTTTATAACCCGGTCACCTTTTTGTTACCTTTTTGCCGTTGCCGGTTTTTCCGGAGATATTTTTTCAGACGGAGGCAGAACCTATTGAAAATCCCGGCTCCCTGCATTACAATCAGGGGGTAGGATCAAATTCAGATATGAAATTCCATAGGAGGGAGGAATGACGGATGGTATCAAAAGAGGAATTACCCGCCTGCCCTGTGGCGACAACGGTACAGCTGATCGGAAGCAAATGGAAATTGCTGATTATGCGCAATCTGCTTGTGCGACCGTGGAGATTTAATGAATTAAAAAAGGATCTGGAGGGAATCAGCCAGAAGGTCCTGACGGACAGCCTGCGCTCCATGGAGGAAGACGGTATTATTACCCGCACGGTTTTTCCGGAGGTACCGCCAAGAGTGGAATACGCGTTAAGCGAATTGGGAGAGTCCATGCGCCCAATTATAGGCGCTATGGAACAGTGGGGAATCTCTTATAAGAGCCAAAGTAAATAAGACCGCATTTCGCCTCGGACAATGCGGTCTTATGTAAGTTGCGTTTTGCCGCAGACAATGCGGTCTTATGTAAGTTGCGTTTTACCGCAGGCAATGCGATCTTAAGGATAGGCCTTACTCCGCCCCGAACCTTACCGTGATCTCCACAAGCTCGCTCTTCGTCCCAAGCCGGATCGGCGGTCCCCAAGTCGCGATCCCCGACGAAACCACGACCTGCTTTGCGCCCTCGCGGTAATAGCCGTAATCCACCTTGAACAGGCGGTCGGTGATCAGGTTTATGGGGAAGACCTGCCCCTGATGCGTGTGCCCGCACAGGATCAGATCGACGTTTTCATATTCGTCAATGTTCGAGGGCTGGTGATCCAGCACGATCACGGGAAGCCCGGTCTCAAACTCCGCCAGCCTGCCGCTCATATCCGCGCGGCTGCCGCCCTGCTCGCCCAGCGGGAACGAATCCCGTCTGCCTGCCAGAACGAACGCGTCCGCGATCGTCACGGCCTCGTCCTCCAGCAGCGTGATGCCGCCGTCCAGCGCCAGCTGCCGCATCTCTTCAAAGGTGTCCCCCGCGTCATGATTGCCCCACGCAAGGTAAACGCCGTATGTAGCCTCGATCTTCCGCAGCTCCTCCGCAACCTTTTTGGGCTGCTGCACGGCATTGTAATTGCCGTCGAAGAAATCCCCGGAGATCACGACGATATCGGGATGCGTCTCGTTGATCTTGGCGACGATCTCCGCAAGCTTCTCGTGATCGTTGACATAGCCCAAATGCAGGTCGGAAAAGAGCACAAGCTTCAAGGAATCCAGCGAGGTGTCTTTTTCTATGGTAACCTCATACTTGGTGAGCCTGACGTTGCTTGCCGTCCGCAGCCCGAACGCCAGCAGCAAAAGCGCCGCTGCCGCCGCGGCGAGCCGTGACGCGCCGACCACACTCCGGGAAAGCTCGGTCTTTCGAAGCAGCCGGACCGCAAGAAGGACCAGATCGGTCAGTCCGAACAGCACAAACGCAAGCACCATCACGGCAAGCCAGTAATTTCCGATCTTTCCGACCCACTTAAGGTTCCTCGAGGAAAACACGAAGGTCGCCGCGCTGGTGCAGGCAAAGAACGCAAACGGCAGATACCAGAACCAGCGGAGCCGGAACGGACGGATCAGCTGCAGAAGCGACAGGAAGCGGCTGCCGACATAATAGTTTATCAGGGCGTACAGCAACAGGACAACAAACATTACCGCATTACGCATTTTCTACCTCCTCAATAGCTCCTACATGGCGTCCCACAGCGCCTGATTGATCTCGATCGTCACGTTTTCGATCCACTTCTGATACAGCGAATCAAAATATTCCTGACTCAGCTCGGCGATCAGCGCCTCTTCCGCGACCTGCGTCGCCAGCTCGTCCCGCGCGCTCTTGCAATAGAAGATATAAAAGCCGTCTTCCTCCTCCACAACGCCGCTCAGCTCGCCGTCCTTCAGCGCAAAGGCAGCCGCAGAGCTGTTTACAGGCAGATCGCTCTTTCCCACGGTCATTTCCACGGTGCTGTCGTCGGTATTTTCCTTGGCAAAGCCGTAAAAATCCTCGGCGGTCTGAGCTTCCGCAAGCAGCCTGTCCGCTTTTTCGCGGACGGCGGTCAGCTCGTCGCCGGTGATCGCCACCTGATTTCCCTCCAAGTCCTCATAATACTTACTGAGACGAATATACTGGAAGTTTGCCCGCAGAACGTCGTCGTCGTCATAATTTTTTTCCGCATTCAGCGTGATCGTCTCGTAGATTTTTTCGGCAAGCACGTTGTCCATATAAATGGAGCGGATCAGTTCCTCGGTGATGCCGTATTGTTTCACGGCCTCTTCGGTCACGCCGGACATATATTCCTGCGTGTAGTCGTTGACGTTCAAAATGTCGTCCGCGTCCAACGCCACGTTGAATTCATCCGCCATAAAGCACACAAGCTTGATATAAATGATCTTCTGGAGCAGCTCCTTTTTCATCAGGGTCGAATAGGTCTCGCCCTCGCTCGTAAATACGAAATCCCAGATATCCGTCCCGTAGAGCGTCTCCACTTCCTCCCGCATGCTCATCAGATAGATGTTGGCCTCGGCATAGCTCACGTCCTTCCCGCCGATCCGCATGACCACGTCGCTCGTAAAGCCCTCGCTGGTCGGAAGCTTCTCTTGGTCGTTCTCCTCCTGTTTGCAGCCCGCAAGCAGCGACGCCGTCAGCGCCAAAAGCAAAAGCACGGCAGTCCATTTCTTTTTCATACAACTCTCCATTCCGAGAACGTTTCCGTTTAAGGAACCGCAAGAGAGGGCGGCGGATGCAGCTTCTCTTGTGGGATCGGCGCTTATTTGCGACGTTCTCGGCACAAATAGCCCTGCGACCCTTTCAGTCCTCCCGTATCGACTGTAATTTCTCCAACACCTTTAGGATATCCTCAATTACCGCATAATGATCCATTTTGTCCCGGGAATTCATGGAAATTTGATAGAGGAAGCTCGGGCACTGACCGGGCTGCATCTGTATGCGGCGTCCAAACGCCTGCAAAAACTCCGGGATGCGCTCCACCGCAAGCCTTGCCTTCGGGTACATCTGTAATTGCAGCTTCCCGTTTTTGCAGATCAGCTTCTCGACATACGCCTTATGCGCCTGCGCTTTTACGAGCGCGATGTTCAGAAGCAGGTTCACGCAGGTGGGCAGGTCGCCGAAGCGGTCCACCATCTCGTCCTGCATCTCCTCAAGCTCCTCCTGCGTTTCGATCCCGGCGATCCGCTTATACATATCGAGCTTCTGCATCTCGTTTTTGATGTAGGTCGAAGGGATATACGCGTCCACGTCCATCTCGACGCTCGTTTCAAAGCTTTCCTCTTCGGGGATCTCCCCCTTGAGCGTGCGGACCGCCTCGCTCAGCATCTTGCAGTACAGGTCGTAGCCCACCGCCTCCATATGTCCGCTCTGCTCCGCGCCCAGCAGGTTTCCGGCTCCGCGGATCTCCAAGTCGCGCATACTGATCTTGAAGCCGGAGCCAAGCTCGGTAAACTCCCGGATCGCCGAAAGACGCTTTTCCGCCACCTCCTTCAGCACCTTGTTTTTCCGGTACATCAGAAAGGCGTACGCCGTGCGGTTCGAGCGTCCGACGCGTCCCCGGAGCTGATAGAGCTGGGAAAGCCCCATCTGGTCGGCGTTGTCGATGATCATCGTGTTGACGTTGCTGATATCCATTCCGGTCTCGATGATCGTCGTCGAAACCAGCACGTCGATGTCGCCGTTGATAAACTCGAACATGATCTTTTCCAGCTCGCGCTCGCTCATCTGCCCGTGGGCAAACGCCACGTTCGCCTCGGGGCACAGCTCGGAGACCCGCGAAGCCACCTCGTCGATGCCGTTCACCCGGTTGAATACATAATAGACCTGTCCGTTTCTCGCCAGCTCCCGGTGGATCGCCTCGCGGATGATCTCGTCGTTGTGCTCCATGACAAACGTCTGGATGGGCAGGCGATCCACCGGAGCCTCGTCCAGAACGCTCATATCGCGGATGCCCACAAGGCTCATGTGCAGCGTCCGGGGGATCGGCGTCGCCGTCAGCGTCAGCACGTCCACGTCGCCCTTGAGCTGCTTGATCCTCTCCTTGTGCGTTACGCCGAAGCGCTGCTCCTCATCCACGATCAGAAGCCCCAAATTTTTATACGCCACATCCTTGGAGAGCAGCCGGTGCGTGCCGATCACGATGTCGAGCTGTCCCTTCCGGAGCCGTTCGAGGGTTTTCCTCTGCTCGGCTGCCGTCCGAAAGCGCGAAAGCATATCGACGCTGACCGGAAAGTCCATGAGCCGCTGGGAAAACGTGTTGTAATGCTGCTGGGCAAGGATGGTGGTCGGCACGAGGATCGCCACCTGCATACCGTCCGAAACCGCCTTAAACGCCGCGCGAATGGCGATCTCCGTCTTTCCGTAGCCCACGTCGCCGCAGATCAACCGGTCCATGATCTTCGTGCTTTCCATGTCCCGCTTCGTTTCCTCGATCGCCTTCAGCTGGTCGTCGGTCTCGGTGTACGGAAACAGCTCCTCAAATTCCTTCTGCCACACGGTGTCCTTGCAGAACGAATGCCCCTGCTTTGCCTGCCGGAGCGCGTACAGCCGCACCAGCTCCCCGGCGATCTCCTTTACCGACGCGCGGACGCGGGACTTGGTGCGCTTCCACTCCTGCCCGCCGAGCCGGTTCAGCTTCGGCTTTTTCTCCGCGTCGGCATTGGCGTACTTTTGCAGCGAGTCCAAATTGGTCGCCAGAACGTACAGAACGCCTCCGTTCGCATATTCGAGCTTGATATAGTCCTTAATGACCCGGTTGCTTTCGATCTTCTCGATGCCCCGGTAAATGCCCAGCCCGTGATTTTCGTGCACGACGAAATCCCCGTAGGACAGCTCGTGAAAGCTCCGGATCTTGCTGCCGTCGTACTGGGGGCGCTTCTTCCTCGGCTTCTTCTCCGCCCCGAAAATATCGCTCTCCGCAATGACCACGAATTTGATCAGCGGGTATTCAAAGCCCTTGTGCAGGTTTCCGCATACGGTCATGATCTCCCGGGGCTCCGCCACGCGCCGCTCGTCCTCCGAATAAAAGGCGTTCAGCTCGTATTCGCGCAGCTCCTCCGCCAATCGCGCCGCCCGCGTGTGCGAGCCGGAGACCAGCACGGCGCGGTAGCCCTGCTTTTTATAATGCTCCAGATCCTTTACGAGCGCCTCGAAATTCCGGTTATAGGACGCCACCGTCTTGACGCTCAGATCGTACTTCTTTTTTGGGGCGATCGGTCCTCCGGCGGCAAGCGTGCTGATGGTCATCAGCGTCCGCCCCGCCAGCAGCGCAAGCTTCTTTTTATAATCCCACACGGCGTTCATCTGACCGGGGAGCAAATAGCCCTTTTCCAGCCGCCCGATCATGCTCTCCGAAAATTCCAGCGCCGTCGCCTCGCCCTTTTCCTGCACGCGGCTCGGCTCGTCGAGTACGAACAGCGTTTCCTCCTCCGGAAAATATTCAAAAAAGCTGACCGTCTCCTTGGCAAAGTAAGAAATATAGGAATCCAGATTGACCGCGCTCTGCATATATTCCAGATTTTCCGCCAGCTCCTCCACCATTGCGGAAACCCGGGCGGCTTCCTCGGTCTTCATCTCCCCGCGAAGCTTTTCATAGACCGCGTCCCGCTCCTTCCGTATGGCGGCAAGCCCCTTCCGGCGCTCCTCCTTGGAAAGCACGAACTCCGTCGCCGGATAGATCACGATCTCGTCCGTATTCTCGATGGAGCGCTGACTGTCCACGTCAAAGCTGCGGATGGAATCGATCTCGTCGTCCCAATATTCCACCCGATACGGCGCGTCCTCGGAAAGCGGGAACACATCCAGAATCCCGCCCCGGATCGAGAAATCGCCGGGCGCTTCCACCTGCGCGCGGTACTGATAGCCCATGACCGTCAGCTTTTCCCGCAGCTCCTCCAGCGTATCGGTGGTCTCGGCGTTTAAGCGGAGCGCGTAGTTTTTCAGCTTCGCCAGCGGCAGCAGCCGGTCGATCCCGCTGTCGATGCTCGCCACAACCGTGCAGGGCGTCCCTTCCAGCAGACGCTTCAACACCTCCATCCGGCTTTTGACGATCGCGTTGCCGTGAATGTCGGCGTTGTAAAAAATGATATCCTTCGCCGGATAATACAGCACCTTCCGGTCGAACAGCCGATAATCCTCGCAGATCTCCTTGGCGCGCAGCTCGTTGTAGGTAATAATGAGGCGGTACTTGTAATCCCCGCCCACACAGTGAATCCAATGACTTTTCTGGGTATCAATGCAGCCGGAAACCTGCACCGGCGTGCGGTGCAGAAGCAGGTCGTCCCGCACGGCCTGATATTCCCGGTACTCCCTCAGTGGTGCGACAAACGTATCCACAAGCTCACCCCCGCCTAATTAAATCGGTTCATGGCGGCTTCCGCGCCCTGACCGAGAATCGTCTCTACCGCCTCGACCGCCCTCGCGATCCCGTCCCGGATCAGCGGCTCCTCCTCCTTGGAAAAACGGCTCAGCACATAGTCCGCCAAGTCCCATTCCTCCGGCTTTGCACCCACGCCCACGCGCACCCGGTCAAAGACCTGCGTGCCGAGCTGCGCAATAATGCTCTTGACGCCGTTGTGTCCTCCGGCGCTGCCCTTTTGGCGGATGCGCAGCTTTCCGGGCGCAAGATCGATATCGTCGTAGATCACGATAATATCCTCCGCCGACGCCTTATAAAAGCCCGTAAACTCCCGAACGCACTCGCCGCTCAGGTTCATAAACGTCTGGGGCTGGATCAGGATGACCCGCTCGCCGCCGATCTGCCCCTTTCCGCAGAGCCCCTTATGCTCCTTTTCCCGCAGCGCAATGCGGTATTTGTCCGCCAGCGCCGTCACCGTATCAAATCCGATATTGTGCCGGGTCGCCGCATATTTGCCGCCCGGATTGCCCAATCCAAAAATCAGTTTCATGTTTCCACGCCGAATACCTTTCTTGCGATATCGACCGTCTCCTTTGCGTCGCGGGCGTAATAATCGGCGCCGATCTGCCGCGCGTATTCCGGCGTCAGCACCGCGCCGCCCACCACGACCTGACAGGGAAGCCCCGCCTCGCGAAGCGCCGCGATCGTCTGCTCCATGCTGCCGAGCGTCGTCGTCATCAGCGCGCTCAGCCCCACCAGCCTGACCTTATGCTCTCTTGCCGCCTCAACCACCGCGTCGATCTCCACGTCGCGCCCAAGGTCGATCACCGTAAAGCCGTAATTTTCCAAAAGTACCTTGACGATATTTTTTCCGATGTCGTGAATGTCGCCCTTGACCGTGGCAAGCACGATCTCCCCTTTGCTGACGGCGGCTCCGCCGCTTCCCGCCAGATGCTCCTTGATGAGCGCAAAGGCTCCCTGCACCACCGAGGCGGACAGAATGAGCTGGGGCAGATAAATTCTGCCCGTTTCAAATCCCGCCCCGACCGTATCCAGCGCCGGGATCAGCACACGGTTCACAAGCTCCATCGCATCCAGCTCAGCCAAAAGCTGCCTTGTCAGCAGCTCGCCCTCGGACGCCAGACCCCGGACCACCGCCAGATACAGCCGCGCCGCGTCCTCCGAAAGCTCCTGCCGGATCTGCTGCTCCACCGGGTCGTCCTTGGAGGACGGCGCGACTGCCGCGCTCCCGCCCGGCGCCGCCTTTGCCGCCGGAACATAGTCCCGATATGCTTCGGTAAACGCCACGGCGTTTTTGTCGTAGTTCATCAGGAGCTTATACGCCCGCATGACTCCCATCATCGCTTCGGAGTTGGGGTTCAGAATGGGCATCATCAGCCCGTTTTGCAGCGCCATGGTCAAAAAGGTCGTATTGACCAGCTCCCGGTACGGCAGCCCAAAGCTGATATTGGAAACGCCGAGTACGCCCGGCAGTCCCAGCCGGTCGCGCACGAGCCGTACGGCGGCAAGCGTTTCGGCGACCGCCGCCTGCTCCGCCGAAGCCGTCAGCGTCAGGCAGTCGATCAGCAGATTTTTTCGGTCGATCCCGCACGCCTCGGCGCTGTCCACGATCTTCTGCGCCACCGCGAAGCGCTCTTCCGCCTTGCTTGCGATCCCGTTTTCGTCCAGCGTCAGCCCCACCACCGCCGCGCCGTAGCGCTTTACAAGCGGCAGAATGTTCCTCCGGCTCTTTTCTTCCCCGTTCACGCTGTTGACGATCGGCTTGCCGTTATAGACCCGAAGCGCGGCGGCAAGCACCTCCGGATCGTTGGAATCAATTTGCAGAGGCACGTCGACGACCGCCTGCAGCGCCTTGATCACCCGGCACATCATCGTCTTTTCGTCCACGCCCGGCAGTCCCACGTTTACGTCCAAAACGTCCGCTCCCGCTTCCACCTGCGAGATCGCCTGATTGAGAATATAATCCATATCCTGCTCGCGGAGCGCCTGCTGGAAGCGCTTCTTTCCGGTTGGATTGATGCGCTCGCCGATCACGCGGGGCTCGTCGAGAAAGACCGCCTTCTGCGCCGAGCAGACGCCCAGCGGACGGTCGTTCCGTCTTTTCGTAAGCGCCGCGTGTTCCGCCGCCTCCGTCTCGGAAAACGCCGCTCCCTCCCGCGCAAAGCGATCCACCGCCTGCGAAAGCGCCCGAATATATTCCGGCGCGGTGCCGCAGCAGCCGCCCACATAGGCAAGCCCGTACGGCAGCAGTCCGGCGACGGTTTCGGCAAATTCCTCCGCGTCCACATTGTATTGGTTCGTGACCGGGTCGGGCAGCCCCGCGTTCGGCTTTAAGACGATCGGAAGCTTGGTCAGCGTGTAAAGCTCCTTCACCATCGGGGCAAGCTCCTTCGGCCCCAGCGAGCAGTTAAAGCCCACGGCGTCCACTCCCAGCCCCTCCAGCGTCAGCGCCATCGAGGCGATCGACGTCCCGGTAAACGTCCGGTGGTTGGCTTCAAAGGTCATCGTAACGTAAACCGGCTTATCCGAATGCTCCTTCGCCGCCAGAACCGCCGCCTTTGTCTCGTAAAGGTCGGTCATCGTTTCCAGCACGATCACGTCCGCGTCCCGTCCCGCCCGGATCTGCTCGGCAAAAATATCGTACGCCTCCTCAAAGGTCAGGTCGCCCAGCGGCTCGATCAGCGCGCCGATGGGGCCCAGATCCAGCGCCACCCGGGCGCTCCCGCCGGTCTGCCGGACGGCTTCCCGCGCGTTGGCGACCGCCGCTTCGATCAGCTCCTTCACCGAATGCCCGGTCTTTCGCATCTTGTAGCGGTTTGCGCCAAAGCTGTTCGTATAGACGAGCTGCGCCCCCGCCTCGATGTAGCGGCGATGGATGGCGGTGATCTTCTCCGGCTCCGTCAGGTTCAGCACCTCCGGTACGCCGCCAAGCTCCAAGCCCATTTTTTGCAGTTCCGTGCCCATGGCACCGTCAAGAATCGTAATCATCGAAAATGTCCCTTACTCCTTTTTTTCCGCGGCGGAAAGCCCGCAGCTTCCGCCGAACCGGCAGCGGCTGCACCCCTCCGGCGTTCCGCAGCCCGCCGCGCCCGCTTCCTCCGGCACGGTCAGGTGAAGCGCCCCGCTGATCTGCTCGTAGCTTTGCAGACCGATGATCGCCGTTACCGATTTTACCGGCGAGAGCATCAGGCTCTGCGTCGTTACCACCCCGATGCGCTTTCCCGCCTCCACGACCGAAAGCAGCGTCTCCTGCAGCGAAAGCGGCAGATCGCCGTAGCCCGGCGAGAAACGCCACGTCTGCCGGTATGCCGGCATCTGGGTCCGGATTTCCTCCTGAATGTCGTCGCAGATCTGCTCGATCGCCGCCCCTGCCATTGCGTCGGTCAGCAGCGCCTTGGGCATGCTGGAGATCTGAAGCTGCCGCAGCAGCCGATCCACCCCCGCGCCGAGGGTCGCCGCCAGCACGACCGCCTTCTGACAGCCCTCCAAATGCCTGACAATATCCTTTCCGGTCAGCCGGAGCGCGCAGTCCCGCAGCAAAATCAGCTCCGCACTCGCCGCTTCCACATCAAAAACCGCATAGCTGTAGGCGGGCTGACACGCCTCCAAAAGCGGCGCCTCGCATTCCCGCATCAAGGAAAGAATGACCTCGTCCGGCTGCTTGTTTCCATAGCCCAGATACCGGGCGGCCTCTTCCATACGAATGGGCTTTAACCGTACCATAATTACCTCTCTCGGCGGAGCCCGCCGCCCCGCCCCGTTTTGCTTATACCGGGCGAACGATCCCCTGCACCGCCTCGGTAATCTTCCGGGCAACGTAAGGGTTATTCATCGTATACAAATGGATGCCGTCCACGCCCTGCGCCACCAGATCCACGATCTGATCGACGGCGTAGGCGATGCCCGCGTCGCGCAGCGCGTCCGGATGCTCCTCGTAGCGCGCCATCATCCGCGCGAATTTATGCGGCAGACTCGCGCCGCACAGCGTGACCATCCGCTCGATCTGCGCCTTGTTTACCACCGGCATGATGCCCGCCTCGATCGGAACGTGAATTCCGGCGCGGCGCGCCTTTTCCAGAAAGCGCATGAAATCGTCGTTGTCAAAAAAGAGCTGGGACAGCAGGCGATCCGTCCCCGCATCCACCTTTCGCTTGAGATGCTCGATATCCGCATCCAGCGACGAGCACTGCGGATGTCCCTCCGGGTAGCAGCCGCCCATAATATAAAAATCGCCCTTGGTTCTCAGATATGCCACCAGCTCGGACGCATAACGAAAATCCTCCTTGGGCGCAACGTCCGGATTGCGGTCCCCCCGAAGCGCCAAAATGTTTCGAATCCCCCGCTCCTGAAGCTGCTCCACAATGCGGTCGATATCCTCCCTGCTGTTGTAAAGACACGTCAGGTGGACGGCGGATTCCGTGTGATATTTTTCCCGGATGATCTGCGCAATATCACAGGTTTTCGTATCTGCGGCGTTGCCGCCCGCTCCGTAGGTAACGCTGATAAAATCCGGGTGCAGATCCCCAAGTCCTTCCAGCGTCTGATAGATCGTTTCGATGGAACCGTTTCTTTTCGGCGGAAAGATTTCAAAGGTGAACGCGGTCCTGCCCGGCGCGATAACTTCCGATATTTTCATTGGTTCTTTTTCCTCACATTTCAAAGCGAATTCAATTACACTTTACTATAGCATATTCATACCGGGAATTCAAACGGAATTGACGAACGCGGAAAAAACAGGTTGTAGGCTTACAATACATGTGTTACACCCGAACAAGAAAAAAAGTGCGAGAC